>JAQUUB010000031.1 GCA_028694115.1 Lachnospiraceae bacterium
TTTGTTTGTGGTGAACTAATTATACACGAAAAGGGAGGTCATTGCTTTTTTAATGTAAAAAGTGATGCAAAACCAGAAAGTTCAAGGGTTTAGATAAAAAGAGAAGGTAGTAAATTTGACACTACCTGTCTACGATTGGAAGTCGCATAAATGAGAACATTACTAGGTTTCTTTTCTAATCCACCCTCAATTACTGCCTTTAAGTATTTATATTCTATTTCAAATTCTTCAAACGATAAATCATCCATATAAATAATAAACTTATAATTTCTATTTTTAATTTGCGCAATCACATCATTTAGATCCTGAAACTGATGTTTATATACTTCTATAATACGCAATCCCTGATCATAATATTGATTTAGGATTCCTTTAATACTGGAAGATTTTCCAGTTCCTGCATCACCGAAAAGCAAGCAATTATTTGCTTTTCTTCCCTCCACAAATGCTTCTGTATTATTGATTAATTTTTGTTTTGGGATTTCATATCCTACCAGGTCTTCTAAATTTACATGTAAAATTTTCGTTATTGGTTCAATTACAACCTCTTCTGCTTCATGCTTAATGCGAAAAGCTTTATGTAAACCAAATTTGCCAACACCAAAATCATGATAAAATTCCGTCATACATTCCTTGAATTCTTCATCATTTGTAACTCCTTGAAGCTTTACTGCTAATTCGCAGATACGATCTCTGATTCTTTGATTAAATGCCTTTCCTTGTTCATTGCAAGGCTCATAATCCTTTAAGATGCCAAGACAGTCAGTGGATAGCTTTTCCTCTAAGCCATCTAAATCTGCTGAAAACAATTCCCTAAAAATGTTGAAATCATGAGAAGCCACTTTATTAATGCTCCCCTTTATTTTTCCAACAATTTCACACGATGTACTGAATGCATTTTCATTATTAACAAGTAGGTAAGCTAAAAAGCAATGCCATACATTCCCTTCAAATCCATACTCATTTGATAGCTCTACTAATCGATGACAAACATCATAGAGAAGTGCTCTTTTATCCTCCATGTTGTAGTATTCATCCTCGGTGTGTTCTAAAAGCCAGCACATATCCTCTAAGATATCCTGGCGTTTGAAATTCTTGTACACCATTAGTTCCTGTATTCTCATTTCTTTTTGTCTCCATTCCCGTCATTTTTTCTTCTGCATTGTCGTATTGTATTGTATCGATTAATAATTCCCTAATATTTTCATATTTCTGGTTTCTTCCCGCAGTCCTCGCAATGCATTCCTTACCCCACTGTCATTTAAATTTCCATCAAAGTCAATGAAAAAGCGATATTCCCATGGACGATCCTCTAATGGACGGCTCTCAATTTTATTCATATTTAAATTATTATAGATAAAATGAGATAAAATATGATATAAGGAACCACTCTGATGGGGTACTTCAAAGCAGATGCTTACTTTCTTTGCATCCTTTTTGTAAACCTTTTGATTCGTTACAATCATAAATCTCGTAGAGTTTCCACTGCTTTGATTGATTTGTTCTTTTATGATTTCAAGTCCATAACATTTTGCAGCTGTCTTACTTGCAATTGCTGCCTGCGTAAGGTCCTGATCCTCTACAATTTTCTTTGCAGCCATTGCCGTATTCGCAAAGCTGATTTGTTGAAATTCTCTATGCGTATCCAGATATTTGGAACATTGCATCAAAGCCTGTGGATGAGAATAGACCGTCTTAATATCAGACTCCGTAGCTCCTTTTAAACCCATTAGGCAGTTATCAATCTTAATAATCTGTTCTGCAACAATATAATTTTCAAATTCTACTAATAAATCATAATTTTCACTTACAATTCCCGCACTGGAATTCTCAATGGGAAGAACGGCGTAATCTGCCATCCCCTCATCAATTGCACGCATTGCATCACGAAAGGTATCTACATGAAAGTTCTGAACCTTTTCTCCAAAATATGCAAACATTGCTGCCTGACTATAGGAGCCCTCCGTACCCTGGAATACTACTTTGGCCCGTTCCCTCTCTAAGTCCTCAATTGGAATAAAGGGAGGCTTGTTTATCCTTCCTCGTTCTGCCAGCATGCCATATTGTAATTTGCGACTCATTGACATGATTTGCTCAAAAAGTTCTTCTATTCCATGACTATTAAATTCATTATGAGTGAGCGCTTTTACATTTGCAATTTTCTCTTTTTCTCTCGATGGATCTAATACATTTTTACCAGATTCAATTTTATATTCTGCTACCTCTTTACAAATATCCATTCTTTCTTCGTAAAGCTTTACAATTTCTTCATCAATGACATCCAATTTATTTCTACATTCCTGTAAATCCATTCCTTAGCTCCTGTCTACTCTTTGTTCATTTTGTATTTAAATATTTTATTACATTCTTTCGTAATAAGCAACTTATTTGCTTGAAAATACACCTTACATCTCCTATAATATTCCTATAATAAATATATAAAAATGTGCAGACGATAAGATACTTGAACAGTGTAAATAGAATCCGCAGGAATGGAGTTAAAATGAGTAAAAAAGCAACAATATTGATTTTTATAGTATTTCTTCTACTAGTTGGGGGCTCCTTCTTATCTTTCTATATGGGAAGAGTAAAATATAATGATGCAGATGCTACAGGCAATACAGCGGGTAACCTTTATAATAAAGGATTATTCTGTGAAGATGAAGGGCTTGTGTATTTCAGCAATCCCTATGATGGAAACGCTCTTTATTCCATGACCCCTGATGAAACTGATTTTAAAAAAATACTTGATTATCATGTTACCTACATCAATAGTGCAGGCTCTTATCTTTATTATTATCAAGATTCCAGCCGTGCAAGTGCGAACCTTGGTTTTGCTGGACGTATGGTCGGCATTTACCGGGCAAAAAAATCAGGCAGACAAATTACCTGCCTAACAAGAGACCCTTCCTGTACCATCTCGCTGGCCGGGAACTATCTCTATTATGAGCACTACGGAGATACCGATGCTGTCACCCTTTATAAAACAAAAATTGATAAAAAAGAGAATCTTCAGATAGCCGACTATATTATCGATCCATCCTCTGTGAAAGATGGCTGCATTTTTTTTGCTGGAACAAAGAATGACCATTATCTTTACATGCTTGATACCGCAACAGAAGAGATTTCTACTATTTATGAAGGAGCTGTTTGGAATCCTACTGCTGATGGCGATTATGTTTACTATATGAATGTGCAAGACGACTACAAATTATATCGCTATTGTCTTTCATCTGGTGAAGATATCAAGTTAACAGATGACCGCATTGATACTTATAATTTAGCTGGGGAATATATTTATTATCAGAAAAACAGCACGACTGAGCCTGCTCTCAAAAGAATGCGTACAGATGGCACAGAGCCAGAAATTGTTATGAATGGAAACTTTGAGCATATTAATGCAACATCTAAATATGTTTACTTTAGTGAATTTAATGTTCCCGCACCAGTTTATAAAACACCTGTTTCAGGAGCAATTGATGTACAGGCGTTTGATGCACCTGTACTGGAATAATTATTAGGATCCTAAATAAATTCCCATTCTAACTACATATCGCCCACTAAATGAATACTGCAAGTTTACTAATGCCACCCTCTGTACGAAACCTGAACATTCATATACAAAGGGTTGTATGGCAGATACAAATACTCCCATAAGTGAAATGCTACTGAATATAGCACTTATAAACGTAGTTGCTATGATTTTGACGATTTCATCTGTAACATTTTTATCGTAGTTTTCATAAAAATCTAATACCGACAATTGACTTTTAACGTATGCTAATGTACCATCTATTAATTCAGTATCGCTTGTTGCTGTCGGATGGTGCTCAACTATATAATTTTTTATAAGAGGTGTAACCTTATTTAATGCCAATGCGGTATTGTATCCATCAACAGCTTCCATTGTCACTGCATTAACCCCTTGACTAATTGTTTGATTGACTGTATTTATGGCTGTTAAGGACCCAGGATAATCAAAATCCGAATATAATGCACTTCCAAAAGATGAAACACTATTTGCCCAATTTGAAAGATGTGTACTTCCCATAAACTGCTTATATGCTCTTATATCCCTATTTGAAATAATATCTGGAAAATCATTCTCCGTTGGTGCTCTTCTCGGTCCATCAATATAATGTGACATATATAAATACGTTAAGTAGCTTCCAAAGTCATCTTCATCTGATTTATCTCCTTCATAATAGATTGAATCAAAGTATTGTAGTGCTACTCCATAAATATTCTCCATACGTTCTATTTGTATTATATCTGCAGTTTTTTTAGAACCGTGCTCATTTTGTTCTATAGCAAAATTTCCATTATAAACTATAGTATGTGCATATGTTTGTTGGTAAAATGCATCTTCTCGTGGTGAAAGTTCGAACAAATCACTAATATCTTTTTGTGATAACCCTAGATTTTCCAACTGTACAACAATACTTTCCATCCCATCACACAAGACACCTAACTGTTGCTGACTCACTGATGAAGTATTTGATGCAAATGCAGTAAATGATTGTGATGCAACTAAACAGGTTGTTACAACTAATGCAACTAACATCCTAATAAGTCTTTTTTTTCTAGCCAAAATTTTATCCTCCCTATAATGAGAATATTACCATTTTTTTACATTTATATCAACAGTATACTTACCTATTTAATAGCATTTTACGTACAGATGGTACAGAGCCAGAAATTGTTATGAATGGAATTTTTGAGCCTATTAATGCAACTTCAAAATATGGTTACATTAATACGTACACTGCTCTTTCACCAGTCTATAATACATCTCTTTCATCGTCTTCCCATTTATGGGATGTCTTTTATTGGGTGCAATCTGACTCATAGGCTGTAATACAAAATTCCTATTCGCCATATCCACATGAGGGATTGTCAACTCCTCTGTCTCTATTACTTCATCACCAAATAACAGAATATCAAGATCCAGTGTACGTGGCCCCCAATGGATTTCTCGTTTGCGCTCAGCATTTTGCTCGATTGCGTGGAGTACCTCTAATAATTCATCTGGTGCATATACCGTTTCTATCTCGATGGCTCCATTTAAAAAATCTTCCTGCTCTGTGTATCCATAGGGTTTTGTCTTTATATAGTCAGATACCTTATTCACACGAATTTCTGCATTTTCACTTAGTTCCTTGATTGCCTGATTTAAGTACTGTTCTTTATCTCCAATATTCGACCCAATTGCAATAAATACCTGATGCCATCCTCTTTCAATCTCAACAGAAACTGTTTCTAACGGCAGTCCAATGGGTGCCCATGGCTTCTTGATTTCCATTTGAATCTTCTTTACAGTAGGAAAATGTAATAAGACCTCTCTGGCCGTATGCTCTGCCACAGACTCAATTAATTGAAAGGTATTGCTTTTCATATACTGCGTAATCAAATGACAGACCTCACCATAGTGGGCAGACTTTTCAAGATGATCCGTCATTCCAGCTGCTCTGGTGTCAGTGTACAGAATTACAGAAACCAAAAACTTTTGCCCTAGTACCGTCTCTTCTTTGAAAACGCCATGATTTCCAAACACCTCTAGATTTTCGATTTTGATTTTATCCAACATAATATCCTCTTCTCATAAATTTATTTAATCATGAATTAATATTGTTTTTTTGTAGATTTCTAGTATTTTGACTCCTACAGAAGCAATCTTACATTCCTTGATGTAGGATTGCTTCTGTCATTCGGATTGCTCTTACATTTTCTTTTACATCATGAACTCTCACAAATGCAAATCCCTGCATCACTGCCCATACACTCGTGGCAATGGTACCTTCTACCCGCTCCGTTACTGGCAGGTCAAGTGTCAGTCCAATCACAGATTTTCTGGATGTACCTAACAGGATGGGATAATCAGCAGGCATACAGTCTTTGATTTTTTTCATAACAAGTAAATTCTGCTCATAAGATTTTGCAAAGCCTACCCCTGGGTCTAAGATAATCTTATCTTTTCTAATTCCCGCTCGTTCTGCAATAAAGAGGGTTTCCTCCATATCCTGACAGACCTCCTTGCAAAAGTCTTGATACTCCGCTTCTTTACGATTATGCATCAAACAGCAGGGTACCTGACTCCGTGCAATTACCTCTGCCATTTTATTATCATATTTAAGTCCCCAGATATCATTTACAAGATCTGCTCCTGATTGAATGGCTGCTTCTGCTACCTCGCCCTTGTAAGTATCTATCGAAATTGTTATATTAAATCTTGACTTAATTTTATCAATCATGGGACAGACGCGTTCCATTTCTTCCTTTGAGTCAATCAGAGTGAACCCTGGTCTCGTTGATTCTCCTCCAATATCAATCACATCAGCTCCCTCAGTAATCATTCTTTCTGTATGAAAAAGAGCACTGTCCATGGTATTATGCGTGCCCCCGTCGGAAAAGGAATCTGGCGTCACATTCAAGATTCCCATAACATATGTTTTTTTATTTAATTCAAACTCCCGGTTTCCAATAATCATCAATATACAACCTTTCTATTCTTCTTCCCATCCTTCCAGTCACAAAGCTTCTCACTTTCACACCAAAAACATTCTCTTGAAAGCTTATCTGCACGGTAAAGGATTCCACTTAGATTCTTTTCCTTTGCAATCTCTTCCGTTCTATGATTGCGGATTGCATCGATGATCTGTATGATTTCATTGTCGGAAAATCCTGTTCTTTTTAAAATATCAGGTGCTATTTTACTACTTGCAATTTCATGAGGGATTTTCTCAAGGTATTGTACATCTCTTCCTACATCATGTAATAGCCCGGCCGCATAAATCACTTCCTGCGGAATAGAAAGCTCCTCCTGTAGATTTAGAATCATGGCAATCCTTGCAACATTTAAGAAATGTACCATATCGTGTTTACAAAAGATACGATCCTTTTCCAGCTTCTTAATGCGTTTACAGTGCTCTCTATATTCATAATCCTCTAAAATCAAATTCACCCGTTCCATCTATCTCACCATTTGGAAAAAAGTATTCTTTAAGCTGTTATTTTCTTCAAATTCGCCTCTTGTAACAATCGTTACAGTTGCGCTTCCTGGTTTTTTAACTCCACGCATGGTCATACACATATGTTCTGCTTCCATCATGACCATTGCTCCCTTCGCATCCAGATGTTCCATAATAGCATCTGCAATCTGCGCCGTTAGTTGTTCCTGAATCTGTGGTCTTCTTGCATAAACTTCAACGGTTCTTGCGAGCTTACTAAGCCCGACTACTTTTCCATTCGGAATATATGCCACATGGCACTTTCCATAAAAGGGCATTAAATGATGTTCACATGTGGAGTAAAAGGTAATATCCTTTTCCACAATCATTTTATTATCCTTTGCATGAAAGGTCTTATTAAGGTGAACACCAGCATCCTCATAAAGTCCGCCGAAGATTTCTTCATACATTCTACCAATTCTCTCCGGAGTATCCAGTAACCCTTCTCGATGAATGTCTTCGCCGATTCCTTCTAGAATCAGTCTGACTCCTTCTTCTATCTTATTTTTGTCTACCATGTGAGTCACTCCTCATTTGATTTCTGTTTGTTACAATTGTAGTTATTTCCCCTAGGTATGACAAGGATCCAAATGCAATAATAAGATCCCGTTTTTCGGCTAACAGAAAGCTCATTTCCACAGCCTCCTGCAAACTATCTGCACATGTTACATTTTTATTGACGCGTTTTACTGCCTGTGCCAGATCATATGCTGGCAGGGCTCTGCTATTATTCGGCGTTGTCACCGTGATAATATGAGATGCGAAAGACGCAGTTAAATCAATAATTTTATCATACTCCTTGTCACTTAACACTCCCATTATATAGATGATTTTACGATTTGTAAAATACTGTTCGATAGAATTGCTTAATTCCCTGGCAGCTGCCTCATTATGTGCTCCATCAATTAAAAAAAGCGGTTTGTCTGAAATCTTTGATAAACGACCAAACCATGAAGTCTTATTCAGTCCACAAAAAATCTGCTCTTTTGTAATTGGAAAACCACTTTCATTTAGAACTTCTGCTGCCTCAATTGCTAAAATACTGTTTTCTATTTGAAAGGTACCAGCTAAAGAAATTGTTACCTTTTTATAATTCCCATGCACAGAATGATAATCATAAGACTGTGTTGGAAATCCATATACAATCTTGCTTGCTCTCTCAGCATTTGCAATAGTAAGTGAACACCCTCTTTCCTTTGCACTTCGTACAATGACATCCATAGCCTCTTTTGGCTGCTTCGCAGACACGACAGGACAACGATTTTTTATGATTCCTGCCTTTTTCTCTGCAATCTCTGTTAATGTCTTACCTAAAATCCACATATGATCCATGGAAATGGGCGTAATGATACTTAGTACCGTTGTCTCAATCAGATTCGTTGCATCGAGAGTCCCACCCAGCCCTGTCTCAAGTACCACAATGTCACACTTCTGGTCTAAAAAAAACAAAAAGGAAAGAGCCGTTTCGATTTCAAAAGTAGTCGGATGTGAAAATCCGTCTGCTACCATTTCCTCACAGGCCTGCTTTACACACCCCATCAGCTGAGATAGCTTCCTTTTACTAATCGGTCTTTCATTCACCTGCATTTTTTCTTCATAAGAAAATACGGTTGGTGATAAATATCTTCCTACGTGGTAACCTGCTTCCTTTATAATTGTAGAAAGATATGCAAGCGTAGATCCTTTTCCATTTGTTCCAGCAATATGAACAAATTTCAATTCATTTTGTGGATTTTTGAGTCGCCTGCAAAGTTCTCTGATTCCAGCAAGACCCAGAACACTGCCATATTGATTTGTTTCTTCTATAAAATCTCTTGCTTCTTGATAATTCAATCTTACTCACCATACTTCCTTACATGCCGCTCCAGTGGCACAAGCACATTTTCTATTTGCAAGTGTACCACAAAAAGAATACATAAAAAATACCTCGGGAGGAAATACTTTTGTTATGATAAAAAAATTTATTTACTGTGGTACATTAGGCTGGTGCCTCGAAATCATTTTTACAGCCTGTGATTCCTTCCGACGTCGAGAACTGCAATTGAAGGGAAACACATCCATTTGGATGTTTCCAATCTACGGTATGGCAGCTTTCCTCATGCCACTGTTTAAAATTTTAAAAGACAAATCAGTTGCTCTTCGCGGAACAATTTATATGATAACCATTTTTATAGTGGAGTATCTAAGTGGAAATTTTTTAAAGAAAAAAGGAGTCTGTCCCTGGGATTATAGTCGAGCCAAGCACAATATAAATGGCGTAATCCGTGTGGACTACGCCATATGGTGGTTTCTCACCGGGCTTTTATTTGAGAAAGTGTTAAAAAATAAGTAATTCCATCCTATTTATATTAAAACGCTGCATCTGTATCATCGATTTCATCAACTCCGATATTCTGTGTATTTAAGGTGCGGCGTTTTCTTCTTTCCATTTCCGATGTTTCTAAAATATAATTTTTAATTAATTTTGAATTTTTAATATGTATAAGCTCTAGTTTAGGATTTGTCACATCTCCAGTATAACAAGTAATCGTACCAAGACCACATATTCTTTCCAGAAACGAAGTATTTAATTTTACATCTTGAATTTTATACATATAACAGTCATTTTCCTCAGTATGTAATAATCCCTGATCAATCGTTATGATTGCTTCGTCAATTTTATATTTTGTAAATGTCCAGGGTAACCCCAAAAATAAAATACGTTTTTTTTCTATAAATGCCATGATTTCTCCTTTTTCTACGCGTCCTTTCAACTATTGAAAATCGAACGATTTAATATTTTTATTCTCTTTTGAACAAACTTTAATTTGAATTTATTGTACCACACTTTCTCATTTTTTTCATTGAAATTTTTATACTCTTACTATATAATTAGGAATAAGAATTTTGAAAGGAAGGGATAAAATATTTATGGATGCATTAGATTGTATTTATGGCCGTAGAAGTATTCGTAATTTTACTGAGGAACCTGTATCACATGAGGTTTTGGAAAAAATCGTGGAAGCTGCTTCCTATTCACCTTCTTGGAAACATACACAGGTCGTTCATTATGTTGCTATTGATGATTCTGCTACAAAGGACCGAATTGCCAAAGAATGTACCTCTTCCTTTGTATATAATGGTAATACAATGAGTAAAGCACCTATGCTTGTTGCAATAACCGCTTTAAAAGGTAGAAGTGGTATTGAAAAAGATGGTTCTTTTACAACCGATCGTAAAGATACATGGCTCATGTTTGATGCTGGGTGTGCAGCACAGACTTTTTGTTTAGCCGCTCATGCATATGGTCTTGGAACTGTTATCATGGGTATTTTTGATGATGATAAAATTATTGATTTATTACAAATTCCTGATGATAGAGAATTAGTTAATATTATTTGTATTGGTCATCCAGCAGAATCACCTGAAGCACCAAAAAGAAAGTCTATATCTGATTTATTAATTTATAAGTAATATATAATATATAATGGAAGAGAATATTTTTTCTCTTCCATTTTTAGGCATAAAAATAGTCGATAAATAAAATTTGGAGGTAACATATGAAACATTTAATGAGTCCACTTGACTTTTCAGTGGAAGAACTTGACAAACTACTTGACTTAGCTGGAGATATTGAAGCAAACCCTGCAAAATATGCCCATACCTGTGATGGAAAAATATTAGCTACCCTTTTTTATGAGCCAAGTACAAGAACAAGATTGAGTTTTGAATCTGCTATGCTTCATTTAGGCGGACAAACACTGGGATTCGCTTCTGCAAGCTCTTCTTCTGCTTCGAAAGGAGAAAGTGTATCTGATACGATTCGAATGGTATCCTGTTATTCAGACATCTGCGCTATGCGTCATCCAAAAGAAGGTGCACCCATGGTAGCTTCCACGAAATCCTCCATTCCTGTCATCAATGCAGGAGATGGTGGCCATCAGCATCCCACCCAGACACTGACTGACTTATTAACAATTCGTTCTTTAAAAGGACGCTTAGATCATTTGACCATTGGTTTATGCGGAGATTTGAAATTTGGTCGTACCGTTCATTCCCTCATTAAAGCACTTGTAAGATATGATAATGTGAAGTTCATCTTTATCTCTCCTGACGAACTGAAAATCCCTGGATACATCAGAGAGGATGTTCTTGATAAAAATAAAATTGAATATAAGGAGGTCACTCATTTAGAAGGCATTATGCCAGAACTTGATCTGCTTTATATGACCCGTGTTCAAAAAGAACGTTTCTTCAATGAGGAAGATTACGTCCGTTTAAAGGATTTTTATGTCCTGGATAAGGCAAAAATGAATATGGCACGCGAGGATATGCTTGTACTCCATCCTCTTCCACGCGTCAACGAAATATCTGTGGAGGTAGATGATGATAAAAGAGCGGTTTATTTTAAGCAGGTACAGTACGGTATGTATGTTCGAATGGCACTCATACTCACTTTACTGGAAATTACAGTGTAAAAGATAACGAAAACCGCTTACTGACTCTGAAGTTTGAAAGGATAGAAAATCATGTTAAATGTAGGAAAAATTGAAGAAGGATTTGTACTAGATCATATAAAAGAGGGTGAAGGAATGATCCTCTACAACAACCTTGGACTTGATAAATTAGATTGCTGTGTTGCTATCATTAAAAACGCAAAAAGTAATAAAATGGGGAAAAAAGATATTCTGAAAGTGGAGTGTCCAATTGATACCCTGGATCTCGATATTCTAGGCTTTATAGATCACAATATTACAGTGAATGTGATAAAAGATGGGGAAATCTACGATAAGCCAAAGCTCGTTCTCCCAAAGAAAATTGTCAACGTGATCCGTTGTAAAAACCCTCGTTGTATTACATCCATTGAGCAGGAGCTCACCCAGATTTTTATCCTGACAGACGAGAAAAAAGAAATTTACCGTTGCCAATACTGCGAAGAAAAATATGGGGAGCAATAGCTAAAAGGATATCTATGGTCTTGTCTGACCATTCCCATGAATGGTATATTTATAAGATGTCAAAGCTTCTAATCCCATAGGCCCTCTGGCATGAAGTTTCTGTGTACTAATGCCTATTTCTGCACCAAATCCGAATTCAAAGCCATCTGTAAAACGTGTGGATGCATTTACGTAAACTGCAGCCGCATCAATTTCATTCAGGAATCTTTCTGCATTCTCCATATCCTGAGTGATAATGGCTTCTGAATGATGGGTCGTATATTTATTAATATGTGCAATTGCCTCATCAAAGGTATCTACCACCTTCATAGAGATGATTGCATCACAGTATTCCGTTGCATAGTCTTCCTCTGTTGCCGGTACAATGCAAGGACACTCTGTTCTTGAGGCTTCACATCCGCGAACCTCTACTGATTTTCCATGAAGTCTATCGCAAATAAGTGGAATTGCTGATTTCGCTATTGTTCGATGGATCACAAGCGATTCGCATGCGTTGCATACACCCATTCTTTGTGTCTTAGCATTATCAATGATATCCACAGCCATTTGAAGATCGGCACTCTCATCCACATAGATATGGCAGTTTCCTATACCCGTTTCGATTACCGGAATGGTGCTGTTTTCTACTACACTTTTAATTAGTCCTGCTCCGCCACGAGGAATTAATAAATCCACGTACTTCTTTAATTTCATAAATTTATTGGCTGTTTCCCTTGAGGTATCCTCTAATAATAATAACGCGTCAATTGGCAGACCATTCTTTGAAAGTGCATCCCTGATTACTTTTACAATTGCCATATTGGATTGAATCGCATCACTGCCGCCTCGTAAAATCACTGCATTACCAGCTTTAAAGCAAAGACCAAATGCATCCGCAGTTACGTTCGGTCTCGATTCATAAATAATTCCAATGACCCCCATCGGAACACTCTTCTTCTCAACAATCAGCTTATTTGGCCTTTCAAAATGATCTAATACTCTTCCAACCGGGTCATCTAATTCAATCAATTGCTTTAGCCCTAATGCCATTGCTTCAATCCGTTCTTTGTTTAATCGTAAACGGTCTATCATGGCGGGTTTCATTCTGTTCTCCGTGGCTTTTTGTACATCCTTATCATTTTCCTGTATGATTACTTCTGCATGATTCACTAATGCATCTGCTGCCAGAGATAAGCCACGATTCTTACACTCAGTACTCATTGTATTCATAATCGTTGCTGCCGCTTTGGCTCTTTCTCCTAAATCTTCCAAATAATTCATAGACCGCTCCTTTCTATCATTAAAATACCCTATCTAATTTCCACATTCAATACTGATTTTATTAAAGAGTCCCATGATTTCTTCAATATCGGTCTGTTTCTTTTCTTCCCCGCTTCGGTCAAATACTGACTTTCCCTCATGCATCATAATCAAACGATTTCCATACTCAACTGCATATCTTAAATTATGTGTTACCATAATGGTGGTGAGCTTTTTACTCTTCACGATTTTGTCCGTAAGCATCATGATAATTTCTGCCGTTTTCGGATCTAGTGCAGCCGTATGCTCGTCAAGAATCAAAAAATCGATGGAAGTCATAGTTGACATGAGTAAGGCAAGTGCCTGTCTCTGACCACCTGATAATGATCCTACCTTCGTCTGCATTTTATCCTCAAGACCGAGGCCTAATTGTTTTAAGCTATCCGCATAGATATCCTTTTTATCTTTATTACAGCCTCTTGTAAGATTATATGCACTCCCTTTATTATCTGCAAGAGACATATTCTCTAAGATTGTCATGCCAGGGCAGGTACCCAGAGCAGGATTCTGATAAACTCTGCCTATCCTTTGATACCTTCTGAAATCCTTCTTGTTTGTAATATCATCTCCATCAATAACAATTTTTCCGCCTTCTACAGGAATATTTCCACAAATGATATTGAGTAAGGAAGTTTTACCTGAACCATTACTGCCCACTACAGAGACAAACTCTTCTTCTTTCACTGTTAGATTAAATTTATCAAACAGACACATTTCATTAACAGAACCAGGATTATAAATTTTACTTATCTCTTTGAGTTCAAGCATTTCTCTTTCCCTTCTTTTCCATACTAAAAACCAATATTGCTAAAAATAATACTGCCGTAATTAATTTCAGGTCACTTGCGGGAAATCCTCTGCTAATTGCAAAACCAACACAAGCCTTATAAATGACTGAGCCAATCACAACGCTTGTAGTCACTCGAAATAGCGTAATTTTTTTGAAAAGACTTGTTCCAATAATAACACTTGCCAGTCCGATTACTACCGTTCCAACACCCATGGATACGTCAAAATATCTCTGTTGTTGTGCATAAACACACCCACTTAACGTAACAAGACCATTCGCAATCGATAAGCCTACGATTTTCACAAGTCCTTTATCTACTGCAAGGGTTGTCACTAAGGTATCATTATCGCCAACTGCACGAAGCATATACCCGGATTTCGTAGATAAATACCAATCCAATAAATATTTACTAATATAGGTGACAATCAAAATTACGAATAATGTTTTAAGCGGTGCAATTTCCTTTGGGATTAATGAATTAATAAGCTCATTATCAAAAATTGTTGGCATATTGTAAATGGGAAGATTTGCACGACCTGCGATTCTCAAATTTACCGTATATAAGGCTGTCATCATAATAATACCTGATAGTAAATCCCGTACTTTTAATTTTACATGAATGAGCCCTGTAAAAACTCCCACAATTGCACCAGCCAAAAAGCTTATTGGAAGCGTTAATAACGGATTTACTCCTTTTGATATTAAAACAGCCGTTAAGGCAGCTCCCAAAGGGAAGCTGCCATCAACGGTCAAATCTGGAAAATCTAAAATTTTATAAGTAATGTAAACGCCTAATGCCATAATGGCATAAATCATACCCTGTTCCAGGATACTTAATAGTAATGTCATTTCTAATCCACCTTTATTCTACTACGATTTCATCAAAGCTTTCTGCTGCCTTCTCCGTATAACCTTCTGGAAATGTAATTCCTACATTCTCTGCTACTTTGTTATTAATATAAAGACTTGCTTCTGTAATCACTTCATATGGCATATCAGATGCTTTACTCTCGCCTAATAATACTTTTGCTGCCATAACTCCTGTCTGTTCTCCCAATTTATAATAATCAAGTCCCATGGAAGCTAAACATCCATTCTTTACCTGTTCTACTTCACTTCCGAATACTGGGATACCCTTTGCATTTGCAGAATCAAGAAGTGTTTGTAATGCAGATACTACTGTATTATCCGTCAAATTTGTGATACAGTCAACTTTTTCTACTAAATCTGCAGCTGCAATTGATACATCAGCAACCGTATTGATACCAGACTCTACGATTTCAAAGCCATAATCACCTGCATTTGCTTTGTATTCTTCGATTGTGCTGCAAGAATTTGCTTCACTTGTTGTATAGATAATACCAATTTTTTTTGCATCTGGTAATATTTCACGAATCATTTTAAGCTGCTCTGTAACAGGTAGAGCGTCTGATGTACCTGTAACATTACCTGCTGGAGTTTTATCTGCATTTGCAAGCCCTGCGGAAACAGGATCTGATACTGCTGTATAAATAACAGGAATTTCTGAATTCATGCAGGAATTATAAGCACTCATTGCACTTGGAGTTGCAATTGCACAGATCAAATCTGCTTTCTGTGATACAAAATTATCTGCAATGGTACCAGCTGTTCCTGTATCGGCTTGCGCATTATCAAATAAAACCTTAAGATTTTTTCCCTCTTCAATTCCAGCTGCCTTTAAACCTGCTAAAAATCCTTCTTTACAGTTATCTAAGGAACCATGCTCTGCAAACTGTGAGATACCTACTGTATAAGTAGTGGAATCAGATCCTTTTGCTGCTGTACTTCCACATCCTGAAAGTGCTGTTACTACCATTACTGCTGTTAAAATTGTTGCTACGATTTTCTTTTTCATTATTTTATTCTCCTTTTTGATTGTGACAATCCCATGAGATAGGTGGTACACCTGCCAAATTGCTTCGCAATTTCTCGGTCATTCCTTACGACCACCTGCCAAATTGCTTCGCAATTTCTCGGTCGCGTTGCTCCCTCGTATACCACTAGGTGAATTTGCATCATTTTCTGCAAGCAGAATGATGCAAATTCATCTAGTGGTGCAGTCGGTCTGCTGATCGCGCAAAAAACGCCTCAAGCTTATGCTTGAGGCGCTAATAAGATTCTTATTATCGCGGTACCACTCAAATTGATGATTTCCATCCACTTTATCATATACTATCATATATGCCGAATTGGTAACGGGTACGGATCCCGGCAATTCCTACTACTATTTCGGATTGCCCTCGAAAGCCCATTCAATTAAAGTTCGAATACTGCCTTCCCACCACCGACAGCTCTCTGAAATCCGACTCTTTAACCTACTCCTCTTTCTCATAGGTTTATGTCTTTATTTGTTTAGTATCATATACCGTTTCTTTTTCTGTGTCAATACTATTTCAATTATTTAATTTTTTATTTTTATAAAAGAAGCACAGGAACAGTTACCTGCCCTTGTGCTTCTCTTTTCTTTTCTGCTGTTTCATTTCATACTGAAATTCTTTTTCAGACTCCCGCTGTTCCCGTGAGCATATTTTTCTTTCTTGTTTTCTTTGTTCCTGCTGCAATTTTAATGCTTGCTGAGATTTTGTTCCAATCCCTACATTCTGAATCTGTTTTTTCACTTCTCTTTGCAATCGCTTTGGATTTATGTTCTCCTTAATTTCACTTACCGCTTCCACCGATGGGCTGAATGTAAGCTGATAGTAATTCTGAAGAATAAATCTTAGAACTTCGTAGTCCTTCGGTTCTGCCCCAAAAGTAACTTTGCAAACAGATAATTTTCCATTTTCTACTCGTTCAAAAACTCCTACCCAAAAGGGGTTATCAAAATATACCAGTAGCCTTCCTATTGCTTTGTTCATTATAATCCCTCCTTTAAGATTTAATGAACAAAGAATGGACAACCAAGGAGGCAGGTTACTGACAACGTTTCCGTTGCTCCCGGACTACCTACCGGGACGTGTTTTTATCTTTGTATTTTTATTATATCACCTATTTTGTGAGAATCAAGATGAGAAAAGTAAGATTTTATCAATACCCGCTAATATCCAGTTTCTCAATATTATAATCCTCCGCTTCACTATCAACTGCATTTTCTTTAATGCTCGAATTATTAAAAGAAGCAGAAATTAAATTACCAGATTCAAGATCAACATCACATGTTCCATCCGAATGAATTACTAAATTTGTATATCTTACAATCGCCTCTGCGTCACAGGTAACTCCATCCGCTTGCGTTAGTTTTACTACATAGATGCAATCCAGATTATTATAATGATTCGTAATCTGGCCTGCTGCATCGGGTTTTACGCACTTTAAATAGGCGGATAATATGGCTGGATTCACCCATTCAAATGTCGCTTTCTTATTGATATATACTGGTACCAGTTTCGCCTCACAAAAAATACGGACTCCATAGGTATTTGCATCAGTAAATAGTGTTTTTCCATGTTCAATTGCCTTTTGCAGCACATCTCCTGACAGTTGCATAGAATTCACAACGTACTCATCCGTATTAGCAATTGTGATCTCCTGATAGCACTCATCTTTTGCAACATCTAGTGCATATTTCATATTTAAAGCGTCACTATCGGAAAATGACGCAACAATACGTACTTTATCTCCGTTCTGATAATATTCTTTCTCTGGCTCTTTTGTGAGAACCATTTGATGTATAAATCCATCGGTACTATTATTAGAAACAGAAATTGTCACGTAGGGTGAAATCCCATTTACACTAATCGAAACGTCCCTAAAGACATCATTAACAGACAGTACCGTAGCTTCTGGCAACTGGCTTACAGCAAAAACTGCTTCCTTTGGATAGATTTTTACTTTTAATTTTTCAGCAAGCTCCTCATTATAGGAAAAAGTCAACTTTACCTCTTCGTCGTTTGATAAATTCTCATCTTTATCTGCTTTACATTGAATGGAAGATACAATCGATTGATAATCAGCAGATGATAATTTTTTTTCGATTACAAAGATATCATCTGAATAATCAGAAAATGCTGTTTTTAAACACTTCTGTATTTCTTCTTGTTTTAAACTGACATGTGCACTTCCCTTGGTATTATAACCTGAATAATTTGCAACTACGAGCTTTGATAAATCAATCGTTTCATAGGGGATTTCCATCTTAATTATTATCCCGATACCAATTAACAAAACAATAGCCAAAATACCTATCATTGATAACCTTTTAATCGTTTGCCTTCTCTTTGCTCTTCTCTTTCTGTAAAGTCTTTTAGTCCTATATGTTTCACTTGTTATTTCCTTCATTTACATTAACAAACCCCATTTACCCTTATTTACGAATAGGGATGCATAAGTCCCCATTGTATCATCTGAGACATAAATGCCATACAAATTGCAAACACTGTCACAAGTGCAATTAATATAAATGCCGTTTTGTCATAGATAATCTGTATTTTATCACCTTTTGTATTTGCAAACAAGACTTCGATTCCTAAAAGGATAAATAATATCGGCCATAATTTCAAAATCAAGCTATATCCAATACTTTCTATAAATATATTTAATAGAAATAAAATTCCAAATCCAATCAGTGTGACACCAAACGTAATGGTGCCCACTCTGTGTTCTCTAATTTCCATATTTTCTCCCATCTGCATGCTTTAGTCATGCTGCACATACAATTAACAAGAAGAAGGCGCTTGCGACTTCTTCCTGTGTGAAACTTAGATATACTTAGCATGGTTCTTTCATGCGTTAGTATATCTTTTCACACTTCTCTCATATCTTCTGGTTCCACATCGATAATGGTATCATTTTTACGATTCAATTCCTGTTTTTTTCCACGAATCAACTGAATTCCGATATAGATAACAATAATTGCAATAACCGATCTTGGCAGTTCCCTAGCTATCTCATCGAATATATTTGCAAATTGAGTATCGAAGGAAATAAAAATACGAAAGATACCATCACGAATACTGTTCCAAATTGCACTTGCGCCTAAGAAAATAAGAATAAATGCAAATATTCTTCTTCCTTTATCACCACTCATAATTCCCCTTAGGTTGTCATCATGAAAATGGAAAATATAATCGTCTTCTACCGCATAAAATTCTTCATCTGGCATTGTTTTCAAATTGTTCACATGAAAAAAGCTATAAAACCATATCACTGGAAGAATCAGTAATAGTGGCCCAATATCGATATACGATGAGATAGCCATCACTCCAAAAAATAATACCATTAAGCTTAGCCCTTGTTTATAAAACCCCATGTGCATTTCACCTGCTCCTGGTAATAGGGAACATAAAAACGAAAAAAATCCTGTTTTCTTTCTAGTCATTGAATAATCCTCCTAAATTTAAAATTTTATTTGAAGCGCTTCTTAAAGATCCGCTCCATTCTGTTGTCATTTCATTAATTACAAAAGTAACTGATTTTCGAGGCTCCAGTGTTGGAGCTTTTTCACTTATTTCGATTGGCTTTATGGTACCCGCTAAATTCAATAGAATGAGTGCCCAGAAAACAGCAGTTACTACCTTAAAACTATAAAAGAATAATTGCATTTCTTTCGACATTTCATTTTTCTTACGCATTACTTTTACTTCTATACATTCGGAGCGTTTTATAATGGCTTCTTTCATATTCTTTGGTGCCTGAACCATGGAATGATCTTCCACTTCACGAATTAATTTATTAAGTTCTAACTCACTAATATTCATTTTCTGTTACTCCTTTCTATAAATTTTCTTTAACATTGCCTTTGCTCGATACATTTGTGTCTGTAGTGTTTTTTCATTACGATTCATGGACTCTGCCATTTCCTTAATTGTTCTTTCCTCATAAAAATATTGTCTTGCAACTTCATCATAGGGTGGTTTTAATTGATTACAAAGAGTTAAAATATGTGCTTTTTCATCCTGTTCTAGGAGCATTTCTTCTGGACCTTTTTTATAGTCCTCTACTTCTATAAAGAAATCCGACTCCGTAGGTATTTGTCCTCGACTCTTTGCTCTTACAAAATCAATACTTTTATTGGTAGCTATTCTGCAAATCCATGATTTCTCATTACATCCATCAAAATTCGGGAGATTTTTATATGCGGATAGAAATGCTTCCTGTGCTAAATCTTCTGCATCAAAATAATTACCGGTAATTTTTAAGCAAATAGAAAAAACTAAATTTTGATACGTATCAATTAGATACTCAATTCCTATATTACAAATTCTCTCCGCCTCCCTTCATTTATTATAACGAAGATCTCTTTTACTTTTCTTCAACTTTTTTTAAAAAATTTTAATATGCACTTTATTTCCAAATTTTATTATATATGATAAAATGAAAAACGGTAATTATATTATGAAACGTAAGAGCGGTTAAAACTGTATAAGCTGTTTTTTTATAGGTGCCTGTCACGGCACAGAATGGAATATATTATGAATACTTTTCTTTTTGATTTAGATGGAACATTACTTCCCATGGACCAGGAAAAATTTATAAATGGATATTTAAAGCATCTTTGCGAAAAATTTGTCCCTATGGGATTTGATCAAGATCAATTAATAAAAGCTGTCTGGGTTGGCACCGAATCTATGTGCAAAAATGATGGTAGTGTCACTAACTGTGAAGTGTTTTGGAAAGCATTTGGAGATATTCTAGGTTCTGATATTCGTACCTTTGAACCAGATTTCGAGAGCTTTTATCAGAACGAATTTCAATCAGTCATTCATTATACGGACCCCTCGGCCCTTGCAAAGAGAGCCATATCATTATTAAAATCAAAAGGGTATCATTTAGTTCTGGCTACAAACCCATTATTTCCTGCCATTGCTACGGAAAGCCGCGTAAAATGGGCAGGTCTTAACCCCAGCGATTTTACATTAATTACAACTTATGAAACAAACTCCTATTGCAAACCAAATCCTAAATATTATGAAGAAATCCTTCAAAGGATTGGAAAGCAGGCCGCAGAATGTTGCATGGTTGGTAATGATGTTTCTGAAGATATGATCACAGCAGCATTAGGACTTGATACCTATTTAATCACAGATTGCTTAATTAACGCAAATAAGGAAGACATCTCTACTTATAAAAAAGGAAGTTTTGTAGACTTCATGAATTTTATAAGGGAGTTGCCTTCCGTTTAGATATATTAAAGCTGATAGCAATCTTTTATCACTTCAATTAGTTCTTCATATCTGATACCAAGTGATTTGTAATACTCCATGTCTTTTTTTAAGCGTTCTTTCACTAGCTCATCCTTTTTAAGGTCTAGTTCCTTTTCTTGCAAAGGCGCAATAAAACAACCTCGTCCCACCATTGTGTAAATGAAGCCATTTCGCTCCAATTCCTCCCACGCCTTTTTGACTGTGATTACACTAACTCTCATTTCTTTCGCAACTGTTCGAATAGGGGGTAACGAATCATCACTCTTCAATTCCCCCTTCATAATCTGAGCAGATATCTGTTCGTACATTTGTTGATAAATTGGAGTTTCCGAAAAATTATTAATAACAATATCCATAAGCAATCTATAAGTCTACTTTCTCAAAGTTTTTTATTGATTTTAGATAAGCAATCCAGATGAAAAGTATATAACCTATGATTCCACATACTAAAATTGGAACTTGTTTTATCATAAGGAAACGTTCTGTTGTATCTAAACTGAATTTCAAATTAGGGATTACCTGAACTGCTACTTCCATTACTATAATATACAATGCCATAATAGTACCAGCAAATGCAAATGCTTTTCCAGCTGAAAATGCATCTTTATAAAATATAATTAAAAATACTAAATTGAATATTCCATACATTATAAATACGAAACCATAAAATGCTGGATTTGCTTCAATCCCAGCAAGATTTCCAGTCTCATTTTGATTAATTATTGTTCTTAAAATTGCAAACGGAATAGATAGTAGGATTTGAAGCAATTCTATCAAAGTAATGATGATGCACCTTGCCTTTATTATATCTTTTCTTCTAACAGGCAACATTGTTGAAAAAAATGTATCCTTATTTTCTCTTCCATAAAGAAAAACCAAAAATATTGCCAAACAATTGTAAATAAAGGCAACATAATAGGGATAAGATGGAATCAATAACATCGTTGTCAAAAATGGAAAAATATAAATCGTTGGATGATTGCAAAGTTTTACCTCTTTATATAATAATTCTTTCATAATCTGCCTTTTGCATGATTTCTTCATGCACCCTTTCATAAAAACTCAAATTATTTTATTCTATTTTTCTTTTTCATGATAAATCATAATTGTTTCTAAATCTGCTGGTGCTTGCTCTAGCTCATCTGCCAAAGAAATATCTTGGGATAATAGTAATCCCGTAAATCCAAATGAGTTTTTCTTATAGCCAATTAGTTTTCTTTTTAATTCTTCCGTCAACTGTTCACTCTTACCACCCACCACAAGATAAGAATTTAGGAAGGCTTCCTTTTCATCACTTTTTAATATTTCTCCCTTTTTAATATAAGTAATAAAGTCCGCACATTTCTCTAGATCTGATGTAATATGGGTAGAAAATAGAATGCTTCTTTCTCCTGATTCAATCAATTCTTGAAAGAGCTCTATTAAATTATCTCTAGAAACCGGATCCAATCCTGAAGTAGGTTCATCAAGGATGAGTAGCTTTGAATTATGTGAAAGAGCCAGTGCCAAGGAATATTTGACTTTCATACCAGCTGAGAGTTCATTTACCTTTTTCTCTTCATCCAGGTCAAATCTCTTTATATATTCTTGATAGAGAGTTTCATCCCATTCCCTATAAAATTTCTTTACAACAGATGTGATTACTTTTAATTTTTTTCTAGGATAGTAATCAATGCCTCCTAACACAACACCAATTTCTTGTTTACACTCAAATTCATTTTTTTTAAAATCTTTTCCACATACTTCAATGCTCCCACCATCTGTATGTATCATATTTACAATACTTTTTAGGGTAGTTGTTTTTCCGGCACCATTGCTTCCAATAAAGCCCATAATATATCCCTTCTCTAATTTAAAAGATACCTCCTTTAATGAAAACTTCTCATAATTTTTACTTAAATGGTCTACTTTTAATAGTTCCATGTTACTCCTCTTTTCTTTTACTCAACTAGTTTATATATTTATTGTTTTTATTGTGCATATCGTATATGCACAATATATCACTATTAAAAATTTTTGTCAACAAAAAAAAGAAAGAATTACTTCTCTCTCTTTTTTGTTCAGCGAGGCGATAAGCCGGGTTATGTCATGAATGATGATCTATCTAGGACTGTTGTCGCCAACAGCCTCAAGCGACCTACCTGAAAGCAGACCGGGCCGATCTATTGCTTCCACGGGTCAATGACCCTCTTTGGTCTTGCTTCGAATGGGGTTTACATATGCCCCCGATGTTACCACCAGGGCGGTGGTCTCTTAAGCCACCCTTCCACCCTTACCATTTTCTCAAAGAGAGAATGGCGGTATATTTCTGTTGCACTATCCTTGGAGTCGCCTCCACCGGACGTTATCCGGCATCCTGCCCTATGAAGCCCGGACTTTCCTCGTGAGCTTGCTCACGCCATCATTTGCCTCACTAAACATCCTTATTATATAGGTAACTTATTAAATCGTCAACTAATCTTCTTCCTATCTCCTATTCTTCAAGAATCATTTTTTCAAACTTTTTTTCTGAAAGAATTTCATTTGTTATAAATTCTCCATCCTTAAACAAACTGTATGTAGTAAATACAGCTGGAGATTCTTGGGCCTGCTGAGTGGACTCAATTTTGATAGCTTTGAAATCACACTGGTGTCTTTTTGCAACCTCTTCAAGTAATGGAGCATATTTAGCCGTAAATGGGCACTGTGCAGAGTAATAAAGTATATAACCCATTTTTTCAATTCTAGGATTCTTTACCTGCTCTTGAAACCTAGGTTTCTCTACACCCTCTTCAAAAGGAAGATAATATAACACATAATAAGGAGCTGCACTATCTGCTACTCGAAATCCTTTATACTTTAGATACTTAGGATCTGATAAAAAGGGCATTTTTTTGGTGGCGGAAACGATTACCAACCCCTTCTTTCCTTGTTGCTTTGCATCGCTAATACAGGCATCTAATAGCTCACTGGAAAACCCTTGTCCCTTAAACTGTCCCGATACCCATAAGCAATCAATAAACAAATAGTCTTTTGCTTCAATGGGGCACCATGCATATTCCGCTGGAACATATTCAATAAAACATTTTCCCCTAACATTCCCTTTTAGAAAAACCAATCCATCCTCAAATCTCTTTGATAACCACTCTTTCTTAGAAGAAACCTGACAATCCTTATTTGATGAAATGGCACAGCAGATATGCTCCTTATCCAGATTTTCTTTTGTAACTTTAATTAATTCCATTACCATTCCTCCATCATACCATAAGATAGTTTTTTATTCTGACATTGCCTCCTAGAATCCTTTTATATCTTATTCTAAGAATTCCTCATTCGTTAGAATCTTCTACAAGGATAGCATATATAACTTGACATCTTATTGTCATATTATTTAAACTGCTATTTTGAAAGTTTTTCTAATAAATAGATCTTGAGTTCTTCTATTTTTACGGATTCCTGCTGCATCGAATCTCGTTCTCTGACTGTGACCTTCCCCTGATTTATCGTTTCATCATCAATCGTAACCGTATATGGAATTCCTATTGCATCCCCTCTGCGGTAACGCTTTCCAATGCTTCCTGCTTCATCATAGGATGCCATCATACTTCTAGATAAATCTGCATAAATCTCATGAGCCTTCTCTGCATGCCTCTTTTTAATTAAAGGTAATACGTTGACTTTAATAGGAGCTAAGGATTGTTTGATTCCTAATACCAGTCTGCTGTCTCCCCCTTCCATTTCTTCCTCAAAAAGACTTTCAAATAGCACACTTAACACAAGTCGATCCAGACCATACGTAGATTCAATAATATATGGAATATATCTCTCATTACTATCTGCATCAAAATACTCCATTGTTTTTCCTGAAAATTCCTGATGCCTTGTTAAATCAAAATCGGTACGGTTATGTGTTCCGTTGATTTCTCCCCATCCAAATGGGAATAAATATTCAATGTCACAGGCTGATTTTGCATAATGTGCTAATTTTTCATGATCATGGAAACGTAAGTGTTCTCTTGGCAGTCCAATCGATTCAAAAAACTCCATCCCATAATCTTTAAAATACTCATAGAGTTCTTCATCACTGCCCTTTTTACAAAAAGTCTGAAATTCCATTTGTTCAAATTCAATGGTACGAAATGTGAAATTACCAGGTGTGATTTCATTTCGAAATGCTTTCCCAATCTGACCTATGCTAAATGGCAGTTTCGTTCTCATGGTTCTTTGTACATTTAAAAAATTCACATATTCACCCTGTGCGTTTTCAGGCCTCAGATAGACGGTATTTGCAGAATCTCGGGTGACTCCTCTTTGTGTGGCAAACATTAAATTAAATTGACGAATATCCGTAAAATTTGACTTTCCGCACTTAGGACATGGGACATTATGTTCTCTAATATAGTTCATCATTTCTTCTTGCGTCATACCATCTGCATGTACTGACTCATTGAAATCTTGAATCAGATTATCTGCTCGATGTCTTGTTTTACATTCTTTACAATCAAGTAAGGGATCTGAAAAACCATCCAGATGACCACTTGCCTTCCATACCATAGGATTCATTAATATATCTGCATCCACCTCATAGCTATTCTCTCTTTTTTGTATAAAATAGTATCTCCATGCATCTTTTAAGTTGTTTTTAAGTCTCGTTCCTAACGGACCATAATCCCATGTATTTGCAAGTCCACCATAGATTTCACTTCCCTGAAAAATAAATCCATAATGATTACAATAAGCAATCACTTCTTCCATTGTTAACTTTCTCATAGATATTTCCTCCCTTTTTCCATTAAAAAACGCCCTAAGCACTCATGCTTAGGGCGAACACTATACATTGTCCGTGGTACCACCTAAATTCAGAAATAAATCTGCTCTCTGCCAGCACTTCCATTACTCCTCATGCTGCTTCCATGATAACGGTAGAAAACCCGGTGAAGTCTAATCAGATAAATCCTTTCAACTCACAGCCAGAAGACGCCTTCCCTGTTTTTTTCATAAAGATTCTCACCAGCCATCTTCTCTCTGATATGAAATACGTAGATACTATTCCTTCTCATTGCCATTTATTAATTTTTTTACAGTATACACTCATTTTTCAAATTCAGTCAAGCGATTTCTAAATTGACTATTTTATTTTGTTACTCCTTCGCTTTTTGTTTCTTTAATCTGGCTACAAATAGTACGATAAATGCTGCAATAATCAGTACCGCAAGAGAAACAGCTACATTAGTAAGGGTTTTATCCTTGGAATCGGATGTAAAGGATTTGTTCTCTGTACTGGTATTTCCACTGATACTGGAATTGTCCTTATCACTTGTTTCAGCACCTGCAGTTACACTCTCAGGTTCAAGACTCACCTTATCAATTACGACTACATAATCAGAAAAATGCTTAAAATCTAAATTAGTAGTTCCATCATTATGGATTTCACTAGAACCCATAAACTCAAGTGCTTTGGTTGTTTCATTATAGTAGAACAGATTTGCAAACATTCCTTTGTTCTTATCACCAAGATCAATTGTCACGGTTGCCGTAAAACCTAATTCTCCATCATAGGTAAATCCTATCTGCATTGTATCCTTTCCATCTGCCACCTCGTCTATTACCGTAACGGGAATAATGTTTGTACCTGTTACCATAGAAAAATCAATATTCGAGAAATCAGTTCCTGTAATACTGGTCCCGTTTATTGTAATAGTTATATCATTGTCCATCTTAAGAACCATATCAACATCCTGACCGGCAACTGCTGCAATCCATTCCGACTGAACCGTTGTGGAACCATTCATATTGATATCAACATAATTACCAACATCTGCCTCTTCAAGCATATCAATTATGCTTTTTCCTACACCTCCTGTTTTTACAAGAAAAGGGACTTTTCCTGATCCATTCGATGAACTATCTGAACTACTGGTACTGCCTTGCGGTTTTGAATTAGTGGAAGCCATGGAAGTAACCGGACTTTCTGGATTCGTGTTAGCTCCTGGACTTACTAAACTATTTGAATTGGTTGGGTTGGTCGTAGTCCCTGAACTAGTGGATGTTCCTGAACTTCCTGAGCTATTATTATTATCACTCCCATTATCCTCGTTGTCAGAATCCTTAGATGATTTCACTTTCCACACTGCATAAAAAGTCACATTTGCAGTATGCATTGTGTAGGAACTTATTGCGGAACCGTTTGATGTCAACGCCCATCCACCAAAGGTATATCCTGTTTTTGTAAGGTTTCCGATATTGCCTGCAAGCGGTACATTCGCTCCACTTACGTATGTTTTACTGTCAACAGGAACGGTTCCACCTGTATTTCCATTTCCGTTGTATGACACGGTATATTCTGGAATTGCTTTCCACACTGCATAAAAGGTTATATTTGAAGTACTCATTGTGTAAGAGCTTATTACCGAACCTTTAGAAGTTAACGCCCAGCCTTCAAAGGTATATCCTGTTTTTGTAAGGTTTCCTGTATTTCCTGCAAGAGGAACATTCGCTCCACTTACATATGTTTTGCTGTCAACTGGAACGGTTCCACCTGTGTTTCCATTTCCGTTGTATGACACGGTATATTCTGGAATTGCTTTCCACACTGCATAAAAGGTTATATTTGAAGTACTCATTGTGTAAGAGCTTATTACCGAACCTTTAGAAGTTAACGCCCAGCCTTCAAAGTTATATCCTGTTTTTGTAAGGTTTCCAGTATTGCCTGCAAGCGGTACATTCGCTCCACTTACGTATGTTTTGCTGTCAATCGGAACGGTTCCACCTGTATTCCCATTTCCGTTGTATGACACGGTATATTCTGGAATCGCTTTCCACACTGCATAAAAGGTTACATTTGCACTACTCATTGTGTGGGAGCTTATTGCCGAGCCATTTGAAGTTAAAGCCCAGCCAACAAAGGTATATCCTGTTTTTATAAGGTTTCCGGTGTTTTCTGCAATCGGAACATTGACACCACTTACATATTTATTTGTGTCAACTGGAACGGTTCCATCTGTATTTCCATTCCCGTTGTATGACACACTAAAGGTCTGTGGTTCCACTGCTATTGAGTATTCAGAAGATAATCCGTTTTCAGCAGTCACTTTTACTTTCATCTCTGAAGTCGCATTTGTGTCTTCATCAGTCACAGCAGAACCGCCTGCCCCTGTAATGATTTTAAAAGAAGCGCCGTCCGAAACGGTAATTTTTGACTCTAATGTACTCACAGTTGTTCCATAGGGAACATTTATTATATTTCCACCTGAAAGGTTGCCAATTGTTGTTGCTGTTATTATCTTTTCTGTTCTTCCTATCAATGTCGATACGGTTGAATAATCACCATCTCCGAGACTGTATTTTGCGGCAAGTGAAATACAATACTCAATACCGTTCGTAAGACCATTTATGGTGTATGAGGTTGCACTCGAGTCATCAATCTGTTCTTCTGTAAGAGTTTCACTGTGACCCATAGGGTAATATTTTAATACATATCCAGTAATTACATTTCCATCATCATCCAAAGGTGCATGAAAGGATAGCTTTGCCTGCCCATTTCCAGGGGTAACGACTAAGTCCTGAGGAATTCCAGGTTTCTTTGGAATTGCAATGCGAAAGCTTACACTCGTTGTATTTCCCGCCGTATCTGTTACAGTAAGAACATAAGAACCATTATCTTTAATTTCTGTTCCGCTGCTATAGGAAGCGGGTGTATTGGCTCCTTCTTTAAGAGTTGCTGTTCCATCCAAAAATGTTGGTGAAACGGCTGAAGTATTAATACTGCCATCCACAACATCACTGACGATGGGGGCAGTCTTGTCAATCGTAACACTGCATGTTTCCGAAGTGGCGCTTTCATTTCCAAGCGTATCCGTTGCTTTTACAGTAATAGAATGAGTACCTTCTGGAAGAGTACTTGTCGTAATACTATAGTTTCCACTTCCATTGGCTGTATCACTACCAATAACATTTGTTCCATTATAAAGTCTGACGGTAGAACCTGCCTCCGCTGTTCCAGTAAATGTTAGAATTGTATTCTTTGTTATATTGTCTGAATCTGATAATCCAGTATCAAAAGCAGCCGTGAGGACTGGCGCCGATGGTTTATTAGGTGCTACCGCATCAATCAATATTCCCAAAGTTGAGGCTACATTATTCAATGATAAAAGAGTAGCATTGCCGGGTGTGTCTTTGATTGTTCCACCGTTTAAACCAATTGATGAATCAATCATAATTCCATTACTGTCTGAATCATTCGTTTGAACAGTATATTTAAAAATAAGGGTATCTGTTCCACTTCCAGAAACAAATTCCGCTTTTTTAAAGGTAGACCCCATCGTAATCGGAATAATGGGTGCTCCCAATATCGTTACCGCCTCGCTAAAGTGAACCGTAAATGTAAGGACTGCTCCGGCTGCATAGGTATTGTCCTCTGGTACATCTACTGAGGAAATCGTTGGAACAACTGCATCAACCCTGACGCCTGTTGTTGTTGGCAATGAGAAGGAAAGTACTGCATCTTTACCAACAGCATCACTTTTAATGGTACCCCCGTTTAAATTTAAGGGCTCGACAATCTCAATGCCATCCGTATCGGATTCCCCTTCTTGAATCGTATATTTGAATTTAAGGGAATCGGACGTACTATCTGTTGAAGAATAGGATGCATAACTAGTAGATCCTCCGATTTTAAGCTCAATTCTTGGTATTCCTGTTACGGTTACAGCTTCTGAAAAATCAACAGTAAAGCTTAGAATATCCCCTTCCTTATATGTCTTGTTGGACGGAGGAGTAACTTTTGAAATAGATGGACCAGCATTGTCATTATCCGTAATCGTCAGCGTAGAGGTTTTGTTCGTCCCTAATGAGAATTCATTCGTAGGATTACTTAAGGTAACAACGATTGTTTCATCCTCTTCCACATCCGTATCATCTGTAATTAAAGCCTTAATTTTATTACTAGATACGCCACCTGCAAAATTCAGTGTTCCACTTGCGAGGGTATAATCTGTTCCGCTCGTTGCAGTACCTGTTACGGTATAATCGACTGTAACATCACCTATCCCTTCGGCTGTTCTATTAACCGTAAAGTCATAGGAACCGTCCCCTTCTCCTACTGATGCAGTCGTACTTTCAAAATCAAAAACTCCTGGACTGTAAAGTCCTCCACCAGTAATCTGAAAGTAGCCAGTCTCACCCCACAGGGCATCTAGACCAACATAATATTTCTGACCTTCTTTTAGTTCATATGAAATGCTGAAGCTTTCCTCCCCATTTTTATTTTCCACAAGGGAACTAGCAAATTGATCACTGCATATTGAATCATCATATAGCGCACACATGCCCATGAAATCATCTACATTACTATCAACTGAAATTGTATATTCTTTTGTCTCACTGGGAACAAAAAAGAAATACTTGTAATCTTCCGCACTGTGGACAAAATCGTAATTCGTATCTGTCTGCCATATAAATTTTGCTTCCACTGCAGTTGCTCCACCGTCTGCATGCACTTTTAAATCAGTACTAAGTACTATTGCAAGAATGATACTTAGTGAGATAACTATACCTAATGCGTATTTCATTTTTTTCATAAATAATCTCCTTTTACAATATCAACTTGATAATTATTACATTTCCATTGAATCATACTTTTTGTAAAATATGCAAGTAAGAATAACTCGAAAAATAGAAAAAAAGAGCCTTTACACTTAAAAGACTCATTTTTACACTTAAAAAAACAGTAAAAAATAATGCCAGACATTACATCCGGCATTATTTTTATAATATGTTATTCATTTAAACATTAAAACAACTTCCACCTACAAATTCACGCACAATAGAGTTTTTAGGCAGCTGTTCTGTACTAACTCCAAGGAAATACTCTAAGAATTTAAGTAAACGTTGTGCCTCCTGATATTCCGTTTCTTCCTTCTTAATGCTAAATAATAACGGCTCTGCAAATTGTTTAAGAACTGCTAATTCATAGATTAATGCAGAATTAAACATAGCATCCGCATGCTCCTGAAATGGAAAAATATTTTCCTCTTCTCCTCTTCGAACAGACCCCCACATTTCTAGTGTGCGCTGTGCTGACGCGCCTCTTGTACGGAAATCCCTTACCATACGTCGGATTAATCTTCCATCCGTTGTTGGAATTCTATTATGTTCATCTACATTCAAGGTTGTTAATGCACTAATATAAATTTTATATTTGCTCTCCTTGGGTAATGAATAAGAAAGTTCGTCATTTAAACCATGGATTCCTTCGATTACCAGAATATCATCAGGTCCTAATGTTTTAAAATTCCCCTTGTATTCTCTGAAACCCGTTTTAAAGTTAAAGGAGGGAATCTCCACCGTCTTTCCTTCTAGTAAATCTGTCATATCCTGATTAAATTGTTTCACATCAATGGCTCCTAAGCATTCAAAGTTCAAATTGCCGTCTTCGTCCTTCGGTGTGTTCTCACGATTTACAAAATAATCATCGACTCCAATCGGATGTGGTTTCATTCCATGCGCCATTAACTGAGTAGATAATCTATGAGAAAATGTTGTTTTGCCAGATGATGAGGGACCTGCAATCATAACAAATTTCTTACCACCGCGTTTTACAATGTCTGCTGCGATTTCAGAAATTCTGCTCTCCTGTAAAGCTTCTTGAACGAGCACTAACTGCTCGAATTTTCCTTGGCATACTTTATCATTTAGTGCGCCCACCGTATCAATTTCAAGCGTTTCACCCCATTTAGATGATCCCTTCATAGCGTGATACAGATTTGGCATTGGAACAAATTCTGAGACCTCCTCAGGATGTTTTCTTTCTGGTAGCTGTAAAATAAATCCATCATCATATAAATACAAATCAAAGTATTTAATATACCCTGCACTTGGAAGCATATAGCCATAAAAATAATCCTCAAATTCAGATATGGAGTAAAGATTTACCTTAGAACCTCTTCGGTAATGGAATAATCTCTCTTTATCTTTCATCCCATATTCCGAAAATTTTACGAGTACCTCATTTAAATCATAGGCTTTCTTTTTAATAGGAATATCCGCTTCTACTAGCTCATGCATTCTTTGTTTTACAGAATCAAGTATTTCCTGTGTCATGGTAAAATTTCCTTTATAGCTACAGAAATAACCTTTCCCTATTGAAAACTCAACCTTGATTTTTTCAATCTTTTCCCTTCCCACAACATCGTAAATCGATTTTATCATAAGAAGACACGCACTACGCTTATACGATTTGTGTCCTGAGTTTCCTTTTAATGTTTCAAAAGTGATGCTACTTCCATCCTTAACTGTTTTATATAATTCATGCAACTTGTAGTCAGCTTTTGCTAAAACAATTGCAGCATCATAATTTTTTTGAACATCTTTTGCAATGATGCCATAAGTTACACCATCTTCATACTCCATCCATTGACCATCTACATTTACCTTAATCATATTTCCTCCCACCTGTGTGAAACATAGTATTCATTTAAAGAACCACAAAGGGGCTCTTTGGAACTTCCGTAAATACCTGTAAGCCTGGAATTTCACGTTCAATATATTCTTTCATATAAGAAACAAAAATCTGCTCAATTCCAAAATGTCCTGCATCAATAATCATCAATCCCTGTGCAACAGCATCAATTCCTTCATGATGTCCTATATCTCCCGTTATCAATACCTCTGCGCCAGATTCGATTGCTGCGTCTATCATAGATTTACCTGAGCCTGGGGAGATTGCCGCCTTTTCAAGAGTTGCATCTAAGTCTCCAAATACCCTTACAGATGGTATATGAAATTTCTGTTTGATATATTCCGCACATTCTCTCAAACTCATGATACGATTCAATTGGCCAACTCTTCCAAAGCCCTCTTTTGCAATCTCATCTTCATAGGTAATGGAAAGTACCTGCCTGTTACGTAGTCCTATCTCATCAGCAGCTGCGTCCGCCATACCCATAACATCAAAGTTTGTATGCATTGCATAATACGAGATATCATTGCTAATTAATTTTATAGCTCTTCTCCCAATAAAATCATCGGAACAAATACGTTTCATCGGCGAAAACAGCAAAGGATGATGAGTAATCAGCAGATCAACACCTTTGTCAGCTGCATCCTCAACCACCTCATCCGTTGCATCAAGTGCAAGATAAATACTCTTGATATTCTTTTCTTTTCGTCCTATTAATAGACCGACATTATCCCATTCTTCAGCATACATAGGTGGTGATAGTTCTTCTAGTTTTAATACTACTTCACAACACTTCATTTAAAAGACCTCGCAGTATGATTCAAATTTCCATAAGTGCCTGTTCAATTTCATCTAGTTCCTGTCGTAATTCCTTCATTCTTGTAAGGGCAAATACACTTGGTTCTTTTGCCTTATAAAGATTCTTATATATATTTGTTTTAATACTTTTTTCCTTTTCCAAAAAATCCAGCAACACTTTATTTCTATTCGCAATCAAAAGCTTTCCATAAGCATACTCAATTTCTTTCTCATAAGAGTCTGTTCCAAATACAACCTTCATAATTGGATAAAATTTATCCTCTTCACAGATTATCGTTTCTTCTACTATTCGAAAACCATTCTCAAGTAGAAAGTGACGAAATTCCCGTATCTCTGATTGTGGCTGCAGAATAAATTCTTTCATTCCCTTTATCGTTTCCACACCATCTGTCAGAATTTTCTGCATAAGAGGACCACCCATACCCGCAATAATAAGAGTATCCGCTTCCCCATGTTTTAAGTTTTCCACCCCGTCTGATAGGCGGGTTTCTATGTAGCAAGAAAGATTATGTTCTGCAATATGTTCCTTTGCTCTTTGCAATGGTCCCTCATTAATATCCATAGCAATCGCTTTTTTAATACTCCCCTTTTCATACAAATAAATAGGGATATAACCGTGATCACAGCCTACATCTGCAATACGGCTTCCTGGCGTCACAAAGGATGCCACCGCTTTCAAACGCTCTGACAATTCCATGAGATTCTCCTAATCCAAATAATCTTTTAATTTCCTGCTTCTGCTTGGATGACGAAGTTTACGTAGTGCCTTTGCCTCAATCTGTCGAATACGCTCTCTTGTGACATTGAATTCCTTTCCAACCTCTTCAAGTGTTCTTGCTCTACCATCATCTAAACCAAAACGAAGTCTTAATACCTTTTGTTCTCTATCCGTCAGAGTACTAAGTACTTCTACTAATTGTTCCTTTAATAACGTAAATGCTGCAGCATCTGCTGGAACGGGAACATTATCATCCTGAATAAAATCACCCAAATGACTATCTTCCTCTTCACCAATTGGTGTTTCAAGAGAAACTGGTTCTTGAGATATTTTTAAAATTTCTCTTACTCGATCAACTGGCATATTCATCTGTTCTGCAATTTCTTCGGGGGTCGGTTCTCTTCCAAGCTCCTGCAATAATTGTCTGCTGATACGAATTAATTTATTAATCGTTTCCACCATATGAACAGGAATACGTATCGTTCTCGCTTGATCCGCAATTGCTCTGGTAATTGCCTGACGAATCCACCATGTTGCATACGTCGAAAATTTATATCCCTTTGTATAATCAAATTTTTCAACAGCTTTAATAAGACCTAGATTTCCTTCTTGAATTAAATCAAGAAACAACATTCCACGTCCAACATAACGTTTTGCAATGGATACTACTAAACGCAGGTTTGCCTCTGCTAGACGTTTCTTTGCTTCCGCATCACCCATTTCCATCTTCTTTGCTAATTTAATTTCTTCATCTGCTGAAAGAAGAGGAACCTTACCGATTTCCTTTAAGTACATTCTAACTGGGTCTTCAATACTTACGCCATCTGGAACGGTAAGATCAATATTTTCTACGTCGACTTCATCCTCTTCGGTCAAGATGATTTCTTCGTCTTCCTCCTCTTCCTCAATAACTTTCAATACATCGATATTATTGTGTTCCAAAAATTCTAAAATTTTGTCAAAATGTTCTTCTAAAAGTTCCATATCAAAAAAGAAATCAATTATTTCCTGATATTCCAAAACATTCTTTTTCTTTTTAGCAATAGCCATGAGTTGATGTAATTTTTCCTCAAACTTTGCCTGTGTAATTTCGTCCATTTTATTCCATCCTTCCATTTGCACTTCTCGCATAGTATTCCCTGACTTTAGAAAACAATTCATAATGAAATTCGTATTTTTTCTAAGTCTTCAATTGCTTTTTTATCTGCTATGGCTTTCATCAGAGGATCCATACCCTCCGGCACTTCCCTGCTGCCATTTGATAAACTATTTTCCTTCACCTTGATCACAATATCAGTTAAGGCTTTTTCACGTTCTGTCTTTGACTCAATCTCAATCAATTTTGTATTAAAAAGGGCGGCCACAGTTCTGTGCTCCTCCTCTTCCTCAAACTTACTTACAATTTGAGCTGGATTTACTTTTCCTTCCTCTAATTGTGAAAAAAGAATCCCTGCAACGGATTGAAAAAGAGTATCCGTGAAATCCTGTGGTTTAATATGCTTCTTAACCTGTTGATAAACAGCTGGCTCATCGGTTAACCAGGTTAGGAGGAGTTTTTGAGCCTTTACTACCCCGTTCTCTTTCTCCTTATTACTCTGGATTCCCGATTTAGGTCTCACAATTTCCCGGATACCCTCATTTCTGGCAGCCTGCCTAGCAACTGATTTTCTAAGGCTTTCTACATTAATCATGTATTTTGCAGCAACAGCATCTAGATAATTTTCCCGTTCGATTTCTTCGGTAAAATGAATCAGTTTTGCCACAATTGCCTCGTGAAAACGCGTTCGACCCTCCGGGTCTTTCACATCATAATTACTCTCAAGCATACGGATTTCAAAGAAAAATGCATTCTCCGCATTGTCAATTCGCTCCTGAAAAGCTTCCTGACCCAAATTCTTTATAAATTCGTCAGGATCCTTGTAAGGTTGCATATTAATAACCTTAGCCGATATCCCAGATTCTTTTAAGATAGGAATCGCCCGAAGTGCAGCCATAGTTCCCGCCTGATCATTATCATAGGTGAGATAGACCTCTTCGGTGTAGCGCTTTAATAAGTTTGCATGTCCAGAGGTAAATGCTGTTCCCAGTGAAGCAACTGCCTGTGAAAATCCTGCCTGATGCAACGCTATTACATCCATGTATCCTTCGCAGACAATCATATTTTTCTTTCTCGATGTTCTGGCATGATTTAATCCATAAAGATTACGGCTCTTATCAAATACTTTGGTCTCAGGAGAATTTAGATACTTTGGCTTCCCATCTCCCATCACACGACCACCAAAACCGATCACCCTGTGATTCACATCCATAATAGGGAAAATGACACGATTCCAGAACTTATCGCTCATCCCATGTTTTTCATCAACATTCACTAAACCAGATTGCCTTATAATTTCATCCGAATACCCTAGCTTTTTGATATATCTGTATAAATCATCACTATATTTACTAGCATAGCCTAATCCAAACTGCTGCATGGTTTCTTTGGATAGTTCTCTGTTTACCAGATAATCATATCCTGTTTTTCCATCTGGCTGACGCAACATGATATAAAAATACTTTGCTGCAATTTTATTAAGCTCTAGAATTTGTGCTCTAAGAGTATCCTGTTTTCTAGACTCTTCAGACATCTCACCCTCTGGCAAATCAACTCCTGCACGCTCCGCCAGATATTTGATTGCTTCCATAAAAGAGTAATTTTCATATTCCATAATAAAGCTGATTACATTTCCTCCAGCACCACATCCAAAGCAATAATACATTTGTTTACTTGGCGTCACAGAAAATGAAGCAGACTTTTCATTATGAAATGGACACAGCCCAAAATAGCTGCTTCCTTTTTTCTTTAAATTGACATATCCTGAAATCACATCGACGACATCATTTTTTAATCGGACTTCTTCAATTAATTCTTCTGAATAACGCATATCTTACCTCGGTGTGCTTACATCATCCATGCCAGGAATCTGGCACAAATAACTCTGTATATTTTGCAATGGCATAACGGTCTGTCATAGCGGAAACATAGTCACATACTACACGTTCTGGTTTCTCATTTTGTTCCTCCATCATCCATTGATACTCTTTTGGAAGCTCTTCTAGATGTTGAAGGTAATAAATGTAGAGTGTCTCGACTAAGCTCTCTGCTTTTCCCTCTTCCCCTTTTGCCTTTTCGTTTTGATAAACGTTTTCAAACATAAATATTCTTAAGTCTTTCATGGCTTCTGCCACTTCTTTTGATTGTAGAATATCATTTTTTCCATAACTATTTGTTACAATATCATGAATAAAGTGATCTAGTCTCTCTGCAGTGGTCTTTCCTATCACATTACCTATGGATGCTGGGACATCATCATCTTTTAATATTTTTCCACGAATTGCATCATCCATATCATGATGAATATAAGCTATTTTATCGGAAAGGCGGACAATCTTACCTTCCAATGTAAATGGCATTCCCTTTGTCTGATGGTTTGCTATTCCATCTCTCACTTCGAGAGTCAGATTCAGTCCTTTTCCATCTTTTTCCAATCTTTCTACGACCCTAACACTCTGTTCACTATGTGAAAATCCAAGTGGGCATACACGGTCTAATGCCCGTTCCCCTGCATGTCCAAAAGGAGTATGCCCCAAATCATGACCAAGCGCAATTGCTTCGACCAAATCTTCATTTAGCTTTAATGCCTTTGCTATTGTTCTGGCATTTTGGGATACTTCCAGTGTGTGGGTAAGACGGGTCCTGTAATGATCTCCATCTGGTGTCAGAAATACTTGTGTTTTATCCTTTAATCTACGAAATGATTTACTATGTAAAATACGGTCCCTGTCTCTTTGATATACCGGACGAATGTCACATGGTTCCTCTTTATACTCTCTACCCTTTGAATCCATACTTAAGGATGCATAAGGACTTAAATAGTCCTTTTCCATTTTTTCTAAACTTTCTCTGATTGTCATATTCACCTCTAGCCCTCTTGGCTCAGAAAACGAAACAATTTCTCCCTCAGATTTTATCCACTCCTTAATTATATTCTCCACAAACTTCCTAAATCCTTTAAAAAGTTTAAAATTTATTAGGAATTTATTTATAATTTTATGTTATTGTAAAAATGATTTCACAACCGACACTTTTTCTGCTTTTGCATTCAATCGTACCACCATGCGCTTCTATGATGTACTTGCAGATGGAAAGACCTAATCCGGATCCTGGTATGCTGCTGGTTCTGGATTTCTCGGCACGATAAAATTTGTCGAATACATAAGGGATATCATCTACCTCAATCCCTATTCCATTATCTTTTACTGCAATCTGAATTCCTTTTTTCATATTGATTGCAATTATTTCAATCCGTAACGGATCCTCCTTTACATATTTTAAGCTGTTCTCTACAAGGTTATACAATACTTCTGTAATTCTTTTGGAATCAATCATTACAATCATATCTGCTGCCTGATTATCCCATACTAAATCTGCTGATCTTTGTCTTGCAAAGATTTGAATTTCTCTCATTACTTCTTCAAAATATTTTGTAAAATAGACTTCCTGCTTTTGTATCTCCAGTTTTTTGAGCTGTGCATTAGAAATATCTAATAATTCTTTAATCATTTCAATAAGTAAATTCGTTTTATCAATTATTATTTTTATATACTCTTCTTTTTTCTTATCTGTATTTGCAATTCCATCCCGAAGCCCCTCTCCATAAGCCTTGATTGTTGAAATGGGTGTTCGCAAATCGTGCGAAATGCAAGAAATTAGCTCCTGTTGCGATCTTTTCAGTTCTTCTTCTCTCATCTGCTTGCTCTTTAATTCATCCCGCATAAGTTCAAAGGAATAGGACAAATCACCCATCTCATTTTCAGCTATTTTACTTCCATAATCACGAACTACTTCCAAATCATAATTTCCTGTTATGATTTCCTTAGCTGACGAACTGATTTCTGAAACAGGATTTAAAATACGTATTTGCAAGTAGCAGGATTTTATAAAGGCTAAGATCATAACGAATAAAATACTAATTCCAATAGGTAGGAACAAATAGACTGCCTTTTTTAAACGATTGCTGTTTTGATAAAAGGAATCCTTTACGGCAAAAATTGCAAACCCTTTTGTTTGATTCCCATCTGTGAGCACAAGAAATTCCTTTTCATACCCTTCTGTACCTTTACCGAAGCTTTGATCCTTCTGCAATACTTCTTCAACCTTAACGGATTCCCCTACCGAATAATCAAAAATAGAATCTGAATATAGTACACTCCCATCTTCTGTTATTACCATATATTCAAAGGGACATGCAACATAGACTAAAGGGTTTTGTTACATAGTCATCAGCCCCAATTCCTAGGGCTACTACTTTATCCATTTCTCCATCCTTTGCAGAAATCATAATCACAGGTGCCTCCGATACATTGCGGATCTCCTTACATACTTTCATTCCATCCATTTTCGGAAGCATAATATCAAGCAATACGAGATCTGGCTTTTCTTCTAGAAATATCTGTAGACCTGTGACGCCATCTCCTGCTGTTAAAGCCTTAAATCCTTCCACCTCTAAATAAGCTCCAAGGATATTTGCAAGCTCTTTCTCATCCTCAATAATCAAAATCTTTTGCCCCATATTCACCTCCGTATGACTATGGTACTATTATACTCTGCTGTTTTTGCTTTCTCAAGATTTACCAGCCCTTTTCCTTTAGAAATTTATAAACTCTTTCTTCGCGTTCCTCTTCCTTATCTTCCCGATACTCATTGAGTTTAAGATCTCCATCAATTCTACCATCCTTCAGATAGATAATACGATTCCCTCTACACGCTGCCTTCAAATCATGAGTAACCATTACCACCGATTGCCCTTCCTCATGAATATCAGTAAATACATCTAGAACACTCTCACCTTGTGAAGAATTCAGAGCACCTGTTGGCTCATCTGCAAATAGAACCTTGGGTTGATTCATCAGTGCCCGACAGATTGCAACTCTCTGTCTTTGTCCACCTGACATCTGATTGGGAAATTTCTTCATTTGATCGGTTAAAGATAATTTCTCAGCCAGATCCTTTATTTTTTCTTCTATGTGCTTCTTGTCTGCTCCGCTTTTATAGGTTGGACTCAGCATATTCTCATAGACCGTAAGATTACTAATTAAGTTAATTCCTTGAAACACAAATCCAATTTCCTTCTTTCGAAGATTAGTCATATCCTTTTCTTTTAATTTTGTAATATCACGACCATCAAACAACACTTTTCCTGTTGTAGCCTTATCCATTCCACTAAGTGCATAGAGAAGTGTTGATTTTCCAGATCCTGAGCTTCCCATAATTATAGTGAAGTCTCCCTCATATATTTCAAGATTTAAATTTTTTATTATATTATTTACTTCCCCATCTGTAATAAAACTCTTACATAGAAACTCCGTTTTCAAAATTGCCTGATTCACCTTTATATCCTCCATTTCCTATTCCTGTACCAAATCTCTTACATTTATCTTTTTCAAACTTCTTGATGAAACAATGGTTCCAAATATAAACATCAAAAGTACGACTCCATTTGTAACGAAAATTTCTAAGTAATTATATGAAATATCGTATCGCAACAGCCCAAACATGCTAAGGCTCAGCGTCATAATCTTCGGATATAGATATAAAATCAATGGAACTGCAATGAGAATTGACAGTACTGCTAAAATCATAACATAGGTAACATTTGCTATGATTAGATGTCTCGTAGAATATCCGATGCATTTATAAATCCCATTCATTTTTTCACTATTGGCATTTCTTAAAAGTACAATGCAAAAGATATTCGCGGTACCAATCAAAAGCACCAGAATTGTAATTGCTGGAATTGAAGATGTTTGAGGCCCAGCTATCATATCCATTATTTCAGAATTAGTTTCACTTCTGTACATGACCTTTCCTTTTCCGTCCAAGTCTGCCTTTAATTTATTTAGCGTATCTTCTACGCTTTGTGTTTTATTCGCATAGATACCAAGGTTTGTAAATGTGAAATCAAGCCCATTCTCTGTATAGGCCTGTTCGATCAATCGACAGCTCTTACCCATATTCAAATAAGTCTGATAGATTCCTGTAATTAAGAAATTGATTTTCTTTCCATTTAATTCAATCTCAATATAGTCTCCTACCGTCTTATTACGTTCTTTTGCAACCTTTCCAGAAATAGATACTTCATTTCCCCGAATCGGATTTCTTCCTTCTATTGCATCCTGTCCGCAATCCTCGTAGGTTTCATAGACATACGGATAGATTAATGTAAAGGTACTGTCTTTCGTCCATTTCAAAGAACCACACACAGGACTTGCATTTGCAATCACTCTGTCAACCATATCATTCTGTTCAACAATTCTTCGAACTTCTTCAAAGTCAACACCTTCATTTACAGTTACACGGATATCGCTATTCTCAATTGCCAGCCAGTAATCATTATTTTCTCTCATGTGTAATGCTACATCAAGAGAAATAATTGCAAAATTAACACCAAAAATCGTTATCAAGGACGTAATGAGGATTCCTGTTGCTCCCTTTTTGTCCCTTAAAAGATTACGAATGGCAATTCCAAATGGTGAAAACCGAACTTTCATATTTCCTTTTAATTTCTTCTTACTATTGGTATTACTCCAATTATTTAGGGCATATATTGGATTTGCCTTTTGTGATTTGTTAATAATGACCCTGATTAACAAAGTCGCAAATCCAACGATTATAACATAGCAAAGAACTCCTGGTAACAATACTGAGGTATTGCTCTTTTCACCAATCGTTTCAAACATAGACTCTAATACTTTAGAAGCAAATATCTTGGATCCTATCATTGCAAACAGACTAGCTACTGACATTACCACAAAATAAAAGGTTAAATAATTACTTAGTATATCTGCCTTTGTGTAGCCTATGACCTTATACATCGCAATTGTTTTTGCATCCTGAATCATTGTATTACGAATCATAAAGTTAATAATTGACAAACTAACAATTAACATAATCAGTCCAACTACAATTAATATGGATGCCATAATATTATTTGCAAGTGTTGTATTTGTGACTGCATCCTCTACTGTCAACAGCTGACCTGGCATTTGCCCCTCATGAGACTTTCGGTAAGCATTCTCAATATCCTGGCCTGTAGTTCCTTCTTTACCATAAAGGCGAATCTTGTATTGAAGGCTCATCTGTTCAGGTATCTCTTTTACAAGCAAACTGGAATCATATGATGTGGAACTACTATACGGCTCCACAAAAATCCCTCTCACCGTATAGTGAAGTACCTCTTCTCCCATCTGTACGGAGATTTCATCCCCAACCCTTACATCATTTCCAATTGCCATACACGAAGGAATGATACATTCGCTATCCTTTAGACTACGAGCTAGTAAAGCATCCCCCTCAAGATAACGGATCTTTTTAAAAGCTCCTTCAACGTAAGGTGTGAGACAATAAAAACCACCGACTGCCTTTCCTTTTACTTTTAGTCCATCTTCTACATAATGATACTTATATAGAATCGTCTGTTTCACATTATCTAATTTTTCAAATTCCGCCTGTATTTGTGTCACTGTTTCCTTATCTCGAAATACACTATAAAACATGGCGGTACCTGTATTGCACTCATCCACAAGCTTTTGAAATGGCTCATTCATAGACAGCAGAATTGTCAGGGAAGAGCAGAGCAATAGCGTACATAACAGTACAATGACAAATAGTAAGCAGGTCTGCGTCTTCCGATATCGTAAATTTTTAATCCACATAAAAAAATCCTCTCTTTATTTTATCAACATTGGTTCGCCGTGTCATAGCGAATAGGTATCATCATTTCTAATGATATCTATATCTTACATGCTGATTCTTAAATAAAAAGAGGATCATAATTAATAAATATAAATAGCTCTAAATCAAAAATAGATTAACAACAATCGGAACAATAACAACTGTCATAATTCCCGTTACTACAATTGCCAACGAGCTCATAGCACCTTCTATTTCACCAAGCTCCAATGCCTTTGAAGTTCCTAGTGCATGAGAACAGCATCCAATCGCAAGTCCCTTTGCAACAGGTTCTTCTACTCTGATTAAATTTAAAAGCATTGGTGCAAACATTGCCCCAATATTACCTGCTACAACTACTCCTATTATTGTGATGCCAATGACCCCACCAATTTCTTCACATACACCCATTGCAATCGGTGTGGTAACTGATTTAGGAAGAAGTGATAAGATAGCGTCCTTTTTTACTGCAAATGCAGCTCCTAAACCAATGATTAACACAACATGTCCAATGCAGCCTGCCAAAATACCACTGATGACTGCAACAAAATTTTTCTTTAATATTTCAATCTGACGATATAATGGTACTGCCAGACAAACGGTTGCAGGTGTTAAAAAATAGGTAATATACTTTGCACCATTTTCATAGGTCTCATAGTCAATTTGAAAAACCAACAAAAATACAATAATGATAATGGATGCTACTGCTAACGGATTACAAATGGATAAACCTGTGACCTGTTGAAGCTTTACTCCAATAAAATAACAGACTAGACTGAGTGCAATACCAAAAAAGGCTGATTGTGCTAAGATGTTATTCATTTACACTTTCCTCCTTTTGTTTTCTTCTCTTCTGCTCTTGCATTACAAATTGTGCTACTCTTCCAGTTATCATAAGAACCACCGAGGTTGAAATAACACAAATGATAATAAGCGCTAATATCTGCCCTTTCATCCCCCCCATGCTGGTCATAATACTAACCGTAGGCGAAATAAAAAAGATGGGCATAATTGAGATCATAAATTTTGCCGTTTCTTCCACTTGAGACAGTTTTACAATCCCTGTCATTAAAGCAATAAATAGTAATACCATTCCATATACACTCCCTGGCACCGGAAGTGGTATCAATATATTTAATAATTCTCCAACCACACTAAATATTAATAAAATCGTTATCTGACGTAAATATTTCATAAAATAATCAAGTCCTTCCCTGCTAGCGGCAAATATCAAAAATAAATTCTGCTATTTGTTCCATTGCATCATATGCTGCTTTAAAGGGTGACATCTGAAAAACATGCCACATTCCTTTATAGATCTCCATTCTAACTGGAACATTCTCTTTTATCAGTTTCTTGTGAAGCATGATGGAGTCATTTAGTAATATTTCATTGTCCCCTACCTGTATGTAAACAGGTGGAAACCCCTGCATATCCCCATAGATAGGTGAAATAAATGGATTGCTTAAATCCTCTCCCCTGGCGTATGCCTCAATTGCACGTTCTAAATACTCAGCATCTAGTACTGGATCAATAAACTGGCGGCTCTCATGCGATTTTCCCGTACACTCCATATCAGTCCAAGGAGACATTAAGAACAATCCTCTTGGCAGAATTCTTCCCTCTTCCTTCAATTTCAGAGTCAATGCCAATGCCAGATTTCCTCCTGCAGAATCTCCACCAATTATGACATCTCTTGCTCCATACCCTAAATGCATCAAATAATCCCATGCCTTCATGGCATCCTCTAGTGCAGCCGGATATGGGTGTTCTGGAGTTAATCGGTAATCAAAGGATAGGACATCCATGGAGGTCGTTGTCGCAAGTTTGGTCGTTAACGATCTTGCATATTTAAAACTACCAGTCATATAACCACCACCATGACAATAAAAAATCACATGCTTTCTAATATGTGTTCGATTAACGGACAGCCACTCAGCCTCCATCTCACCAATCATAAAATCCTTATGTGTAATTTCCTTGCTTGCTCCAAAGATAGCACCAAAGTTGTCTTGCGACTGTCGATGTTTGTCAATATCTGTATTTTCTACGATACTATGCATTCGTTTTATGACACTCATTAAATTTTGATTTACTTTATCCTTGCTTACGCGGTTAAATTTATCTACAATTGCCATAAGAAACCTTGTTCCTTCCCAATAGAGACATTTACTGTTCTTTAGAAGTATACAATAATTTTTATCCTCCGTAAAGCCTATC
>JAQUUB010000141.1 GCA_028694115.1 Lachnospiraceae bacterium
AAGAGAGCAACGAAGCATTATACCGTAGTAATTAACACAAAATCAGCCAGCTAAACACTGGCCGTTATCACCGCCGGGTGGCCGCTGGTAATCGCATCAGCGACCGCTGGCCGGCGCAAATTGCAGCCAATTATAAAAATCATACACAAAATGCCTAATATACCGAAGATTATAACTCTTTTTTTAGTTTTATTTTTCTTTTTATCTCGTCCGCTCATCTCTATTCCACTCCCGTTTTATTCTCATTCATTGGTTGAACGGTATATATAGTGGGGCATACGTTCTAAACCATCTCCCATAATCTCATTTCCAAGATACTGATAGAATCCATTCTCTGCTAACTTTACCGTCAGTTTATGTGTCATATAGCAATCAGTTCCAATTCTTTCGCAAACTGCATCTATGGTTACAGTTATTGTCCCATCCTCATTTTCACTCATATCTGTTACTTCTGGCATTGACTCCCAAAATTCATTGAGAGAATAATTAAAGCATCCCAGTCTCGTCCATGCATATGTTTGTGTTTCTTTATCATAGACTGCCCATTTCTGCAGTTGATTTTCCTCTACCGGAAGATATGTCATTATCAGTTCTTCAAATTCCTTTTTAGGAATTCCATTTGGATGCCTCGAACCGTCAAAGCGTTTTCCATATTTCATCTTATAAAAAGATTCATATATGGCATTATAATCAAGTGCTTCCATCTGATTTACGTCCCAGTTGGAACAAAATAAATTGTTTCCCTGATAAGCAATTGGCAAGATCGAATTTATTGAGAATTCCCTATACTTCTCCGAGATAGGTTTTACACGTACCAGCACATCCCCCAAGACTACTTCTGAAACCTCTGGATATTCTGGTACACATAATTCATAGTGAAACCATCCCTTATCTGTATATTCCCAATTCTTTATTTTTGTATAAGAACTGCCAATGATGATTGGTTCATTCTGTTCATTCCAAGTCGAACGAGTGGAAAAAATATACATATTTTTACCATCATAGGAGAACTTTTCACGATTCAATCCGCCATCAGCACATAAATCATACATAACAACTTCACCACTTTTCTGCTCTTCTGTCGTCTCAATAAATTTTTCTATTTTTTCAGCGTTTTCCATATTGGCATATAATGTTGTAGCTATCAATGGCTGACCAGTTTCCTTCAATATATCCATCATTTCAGTTATTGTCTTATCCGGCAATACAACATTGATCGACTTCCCTTTATCTGCTTGTTCATAAATAGCTCTAATTTTTTCTAACAATATTTTACAATCATTCTCTGCCTCTTTTTGTTCATCTGGATTAATGGGAAGATCGTACTCTTTTTCCTCTGTTTTATTTACTGCCTCTGAATTATCTTCTTTTCTCTTTTGAGGTTCTAAAACTATTCCTACCAGCACGATTATAATCAACAAAAGCATCAACCACTTCACATCAACCATCATTGTCCTCCACTGTAATACATTGTCCACTCATCATCTGTCAATCGTTGTATATACCATATTGGATTAGCTCTATTTTCAAATTCAAGTACACGATTAGAAACATACTGAAATCTACCATTTTCCATTGGGTGAATCACAAGTTCACTGGTGAAAGCATCATCTCTATTTTGAGATACCCATATACCATTTACAATCAATTTTATTGTCCCATCTGACTGTTCTTCATAAGAACTCACTTCCGGATAAGGTTCCCTAGGACATTCACAATCATATAATCCTCTTGGTCGATATCTATATGTTTGTGTATCTGCATGAAAGACTGTTTTTTCTTCTAAAACAGCACTGTCAATTTTGAAAAATCCTTCGATGACATCTTCGAATTCATTCTTTGGTATTTCATATTCCTTTCCACTATAGTCACTTTCATATGGAACATACTTTCCATATTTTATTCGATATAATATATCAAACAAATCATAAAAGTTCACATCACTGTAATCTTCTTCACTCCAATTTGTTATAAGCAGGTTATTGATTTCATACCCAACCGGTAGTACATATTTCATATTGTACTCTCTACATTTTTTATCTAATGGCTGCACCCTTACTGCTGTATGTCCGCTTGCTCCATCATATCCAGATGGGAGATATCGTTCAAAAAACAGATATCCGTTCTTCGTATACTTCCATGTGCATGATTGAAACGCCTCTACATAAACAGACTCCATCTTATAATCTTTCCAGGTCAATGAACTTTTCACAACATCTACCTTGCCTTCTGAAGTTGTAAAGTCACAACGAATAAACCCTCCATTATCCATAATCAAAATAATTGTTAAACTTCCTTTTTCTTTTAAGTCTACCTGCTTACAAAATTTTTCTACCTGATCCGGATTTACCATATCTATATAATTATTTATATCGACTGCGGTATATCCGGCTTTACCAATACTTGTTATTATTTCGCCAGTAACATCTAATTCGTTTCGTTTACCTTCTTTATACGCTCTGTTATAAATTGACTGATATAACTCTCCAATCATTTTATTTTCTGCAAGCACTTCTGTATCCTGTGAAACAACCGTATTCTGTTCCAATACAGACTTTTCGTTTTCTGGCTGACATGCAGTTAATAGTACCACACTAGCTAAGCATGGAATTATCAACTTAAAATATCTCATCAAAGACCTCCAATCTACTATTACAGCAGACTCTTACTTTTGTAAGATTTTAATTTATTTTTTTCTTTGCATTTTAAATATTACGTCTGTAAGATTTAAAAGTCAAGTATTTTTTTCTACTTTTTATTACCACTTTGCCCAAAAGGGATTATGTGTTCCATCCAGATTGCCTAAGCAATCGAAACACGCCTCCTCATTCATTTTATTATCCAAGCCAGTACATGTAGGTATTCAGCGTAATACTGATGCTAGAATACCCCAATAGGGTCTGTACTACCTTTAGGGTTACGTTGGATACAAAGGATTGCTGCTATCGCAGCATAAAAAGGAGCACCAGAAGTTCTAATAGTATCAACAAGAAAACATAGAAATACAGCAATAACCGTTTTTACTATGCGCCCTCCTATTTTAAAGGGATACCGCTTCATATCTTATTGTAGATACCTTTCAACGTGTATTCTTCTAAAATGTACCCGTCCATTTTGTGATATAGTTCATTGAGTAAAAATCCCCTGTTTAGTTCAAGTTGCTTGCTTAATGCAAAAATATGAAGTTCATAGGTATGGGCTTTATCGGGCGGTGTCATTCCACCATAGAAACAGGAAAGTGCTTCGCTCTGTCGATTTCCCTGTATACTTGTCCAACTATTGCATCCTTGAACAAAATCGCTTGCTGTCTGGCTCTCATTTCCCTTTAACTCATAGCGTATAATATTGGCAGCTAACCAGTGTATCCACACAAATCCTCCGGTAACAGGGTAAGCGTCTTTATCTTCCAACACAAGAGCAAAAGACTGTGTGTTTTCAGGTGAATTTTCAATTTTAATAGGTAGTGAATATGTTGGGACTCCATTCTCATTGAATTGTGTTCCACGTCCCCCAAACTGATCTTGAATAATGCCATTCACAATTCCTGTACTTGTAACAATCATAATAAATACCTCCATGTGGTTTGTTTTCAGTCACATCATAACCACGTGGAGGCAAAAAGTAAATTACCCACTTTTTTGTTTGTATCATTCTGGCACAACTCCCTTTTCATCTAATAAGCTTTCCTGGCCCTGTGCTTTGAGGTATTCTATTCCGATATGCTGCATTATCTTCAATGCTTCCAGCAATTCATACCCCTGTCCATCCGTCAAAGAATATTCCACATGAAGCGGATATCCTTCAAAAGATTTCTTTACTACAAATCCATATTCTATTAACTCATTTAAATGTTCCAGCAGCATTTTCTGCGTTATGCCATCAATATCTTTTTCCAGTTTTGCTAATGAAGTCGGCCCTAGCCGAAGTCTCCATAGAATAATCGGTTTCCATTTACCCTTAATCATATCGTGAACAAGTTCCAAAGGACAGGTAAATTCTTCTCTCAGTTTCATATTCATCACTTCCTTGTACAATATCATAACGCAATTCATTTCCTAACTCAACGAAAAATCACCCTATAAGCAAAACTAAAAGAGCAATCATACATATCATTATTTTCCCATGCCATCACCTCGTTTCTCTTGACCTCTCGTCTTTTCAATCGTATAAATACGCTCCTTCTTTTCTTTTCTGAAAAAGCATAGCGTTACACTATACAATACAGCATCTCGATCAATGACAAGAATTTCTTTTTTCATCGCACCCCCTTCTTTTCGGACAAGGGCGCATTTTGCTGTCGCTCTTTTAAACTTTTCTATAGATTATACTAATATGACTTTTTGAAGATTTCATAAAGATTGGCAAAAAAAGAACGGCTCCGAAAAGCCGCTCAATTATTAACAGGGAATTTGTATCGTAACCTTTGCCCCGCCTGTTTTCAGTGAATTTTCTAAAATAAGCTGCCCACCATGTTGTTCCACAATAGAGTCGGCTATATACAGTCCCATGCCATAGTGCATTTCTACATGACGACTTTGATCGGACATATAGAATTGTTCTTTGGCATGAAGCAAGGCTTCTTGCGAAAACCCTTTTCCTTCATCAACGATGGATATTTGTACAAAGCTGCCAACCGTGGAAATATACACATAGATTGTCCCTTCTTGCGGCGAATAGTACAAAGCATTATTAAGTATATTCATAATTGTTCGTTCCAGAAGGGTTTTATCTACTGTAAGCTGTTGTGGAATAATCTTCATTTTGGTTTCTAGTTGAATTTCACTTAATTTGCAAAGAACAATCATTTGCAGCTCAAGCTGTTTTAAGTAATCTGGAAAATCAACTGTCTCACTATGAAATTGAATACCTATTGTTGCTTTGGATATATCAATCAGTGCCCTAATATAACTCTGCATTTTTTCAGAACTACTAATAATATAGTCAGCGCATTGCTGCTGCTCTGCATCCAAATTCGTCTCACTAATCAAATCTGCATTTCCTTGAATGACGGTTAGCGGCGTTTTCAAATCGTGAGCCAATGCTGCAATTTGTTCCTTTTGTATCTGGTCAGCTTTCCATTGCTGTTCCAATGAAGTTTTCAGACTTTCTTTCATACTTGAAAATGATAAAAGCACTTCTTCAAATTCCCTGATTTTTGAATGTTCCACTTCAAAATCAAGATTTTGCTGTGCTACTTCTGCCGTAGCCGTATAAAGTGGAGAAAGTTGTGACCGAAGGTTTTTTGCAAATCTAGTTGTGAGAAAAGCGCACACAAAAACACAATTCAAACCAATCAGAACATACAATAGGATTTCTGGTGATGGCAAATGCTCATTCATCCATTCATCCGTAAATTGGGAACCGATATAGTATTGAAGAATGACCAATTCATTCTCACGAGTAACAAGCAAATACTGCCTGTTTAGGCGTCTATCTATTACTCCGGTCGTTGCGTACTCCATAGCCCGTTCCAGATTATCGCCTTCAAGGGTAGTTTCGACGACTTGATAGTTCTTATTCAAGATAAGATATTTACACCCTGCGGGCAACTTTATTTCCGTTAAATCTGGTGTTGTTGCGATAATCGGTGCAATTTCCTGAACACTTCGTTCCGAGTAATCAGCATAAGATATAATGTCAAAGGTTGTACTAAGCAAGAGCGTGCCAAAAGGAATAGCTACTGCCAATGACAGCCCCACAAGCAGCATAATCAAAAATTTCCAAAAAGCAGTTTTAAGTGTGATTCTTTTCTTCACTCCCATTTGTATCCAATCCCCCAAACTGTTGTAATCGGCTGTATTTCCAGTTTACTCAGCTTTGCACGAATATTTTTGATATGGGTTGAGATAGTGGAATTATCACTATCCCCGTTCAGACTGAAAACAGCCTCATAAATCTGTTCCCTTGAAAATACTTGTCCCTTGTTCCGAGCAAGATATTCACAAATTAGATATTCGCTTTTCGTCAAGGTTGCTGGCACGCCATCTACTTGAAGTTCTTTTGCAGATAAATCCAGCTTAATTCTATCAAATATGAGGGAAGTATGTCGCTCCCGGCTCTCTCGACGCAGGTGTGCATTAACTCTGGCTCGCAGCTCTGCAATGCGGAAAGGCTTTGCAAGATAATCGTCGGCACCAAGACCAAGGCCAAAGGTAACATCATTCTCCATTGTCTTTGCTGTTAAGAATAAAATGGGACAGTCCACCAAAGAGCGTATCTTTTTACAAAATGTGAAGCCGTCCATACCCGGCATCATAATATCCAAAATAATCAAATCATATCGTCCCAGTTTATCCAACGGAACCAGTTCTGCCGCCGCATAGGTTGAAACAATATATTCATCTTTCTGTAAGCCGTTTTTAATAAGCTCCAAGATAGGAGTTTCATCATCAACAGCAAGAATCATTGCCATAACACCGCCTCCTTTCAGTAAAATCCATAGTATAAGTATACCGCATCTGCACAAGTGTGAAAAAAATTACTGTGCTGTTGCCAGATAGTATTTGTTGTTTACCTTTACTGCCACGGCTTCGGTGGTTGCAATGCCGGAAACTTCATAAACATCTTTATAAAACCAGTTTTCGCGCTTTGCGCTTCCGGTTCCAGACCAATCTACTTTGTTTAGTTCATCCTTTGTGAGCGGTTTTCCTGTGTCTGCATCAAAGGTGATGTTCTGTGCAAGAATAGCCAGATAATTACTCAATTGATGATCCGGCACAATCTCCGAAGTCACCTGATAAACGACATCATCACAAATCAACTGTGTTGCATTATTGGTGTTAATTTCAAACTTCCCGCTAACGGTTTGTTTTTCAGATGTAAAATCAAAAATAGACATATCGTCAGTAAGCGCATCTGTGGAAATGGCCTTATGATAGCCGCCGTTTGCATCCACAATCAAGTATGTGACATCGTTAGGAGCAGCGTACACATTAAGAAACGGAATCAGATATGCCGCATCCGGGGTTCTGTCTGCTAAATCGGCCAAACTCTGAAAAGTCGCTTTTTCAATATCTTCTTGCATAAGGATTTTACCATTTCTGTCTATTGCGACAAGCTGCCTGATATAACCAATCCAATCCCCCAAACTGGCATTGGAAACCGTTTCATCCAAAATAGTATAACTTTCTGATTGATAGAAAAACTGCGTTACATTTTCAGTATTCAAAGAGCAAGGCTCCTTGCCGCTGGAGTATTCATTGATTTTCTCCTGCAAAAGAGAACACCCAGCAAGTAGCCCACACATCGCCGCTATGATAAACACTCCAACAAATCCGAATTTTTTATTCATAATTTTTTCTCCCTTCCCAATGAATAAACCATTTAATAGCTGCCAACAAAGCACAGACAGTTAAGAGCATCGACAGCACCCACTCAACTCCATTTCGTCCTAATGTTTGATTAAGTACATCATGTCCCCAGCTAACAGACCATGCAAAAGGAATATACCGGGCAGCTCCTTTCAGTTCAATGTTGCTGTACATGATTATCTGCAAACTCTCAAAAATGCCCCAAAATTGAGAAACTCCAAATCCGAATTTTAAGCTTAAAAACATATGTAACACATAGATGATAAGATTTCCTAAAGCTATCCCTATCATCGCTTGTACCAGTAAGCAGATATTGATTTCTTCAAACTGGCCAGTTAATCCAAGACCAAGCAGAAAAAGCGCATACAAACATCCTAACGCAGCAGTTCCACTCCCATACAACACGACCAGCTTTGCCAAAAATATTCTTCCCCTCTGAGGAACAGCCAGAAGCGTTTGAAAGTGAGATGCCCGTTCTTCCTGTAATACATTCAAGCCGACAATCAATCCAATAAGTAGCGGAAACATAGTTGCTGTAATTTCTAAAATCAGCTTGAGATTTTTCATGTCATCCACGCTATCATAGAGCATGAAGTAAATCACAAAGATGAATGCTCCAGCCACGGGCATTATCATATGAACCATCCAAAATGAAGTGTGTTTTAACTTTGCAAGTTCCGAACAAATTGCTGAAATTAGCCCCATTTACTGCACCTCCTGTTTTCAAAATCTTTTGCATCCAAATAAGCAATGACGCCAAACAGGAGAACAGACAGAAGCAACGCCAGCAAAATTGTACCCGAAAAGAAAATATTACCAGAGAAAGTTCCGTTAACTTTTATTCCAATAAGCGGATCTGCCAGCTTTGCCGCCCAACAGTACGGGCACAGCCAACCAATCATTCTATTACCCAACATTGTCGGGACAGAAATTCCAAGAATAGCGTTGAGAATAATCGCCAGTACCATTCCTGTCTTGCGGGTTAAATACAGGCACAAAGGGATTAGCCATATTGACGCAAGGGCAATTCCAAGACTGCCTAAAATGTTTTGCCTTATGGAATATACGGCTGTTGCAGGAGAAGTCAGATTACCGATTGAAGCAAATACCGCCAGAAACAAAGCTGAAATGACCAACTTTTCGATCAGAACGATTGCTTTTGCAGTTTCAAATTTTTTGAGGTTCAGCGGTAAGGAAAACACAGCATAGTATTTTCCAGCTCTTTCTTCTTTCTGATGGGAAAGGGCGCAGAGAATGGCTATCGTACCCGGAAGAAGGAACGCATACCACCAGTAAAAAGTCATATATTGAAATCCAAAAAAGCCTCCGCAAATCCACGCAAAAAGGGCTGTAAAAAGTGGTGCAATCCAAAGCAGCTTATTAGAAATTGTGCGCTTAAATTTAAGATGTTCTGATTTGAGATATTTCATTGATTACCCCTCCTTGCGATTGTTCTTTACAACATCCATAAAGAGCCGTTCCAAATCTTCTCCGGAATGAAGTTCACCTTCATATCCCAGAGAGCCACCTGCAATAATGCCTATATGGTCTGCGGTCTGTTGCACCTCAGACAGGATGTGGCTGGACAGAATCACCGTAATGCCCTTAGCCGAAAATGAGCAAATCAGTTCACGAAGTTCTTCAATGCCAACCGGGTCAAGGCCATTAGTTGGCTCATCCAAAATCAATAGCTTCGGATTGTTCAGTAACGCAATCGCAATTCCAAGCCGCTGCTTCATGCCAAGAGAAAACTGTCCGGCTCTCTTTTTCCCGGTATCAGTCAGACGAACAATTTCCAGCACTTCTTTAATTCGGTTATCATCCAGACTGAGAAGTGTTGTCCTGACTTTCAAATTTTCATATGCCGTCAGATTTTCATACAGCGGGGGCATCTCAATCAATGCTCCAATCTCGTTGAGTGCATCCCGTTTCCATGGCTGACTGTCAAAAAGGATAGTCCCCGAAGTCGGCTTCAAAATTCCTGTAATCATTTTCAGAGTTGTTGATTTACCAGCTCCGTTAGGTCCCAACAGACCGTAGACGGAATTTCTTCTTATGTGCAACGACACATTGTTGACTGCCATCTGTCCTTTGAAATTTTTGCAAAGGTTGGTGGTTTCTAAAATCATATTCATGTTTTAATATCCTTTCTTTTTGTTATGGTAATAAGATAACCTGTTGTAGCCAACTTATTTTAACAAAATCTTGCTCTGCTTGAATGTCAGGGACTTGATCATTATAATGTCATTATCATTATAGAAAGAAAGTCCCAGAGAACACTCTCCTGCAAGATTGCTGTCCT
>JAQUUB010000032.1 GCA_028694115.1 Lachnospiraceae bacterium
ATACCTCACTTTCACTTTTTATCACTACTACTGTCTGTTACGAAATTTACAAGTGCAATGGAACCACCTCCGTTTCCTATGGTTTTGTGCCATATTTGCATTGATAACAGCACATGGATATAGCGGTATCTGCGCATAGGCAAACACCGCTACATTTTCTACTGTTATTCTTTTCGAGGTTTTGAGCTTTCCTGTTTTCTTCCCAGACCCGTTACCTGTTCCGGTTTCCTATGTGTCCGCAACGTTATCGGCAAGAGCCAACCACTGGCAGGGCACGCAGAATGCATACTCCATACCAGGTATCTATATCTGGGCAGGTTATTCGATTGTCAAGGTTCGGCAAAGAGGAAAATGATTTATCCCCTTCACCTATCTCCTTGCTCAGTGCCCAAAATACAGGTATCATATGAAAAAATTAAAAAAAATCTTCAAAATTAAATAGAAGGCGTAATTTCCCGATGGATTGTTGGATTGTTTCCGATACTGTCTGTTGTGATATTCCAAGAATTTCGCTGATTTTTTTTTGACCATGTTCTTCTACATATTTTTGAACGACCACTTTTCTCTGCTTACTTGTAAGTGCAGATAAGATTCTTTCCATACTTTCTCTCACAATAATCTGTTCCAACATAGGTTCTTCCCGGCTAAGAATTTCCCACTCTTCTTCATACGCATGATAAGAAACTTTCCGAATCTGCTCTTGCTTTGCCATGTTATTTGCAATGCGATCCTCACCCTCCAAAATCAAACGAATATACCATCTTTCATTATCAAAAAAGTCTCTGCTAATGGTCTGCTCTGGAACGGAAGTACATTCATATGTGTAAGCACCAACGGAATGCAGTGCAAATACTACTGCATGATGTCCTGCAACATAAGAAACAAGACCATTCTTGTAAACCGTTACTTCATTGTTCTTACTCATCACTTCTTTCACGAGGACGGGAACGTTCATTTTCCTTAATGTGAAATAGTTCGGAACTCGCTTCATCCCCTCTGCAGTTACAACCATCTTTTTCAGTTCTTTCAATGTCAACATATAGACCACCTTTCCGCCTTTTGGCCCAGATGGTCTGTCAGTTGTCCCATGAAATAAAATAGGTAGCAAAAGCGGTCTCAGACTCACCCGTTTTTTTTGAACGGGAGCCTGGGACTCCTTTTGCTACCTACCATTTACAGCAGCTATGCACTTATTACTTTTCCTCTTTTGGTCTGTTGACCTTTTGTTCCTTCATCTTCGAATTTCCCACAGTCTGCTCGAATATAGAAAAATCGCCCATTGCATCATAGGGACAAGATCTCCGATAATCCATCGCTTCCTCTCTGGTCATGTTCACTCACCTCTCTTTCTTCTTTGAACTGGATTTAGTGTATCAAAAGTGTTAATAAAGCACCTCGACATAAATGTTGAACTTCTCAGATTTTTCAACAAATATGTTGAAAATGAATTTATCTCAAAAAGGGCATAAAAAAACACCAGTATTTCTATTTCTTCACATTTACTGGTGCTGCTGTTTTATGAGTCCGTTCAAAAGAGAAAGAATGACTGGATATGCCACCTGCCGATTACTCGAATTTAGTTGTTTCCATAGTGTTGATATCATATCTACCTCTGGAATGATATGATTTTCATTCTTGTAGAACCTGGATGGTAATAAGTCCTCCGGTGTGGTCTTCAGTGTATCCATGATCTGAAACAGGGTCTGAATGCTAGTCGTGGTCTGGGCACTTTCTATTCTATGGATTGTATTATTTGAAATATCAATCTTCTCTGCCAATTCTTCCTGCGAGATATTTAGTTTTTTTCTTCGATTCTTCATTTTGTTCCCGAACTCAATTAAATCCGGCGAGTCCATCGTTTTAGACACCTTCCACCACACCTCCCTCCATCAAGACAAAAAAAGACCGGACAAAACGCATTTCAATAAAACCGATATTATGCTCTATCAGTTCTACCTACGTTTTGTCCGGCCCGCCATGGTTCCTGCCAAGTTCTGCCTGTCAACAACTTCTTGCTTATCTATGCCTGTCCTCCGGGTCTCGCCCGGTACACCGAATTCATAAACAGCTCAATATATTCCATTATTAGTTCTCGTGTAATAATTCTACCAGTTTATCCGCATAATTGCGGAGTAACCCCATCTTTTTGCTCAAACAACATGCTTTATGCTCTGTTACAATTAAAACCCCATGTTTCAGATATGCGTAAAAATCATGCCCACATCTGGCACATTTAATGCTGGAATCTGTAATCACACTCCTCTGATGTAGCTTTCCACACGAGGGGCAGGTAACGCATAATTCCTTACTATAATTCAACTATCTATTCCTCCTGATCTAAGAATGATTCAGAATGTTTCTTTCCGGTAGTTACAAAACCGTCTTGCTTTAATGCCTTAATCACATACACTGCAACTCCCTGTATTGAACACTCCTTCAAAATAATGTTCTTCATCTTCTGATTATCTGGATGAAGATGGATTTGCCGGGTTTCCCCATCTATATGAAAACGTTTCAGAATTGTCTCATGGTCATAGAGTGCAGCAACAATATCTCCTTCCTTTGCCTGCGACTGTTTTCGAATTACTACAACATCTCCCCGCTCTATGCCCGCATCAATCATGGAATCTTTCTTCACACGCACAATAAAAAATTCACCTTGACCAAAAAGCCAGACTGGTAGATTGATGTATGTCTCTACATTCTCCTGCGTAATGGATGGGATTCCTTCTGCGCTATCATGTAAGACAGCAGCCACAATACTATCAGTATCCACTTTGCGAATTTTTTCTGTAACAATGCTTCCCTTTTTATAGCTTAAAATTCCCCTGCTATCCATATCCACCAGATATTTATAAGCAGTACTTTTGGCAATGCCTAGGAAAGAAGCTATCTCACTGGTATAAGGTGTCCGAAGATTCATGATATAAAAAGATTCTGTAAACTCCAAGATTTCCTTCATTAACGATTCGCTTTTATGTCTCATCTCTTCACCTGCCATCTCTATCTGAAATAATACGTTTCCTTTAGGATTATACTAAAAACAGTAAACGTTATCAATATAAAAAGTAGTGCTGCAGGGACTGTGGTCAAATTTTTGCCCATTCCCTACAGCACTACTAGGTTTTCCATTGTCATATGGCATTATTACTGACTATCCAGCACCTTTTTTGCCATTTTTAGATACTGATTTCTCACATTTTCTGGTTTCAATACACTGATTTTACCTGCAAATTGGAACAGCCAGCTAAAGAATGTACGACTGACAGACACATCCACATACACCATAAAGTGTTCTGCATCCCTCTTTTTCGTCTCTACTTCTTCACCAAAGCGATCAACAATATCACGCATAACAGTATTATCGCACTTTAAGACAACATGCTGCTCTTCCCCACCATACATTCTAAAAACCTTCTTTGCATAATCTGACGTATGAAAATCCTCTGGTTTCTCCATAATATCAGTATCCAACACCTTTGTCTGATACATCCAGTCCACCCGGAATGAAATCACTTTTTTCCACTTCTCCGAATACCCTATTAGGTAATAGCGATCCTCATTCCAGATAAGAGAATACGGACTATTAGTATACCACTCTCCGTTGTTCTTCAAAATCTTCTTCCTGTCAGCGGTATAATCATAATACTGAAATGCAATCTGTTTTCCCGTATTCATTGCTCTGCAGATTGTATCAACGATATAATAGAACTTGCTGTTCTCAACCTTGATTTCCTCATCGGTATGTAAATGTGCAACCAGATTCTCCGTCCGATGCTTGCTCTCCAACGCAGTCAGCTTATCTATCAACTGTTTGCTTTTTTCCAAACTAATATGTTTCGAAGAAGACACTGCATCAATCAGTAGTTTTATCTCTGGCAATTCAAAATCACGGAAACCATAGAAGAAAGAATTGCTTGCCGATTTTTCTGTGATGATATCATATCCTGCCACTGTCAGCATATCAATATCATCCTTCACTGTCTTACGGTTTGCTTTGAATCCCTGAGCAGCAAGAATATCAATTAGTTCCTGCGTAGTAACCTGATGTTCCTCATCTGTGTTCTGGAATAGATATTTTAATAGATACAGGACTCGTACTTTATTATTGTTATCTGCCATATCCTATCCCCTTTCATATCATTTGTTCACCTTTAATTATACTACTGCTTCGGTGAAATGTTATATTCAAATCCACCCTCATCGAAGTAATTTTACATTATTATCCTAAATGCTGTTAATGGTCGTTTTAAATGTCTTTTTGTGTTTTATTTTACTATATTATACATTATTCCACTTATTTTATTAATATATATTGCATTTTTTCTGTTAGTTTGATATGATTAAAAAGTTTAAAAAATGAAACAGATATTAAAGAATAGTCATTTAAAATAACCATAATTATAAAACTGAAAGGTATAAATCAAATGAAAAAATTATCTTTACCTCTCCTGGCAAAACAAGTTGTGGATGCCAGAAAAGAAAAAAATATCTCTCAGAGACAATTAGCTGAACTGACCGGAATCAACCGTGGTATGATTGTCAGATTGGAAGCACAGGACTATATCCCATCTATTCCACAATTAGAGGTACTTGGTGAAGTTCTTGATTTTGAACCTATCTCCTTTTTCGTCAATGAAAGTGGTAAAAAGTCTTTAGAGAAATGCTCTCCACTCAACATTGCAGTGGCGGGAACCGGATATGTAGGATTATCCATTGCTACCCTTTTGTCACAACATAATCATGTCACTGCTGTAGATATCATCCCTGAGAAAGTAGAATTGATTAATAATAGGAAATCTCCTATCCAGGATGATTATATTGAACAGTATCTGGCTGAAAAAGAATTAGATCTGACTGCTACATTGGATGGTGAAGAAGCATACAAAAACGCTGATTTTGTTGTCATTGCAGCTCCAACCAATTATGACAGTAAAAAGAACTACTTTGACACCTCTGCTGTGGAAGCTGTTATAGAACTTGTGCTCAAGGTAAATCCTGATGCAGTTATGGTTATTAAATCCACCATTCCAGTTGGCTACACCGCCAGTGTCCGTGCGAAATATCATTCAAAGAATATTATCTTCAGTCCGGAATTTCTACGCGAATCAAAGGCATTGTATGATAACCTTTATCCAAGCCGTATCATCGTATCTACCGATGAATCTGACAAAAAGCTGGTAAAGGCATCACACACATTCGCATCACTGCTCCAGGAAGGTGCAATAAAGGAAAATATTGATACTTTATTTATGGGATTTACAGAAGCCGAAGCGGTAAAACTTTTTGCCAATACCTATCTGGCTCTTAGAGTTTCCTACTTCAACGAATTAGATACTTATGCAGAGATAAAAGATTTAGACACTCAGGCGATTATCAATGGTGTATGTCTCGATCCACGTATCGGCACACACTATAATAATCCGAGTTTTGGATATGGCGGGTACTGCTTACCAAAAGATACCAAGCAGCTCCTGGCAAACTATAACGAAGTTCCTCAGAATATGATGAGTGCCATCGTAGAGAGTAACCGGACAAGAAAAGATTTCATAGCAGATCGTGTATTGGAACTTGCTGGTGCATATGAAGCGAACAGTTCCTGGGATGCTGCAAAGGAAAAAGAAGTTGTTGTTGGCGTATACCGGCTGACAATGAAGAGTAACAGTGACAATTTCCGTCAGAGCAGTATTCAGGGCGTAATGAAGCGAATCAAAGCCAAAGGTGCCACTGTAGTAATCTATGAGCCGACACTTGAAAATGGCACAACATTCTATGGTTCAAAGGTAATTAATGATTTGGAAGAATTTAAGAAGGTCAGCAACAGTATTATTGCTAACAGATATGATATCAATTTGGATGATGTAAAAGAAAAAGTTTATACAAGAGATCTCTTTCGACGAGATTAGAAGAATCCCAGGAGATGACATCTTAACACTGTTATCTCCTGGGATTAGTTTTACTTACATTTTCGCTTTATCGCAATCAACGATCACTCTTATCGAAAAGACATTCAAATCCCGCATGTAATATTTTGATATCTGTACCATCCTTATAGACGTTCGTATCCAAAATGATTTTTCCCCCTTCATTATTAGGGAACACACTTTTTTCAATCAACACCTGTATCTCTTCAAGGTTTTTAAAATATGGAAAAAACGTTATTGGAAGCCGTGCTATCACATCTTCACTTCCCGGAAGCATCGGGTACTCGTAATACACCGTCATACTTAGATGTACCGGATAGCCTGCAATCTGCAATTTATCCAGCACCGCCTGAATGGCTCCTCCAAAATCCGTTTCTGTGAGTTTTGAACGATTCTTATAATCCGCAAAAACATAAAGCTGTGGTAGCTCCATAGTCTCCGTATAAAAGATAAAATTTTTATCCGTCTCTGCCAGCTCTTCCGTAAAAAGATTCTCATTTCTCACAAGAAAGGCCTTTGGTTTCATCCAATAGTATTTATAAACTGGCAGTGAGCAGATAGTCACCATAATATTAATGTTTCCATCCATCTGTGCTTCTTCCATACATACAACATTCTCCACCTCTACGCCCAAATGCTCCGCTACATCAGAAAGGTTCAGAATTGCCACTTCCTCCTGTCCCTGCGAATATCCAATTTTGACAAGAACTGAGTTTCCGGAATCACCCAAAGTTGGAAGTTTCAGAAGCTTCTTTGTCTTGCCTGCGTAAGACTCTGCGTATGTTATAAATTGATTGTACGCAGCCAGAATCTGCGTATCATCTTGAAGCATATTCAAAATTTTGGTGCGTTCCAACTGATACTGCGCCAACGCTGTTATCTTGTCATCCGGCTCTTCAAGCAATCCTTTTGTCAGTTCCCCATATTCCAACCGCAAATATAACATGTCCTGCCGGAACAGACTAGTGGAAACCTCAACCGACCACCGATATTCCAACACCCCCTGCCCATCCGTAAGATTGTTCTGTCCAAGCAGCTGCGGTGGCATTGGGCACTCCTTTTTTGGAAATGGCACACCTATGTCCTGTTCCAGTGAGATATTTTCCGTAAGCGGAATGGCAAGTCGGAGCCATTTTGACTTCTCGTATCCTTCCATGCCGGTCTCGATATCATATTCCAGATAAGGAAAGGATAAAGCTATGTTTTCCACAGACTCTTCCATTTCACGAAGGAACATACAAAACAATCCACTGTTTGTTGTTCCATCTGACCGCACTTCCGGCTTTGTGGCAGAGATACAGGCATCACTTTTCACATACGGCTCCAGTCGGTAATGTCCCAAATCCACCTGATTTTTCCATACCGCTTCATAGACTGCGATTACGCCCGTATCATAAGCCCATGCCAGACTCTGGCTGAATCTGTCCTTTGCAAGATTGATCACTTCTGCGGGTGCCTGTTCTGCCCCTTTTCGGACTGCCAAAAGTCTCCCGGCAAGTTGTGCAGCAATCCCCTCTTTGATACCAATCAGCTTATTCAGACAGTCTTCCCCATCCAGTTTCTCCGGCTCAGTGCCATCCTGTCTAACACACTCCAGAACTTTGCATACATTTGTTCCCGAAAGAAAAGTCTCCATATCCTCCAATAATTGTTTTTCCCATATGTTTGCATCCTGGCTTGCAAATGTATACTCGCCAACCGACACCGACACCAGTTCATTCGATAATGGAGCCAATGCGTAAAACTCCGGACTCTTTACCTCTTTCTGTTCAGACAGCCAGATGGTATACGGCGATATTCGGAATAAGTTCTCCTTTTTGTCAGGAGCATCCAGGCCGAACAACTTCTTCGAAACAGCTGCCGGCCGATCATTATTGTCGTAAGCAAGCAGATACGACAGCTCTGCTTCTGTCCAGCACTTTTCAAAATTAACTTCTTCGGATGGTATCAGTTTTGTCACGGCAAAAGCCGCCACATCTTCTTCAGCCAAATCCCTGTTTCTGCTTATGGTCAACTGCAATTCCACCGGGATAACGGCTGCATCAGTATCTCTTCCGTCACTCTTTTCTTCAAAAGCCACATCAAACGCTGCACCCGGTACCGACTTCGATGAATCCAGCAAGTAATCGGATAATTCGGATACATATTTTTGAATTATCTCCTTCCCATTCTCTGGAAGTGTGAATTTACCCAGGGAACAGGAAGCCGCAATCGTCACATCCTCACATCCCAGCTGCAATCCTGCTGTTTTGGCATAATCTGCAGCCATTTTCAGTTCCTCTCCTTCTGGCAGCCGATCCTGTGAAAGCACCGCACTGATTCTCACGGCAGTCTTTCCTTCTGCATCTTTTATAAAATAATATGTCCATGTCGTACCCGGAAGCTCGTGTAGACCAATCAGAAAATCGTTATACTGTCTCTTTGCAATAAACGTATCTCCATCTGTAAAACACTCATCAAGTGTATCACTGTTTCCTAACACGTCCCTGGTATAAAGCCGGAAGCTTACTGACTCCCCAAGACCGGCATAAACTGAATCGCCACACATTTTCCAGACGGGGCAGACAAAATCATATCTGGCATTCCCGTCATCGTCATCACCTGTGGGAAGAAGCGGCGCAGATTCAAATTTCTTTCCGTCCAGCTTCTCCACCGTATATGCCATCATCTGGAACAGGTTCTGGTATGCATTCTCATTGTCAAATTTCCTGTCCACCGTAAAGCCCACGCACCCTGCCGGGAGCACAGGATAAAGCACCTTTTCCCGACTTCCATGCAGAGTAATGTCTATCGGTGCCACTGGAAGGTACAGGGAATTCACTGAATCAGGCGTGTCATCGCATACCTCTGCCACTAATATGATTTCTCCAAATCCCTCATCATCAAACACAAAATTCGCAATAGCTTCTTTCGGAAGGTGAAGCCAATACCCACCACCAATCACCGTACACTCCCACAGAAGCTTTATAAATTCCGTTCCATCCGAAAGTCTGGCCAGATACGACTTCTCAGCCCCCTTCATAAGATGCCGGGTTTCCTTTGAAAGATTTGTTTTTATAATGGTAATATCTTCTCCGGTCAGTGGAATCAGACTCTCGGTTTCCGCTCCTGAACCTTTATTATCATAAAACAGTACAGCCGCCAGGTCTTTCGATGCCATCAGTTCAAACAGCCGATTTGTTTCCGATGCTTTTACGCCCAACACGTAGTAGATTCCATCTTCCTTTTTGCAGATTCGCACGGAAAAAGCCGCCGTCCAGACGCAGTCGATTTTTTCGGTCTGCTTCTGGTATATTTCCGGCATCTCACTATATTTTCTGATATAATCAATGGCTCCCTCCGGCAGTACGCCAAGATAAGTCCGTCCCGTGTCTGCAAGGTTCGTTTTCCACCCCTCCGCAATCACATAACACTGCTCTCTTTCTGCAAACGGGGACATTTGCTGTATTTCCCATTCTTCTTTTACTGTCCGGCCAAATTCCCATCTGCGAATTTCATCTGCCGCTATGATCTTCTCTTCCATTTCTGGACTGATCCAGTCCGTTCCCTCCTGAGATCGCAGACTAAGTCTATAATCTGTCAGTTCCTCAGGAAGATCCATGAGCTGACCAGTCATCTGATACATCGGGATCAGTATCCCCTTCTCAATTTCATCTGGTTTTAGAAGCTTTGTTCCCTGCATGAATGCCCTTGACAAAATCGCGGCGATCTCATCAACCGACTCTTCTGAAAAAAGTCTTTCCCTCAAAACCGAAAATGGAATCCTCTGTGGTTTGGAAATGGAAAGCCACTGGCGATGGCTGAGTTCTGCCGTACCGGAACGAAGCCCACCAATCAGTGCATCCTGCCCATATTGACGAAGACTATTCTCCGCTTTCATCCCCTCCTGAAACTTTGGCACTGTGATATCCTTTACCCGCAGGGTCATACCTGGGCGCAGAATTTCCTGTCCCCATAATGGATAATCCTGAGGATTGTCTCTAAAATCCGGATACAGGCGGCAGCAAAGTTCCCCGAAAGTTCCAGCAAATCGACCCATACGATAGATACCGTGAAGCCGATATCCTGTTTTCGCTCCTTCCGATTCCACCATTTCTAACCTGGTCTTAAATTCTTCCCACTGAAAATCCTGATAAGATGGATCCAAAACTGCACACATTTTGGCAAGCCGTACAATGGAATCTCCTGCGTAACTTGTCCACTCTCCAATACCCGGCAGACGTATCACTCTTTCTCCAGCCTGATCGCATACCCACGTCATGTCCATATCCGCAATCCCGTCCGCACCTTCCAGATTCAATTCCAGGATATGCCTCACATATCTGCTGTATATCACATCAACATCATAAAGTCGAACATAAAACATGGCCGCTGTCTGTTCCCACGTAAGAGGGGCAATCGGATAAAAAACATAGGAATCCATTGTCACGTCAAATGAGTTTGTTAACAATCCATACTTTCCCGAAGCTGCACTCCAAAGAGGTGCCACGCCTGTTTTTTTTGCAAGCTGCTCTAACGTATCTCCTTTCGTAGTTGTCAGTTTCATCTCTGGAATCCTGCTGACCGTCACGGACATCTGGGGATTGTTCTCCAACAATGTCTCCCCACTGATTCCATAAAGCCTTTTTATTTCTTCGATAGATTGTCCTTCCACCTCGATAGTTTCAAATAATCCTTTCACCTTTCCGGTCAGTTCACGGACAGCCATCTTTATCCAGTCCGTCAGCAGCACTGCACAGATTGGCAGATAGCTCTCATCCTGCGGTGTCTGACTGTTCATGTGAATGACATCCGCATCCGTATTGGCAAAATAGCTTCTGACCGCCTCCATATAGCTGCCATCCACTACTGGCTTGCCAAAATCGGTTTCCTTCCCATTTGCACAAAGCACAAGCTGTGGCAGCATTGGAAATACCACCGCTGGCGTCTCTTCGTCCTGTTCGGCTGCATCCGTTTTGATTCCAATATTGACCTGGACATGATTCTGGAAGAATTCCAAAACTTTTTCATAGGTAATGCTCTCTTCCAGAGTCCCCTCCAGCATCGAAACAGCATAGCCTTCTGTCATAAATTCTTCATCCGCATCCCATATCTGAGTCGCAAGCCTTTCCAAAAGAAGGCGAAAATCCTCCTTCAGGAGAAATACGGGAAACGCCATACTGTAAAGTGTGGTTTCGTTTTCCGAACGTAGGGTGTCCCTTATGGATACCAATGGCATAACATACGGAGAAATCGTTACTATTTCCTCCTCATTCCTGGCTGTCCCAAAAACAATTGTCTGCATTTCACCCTGATACAAACGCTTTTGGGGCGTTTCCTTTAATGTCCAGGGTGTCTGGCTGTCAGAACCAAGATAGAATTGTACAGACTGTTTAAAATGAAAGGCAAAGGTAATTTTTACGAAAAGTATTTTTATGTACGCCTTAACCTGAAGCTCCAGATCCACTTGGAGCAGTGCCCGTCTGCAGCTTTCCAGCCGGATTGTGCAAAAAGCGGAAATCATCGCACTGGCTTTCACGGCAATAATTTTAAAATCCACGCAAATAAACAAAGAGCCGACCACCCCAACCACTGCTTCTGCATGATAGTAGACCGCACGTTTTTTCCCGTTGTTTCCAGCTTCATCATTTTCAGTAAATATCGCAAAAACGCCTTCAAACATACCCACCGCCATAAGGGATACCCCGCCCTTTACAATGCCAATATCAAAATCCCTTGACAGCCCGAAGGAAAGCCCGATTCCTATTTTCACAACCGGAGAAAAAACACCATTCGTAATTTCAGGAACAGACTGAACTGCATCACCCTTAAAAATTCCGAAATAAACGCCGCCTTTTCCCGCATAGATTCCCACTGCCAGCCCCCATGATCCTGAAAAATCCTGATTATGTGGAAATCCAAGGTCGAAATAAAAGCTGCCGTTTGTATAAATCTCTAACATTATTTCACCTGGATACAGAGTGACAGCTCCAAGGTTAATGACTCTGAACTTTTTGGGCAGCGTCATGCAGCAATGGAACATTCCTGTTTCATCACTGATCTTTTTGTAATATAATTCCACGGAAAAGCCGACCAGGTCACACAGTGGAGGCTGATCCGTTTCCTTTACATTCAGGGTAACCGAAATCCCATATATGAGTGGATCGTATAAAAGTACCCTTGCCCGGAATAAATCCGCCAATTCCAGATCCGCCCCGATCATCCATCCGTTTCTTTCACTGTAGGATACCTGCTGCGTCACAGAAGTTGGATCCAGCTTTTTCGCCATATCCTCCATCATTGCCGCAAGGGTGTCTCCGACAAGCTCCAGATTCAGATGGCTGCCCAGTCCAAAATAGTGCAGCTTAAAGCTCCTGTCATCCGGAAGGACATCCTTGGGCGGTTCCTCATTGATTGCATCCCAGGTAATCTCCTGTGCCTGTCCCAGCACTTCCGCCGACAGGATATAGTCAATTTTTTTCCCATCATAAGCAATGCCGACGCTTCGTATTTTAAGGATTCCTGCCAGATTAAAATCAAGATTGTAGGTAAATGTCATCGTATGGTCATCCATGTTAATCGTCAGCACAAAATTCGATAAATCAATCTTGTTCAGTACATTCCATGGAGCCGGGAGCGTATTCCTTGCATTGGGGTTCAGCAGCCTGATCACTGCAAGAACGATATCCCCGAGTGTCATGCCACCCAGTGTAATCTTAAGAAGTGCGGATTTTTCCGGGTCTCCCTCATAGACCGCCTGCAGGTATTTATTCTGCAGCTCAATCCGGAAAATATATTCTTTCTTTTGAGCATAAAAATCATCCACCTGTGCCAACACACGAAGGCGGAGACTCTCAATATCTATATACACAAGAAGTGCTGCTTTTTTCTCCTCTTTTCCAAGAAAGAGCCGTACTCTTCCACCAAGTGTGGTCCGGATTCCCAGGATATCAAACCAGACTGCGCAGGAAGCATAAAGGAATAATTCTTCCTCTGCGGTTGAGTAGCTGATACGGAAATCTTGAAGCATTACGCCTGCGACCGCCTGATCTAAAGACGCCGGATCAATTTCCAGTACACCGTAAAGGAATTTCCCAAGATCCACTTCTCCATGAGCCAGCCCACCCTCAAACAGCCATCCGCCGTCCGCATATTCTGTACTCATCTGCATGGAAAACAGATTCTGCTGATCCTTAGAGCGAAACGTAAGGATTCCAGCTAACGTAAATCCCATCTTCCCTGCACCATACGAAACCTCACCACTCAATGATTCTAGCTGAAAGGAAAGCTGTTCATTGATTTTTAATTGCAGCACATCTGATACCGAAAACCAGACTGAAATATTCCTCTGGATCGCATTAGCCTGGATATCCAATTCCGCAATCTCATTTGTTCCATCGGCATTAGAAGTCCAAAAATCCGGCAGGCTGACTCCGCATTCCTTTGCCATATCCTGCAGTGTACTGTCCTTTGAGAGTGTAAGTCCGCCCGAAAACTCCATATATGGATAATAAGCCGTGATATTCCCTGTCAAAGTAAGGTCTCCGAGTTTTGCACTGGCGTTAGCCGCCATAAACAGGCTTACGACCGCATCCTTGCTACTCCAACAGCTGGATTCCCATGCAAGCTGGAACTGATTCAAAATCAGGTTCGGCACAAAAATCTCCAACGGTTTTCCAAGCGCAAAAATCCCACGGATATGTTTCATCTGCATATTTTCAAAACTGTTCTCTGTCTGTGGCTGATACTTAATGTCCATCTGCTGCAGACCAAACGAAGACAAAAAAGCACTTTGGGGCATGAGCATCATATTGTCAGGCAGGTTCAAAATATCTTTCAAAAAAATCGCTATATCTGTGAGTGCCAAAGTAGGAGATGCATAGACAGAAAACTGCCACACATTTTCATCCATAAACAGGGGAACATATATAGAAAATGTTTGTTCCGATCCATTCAACCTTCCTTTGTATTCCATATAAGCATGCGTTGCCTGCCTGGAGCGATATCTGGACGGATCATCGTCCGTATCTATTACAAAATTTTCGTTCTCCACACTATCAAAAACAGGGATGGAAATCAGATGCTCCGTTTTGAATTCCATTTTCAGACTCGGATAATAATATGTACCCGGTACAAATGAACCCTCTACGTACATTTTGCTATTCAAAAGCCAAGCGTAGCGATTCCACTTTCCATCCTCCGGTTTTCGGGTAAAAGCATGTATAGATAACTCCCATGTTTCATCGATGAACTCCAAAAAAGGATCCATCAGATAAATCTGCTCAAACAGGCTTTCCTCCTCCTGACCATCCACCGTTATAAATGGGGCCAGATTTCCGAATACCTCTTTCGTTTTATAATCACCCAAAAGTTGAATACTGAAATACAAAGTTCTCTCTTCTAAATTTTCAATCTTGTCTGAAGCAAGAATCCGAATTTTTCCCCGGCTGATTTTTATTGTGCCGTCTATTGATGTAATTCCATCAATTTCAACGGTTTTTTCTGTCTCTTCCGTCTGACACTCCTCGATTATGATTTGCTCCACACCGAGAAACAATAAAATATTCTCATACAAACCACCGTAAAAATTCCTGTCAATAATCAGTTCATTATTATGCTGTATTGTGTGTTTTATTGTTTTGTACAAATCAGCCCTCATAACAAATCTCCCTCGTTAAATAAACATATCATCAAATAAAATAAGATCATTGTCGCCTTGCTCATATGAAGCAAGAACCGTTTTTCCTTTTGTAAAAGAGATAGTTCCATTTTCAAAAAAAATATCCTCGTTAAATTCCGTGGTACACATTTTCTTTTCTGTATCAGTCCAACAGCATCCTGTGTCCCCACGCTTCACATCCAGCTTCGAAGGAAAATTCTCTTTAAAAGTTACATATTGATGTTGCTCCATTTTCTCCTCAACATTTTTTGTAATTTTTTCTGCAGCTATATTATTTGGATGACCAAATACATTATGTCTGGCACTGAAAACAACATCTTTGGGCCGTGTCCGTGAAACAAATTGATCTACTGGTTGATTTTCAGATGGTTGTTTATCTTCATCTACTACAACATTCGTTTTATATGATCCGTGATGAGGTGCAACTAAATAATCGATTTTTATTCCCTCTAATTTTTCATTGCACCTGTCAAAGGTATGATGCGTAGCATCCCCAGGGAAAAAAGCATTAAACTTATCACCATCTACATCGCATATATAATGTACCATCATTGAAGATGCATTCTTTTTGATACTATCATTCTTTCTCTTTCTAATACCATTTAACTCAACGTAAAGATCCGGATTCAACCTTCTGTTCTCTATTCGATACAAACAGCACGGACAATCCTGTACAAACTCTATCGCTCCTAATTTTTTTTTGAATTTTATCGCTTCCACTCCCCAATTCAATCCACCAACCTTAATTTGTCCTATATTAATCTTTTTTCCATTGTTCTTTGTTATTGTTTCTACATCTATTATCATAGAGAGCATTATCTTTTCAAGCATACTTTGGATTGCAGTAGCTTTCATTTCTCCAAATATACGGGTCTTCGCTAAATACAAGGCAATTATTTCTTTGTTTATGTTATTAATATCAAAGGGTTCTTTACATGTCCATTCTTTGGAAATCAGCCCTGTTGTAATCTTGACTTTCTGCACTTGAATTGATTTTTTTTTACCCTGACAAGTATTCAAAGCAATGTTACACTTTGTGTTCAAAGAAAAAGTATATTCGATATTCTCTCCTTCTATCGATATACGCATTTCTGGAAAATTCCCATTGCAGATGTCAAAATAATCGTTTATAAAATAAGTGCGTGTAAAGTAATAGTTATCTCGAAAAAAAATACATTGTTCGAGCCACGAGTATTGTCTACTCTCGTAATTTTCTTTTCTAAGTCTAAATAGTGATTTAAATCCATGAGTTTCAAGCTTAGTATTCCAATCATAGAATGAGAAATCATAATAATATTCTAAAAAATCTAGTAAATAATTCCAGTGGTCTTCATCCTGGTGTGAAATAAACACATAATCTAATGGGGCATTCTTATATTCAGCTTTCATCTTATTTGCTATGTCTTTTATTCGTAATTGGTAATTTTTTTTAGTTCTTATATGCGATCCACAGTCTATAATCCCACAATATGTTTTTTCTTTCTCTCCATCTTTATATCGTTCACAGACAAAATTAAACAATCCCTGCCCAACATCAAATGTGTGTATATTAAAATTATCCATCTTTCTTCTCCTCATACGCCGCGCACCATGCAATCTTCCCATTTTCGCCCAAAATCATCACGTCCACGCCCTTTCCAGGGAATGTGAAACCTAATGCTTTCAGTGCGAATCCATGCAGTTTGAAAAACATTCTTTCCTCCATTTTTTCCAATGTAACTCCCTGAAATCCGGCTGTCAGGATGCCTTGCAGAGAGAAATTTCTGTTGAAAACTCCTCCCATCCGAATCCCGATATAGTAATTGTTTCCGCTCCATGCACCCAGCAATTCCATGTTGAGCATTTCATTTTTTCCAAGTGTTCCGGAAGAATTCAGCGGTAGCGTCCAGATGATACCATTCCAGACATCACCAAGCGTTCCCTGCTTAATCGGAGTGTTGATTGATGAAAAGCCCAGATTTTCGGGGGTAACGCTGGAAACACACGCCTTTGCCTCTTTTGCATCAGCACTGAATTCCTTTGCAAAGGAATGTTCCCGAAGGACGCAGATATCCGTCAGCAAACGGTAACTGCTGTAGTCCGCATGTGCGGCATCGCCGTTTTTCACCAGCTTAATTCCATCAAATCCGATCTCGTCATAGGAAAACAGATCCAGTCCATCACATTTCAGGTAGGTCTGTGTTCCGCTTATGTAAAAAGTTAGTTCCTCTGTGTCCCCAGACAAGAGTACATTGTTTACGACAAAGGAATTCATCGCCGAATCCTTCGCCCTGTAGGTCAGCGCCGAATCCAGCGAAAATTTATAAGAAGAGGTATTACCGGTCGTCTCCAACCGTCCTGACAACATCAGCTCATTTCCCTCAAAATCACCTGCCGTATTCAGATCCGCTCCCAGGAGCTTGTACAACAGCAATTCCGAACGGCTGTGAAAATAATTCACCTTTGTCTGTTTTATCACCGTAACCATTTCCCTGGTGCAAAAATCAAACGGACGCAAGTCTGTATTGGTTTTCGGCGTCCCCTCATAAAGAGCCAGTGCGTCGATGCTGGATTTTGCCACAGAAACCTCCGAACCGTTCAGGGTTATCTTCCCATTGGATATTACCGCATAAATCATCTCCATACTGGAACTTTCTCCCCACCTCAACACTGCATTCAGTTCCGGGATAAGGCTGTCTGTTTCCACTGCGCCTCCAAGCAGCAATATTCCCTGAAATTCCTTCCGGTCAAGAAGATTAATCACCGTTTCAAAACCTTTTTTGACATTTCCCTTGCCGTCATACGCAATCGAGAGCAGATACTCCAGCTGCTGCGTTCCCGCAAGCAGGGAACGGACCGTTACCTCGTCCGTATATTTAATCATGAACAAACTGTTGTCATTCCAGTATTCTTCGGAAAACCGCAACTTCCACCCATCAACTAAGAATTCAAACTGGATTTGATTTTCACTCAAAGAATGAAACTCATCCTTCGTGGCTGCTATCAGCAAACATTTTGTCTGCTGCAGAGATTTCCGGGTCAGAAGTGAGGGACGCATAAGCTTTACATCTGGGAGACCTGCATCCGCCGTCTGTGCAATTCCAACCCAGTTCCACACTCCGCTGTCCGGCTGCACCCCGACACATAGCCCGCAGGGAGCCGTCAGATACTTCTCCGTCTCGTTTCTGTCGCAGCTTTTGTTCATCTCCCCTGATAGTATCTGATAACGAAGGGCAGAAATACCTTCCTCAATCAGCGATGGATTCAGGGTATCCGGTACAAAAGACAGACCGCCCCAAGCAAACACCGGAAATGCCGGCGAAGGTGTTTCTGTGTATTCGGCAACTTTCGCTGAATACGGAAAAAATCCGCAACTATCCTCCGCATATTTTTTTATTTCAAAAAAAGGCATGGCAACCGGAGAGGAATAATACGCTGTCTTTTCCCCTTCCATGCCCTGCACAGAAATCCATGCGGCAGAAATCCGTTTTTCCGCCGTCTCTACTATAATTTTTTCCCCATTCGTCGAAAGCAGGGCACTCTGTCCCACCACAAAACGTAGGGCAGATAATCCGGAAAAATATTCCGTTCCTGCCTGCCCCGGCATCATTACCTTATCATTTTTAACCAGAAAACTCCCGTCGATTCCAAGATACCATTCCGCCCCTGTCGGTAAAAATGACTGGCTACTAACATCTTTTGAAACTGTCGATGCTGTCTTCTCAAATACAAGCTTTGCATCCTGTGAAACCAGCTCCAGTTTTTCCCCCGCTGGCGACAAAAATGTACACTCAAACGTATTTTTTTCCAGGGAAAACCAGCTGCGCTGCGACTGTTCCAGAGCGGAAGGCGTGATCTGTGCTGGCATGGATATCTTTTCTCTGATACTAAGAATCCGCATATTAATGTGTTCAGTAAGTCCGTATTTCCATATATCCTTACTGTTTTCTGGTAAAATACGAACATACCGGATTCCAGCGTCCAGACATAGGAATTCCGCTGGATCAGGGGTAAGTGTAAAAGAAAGCACACCATAGGGATTGTTCAGATCCAGCACAATCCGGTTCTCCACCAGAGGAACAGCCGTATCATCTACACCAAACACTCCGGTAAAAGTAATATTGTCATCCGTCTCACCCATTTTGTCCTGAAAATGAAGCCAGCAATTTCCCATCTTCACATGGCTGTATCGGCAAAATGCTCCCGTCATATTCCAAAACTTAAAATCGTCTTTGGGATTTGCAATCCAGACAATACCGAAGGGCTGACGCAAAATCATCTGTTCCAGCCCATGTGCAAATGTCTCATCTGGAAATTTCTCATCCGACGAGGGGGTGTACGCATAAAAAACCAGACATAGTCCGATCCCCCATACGGTATCCTCTACAGGCGCAGACCCATAATTGATCAGACACCATCCCTGATCAGACACATCCACCGTCACCTTATTCTGATATATACGCATCATATGCTGCATAAGCTCACCCTGCCATTTCCAAATCCATCCTATGATTCACAGACAATACGGTCTCCACTAATTAAGACAATTCCTTCTGTCCCATCCAGTATATTTAGAAATATCTCTCTGTATATGCCTGCCGCATCATTTCGGTACATCCGTACTGCGTCCACAGAATGGATTCCTATCCCCTCAAGGACGTTTCCAAGCGTTGTCCCTACTGGGACATAACGTACCTCGCTGTTACAATAAACCTGTATACAAAGCGAAAGCGCACTCCTTCCAAGAACCATAAATTTAAGAATCTGGAGGGAATTAATCATCGCCGGATTGTCATCCAACAACTCCAGCTTCTGTTTCAAATCCGAATAACTGTCGGAAGCAAGCAGCAATACATGATCCGCAGCATACGCACTTTCCGGTGTTTCCGCCGACTTTAACTCCGTCGGATACAGGATGCTGTAATAAGGCTGCCTTGCATTTCCCGTGGAAAGGTCCTGGATACCACTGATAAATTTCAACTGGGTATCCACTGCCGCACTCGTACTTATGGTCATATTCTGTGCCATGCCGCTGATAAAACAATCAAATGTGAGGCAGCTGTCGTTCATATCTATTGTAACCGGATAATATATGGCAGATGCATTGACGAACCCAGATGCCGTCTGCACCTGCGAAGTATACTGTCCCATGTAAGATGCTGCTGCCACCTTCAGTGCCATACCTGGACAGATATAAGACCGGCGCAGCTCCTTCTTCCATCCACACAGCAGTTCCGCTGTATCTGCCACCGATACGCTAGCCATCCTTAAAACTATATTCCTTATGGTATAAACCGCATATGGAATCAGCTTTCCTTCCAGGAGAAGAAGAAATTGCTCCAGAATATCCGGCGTACAAACCTGTGCCGTCTGAACCGACAGTTTATACCCGGCGTCCGTTTTCAGCAGATGGATCGGATCCTTGCTGATATCTCCTTCAAACCCCGCTGTCAGTTTTGCAGGCAGGATAACGAAATTTTCTCCCGCCGTTGTCTGTTCCATGCAATATTGTAAATTCAGGTTTCCGGTCTCATCTTTTACCGGATAATATCCCGGTGCCAGCAACAGGATCTTTTCGGAATAAGGTCCCATTTGCTCAACTGTCCCAATCCTGTATTTTGCACATGCGCATAACTGACCTGCCTGTCCAACCACGGAGGTTTCACACAAGAAATCTGAATAACCGACCGTACGGGAAGCAGAATCCGATTTCAATTCAAATGCATACGGCAGTCTATTAATCTCTGGCATTTCCATGTGGCACGTCAGTCCTCCAGATACAACATGCTGGATTAAGATGTCTGGTGTCTGCAGCTCCAGGGTATCCGCAGTTCCCGCTATTGCGGTTTCTGATTTGCCATATTTTACCGCAAGCCTGACCCTGCATTTCTTTAAAATGGTAAAATCCAGTGCCTCAGAAGGGATTGTCACCTTACAGGTGTAGCCGCCTTCCAGATTTGCAACTGGCTCAAGCTTTACCTCATCAACCTCCCACATCCTTTTGTCCTTATAGAAAAACGAGAGCCTTCCATCCGTCAAATCCGAATGCCGTGATTGTATGCACAGTGATAATTCTTCGCCTTTGGCAACCGCTGTAAGGTTTCCTGAGTGAATTTCAGCCCCGGATGCGTAAAATCGCAAAACCTCGCTCCCTAATCCTACGGAAACGATTTCACCATCCGTCCGTTTCAAAGTAACATTGACATACTCGCCCTCTTTCATCGGGGCGAAAGCCTCCTGCCCCAGGCAAAGAGTACCAGATGATGAATCAAACACAACGGAACTATAGTTACCATTTGAAAAATCTAGTTCACAATTTCCCTTTTGAACGCGAATATCCGCATAATTCCAATAAATCTGCGCCACTGTCCCATTATAACTGCCAGACACACCTTCAAAAATCATATTGATCACATCGATCTTCTGGCTCTGACCAGCCCCCTGCCCATCAGGCACCCTGAGCAAAAGCCTGTATTTTGTGTCCGTTTTCACGCCTTCAAATTGGACTGTGGCATCCTGAAGTCCTATATCATCTGTAAAATTATATGTAGCAAATTCTGTATCGCCATCGAGCAGAACCGCTGTGTACTCTCCGATATATCCGGCTCCGATTTGTCCGTTTACCTCCCAGAGCAGACGGAGCTTTATCTTCTGTGACTGATATTCTGTTGTTTCCGCTCTTGTAATCCGAATTTCACTTACTATCATGCTGCTCCTCATATGCCCATCACCTGGCACTTCTTCTACAATAAACGATTCAATTTAAATATCTGAGCTATTCTGTGTTTTTATATTACCGACTACAAAACCTTCTGCAATCATATATTCCTCATGCTCAATCAGTAGATTATTGTCGGCCACGTATTCCAGATTATAGGTTTGTGTTTCCCCTGTGTCTGTCTCTATACTATCTATACTGACAAACGCTTTTGACACATCCATAATTTTATCCGTAGTCATAAGCTTTTCCGCTCTCTTCCATCCTTTCTCTGTCATGACAGGATGATCCTTTGACATCTTCAGACTCCGCCCCGCAGCATTCACGGTCACACACCCATCTGACGGACCTCGCCATTTTTCCTTTACCGTTGCAGTTCCTGTTCCAAGGTCAATAACATCACCAGCAGTAATTTCCTGAATCTTCTTTTCTATGCTTTTGTCCTTCACTTTAACTTTAATATGTGTATTTTCCGCCACACACCCCCACATGATCATAATGCAAGGAATTTTCAATAAGTTATTTTCTCGCTCTTTTGAACTTACATACAGACAAAGTCTCTCCTCCTGACCGGAGTCTTTTGATACGGTAAGGACAATCTGCAGCAAGTAGTCAAAAGTGTATTCTTTCCACATACCACTACCACAAAAAGCCTCATCCCATGGATCTACATATCTATATGATATAGATGTATTTCCTGGCTCTATATTGACTGTTATTTTCTGGGAATATACCTCGCTGGAGGCAGCTAAATAATAGCCTCCCAGTTTTTTTGTCTCCTGAATATAGCAATTCACTTCCGCTTTCTTTATTTCCTTGCTGCTCTCAAGATTTGTTATGAAAAGTTTCCCCGCCGCAGGAATCGTAAAAAGGGGAGCTCCAAACCGACTCTTGCCAAAGAGACAAAGATAGTCCACATCCGCTGTTTCTGTATCTGGTTGCCTGAATAATGCGATATTGATGTTATCCGCTTCCCCTCTTATATCAGGATCCATATTTTCCGGTGGCAGTTCACTTCCTGTGGATACAATTGCCTGAAAATTCTCTGGAAAAGTCCTACATTTTGTCTCTTTCTTGGGTAATTCATGCTCGTACTCATACCGATATCCTCGCAGTTCTTTTAGGATACTGACCGAATTCCCCGCTTCACTTCCAATCTGCCAGGTTGCGACAACTGCTACCGTCAGGTCAACATTGACTACAGGTGCTCCTTCGGATAAGACTACTTCTTTATGATAATTCAAGCTGCTCGAATCAACGATTTCCTCCTGACCGAGAGCAGCATACACTGTTCCAGTTTCCAGGTCGATCAGTCTGGCACCAACAGATATTTTTGCAGTCTGCGTAAGCTCCAAATCCGCACCAACGCTTAACACATGGCTTTTAGGATTATATTTACACTCAGTAATCTCAAAACTGGAATATTCCTTACCAATTATAAGATCAGCCTCTGAATCCTGCATGAAATACATCGGATTTACGCTTGTTTCTGATTGCTTTTGCAGGAATCGCTTACCACTTTTAAATGCATTCACATATTCCTCTGTTGTAAAACTGTCTTTTACGTTTTCTTCCATTTGATTATCCTCCTTCTGAAGTGTGTAACCCCACTCTGACATAACCGAATTGGGGCAGTCATCCTAAATCTGATAAAAATCTTTATACCACTCTGCAAATCTTCGAAGTCCATCTCGGAGACTTGTACTTGGCTTAAAGTCAAAATCTTTTTCTAATGGTATTGTATCTGCATAGGTAACCGGCACGTCCCCTGGCTGCATAGAAACCAGTTCTTTGTGTGCTTCAAAATCGTAATTTGCAGGCAAAACTTTGGCCTCGATTAACTCTTCTTGAAGAATTGTCACAAAATCGAGCAAATTCTCCGGCTGATTGTTTCCAATGTTATATACTTTATATGGTGGAACCGGTAGACCGTCCTCTCCGTTCTTCTTCTCTGGTGGAGCCTGCATCACACGTTTCACACCTTCTACAATATCATCCACATAGGTAAAGTCACGTTTGCAATTCCCATAGTTAAAAATCTGGATTGTCTCACCCTTTAGTAACTTATTCGTAAATCCAAAGTATGCCATATCCGGTCTTCCTGCCGGACCATATACGGTAAAGAAGCGAAGTCCTGTAGATGGAATATTGTATAGCTTACTATATGCATGAGCCATCAATTCATTTGATTTCTTTGTGGCTGCATATAAAGAAACTGGATTATCCACTTTGTCATCTGTTGAATATGGTACTTTCTTATTCGTGCCATAAACGGATGATGATGAAGCATAAACAAGGTGTTCTACTCCCTTTGCGCCATTATCATAGGAATGCCGACATGCTTCCAGGATGTTGTAAAATCCAATTAAATTGGCTTCAATATATACATCAGGATTTGTGATGGAATAACGCACACCAGCCTGTGCTGCAAGATTGACTACAATATCTGGTTTGTATTCTTCAAAAATTTTCTCAATCATGCCCTTGTCTGCAATAGATCCCTTTACAAAGTTCCAAGAAGCTTCCGGATGGTTGGCCAGTTTATTGGTAATCTCCGTCAGTCTCCATTCCTTAATGGACACATCATAATAATCATTCATATTGTCTATTCCCACGATATGGATTGGGGACTGGCTTTTCAATAACTCCAAGACAAGATTAGCGCCAATAAAGCCAGCAGCTCCGGTCACGAAAATTCTTTTTCCTTTTAAATCAATCTTTTTCAACATTTTCTCTTCTGCCTTTCTGTTTTATCACAAATATATATCGTAAGTGCAAAATGTGGAACACACTAATACTTTTCGCTTACCAAACATCAATCAATTGTATGATTTTTTAACCTACGTTGGAAAAATGAGGAACAAACTTCCGGTGCGTGCTCCTTCTTTTTCTATTCAGATTAACAACCAGATGGCTACAGAATTTTTAATATGATTGTTGTTGATTTCTCTACTGATCATGTTGATACATTCAATATATACCGGATCCGTCAGTCAACCCCGACTGGACATTATAGTTACGTCAACTGCCGCTTCCACATTAATTCCATCTCAGGGAATTGTTTTATACGCATCCTCTGCACTATACAAATTTTATCGATTTGGTGATAATAAAAATTGAGATAAATATCTATATTTATGATACCATTCTGCTTTTATGATCACAACATTTTGAGACGAATCACTCCTCAAAAGAAACCAATAACTCACCACTCCCGCCATACTTTTTCAGTAACTCTTCCATTTGCTTTTTTACTTCCATATACCTTTTCTCCGGAATTGGTATCCGTGCCATGTTATCCATTTTAATTTCAAATCTCATGACCTCTGTAACGTGATAAATATTGATTAAAAAGCAACGATGAATGCGTAAGAACTCCGTTGGAAGAATCTGTTCCATCTGGGAAATACTATGCTTTACTTCAAAAGCACCACCTGTATAATAAATAATACTGTTAGCTTTTGCCGATTCTATATAGATAATATTATTCTGTTCCAAAAAGAACTCGCGATTGTTTGTATCACAGAACACCAGTCTCTGCTGCCTCCTGCTCACCATCTTTTCCATAAAGCGGTATGCATGTCTTCCTACCTGAAATGGAAACGCCTCTTCTGGTAATACGAACTCCCATGGGTTAGAACCATGAATATGGATAATACTCGCCACATCCTCGGTTCTCTGCCAGCAAAATGTATACCTCTGTTCCACATCAAGAACCAGACCTGTCTCTGCCCTTGTATGTGCCCGCAATTTTCCTGCAACAATGCACATCGAATCATTATAACCAACTATCTGAAAGTTCATTTCAGAAACGGATACCGGAACCTCCTGTTCTGGTGTGAGAAATTCCTTCACCTTCTCTTTTCCATGTATAAATTGTGTTTCAAGTGGGCCAATCCATAGAATATCATCTGTCATATATGACAGTACGTAGTCAAGATTTCGTTTGTAATGCTCACGCATGACTTTTGCCGTTAGTTCCGGCATTTCTTTCTGCCATTCTTCTCTTTTTATCATATTAAATGTAGCTTATGTAAATTATATAAACTGTCTCTCCTCTTTCGCTTAATCCACTAAGAATTCTTCCGTCAGCATTTTTGTGAATAAAATTGCTTTGAATGCATTGGATTTTACTAATGCAGTGACAGGATATGATTCCTGTTTTACAATCGCCTCAACGGCTACACTGCCATATTTCTATCTCACCTAAGATGATTAAACCAATTCCCCAAACGTATCTGGTCTATTCGGGTTAAAAATCTCATTACAAGTCATAACTGTTACCAGATTCTCCGTATCTGATAAATTGATAATATTATGTGTCCATCCTGGAATCATATGAATAGCTTCTATCCTATCCCCAGATACTTCAAACTCAACCTTTTCACCTGTGTTAATGTTTCTCTCCTGAATCAAACCATGCCCTGCCACTACAATAAATAATTCCCATTTAGAATTATGCCAATGCTGACCTTTGGTAATACCTGGTCTACTGATGTTGATTGAAACCTGCCCACAATCTTCTGTATGCACTAACTCAGTAAATGAACCTCTATCATCTACATTCATCTTTAATGCATACTTGAATTTATCCGTTGGAAGATATGAAAGATATAGGCTGTACAATTTCTTTGCAAAAGAACCTTCTGGCATCTTTGGCATCATTAACGTAATTGGCTGTTCTTTAAATTGCTGAAGTAAATCAACAATTTCTCCCAGCGTTTCTTTATAAATTACTGGAATATAACAGTATCTCCCAGACGGTGTGTCCACTGCATCAACACCGTCAAATTCACAATGTCTTTCTTTTCCCTCTAAAAGGTCAAACATTCCCTCTACAAGATCATCAATATATAGCAGTTCTAGTTCAGTGGAACAATCATTCACTGTGAACTCTTCATCATTTGCAACTGCCCAACAAAATGTAGATACTGCAGAATTATATTTTGGTCTTGAGTGTCCCATTAGATTTGGGAACCGATACACCGCAACCTTTGCACCGGTTTCTTTTGCATAATCAAAAAACAACTCTTCTCCAGCTTTTTTTGAACGTCCATATTCAGAATTACCAAAGCGCCCTGCCAAAGTTGCCTGAACAGAGGATGAAAGCATAATAGTTGCCTTATTATTATTTTTTTTGAGAAGGTTTAAAAGATCAGAAGCAAATCCAAAATTACCCTTCATAAAGTCCTCTGGATTCTCTGGACGATTAACCCCTGCAAGATTAAATATAAAATCGGCATTCTTACAGTATTCCCCTAATTCTTCCGCAGAAGAATTTAAATCATATTCATATATCTCGCCAATAGACAGTTCTGGTCTAGTACTGTTTTTCCCTTCTTTAATATTCTTTAGGTTGTTCACCAACGCAGTCCCGACCATTCCTTTTGCACCTGTTACTAAAATGTTCATTTAAGCCTGCCCCTTCCTATAAATCTTTTCTCCATACCATCTTATTTACAACATTTATATATCCCTGAATGATTCGAACTACTTTCATAGATACTGTTTCGTCAGTATAATCTGGACAAGGTTTACCAAGAATACCTTTTTGTTTCATATCAATAGCCATTCCTGTAGCCTGGAGTAATTCATTGGTACTAATACCAGCTAAAATAAAATTACCAGATTCCAAGGCTTCTGGACGTTCTGTTGATGTCCTAATACACACTGCTGCAATCGGATGACCAATTGAAAGGTAAAAAGATGATTCTTCTGGTAATGTTCCTGAATCCGATACAATTGCAAGTGCATTCATCTGCAGATTATTGTAATCATTAAAACCCAAAGGCTCACTTAATCTTACCCTCGGATCTAATTTAAAACCAGATTCTTTCAACTTCTTGCGACTTCTAGGATGACAGGAATATAGGATAGGCATGTCATATTTTTGTGCTAACTCATTAATCGCTGTAAAAAGACTTGTGAAATTCTTCTCAGTATCAATATTCTCTTCTCGGTGAGCAGAAAGAAGAATGTACTTATTTTTTTCCAGACCTAATCTAGTAAGTACATCGGAAGCTTCAATTTTATCCAAATTACCATGAAGAACTTCTGCCATAGGAGATCCAGTAACATATGTTCTTTCCTTTGGCATCCCCATCTCATGTAAATACTTTCTTGCTGGCTCTGAATACGGTAAATTAACATCGGAAATTACATCTACGATTCGGCGATTTGTTTCTTCTGGAAGACATTCATCCTTACAACGATTTCCAGCCTCCATATGGAAAATTGGTATGTGAAGTCGTTTAGCTGCTATTGCTGAGAGACAGCTATTGGTATCTCCAAGAATAAGTAATGCATCAGGATTAATATCTGCCAGCAATTCATAGGAACGTGCAATTACATTTCCACATGTTTGACCAAGATTGTCACCAACTACATTTAAATATACATCAGGTCTCCCTAGTTCAAAATCTGACCAAAAAATATCATTCAGGTTTGCATCGTAGTTCTGCCCTGTATGTGCAACACAGCAATCAAAGTATTCTCGACAACGCTTTATCGTAGCAGCAAGACGAATAATCTCTGGACGAGTTCCCACTATGATACAAAGTTTGATACTTCCATCGTTCTTCCATTTAAAATCATACATAGTTTATTCTTCCTCCAAAGTCTTACTTTTTCCAATTCTCCAACATTTCTTTCACATAGTCTGTCGTCATGATTTTATCCACTGTTCCCTGTACATCTAATCTCTGTGTGTTATGAGACGTATATGCCTCATTTGCCATTGTATGAACTTGTCCATCTACAAAGAATTTATCATAATTCAAGTCTCTTCCATCTGGCAGTACACGATAATAATTCCCCATATCTACACTGCGGACACATTCCTCATTCGTCATAAGTGTTTCATAAAGCTTTTCCCCATGACGTGTTCCAATAATTTTTGTTCCGGTATCACCGAACAGCTGCTGGACCGCCTTTGCCAAATCACCAATTGTACTTGCATCCGACTTCTGTACAAACAGATCTCCCGGTTCGCCATGTTCAAAAGCAAACATAACAAGTGCTACCGCCTCATCTAAGTTCATTAAGAAACGGGTCATATCTGGATCTGTAATCGTAATCTCATTTCCTGCTTTGATTTGATCAATAAAAAGTGGAATAACAGATCCCCGGCTGCACATAACATTTCCGTAGCGAGTACAACAAATCGTTGTCTTTCCAGCGGCTACACGGGCATTCGCACCAATGACTTTTTCCATCATTGCTTTAGAAATTCCCATCGCATTAATCGGATAAGCTGCTTTATCTGTTGATAAGCATACTACACGCTCTACACCGGCTGCAACTGCTGCATGAAGAACATTATCTGTTCCTTCTACGTTTGTGCGAACGGCTTCCATCGGAAAGAATTCACATGAAGGAACCTGCTTTAATGCTGCTGCATGAAAGACATAGTCTACACCTTGAATTGCATCTTCAACAGATCGCATATTACGGACATCTCCTATGTAAAACTTGACTTTATTTGCTAAATTCGGATGTTTCGCTTGAAGTTCATGTCTCATATCATCTTGCTTTTTTTCATCTCTTGAAAAAATACGTATTTCTTTTAATTTTGAATCCAAAAAATGTTTTAACACAGTAGAACCAAATGAACCCGTTCCACCAGTTATCATAAGTACTTTACCATCAAATATTGTTGTATCTCTCATTCTTTCATTCTCCTTTTAATTGATCTGATAATATTTTTGAGCATTATCTTTTGTTTATGCAAAATTATTTCAATAAGGAAATTCACTTTTCCATCTTATTATTAAATTTTTCAATCAATAATTGTGTATATCTATTTCTCCCATTATCATTCAAATGATATACAGTATCAAAGAATTGTGAACTATCGTATTTTGTTTCTCCTGGTTCAAATAACAAATCTACATTGGCATTTTCCAGTGATTTATATACTTCATTGATCGTAACTTTGTTTACCTCATATGCACTATCTAAATAAGGTGGAAATAAAACGTATACTTGAATTCCATTATTCTTTATTTCATTAATATACGATTGTAACTTTTTCATTGATTCATCATTAATACCCTTAAGTGTAGAATAGCTTGACGATATCTCTGAAGGATGATTGTTCATGGTATAATCGCCCCACTTATTGCTTCCATTTCTGCTATAAGCTTCAGTTGTTTTTCCATATAATTTTAAAGAAATTATCTGCTTGCATATATTAGACCATTGATTCCATCCAGTGTATAATAAATTGGGAACTGCATCAGTGGAGGAAAACGCATATTTACATAATTGATCATTATAATAAACTGCAAATTCTGTATTTTGGCTATCCGTTTTAATCCATTCCGTGCAATAATAATCATATTCTGGTGTAATAAATAATAAATCTCCCTCTTTTAAAAAGGGAATAACCGTTGATAAGTAAGTATCCATACTTATCGATGCGTGCAATCCCATATTAACACTTTGAATTCCAGTACTTTGTTCAAATTTTTCTGCTGAGATGCCAAAGTGCGTTGCTGACCCCCCAACAAATACAGCTTTTTTTTCTTCAAGTTCGGACAACCGTTCCAGTTTATCCTTATAACTCATCATATGTGTTTCCTTTGAAAACAAATTTCCATAACACGTATATCCACCAACTGATAATAATACAGCAATTAAAAATCCACTTGCTAATTTAATTCCCAATTTCCTCATGATTTTTTCCTCAAAAATTAACATAAATAAAATTTCCACTTGTTGTCCAGGCACCAAAAACAAGCAATAGTAACATTATAGAAATATACACTATTAATCGAGCGTACCAAGACCACTTTTCCATTTCAAATTCCAAACTATTACTTTTTTTATATTGGTAAGTATCTATTAAAGTAACTGACATTATCCCCAAAAAAACTAATAATAGATTATATAATGAACTTCCATTTATAGGAAAATAATACGTCAGTTTATGTTCAAATTTAGCTATGCTAAAAATTTCATTCCAACAACTACCAAACGCTTTTCCGGCAATAACTGCATCACTTAATGAACTTGCTTTAAAAAAAGCCCAAGAAAAACTAATTAGTATAAAAGTATAAATTCTTCCAACAACAGCATGCCATCCTGTCTTTTTTATAGAATTTTTATGAAGGACTTTTTCTACACATAAATATATGCCATTTAATCCCCCCCAAATTATAAAAGTCCAGTTTGCGCCATGCCATAATCCACTCAATAAAAATGTAACAAGTAGATTAAAATATTGTCTTCCTTTTGAGCAACGATTTCCTCCGAGAGAAATATATACATAATCTCTAAACCAAGAAGATAAAGAAATATGCCATCTACGCCAAAAATCCGTTACAGAGACGCTCAAATATGGCTCCTTAAAATTCCGAATAATACTTAAATTTAAGCAATTAGCACTTCCTAATGCCATAAGACTGTATCCACAAAAATCTGCATAAAGTTGAATTCCAAACAATACGGTTGCAAATACTATCATGATAGAACTATAATTATTCAAGTTCAGATATATAGGATTTACAATAACAGCAATCGATTCAGCCACAAACACTTTCAAAAAACAACCAAATAATAACTGACGAATTCCAATTTGAACTCTACTGACTGAAGCATTTCCTATTGAATCAACTTTGTTTAATTGTGAAAGCAAATCTTCACCACGACCTATTGGTCCTCCATAATAGGCAAACATACTTGCAAATATTGCATATATCAATATATTTTTCTCTGCTTTAATTTTCCCTCTATATACATCTATAATATAACCTACCACCTGAAATGTATAAAAAGACAAACCTATAGGGAAAAACGACACTTGTTCTACATAGGGAATACCAACAATACTTAAAACAAATGGTATATACTTAAATGAAAATAGTGGTATAAAAAGTATTAACAGAAAAAGCATCAGCATCTTTTTACTGCGTTTTTTTTCAATCAGATATCCAAATAGAAATGACACAAGTGTAACACTGATTATTAAAATTAAACTCAGCAACGAATTGAAGGAATAGAATAAAATATTCATTGCTAATAAAATAGGGACTTTATATTTATTTTTGCACTTTCGTAAAAGTACAAAACAAATAAATAAAAAAACAAAATACCAAAGTGAATTAAATGTCATTTTTACTTCCTCATAAGTTGAATTTTTTCAATGATTTTTCTCAAATAGATAGCTGGTCTAAGATAATAGAACTCTGCAATTTTCGCAGCACTTCCAAGCCCAAATTTATTAATGATTTTGTTAAAAATATTTCTAATTAGCACATTAGGTGCAAATCCATTTATTAATATTCTGCTATTACATTTGATTGCTTCTGAACTATTTTTTGCTTCTACAAACACTATCCTATCAACCGTTTTCTCAATCAAATTGGCCCCTTTTTGCGTATTTATAAGAACTGTATTTGCGCCCATTTTGGGAGTTGTAACTTTGTTAATTAGCTCAAATCCATGATAGTCGCCAAGAGTGATATCGGCACATCTTATCTCTCCTTTAAATTTGCAAGAATAACAACTATTTTTAAGTGCAATTCTGCTTCCATATATCTTTCCTAAATGTGTATTATAAAATGGCACATCAACGGACTGTCCATTTTCAAACAATGCATGCATATATATAGGAAAACATGCTTCGTGTTTTTTCCTCATACTGTACGAAAGAATTTCAGAATCATTCATCTGTTGCAAACTATCTATCTGTTGTTGCAAAACTTTTGTATATTGGACACCATTGCAAATAACCTCTACGTATGTCAATAAATCATTATTGGCAAAATAGTTTTTTATTGCAGCACATTGACAAGGTGTTCCTGAGAATAGTATTTTTCTATTCATCCTAAGTGTATTCTTTATCTGAATATATACTTCCTCCAAACTGCTCTCAACATACTTTGAACCCATCATTGCTTTTACATCACTGAAATTATCTGTCAAAATATGTTTTACACGTTTGTAATCATGCGAAAAAATTGCTCCTACAACAACACCTTCATTTTCTATAAAATATCTTGCTAATTCGTAAAAAACACCGCCAGAGGATGCAATATTCAAAACTTCTTTATTCCTACTCCATCCGCATCCAATTTGCTTAATTTTGTTGTCCATACTTTTTGTTGAAACAGATGGACAAACTTTTTTACATCTCAGACATTCAATGCATTGATCACTCTTAATTATTCGTTTTTCCATACCATCTAAGCTAACTTTTTCAATCGCATTTTGTGAACAGACACTATAACAAGCATCACATCCATAGCAGTTATTTGAAACTGTTTTCATCGTTTGACCATCTTTCTCACCATTTTTATATCATCTGCATTTATTAATAAAATATCTTTTATTGGTGTACCAGAGCTTTTACAAAATTGATAACAAGCATAAATTCCACATACAATCTGAGAAACTGTCGTCGCAATTGCAGCTCCGATTGAATGCCATGATGTTATTAACATTGCATTTACAATAATATTGCTAAAAACGCCTAATGCAAGATTTTTTAAGTGAATCGAATACTTACCTAATGAAAGATAATAAGGATTTACTATATTGAATACTCCCATAAAAGGAACACCTATAATCAGTATCACAAGATTTAAATATGAATCAGCAAACTCCTGTCCATATAAAATATTTATTGCAAGACGTCCAAATATAAGAACACATATATCTATTAATACCAATGAATAATTTGAAACCTTCAAAGACATAACAAATGATTTTACAGCATTTTTCTCAGTTGCACTTGAATAAAGAACCTCTTTAAAAGCTTCAGGTATTATCCACAATTGACTTGCAACACTTACTGCAACTGCATATATTCCTATATCCGAATTTGATATGTGAAAAATACCAAGCATAATTACGTCAACCTTGTAATTTAACTTCAATAATAGAGCCGTCACCATTGGTACAAACCCCAGCTTAATTAGTTTCACAAGAAAAACAGGCTCAATACCAAATATGTTTGGTTTTACTTTTAAACGTATTAAAATCAAAGTGCAAAATAGTATATTTTTGACTATATATACAAGAACTGGAACAAGTAACATTTGTTTTATCCCAATCACAAAAACAATTACACTCATCAGAGCATTTAATATTGAAATAATAAAATCAATTTTACTTCTGTATATGGGAAATTCAACCATACCAATCATTGTAATTTGCGCTGTAAAACAAGATACAATAGACATTGATCCGTAATACAATACTGCATTTTCTCGTGTTGCGATAAATGCAATCAGCACAATTACTATATAAACTAGTGATAGAAAAAAAATAATATTCACGAATTTTTCACGTGCATGTTCAACTTTTTCTTTTATCATTTGAGGATACAAATGATAAATACCAAAATTCATGACCACAGATGCTACTAATGCAACACTTTCCAAACTGGCAAGTTCACCTTTAAGTGAAGCTCCTAAATATCTTGTAAACAACGCTCCACTAATTATTGACATTGCTAACGAAGCTACTTTTACAAATAAATTAAATAGGTACTTATTTGATAATACTTTTTTAATCTCCATTCTTTTCTCTCCCAAAAGCATTCATCAAATAATCAAATGAATTTAAACGAAGCTTCTTGATTCTATCTTCTACTAATGTATAATTCACAGGATGTATACCATTTTCACCACAATTCATTATAGTACTCGCATTTGATTCCAATCCTAATTGCTCCAAAAAATCAACTATTCTAGAACAAAGACTATGTTCGGTATCTTCCCTTTTCAATGCTGTAAAGTTCTTCCTATAAATAAGAGAAAACATCATTCCATGAAAAGAATCCGTAACAACATAATCAGCGTGATGTACTAAATACAGAAATTCATCAACACCTGCACATATCTTCTTTGTGTTTTTTTTCCAAATAGGTGTCATTGGAATAACAATCACTGACATATTATACTTTCTTTCAAGTATGTTTATCAAACCTAAATAACGTTTATCATAACCCAATATGTAAAACAGAATATAATGTTTATCACTTAACTCTTTTGGTTTTCTTTCATACGTCTCCCATGTTGTCTTTTCGATCAAAAAAGTGGGATCAACTACTACTTGTGCCTTTACCCCACACATATTCTTAATCATTTGTGCTGCTGTCACTTCTCTAACAGATAACGCACTAAACTCACACAAATACTGTTGCATCTGCTTTTTTACTCTATCTGGAACATGATCAAAATCTTCTATTCCAAAACTTGGCGCATATGCAATTCTTTTTTCCTTGTCAGCGAATTGTAAAAAATACGCAGGGTTGGCCTTTGTATAATCAGGATTCCATATTTGATCACTTCCGCAAACAAAAAAATCATAATGATTCTTTATGGCTTTCAATTCTTCATAATTCTTATATTCATTATCCGTAAGACGAAATTGTTTAGAACAAAACTGTGAAAATTTTGCTTCTCGTTCTTTGCATGGATGAGAATTTCTAAATCTAATTAATTTGAAAGCATTATATGTGTTCTTTAAATTTATAATTCTGCTTAATAAGGAAGTTTTCTTTGAATCGTCATCTTCGCTAAAAACATTATAGTCTAGTATTGTACCTTCATACCCCAACTTTTCCATAACATTTTGCATTGCAAGTGCTTGCAAAATGGCACCATAGTTTATTGATTTATGAAAAGTCATTATTCCGATTTTTTTCACACCTTTGCCTCCTTTTTCATTAAATTAAAATATAATGCCACGCTTACGTATAACATGATTGTATTTGGCAAACTGGTCATTGAATGCAGTGTTAGTCCTCCGATAACTATTGCGATAAATGGAAAGCAACTCAATATGCTTGCTTTAGCACGCATGCCTAAAATAATCTGTTTTTTTTCATTTTTAAATAACTCAGCATATGCTGATACTAGGATTACTATGCCTATAATGCCATAAGATGCAATATCTTCAATTATCATATTATGAGCCATTTCTTTAATCCCCCATTGCTCATATCCACCAATGCCAAGCAGCCACCCACCTGGAATAGAACTAAATGTACTTATATATGATTTCCATAAATCCACTCGTCCATTAGAATAATTATTGTTTTCAATAAGTAATGCTGATCTCTGACTAAAAAGTGTAATATATTCCTGTCCAATTCTTGAATTAATTCCTAATACAATTATTATGCAAATAAAAGCCACTATACCGATTGCTTTCATTCTATTTTTTCCTGTCATTCCAAGTATTACAAACCACACTATAAACATCGCTAATAAAATCAATCCCGTTCTAGAACCACTCATCAAACAAACCAAAAGTGAAACTATCACAGAAAGTATATACTCGATAAATTTAAAGCTGATATTACCTTTTGCATACAATATTGTTAAAGATGAAAATAAAAACATCATTTCAACTGCAAGCGTATTACTATCATTACTAAATGCACTAATTCTACCCCCACTTGAACCAAGAAATGCCGGTAGAATAGCCATCATTGCACCATAAATCCACAATAACATCATTGTTTTGATTTTTTCATTAGATTTTATAACTGAGTTTCTTGAAGTACTATATCTATACAATGCCATTAAAACTAAAACTATTTTCATCGGTTGAATTAATCCATTTGAAAAATCGCCAAATCGTAAACACAATTGCATCATAAATAGAACAAAAAACACATTAATCAGTATCATTTTTTTTGATATACTAATTGAGTGGTGCAATAGCTCTAACGATAAATAGATAATACAAACCCAAACCGCTATTGAAATACCTGCCAACTCCAACCCTCTTGTGTTTGGAATCGCAATGGCAACAAAGTAAAGATAGTCGTCTGTAGGTTGCGATATCACACTAATTAGATATATGATACTCACCAACAATGCGAGTGGTTCTCTTGAATTTCGCATAAAATAACCAGCTAAACATGAAAGCAAGCCCATAAAAATCCATATTATTATTTTATTATGTATTATATTTGTATGCTTTATTTTCATTTAACCACCTTTTCGTAAAGTTCAATATAGTCCCCATATCTCTGATATTTATCAAATAATTTAATTGCATGCTTTCTACATTCTTCATGACATATATTTTCTACTTTAGACAAACTATTGTAAACTCCTTGTATATCACCTTGCCTTAAAACAATACCAACTTCTTCATTGATTGACTCCGGACTGCCACCAGTATCATATGTAATTACTGGTGTTCCACATGATAAAGCCTCTATGTTTACTGTTGGAAAATTATCCTGATACGTTGGATTAAAAAAAACATATGCATTTGAATATAATAATGCAAGTTCTTCTACACTATTAGTTCTTTCTAACCCCTCAATAGTTTTAGGTAACTCCGTTATTTGATTTCTTTTCAATCCTACCATTACTATTTTATACTTTTCATGGTCTATCAACTCATCAAGTTTTATAAAATCATCAAGACCTTTCGTTTTAGACCAAGAACTACACACACCCAGAATCACTCTTTTTTCTTTTTGTTTGATGTTTTGTTGTACTTCTTTATGTGGCAAAAACGCACTCGTATCAACGCCATTATGAATTGTAATTACTTCATATTTTGATAAGTACGACTGCTTCACATAATTGGCAAGCCAGTTTGAAGGAGTTACTAAAACCATCTTATCCACAGAGGTGAACCAATTCTTTTTATCTGCGTACATTTTCTTTGATTCATCCAACAAATATGTTATCGGATAAACTTTTTTATTCCGACAATCAAAGCACTCTTTTTTCCACTTTGAACAACCAATTTGTTCAAAATGAGAACACCTTCCGGTAAATGCCCAGCAATCATGCAAAGTCCAAATAACAGGAATCCTGGCGTTTGCCAAATAGTTAAACAGAGTTTCTAAATGTATCCAATCCCCGTGAATATTATGTAAATGAATAACATCTGGATTTTGTGCCTCAATCCATTTAATTGCTTTTTGTGTTTCTCTTTTATTTCTATATCCCATGCGACCTGTAATTCTTGATATCAGCATGTTTTTCCTATCAGCTACATCAGCAGGAAGTTTTTCAAGATATATTACTTCATCTGATTTAATCTGTTTATTTCTATATCCACAAACAAATGCGCATTCATTACCCTTCTCTACAATTACTTCTGATAGATCATATGCAATTCTACCTGTACTTCCCGCTAGTATTGTACAGTTAATTTGTACTACTTTCATACTGTATCATCCTTGATATTTATAATATTTTTTCAATGCATCATCTTTTTCTTTACCTCTTAAGTGTCCTAAATGAAGCGACTCTTTTTGAAGTTTTGCAAGATATTCATCTGTAGTTTTTATAACTCGTGCCGGAACTCCAACCGCTACTGAATTGTCAGGAATGCTTTTTGTAACCACACTTCTTGCACCTATAACCACATTATTTCCTATCGACACTCCTGGAAGAATCATTGTTTCCTCTCCGATATAGACATTATTTCCTATACTAATAGGTTTCGTTATTTCCAAATCAGGTATTTTATCTCTAAATATCAGAGTTCCACCATCATGATTAATAAATTTGCAGTTTCCGGTAATATGAACATTATTACCTATTTTAATTAACCATGGTTCCGTCCCCCAAGATGTCGGTCCATAAAAATGAGGATTGTCTCCAATATTCACGCCTATTCTTTTGGCATATTTCACAGGATAAATACGACGATATATCTCCACGAAAGGTTTTGAAACCATTCTAATTGTTCTATTAAAAATCATGTTTACTTCATCTCCATTTTATTAAAATAATCTTCAAAAACTGTAACATATTTGCTGTAATGAAATGGGTTTGTCCTTAATGTATACTCTTTCATCTCATTTATCCGCATATTATCCATACTAATAATTTCTTTGACCTGTTCGCCTATTTCACGTACATTGTCTGGGTTTGATACAATAAAACCATTTTTTTCATCTTCGATATATTGTTTCAAATCACTTGTTAAATTGACAATGACAGGAATTCCAAGTGAGATGGATTCTGACACCTTAGTGGGAAATCCGGCATTTGTTGATTCCTTACTATCTCTTATTAAAATTGTAAAATCTGAATTCATTATCTCGCTTTGGGCTTTGTAGTTATCACATTTTCCTAAGAATACTACATGATCTGATAAAAATTCAATTTTATCCCGATAAGCACTTCGCTCATGTACAAGAAACATATTTAGCAGATTCTCTTCCGAAAAGCCTATAAATTTAAGGAGGAATTTAATTTCAGGATATTGTTTTTTAATATAAACGAAGACATCCAATATTACATCTATTCTATCTTTCCATTCACAAACCGGTCTATTTGTGTCCGATAAAAAACTCGCATATGAAATAACAGGCGATACATTATCGTTTTTCACCTGCTGTATATCATCTTCAGCAGAAAGAGGTGGTACAGTAACACACACATCTTTTCTATTAGTTTTATCTTTTAAATAACTACTTATTGTTATGATACCATCACAATTCGGTAATACTGATGTATTCAGTAAATTTAAATCGCTCTTTTTTATAAGATACTTTAGAAAATTATTTTTAGAAATATCAGAAAAATAATCACAAAAATCATAGTATACTTTGATGTTGTTTTTATGACAGGTTTTAATCACTTTCACATTAAAATCTACTGTTCCAAGTGTAGTGTACATAATGACTCCAGCAATCTGGTATTGTGACTTCAACTGTGTCAAAACGTCCCGAAACCTAGAAAAGACCTTATGATTGTTTAATCTTGGTAGCCCATCGGAATATGGAATCGTATACATCAATGTATCTTCAATAGTATCCTTTTGTAAATATGATCCCTCATTTGTATTTCTAAAGCAAAACACTGCAGTACTGTACCCTACACCCTTTATTGCTTTTACATTTCCCAATACTCTTTTTCCCGCTGCATTGCCATTGGGGTAAACAAAATTCCCAACATACAAAATCATTTTCTTCATTTTCTTCGCACCTTAATTTCAAACAATTTAATTTTCAACCATATCAGTTTACATTTACAAGAAGATTTTAAAAAATCATGGAACTTATTAATCTTGTATTTTTTTTCTTCCATTTTGTCCTTATCATCACTAACATATTCAGATAAATCAATAATCCTTTTTTTGTCTGGTATACCCTCAATTTTAGGATAAAACCCATCACTAAGTATATAGTACTCTTTTAATCTTTTTTCATATTGCATTTTTCTTTTTTGAAGATGTATATATGCAAATTCTTGCGTTTTAACACATCCTTCATCATCAATATATGCTCTAAAAACTCTACCTTTTTCATAATAAAATACTTGATTCTGATAATTTCTTTGTCGCGAAGCAGTTAATCTTTTCTTTCTGCAAGAAATATCTGCCATATCTTCATAATCATATTCCAAAATATGGTTGGTTTTTGAAATAGAAACCATTCCGGCATGTTCATCAAACGAAAAAAATTCTGAATTTCTAAATACTGCCTTATATGAAAAAGCGCCTCCAGGCCTTTTGAAAAGGAGCCGATTAGAATCGCTATTTTTATAAACTGTCAAATGACCTAATTGATATATCTTATTATACCCTTGTCTGATTGCATTCGAAATATACCTGTATACATTACCAAAAATCAAATCAATATCACAATAGCCCCAATAATCTGCTTCTTTAAGATGCTCTTCAAATATCAAACCGTATGCAACCTTAAAATCTGTTAATTTATAAGGTGAATTTATCTTTACAGGAAATCCTATTTTTCTACTAATTAATGATTTCATTTTTTCAAATGTTGTCTTTTGAATAACAACGTTAGTAGGAACACTATATTCTTGGAGAGAAATATCCGAAAACACAAGAAATTTAATCTCTGGATTTTCCTTACAAGAATCTAACCAAAGCTGAAAATATGAAGGAAATGCACCAAAATAACAACTGATTATTGTGATTTTCATTACATCTCCTCCTCTATCTAATGAGTTCATTTATTTTCTTTATATATGCATTTACTACAATATCTCTTGAAAACTCACCTTTAACTTTCTCTCTGCCTGCAATACCCATTTCTTCTCTTTTCGCATTATCGGTATTTAAAAACTCTTTAATCTTATCCACTAAACAATCTACAGATCCACCCTTATATATATATCCCGTTATATTGTCATTGACTGTTTCTTTGCACCCTGGATTATCCGTAGTAATAAGAACTTTACCTGAGGAAGCGCTTTCAAGTAACACATTGCTCATTCCTTCTCCATATGTCGATGGATGAATCGTTGCATGTGCTCTTGCAATAAAAGGTTTGACGTCCTTTTGTTGTCCTCTATAAATCACTATGTCTGCTTTTTCAAGATCCTCTAATTCTTTTTCGTAATGCTGCTCCGTTGGTTCTATAAAGCCTATAATATTAAACTCCGTATTAGGACAATCTTTCTTTATTCTCTTGGCAGCCTCAATATAATCATCCACACCCTTATCATGCAACACACGACCAATATAATTGAATACTACTTTTGCTCCGTGAATTCCGTCTCCACCCTCTGGATAACTCTGCAACGGAAATCTATCTGTATTCACACCAGATCCCGGAATCAACTGATAATCTCCATGAACTAACCCCTGTTTAAGTGCTAATTTCATATTCTCTTCGTTTTGAAAAAAAATACAACTAGATTTTCTAAATGCAAATTTGAAAAGTGTTAACACAAAGGTCTGCATTGTCTTTCCCATACTTAGTACGCTTCCTAATCCCGTTACATTATTAATATACGGAATACCTAAACTCGCTGCAGCAATGCTTGCATATGTATTTGGTTTAGCTGTATATGTAAGAACTACATCCGGTCTATATTTGCACATCATCCGACGATAATGAATAAACAACTTGAAATCAGAAATAGGATTTGTTCCTCTTCGATCAATATAGGCATCATCATGCTTAAACTTTATGCCTTTGAGTAATTCAAGTTTTTCTCCATATGGGCATGATACTATAAGGTTATAACCCTCTTCTGTTATCCCTTCTAATAATTCTTTTCTAAAGCAAAACACATCATCATCGTGATTTGTAATCAAAGCCACAATCGATTTTTTTCTATTAGCAATTTTCTTTTTCATTTCTATTCCTCTCACTCTATGCAAACATCTGATAAAAGAAATCCTTCTATTTTACAACTGCAATCACAGTTTTAAACATAGTAAGAATTTCTTCAATAAAACTAAATCTATTTAAACTTCGTAAATTATATTCCATTTTTTGTGGAAGAACCTGTTTGACATATACTTCATCAACATCATTTGCGGCTTCCAATAGCTTTTCTTCATCTTTATACTTAATACTCGCTTCCGAAGTCACTCCTGCCGGAAGCAGTAATGTTGCCATCATTTCTGGTGTATATCTTTTCACATACTTGGTCGTTTCAGGACGAGTACCTACGAAACTCATATCGCCAAGCATGATATTTATCAACTGCGGAAGTTCATCTATTCGATATTTTCTGATTTTAGATCCTATCTTCGTTACTCTCATATCATTTTTCACAGTAACCTGTGAACCTAATTTGTCTGCATTTGCGACCATCGTTCTAAACTTAAAAATACGAAATTTTCTACCATATTGTGTGATTCTTTCCTGCCGAAAGAATACCCCGCCTTTTGAATCCATAACAATTACTATGGATATAATTAACATCACAGGTGAGAGAAATATCAGCATAAAGGTAGACATGACCACATCAAATACTCTCTTCAATGCAAGGCTATTTTTTTTCTTTTTCAGCTTGTCATAATATGGTCTGACCGCTTCCGTCTGCATATATTTAGGAAGATGTTCCCATTCCTTTAGCATAATATTTCTCCTCCTGAGTATCGTTCCTATAAATATCCTTTTACAATCTTTGAGTAATTCTCAATAATGTAATCCACTTCTTCATCCGTCAGTTTTGTATGTAACGGCAGCGTAATCTCATTCACAAAATGATCATACGCATTCGGATAATCTTTAATATCAAATCCAAGATTCTTATATGCTGTCATCATTGGTAATGGTTTATAATGAACATTGCAGGCAATCCCCGCTTCTGCCATCTTTACAATAATTTCCTGTCTCTGTTCAAGTGTTGCTCCTGGGATTCTTGTGATATACAGATGTCCTGAAGACTGATGTTCCTCGGTATAATGAGGAAGCACTTCAACACCTATCGGTTTGAATGCAGCATCATATCGAGCAATGATTTCTTTTCTGTGTTTCAGCATCTTCGGATATCTCTCCATCTGTGCCAATCCAATACCTGCAATTACATCCGTCATGTTGCATTTATACCAAGTACCGATGATATCATACTCCCATGCTCCAAGTTGAGTTTTTGCAAGTGCATCCTTAGACTGTCCATGAAGAGAAAGTAACTGATACTGATGGTAGATGTCTTCATCATCAATCCCTGGAATTGTCTTCCAAGTGACTGCTCCGCCTTCTGCTGTGGTGAAGTTCTTAACTGCATGGAAACTAAAGCTTGAGAAGTCTGCAAAACTTCCTGCAGGCTGTCCATGCCATGTTGCTCCAAATGCGTGAGCGGTATCAGCCATAATGATAACCCTACCAATTGCCTTCTGGATTTCGTTCTCCGGATGGAATAAATGCTTCTTGCTTTCTACCACTTCAAATATCTTGTTGTAGTCACAAGGGATACCACCGAGATCTACAGGGATAATGACCTTTGTCTTCTCTGTGATGGCATCAGCTAATTTAGCATAATCCATTTCAAGTGAATCTTTTTGTGTATCAATAAGAACAAGTTTTGCTCCAACATGACATACAACAGAGGCGCTGGCAGTGTAAGTGTATGCGGTCGTTACAATTTCGTCTGAATCTTTGATTCCCAATAATCTTAATGTCATTTCTGCACACACTGTTTGAGAGCCAAGACATACTGCACGATTCACACCACAGAAGGCTGCTACTTGTCTCTCTAATTCTTTTGTTTTAGGTCCAGTTGTAATCCAGCCTGATTTTAACGCTTCGATAACTTGTGTTATTTCTAAATCTCCTATATCCGGTGGTGAAAAACTAATTTTCATAACTAATTACTTCCTTTCATTTGATAAGCAATTAAATAATCGTTTATTTTTATTCTTACTTTTATTTTTAATCTGTGCTATTCTTTATACAGATATTTATGTCATTTCTCAGCTTCACAAGGTGTAAAAAAAATGCCAGTAACCCACCGTGATAGCATTCACGCCGAGTCTGGTCAATTTCCTCTATTCATTTTTCTACTCTACATTGTGGGTCAACTCAGAGTACCCAAGAAGCCATCTTAACCTCTTCGGTTCTCGAATCTAATGTACAATCCATAGAAAATTTCATAAATGGGACTTGACCTAGACCCTCGAAACCCGCATAAAATCAAGGTTTTCTCTTGGTTGTCCCTATTATACTGCTATCACTCTCTGTCCCGGAGTAACTCCTGCAAGCTTAACTGCCATGTGTAGCGCTGCAGTTCCTGCTGAAAGTGCAACGGAATATTGACATCCAACCTTCTCACTCACCATTTTTTCAATTTCGTTAATAT
>JAQUUB010000033.1 GCA_028694115.1 Lachnospiraceae bacterium
CATAGGTCAAGGGAAGTGAAGCTTTTATAAATACTTCTTTTTGAACACGAAATCCGTTTGCTTTTAAAAATGCGGAATAGGATTCAGCCGACCATCTGTGATTCAATGGGAAGCCAAGCAATCTCATTATTTTGACTTTTATCCTTGCACAGAATTTGGAATCACCGTGTGTAAATGTCGGGGCAATCAACAGCCCGTCCGAGGTAAGTACACGGTATATTTCTGCAAGTGCTTTTTCCGGCTCAGGAATAACATGAAGCACATTGGCTGCGATAATTACCGAAAAGCTTTCGTCTGCGTAGGGCAGCGAAAATATATTCTGAACCGAAAAATGCAGCTTTGATGAGCATTTCGACCGCTTTGCCTGTGCAATCATTTCAGGGGAGCTGTCGGTTGCCTCAATCATTTTTGCCTCATGAACAATGTTTTTTGCGAGCAGTCCGGTTCCCGTTGCAAGCTCCAATACGATTTTGCCTTTGACTGCCGGACGAATCAGCCTATACATTTGCTCATAAGCGTTTGCGTCTTTTTTCATAAAGCGGTCGTAACTCGACGCATATTTCGACCAAAAAGAAGTTTTTTTCAAGTTATCTGCACCTCACATTTCCATTTTATCTTGCCTTTATGTTCACAACGGTTAGAAGATACTAACCGCCATACTGAAAGCAAGCCGTCCCGCAGGGCGGCTTAGGCTGAACCTAATAATTTTTAACAGACACCCCTACCGGCGCTTTTAGCACTTGCGGGTAGAGCGGCCCGATGTCCTCACGATGCGACACAGTTAGCGGCAGGCCTTTTTTCAGTGCCTGCCGGATTTCTATTTTTTCTTTTTTAGAAAATGCAACTGCCATCAAATCATCACATGACGATTTTAGATTTATGGTCACAGTGTAACACCGCCGTTTTTCCCTGTCAAGAGTGAGAAAGCGGCGGTGCACTATGGTTGTTATAAAATTTAAGCCTTCTCGTCGGATAGCTTCCAGCCGGCGGCCTCTGCTCTGCGCAAGACGAAGGTTTTGTAGATGCCGTCCTGTGTGATGAGCTCCTCGTGTGTGCCACGCTGGACGATTTTCCCCTCGTCTACAACCAGAATCTGATCGGCGTGACGCACGGTTTTCAGTCGGTGAGCGATCATGATAATGGTCTTATTGTGGGTCAACGTCTCGATGGCTTTTTGAAGTTCTGCCTCATTCTCGGGATCCACGTTGGCGGTGGCTTCATCCAAAATGACGATAGGCGCATCCTTGAGCATGGCTCTGGCAATGGAGATGCGCTGCTTTTCACCGCCGGAAAGAGAAGAACCCGCTTCGCCCACCTGTGTGTCATAGCCGTTGGGCAGCGATGAGATGAAGTCATGACAGCATGCCTTTTGTGCCGCTGCAACGACCTCCTCATGGGTTGCGTCCGGACGGCCGAACTTGATGTTGTTCTCAATGGTGTCAGCAAAAAGGTACACATTCTGGAATACCATGCTGATCTGATCCATAAGGCTCTCCAAGGTGTAATCCTGCACATCATGGCCGCCGATACGGATATTACCGCTGTCCGCATCCCAGAACCGTGCAATCAGGCTCGTGAGCGTGGTCTTGCCGGAGCCGGAGGGCCCCACAACGGCGCAGGTCGTTTGAGCGGGAATGGTCAGAGACAGGTCGTGCAGAATTTCCTTTTTCTCATAGGAGAAGCTCACATGGTCAAACACAATATCGTGGGATTTGGGTGCAAGCTCCTTGCCGTGCTCGTCCATTTGTGGAATTTTGTCCAGCTGCTGTGCGTGGTCGATGGAACTGGACACCAGCCGCAGGAGGCTCAGCCCGCTGCCCGCCGATTGGATCTGGGCAAAGACCAGGAAAGACATGATGACGGTCATCAGTGCGTCCGCCGTCGCTATCGTCCCAGCCAAAAAGAACACAACCGCCGCAGCAATCATTAGGACACCTGCAAGCTGCAGCACAGCGTTCTGCGCGATTACATAGGGGGTAAAGAGCTTTTCCATGTCAAGGTTGCTCTTGCGGTTAAACTCTGCTGCGTCCCGCACCTTTTGATCGCCCCGTCCCGTAAGGTTGAAGGCTTTGATTACACTCATGCCTTGGAGATGTTCCAACACTGCACCCACCAGCACTGCCTCGGACTTCTGTCGCAAGGGTGCCACAACGGCGGATTTTTTCTCCATGGCGGAGGTGATCAGCAAGTAAATTCCTGTGCCTGCCGCAACAATCAGCCCGATGCGCCAATTCCAAACCAGCACCAACACCATAAACACGGCAGAATTGATAAGACCGCTGAGAGTCATGACCAGTACCATAGGGGCGATAGTTTCTACATTGTCCAGTACGGTGGTGGAAACACCGGTAATCTCTCCCAGGCTGTTCTCGTTAAAGTAACCCATGGGCACACTTTTCAGCCGGTTGGCAATATGGATACGTTTGTTTGCCACCATGAAATAGCCTGCATGTGTCTGGTCCAGCTTGGAAAAGCTGTTAGTTACGCCGCCGCCGATGATGCTCACCAGCATTAGCCCCACCGCAAGCCATGCGGTTTGTGCACCGGTCCTGCCATCCAGCATGGCGGTCAACACCACATAGATAGCACCAATCTCAAACATCCGGAACAAAGCACCGAAAAAACTAACCCAAACGGAACGATTGATATTTTTGCTCTCTGCGCCGGAAAAGCGCCATATTTTACGAAATGCTTCCATCATGCCACATCACCATCCTTTGCTCCCATATGCGCCTGCCACATTTTATTGTATAGCGGGCAGTTTTCCAGCAGTTGTCCATGTTTGCCTGTTCCCTCAATGCGCCCATCCTGTACCACCACAATCTGGTCAGCTCCCACAATTGTAGAAAGCCTGTGGGCAATAACGATCACGGTTTTTCCGGCTACCAGTCTGGCCACTGCCTTCTGGATGATTGCCTCGTTTTCGGGGTCGATGTATGCCGTTGCTTCATCTAAAATGACCACCGGGGCGTCTTTCAGCATGGCCCTCGCAATGGCGATACGCTGCCGCTCACCGCCAGACAGGTGTGTACCGCCACCGCCGACTTTTGTGCCGTAGCCATTTTCCAGGTTGCGGATGAACCCGTCACAGCCAGCTGCTTTTGCCGCCGCCTCTACCTGTGCGTCCGTGGCGGAAAGTTTGCCCATGCGAATGTTCTCCCGCACCGTTTCGTCGAACAGATAATTGTCCTGCGATACAAAGGCAACCTGATCGTAGAGCTGTGTAAGAGGAATTTTCCTTTCATCCACGCCGCCCAGAGAAACCGTTCCCTGATCCACATCCCAAAATCCAGCGATCAGTTTTGCCAGCGTAGATTTACCGCTGCCGGAGGGACCAACCAACGCCGTCATGCTCCCGGCAGGCAGCTTCAGACTGACATCATGCAGGATTTCTTTTTCCGTGTGATACCCAAAGGAAACATGGGACAGTGCGATATCCGGTTGACCAAGCTGCACTGGCACGCTTCCATGCTGCTGCTCGGGTGAGGCGAGAATCTCGTCTACCATCTGTACGGTGGTCCCAATTTTCGCCAGATTATCCGTAAAGCTCATGGCGGCAACCAGCGGGCCAACAATGGATAGCGCCAAAATGATACAGGTGATAAAGACATCGGCACTGAGGCTGCCGCTGGTGTAAAACAGCCAGCCAAAGGGAAGCACGGTAATTAGTGTGGCCGGGGCAATGGCATAAGCCAGAGACATGTTCAGCTGGCACTTTTTCATCCAATTGTAGTAGTAAGCGGCATTTGCCAACACGCGCTGCGAAAACTTTTGGTAGGAATTTTTTCCCTGATTGAATGCCTTGATGACCTCGATGCCGCCGATATACTCCACAATCGTTTCATTCATAGCGGCAGTGGTTTTCACCGCACCCGCATAGTCCTTGCTGTAGCCGCCCATCACCAGCATCATAAAGGCAAAACCGATGGGGATAGAAATCAGTGAAATCAGCGCCATTCGCCAATCCAGAACGAAGAGATAAACGATTACCAGCAGCGGTCCCACAAGGTTGGAGGTCATCTCTGGCAGCAGGTGCGCAAGTGTGGTTTCCATGCTGTCCACCAGATCCACGATAATCTGCTTCATCTTGCCGCTGGATGTATCGATCACGGTGCCAAGGGGCAGCTTCGGAAGTTTATCCACCATCTGCAAGCGGATGTTTTTCAAGATGGAAAAGGTGGCTTTATGCGACATGGACAGCGCCAAGTTGTATAGCAGTGTTTTCAGCAGATGTCCCGTCAGCGCAATCACGCACCACGTCAGATAGAACCTCGGGTCTTTATTTGCCTGCAGCATCGCAAAGATGATCTGCGCTGCGGCGATATAGGGCGCAAAACCCAGTATCACACCAATGAGCGCAGCCACAATCGCACGGATGAGACCGCCATGCTCGTCCTTTCCCATCTCCCATATGCGAAATAAAGGATTTTTTTGTTTCATATTCTTTCCTCCTAACTGGTTAGAAAACACTAACCAATAATTATATTTGAAGGCCGCAGTAAAGCGGCCCCAAATTCAGTCGATGGGAAACCCAAAAATGGTGCAGAACCCGGCACGGTGGTAGCGGTTGAGCATGGAAATGTAATTTCCCGCCTCCTCCCGCGTAAAGCGGTGGCGAACAACCTCAAACATCCCATTCATATAGGCAGTGACCACAATGTGTATCATATCACGGGTGATTTTTTCCGAAACAGCCGATTCCATGCCCATGACCTGCATAAACCGATCGGTGTATTCCACCTCAATATCCACCAGTTCATTGACAAAGCTTTGATACAAGGTGCCATAGGATGCATCCAGCAGCAAACGAAAGGCATCAAAGTCAGCGTAGATCAAGTCAAGAATCCGATTCATCCCGTCTGCGGTGTATTTGCCCATCTGCTGGCGTTGGCTCTCGGCATCAAATGCGTGAAAGGTTTTTTGGATTTCCACAAACAGCTCTTTCATGCCCTGAGCCGCAGGCTCTACAATAGCCCGAAACAAGCCTTCCTTGTCCCCAAAGCGCGTATAGATGGAACCTGTCGTGGTATTTGCCTTTGCGGCAATTTCCCGTAGGGAAGCGTCTGTGTAGCCTTTTTCTAAAAACTCCGCCCGTGCACAGACAAGCACGGTCTCATATACGCCTTCAATTTGTTTGGCCATAGGGGAGCACCTCAATTCATAACGATGTTTCATAACGCTGTTATGAGTATAGCAGAGCATGCATAATCTGTCAATAACTTTTTCCTCTTGACATACGAGGGAGAAAGCAGATGTGGACTGGTTTATTAAAGCAGCGATATTATTTTAAAGGGAAAAGGCGGTCAGCCAACAGAAAAAAATATATTGAATCACTTATTGCGTCACTGCCGAACCCCGACCTTGTGGTTCTTCCAAAACTTGCTGTTTGCAGTTATATGTCATGTCAGAAAATATGGAAATTTGCAGACAACTGCGGACAGGATACTGCGAAGTGGGCCATGAGCATGGCGCAAAAGTACGATACTTTCATTGGTGTGGGGTATTTAGATAAGGAAAACGGTGACTATTATAATCGCTATCTGCTATGACACTAATTTCCAAACATAAACTTACGTGTGCAAACTGGATGAATGGTCCAGACTCCCTTGCGGGATAGCACAAATAATTAGATGCAATATTATAATGGAACAAGATATAGTAATACGGTGCTGGATATTCCGCTGACGGTGTAAGAGTTTGTTAGTCTTTATCAAACATAAGTTAATATAAATAAAACGTCCAGAAAACGGAAAATAGACAGAATATTTAATTGAAATAATGGCATAATAATGGTACAATTAGACCATAATTAAGGAGGTGCATATTATGCCACAGATTATTCCAATTAAAGATTTGAAAAATACTTCTGAAATATCGGAGATGTGCCACAGAGCAGAAGAGCCAATCTATATTACAAAGAATGGATATGGTGACATGGTTATTATGAGCATGGAAAATTATGAGGACACCATTCATAGATTTAATGTTTATAGAGAACTGGAAATATCAGAAAAACAGATTACAGAAGGAGGAACAAAAGATGCAAGAAGTTCGTTAAGCTCTATGAGGGAAAAATATGGTTTATAAACTCATTATTACCGATAAAGCTGAGGAACTGCTAAACCAATTGGTGAATTATATTCTTTTTAAGTTAAAAAATGAATCAGCAGCAAAACATTTGTTAGATGGGGTTGAACAGTTGTATGACCGAATGGAAGAAAATCCATTTCAGTTTGCAGATTGCAGAGATTCCTTTCTAAAGAGTAAGGGATACAAAGAAGCTGTAGTGAAGGATATGGATTATATTTTAATATTTCGTGTTGATGATGAGATCGTTTATGTGCTTGGAATATTTCATCAATTAGAAAATTACAAAGAAAAATTATAAGTGAAGGCATCAGACCCAGAAGGTTTGGTGCTTTTTCATTTATTGATCGTGTTTGATGAGCCCACAAGCCAAGGAGGAATGGATGAAACGTTCTGGTATAGTGAGAAAGTGTGGGGGGAGAAATTCCGACACCAGAGGAGTGGCTGAAATATGCGGTGGAGTTTTTGACTGCAGAAGGAAGAGAAGATTTGTGGAGATGGTCTTTGGGAGTGTGAGGGCAAAAGAGTTTCTCGCTAAATATGGTGTAAATGCTAAAGATATAAAAAACCTGCAATATAAATTAAATGTCTAAAAGGGCTAAAAAAGGCCGAACAGAGTAGACGGGTAACAAGTAAGTTTGATAGTATACATGCTGAAAGCGCCATTTGGCGCTTAAAAAAACCACAAGGGTTAGTAAAGCCCAACTAAGATGCGAGGAGGATTTATTTATGATTGTCCTGCTGGAAGAATAGAGAAAATATTACAGACGTTTGATCTTTTATCCTTTAAGGATCGGCACCCCATGGCGCTTTCTGGGGGACAAAAGCAACGGTTGGCTGTTGCGACAGCCGTTCTATCTGATAAGCAGGTGTTGGTTTTTGATGAAACCACAAGTGGGCTTGATTATAGCCGGATGCAGGAAGTTAGCAGTATGATTCGGCAGTTAGCGGATGATGGGAAAATTGTAATCATCATTTCACACGATTTTGAACTTTTGACGCAGACTTGTGATAAAATATTTAATATGGATCAAAAGAATAAAGAAAGAAGGTGAAGGTATGTGGGAAATGTTTGAAAAGACGGACTATGGTTCCAACGTGCAGGACATAATCGAAACGGAAGAATGCAAAATCATGAAGCTGCATGACGATACTGGCGATGGAATGATGACAATTTATCAAGTGTTTCCCGGTGTTTTTCTCATGTACAATGACTTTCATATGAAAGAATGTATCTCTGGCTTTCAGTCTGATAAAGATTGGTTTTGTATTGACCATTGCCGTGAGGGTCGTATTGAGCAGGCGTATGGGGATGACGCATATAGTTATTTAGAAGCTGGCGATTTACGAGTAGATCAGCGTGTGCATCACTCCGGCCGGGTTGAGTTTCCGTTGTGTCACTATCACGGCATTTCCATTGGCTTTCAGATGGATATTGCGTCAAAAGAATTACCAGAAGCCATGAAAGGCTTTTCTATTAATCTTTTTGACCTGCAAAAAAAATACTGCAGCAATCTGCATCCATTTGTAATTCCGGGAGAAGCTGCAACGCAACATATTTTTTCGGAATTATATAACGTTCCTTCTAAAATCAAAAAATACTACTTTAAACTCAAAGTGTTGGAATTGCTTTTATATCTGGATGCATTAGAACTCTCTGGACATACGCAGGAGCGGCCATATTTCTATAAAGGACAGGTGGAAAAAATAAAAGCTGTTCAATCTCTGCTCACACAGGATTTGACTGAAAATTATACCATTGCGGAATTGTCGGCACGTTTTGATATTGCTCTCACACCGCTTAAAAATTGTTTTAAGAGTGTGTACGGAAGTCCTATTTTTACTTATATGAGAACTTATCGCATGAACTATGCAGCGTCCCTGTTGAGGACAGATAAAGATATGAAAATTTCTGACATCGCCGGTGCTGTCGGCTATGATAGCCCCAGTAAATTTTCGGCAGCATTTCACCAGACGATTGGGAAAACGCCGTTGGAATATCGAAAATCCATTATCTGATTGGTACATAAAAGGCTGTATAGAGCGGAAGAAAAAATGATGCAGTGATATGATAAGGACGGTTAGCGGAGGCTACCGTCTTTTTCTTTGCCTCTGTTAAGCAAAAATAAGATAGAGAGGTGAGAACATTGAAACAAAAAGAAGAAAGCTGGTTCAAAACATTATTGTCATTTGCCAGCCCATGCAAAGGGAAAATGATTCTTTCTGTCATATGCGCAATGATTAGTGTGGCAGGCGGATTCGTTCCCTATTTTGCAGTTTACCGGATATTGCTTCTGTTCATCGACCGGGCAACAAATTGGAATACGATTCTATTCTGGTGCCTGATTGGCGTAGCAGGTTATTTGGTGAAAATGCTATTCTATGGATTTTCCACGGTATTATCACACATTTCGGCATATACCATTCTGGAGCAGCTGCGTTTGCGAATTGCAGACCGGCTGATGCAGGCTCCCCTCGGTGAAGTTATGAGCCGCAGGATTGGCTACTTAAAAAACATCATCATGGATAAGGTTGAGGATGTCGAACCACCGCTTGCCCATATGATTCCAGAGCTATCCTCCAATCTGGTGCTTCCAATCGTTATTTTCATCTGGATGGCTGCTATTGATTGGCGTATGGGATTATCTATGTTGATTGCACCAGCAATCGCTATGATCCCCATGTTCTTTATGATGAAGAATTACAATAGACAATATGCCGCTTACATGGATGCAAATAACCATGTAAACAACGTCATCATCGAATATGTGGAAGGTATTGAAGTTGTAAAGGCATTTAATCAGAGTAGTGGTTCTTATGAGAAGTTTGCCGAAGCAGTAAAATCTTTTAAGAATTTTACACTTGCGTGGTTCAAGAGTACATGGAAAACCATGAATCTGACATTTTCCATTATGCCGACCACGATGCTTGGTGTTCTTCCGATTGGACTGCTCCTTTACAAAAATGGAATTATTGCACCGGGCGCACTGGCTATGTGTTTGATTCTTTCCCTGAGTATTGTGGCACCGCTCATGAAAGCAACCACCTTTATCAATGAAATGAAGTCTATGGAATTTTCCGTTGAGGCAGCCAATGAAATACTGCATCTTCCGAAATTGTCGAATCCTGAAAAGGATGCTATTCTGGGAGGAACAGACATCAAACTGGAACGTGTCTCTTTCGCCTATGAGGGGAATCAAAAAGATGCTGTTCTGCATCAGGTAAGCCTATCTATGCCGGAGGGCAGTTTCACCGCATTGGTTGGGCCATCTGGCGGCGGTAAGTCAACGATTGCCCGGTTGATTGCCCGGTTTTGGGATGTAACCGATGGCAGCATTACAATTGGAGGAGTAGGTGTCAAAGATATGCCGATTCGTCAGCTGTCGAATCTCGTCAGCTTTGTGACACAGGACAATTTCTTATTTCATTGTTCCTTAAAGGAAAACATTCGATTGGGCAATCCAAAGGCCAGTGACGAACAAGTCTATAAAGCGGCAAAAGCAGCCTGCTGTGATGAATTTGTTTTGAAGCTGGAAAAGGGTTATGACACACCGGCGGGAGATGCCGGAAAGCAGCTGTCAGGCGGTGAAAAGCAGCGCATCGCCATTGCCAGGGCAATCCTAAAAGATGCTCCTATCGTCATTTTAGACGAGGCTACCGCTTTCACTGATCCACAGAATGAAGATAAAATTCAAAAATCCATGATGGCATTGTCAAAGGGAAAAACGCTCTTGGTCATTGCACACAGGCTCTCAACGATTCAGACGGCAGACCAGATCGTGGTATTGAAAAACGGACAGATTGTGGACAGCGGTACGCAAAAGGAACTTTTGGAACACTGCCCCCTTTATGCAGATATGTGGATGGCTCACATTGGTGCAAAGAACTGGTCTGTCAACAGTAAGGAGGTGTCATAATGTTCAGAATTATAAAACGAATCATCCAGTGGGCGGGGAAATATAAAGGGCGTCTGTATCTTGGTGCTGTATGCTCTTTCTTTTGCAGCTTTATGACGGCGGCTCCCACAATGATCGCGGCATGGGCATTGGGAAAAGTATTGGATTCTTATTGGAATCATACGCCGCTTCCTAACAACTTAATTATGACTGCAACGCTGTCCATTATTTTCTTTATCTTCCTGCGCTTCCTGCTCTCTTATTGGAAAGCAGTTTTACAGGAAAGCATTGGCTATGAAGTGGGGGCCAGTCAGAGAGTCCGCATGGGTGATGTGCTAAAACGCGTTTCTTTGGGGTATTTCTCACAGAACAGCGTGGGTGATATTCTGGCAGGAATGACCACGGAATTATCTACTTTGGAATTGCAGAGTATGAAAATGATCGATGTTGTACTGAATGGGTACATTCAATTTCTTGCCGTGGTTTTATGCCTGGCATTTTTCAGTCCGGCAGCTGCACTGATTGCAATACTTGGAGCAATATTTTCTGCATTCGCTCTGACTGGAATCAGCCATCGCAGCCAGAAAACGGCAGCAAAGGCGCATCGTGCAACGGAAGATATGTCTGGAGCAGCTATCGAATACATTCGGGGACTTCCCATTGTAAAATCTTTCGGTCAGGAAGGTGCATCTACGGAAAGTTTTCGCAGTGCCAGCCGTGATTTAAAAGACATTAACATTAAAATTGAGAAAGGCTTTGTGCCGTACAATTGCCTGCATTTACTGGCGCTTAAACTGGCATCCATGGGTGTCATGTTAATCTGTGCCTGGCAGACTTGTGCGGGTCAAATGAGTATTCCGATTTTCCTGATGTTTGTTCTATTCTCCTTTGTTATTTTTGGCAGCGTTGAAAGTGTCAATGATGCGGCCCACATACTGGCTATTGTCGATTCTGCACTGGATAAACTGGATTCTTTAGAAAAAGTCGAATACATCGATCAGAACGGAAAAGAAATTTCTCTTTCTTCTTATGATATTCAGTTTACCGATGTCTCCTTCGGGTACAACAGCAGAACAGTGCTTCACAATCTGAATTTTACAATTCCGCAAAACACGACAACAGCTATTGTCGGTCCGTCTGGGAGCGGAAAATCAACTTTGTGTAATCTGATTGCCCGCTTCTATGATGTGAGTACCGGTACGATCAAGATGGGTGGTGTGGATGTTCGGGAATTCACCTGTGATAGCCTGCTTAAAAATATCAGCATGGTCTTTCAAAATGTGTATTTGTTTAGAGACAGCATCAAAAACAATATCAAGTTCGGAAGTCCAGGCGCAACGGATCAACAAATCATTGCGGCTGCAAAGGCAGCAAGGTGTCATGACTTTATCATGGAATTGCCGAATGGATACGATACGGTTGTGGGTGAGGGAGGTTCTTCCTTGTCTGGTGGCGAGAAACAGCGAATTTCCATTGCCCGAGCCATGCTAAAAAATGCTCCCATTGTGATTCTTGATGAAGCAACGGCAAGTGTTGATCCGGAAAATGAGCATTTGATTCAAGAGGCAATTTCTGAATTGACCCATGGGAAAACCATTATTACTATTGCACATAGATTGGCAACGATTGAAAATGCCGATCAGATTCTGGTGATTGATGGCGGTACAGTGGCACAGAAAGGCACACACAAACAACTACTGAAACAAAAAGGAACTTATCAGGATTTCATTAAAATCCGTGAACAAGCCGAAGGCTGGCGAATGAAATAGTGCGATGACTATAAACAGGGAAGAACGGATCATAAGCTAACCGCTATTGTGGGCGATTCCGGCTCCGGCAAGTCCACGATTTTGAATTTAATTTCCAAATACTATGAGGCAGACAAAGGCGAAATTACGATTGGCGGACGCTCCACCAAAGCAGCGGGCGCAGAGCAGGTGCTTTCCGAAATTTCAACGGTGGATCAAGATGTGTTCCTGTTTGATGATACCGTGAGGAACAACATTCGTTATGCCAGACCAGCTGCAACGGATGCCGAGATTGAAGCAGCCTGCCGCAAAGCAAACTGCGATGACTTTATCCGTAAAATGCCAAATGGCTATGATACAGTTGTGGGTGAAAACGGAAACCAGCTTTCCGGTGGCGAGCGCCAACGCCTTTCCATTGCCAGAGCAATTTTGAAAAATAGCCCAATCTTGCTGCTGGATGAAGCAACTGCCAGCTTGGATGTGGAGAATGAACTTGCTGTTAAGGACGCTATCGCCAATCTGCTAAAGGACAAGAAAACCGTTGTAATGATCGCTCACACGCTATCCATCGTCCAGAAAGCCGATCAAATTGTTGTCATTTCTGATGGCAAAGCGGTTGAAAGCGGAAGCCATGAAGAACTTTTGGAAACGAGGGGTAAGATGCTGCCATGTGGAACGCAGAACAGCAGCTTTCAGCATAAAAATGAGTTGGGACATGATTTATAGGCAACCCATGTATAGAATACTTTGAGGGCTTTGCACAAAGAGGCAAAGTCCTCTTCTGGGGTTTGGGGGAAGTATGCTTATAGAAAAAGCGTCATGTAAATTGGTAGGTAGAGGATATCATCCTCCAATCAATCACGAAAACAAGAAATGTTACACATTTTTGTAAACATTCAGGAAAAGACTTGACAAATACGCAATGAATAAATACAATGTAACTAAGTTATATAACTTAGTTACAGGAGAAAAATCGTATGAACCAAAATAACACATTAGAACGTATTCTGATTTGCGGTAAAGACTTTTTTCTGAAATACACCTTTAAAAGTGCGCCACTGCGAAAAATTGTAGAAGCAGCAGGAGTGACTACGGGCGCTTTCTACGGTTACTTTGCGAATAAAGAAGAACTGTTTTATGCCTTGACGGATACTACGGCAAATGGTTTGATGGCAATATTAAACTCTGTAGCAAATGATATGAATAATTTCCCTCCAAACGAAAAGATATTTAAAATGTGTGATGCGTATATCCATAGAATACCTGAAATTGTGGATTATCTGCTGGCACACTGCGATGAAATGAAGCTAATCCTTGCCTGCTCACAAGGAACAAAGTACGAAAATTATTTTAATATGCTTCAAGAGAGAAATCAGGACAACATCTCGCAGAGCGCAGCAATAGCAGAGAAATCCCAGCAGATCCAATTGCTTTCGCCTGACACCATTGAATTATTGATGAGCGGTTACTTTTCAATGTTGGCAAAGCTTATAACAGAGGAAACCGATCGAGAGAAGATGATTCGCAGTATGACGGAAGTCGCAAGGGTTTATCAAGGAGGAATGTTAGCTTTAATGCAAGCGGAGGCGGACGGAGATGATTGATGCAAATAATTTGGCGGTAGCTTATGCCGCCTTATTATATAACCAATAGTTAGCAAAAACTAACTAAAAGAATGAAAGGAGTTCTATTATGAACAAGAAAACTGTATTTGAACAATTAGCACAGCTCAGTTATCTGCCATTGTACGAGAAAGTACTGACGGCATCTCTTGAACTGGATGTTTATTCTCATCTGTGCGAGAAAACGACAGCTGAGATTCTCGCCAAAAAGCTGGGATGGAACGCAGCGAATACCTCTTATTTCCTGGAGGGCTTAACAGCTCTTGGTTTTGTAATGAAGGATGGAAACCTCTTCTATAATAGTGACGAGGCGGAAAAATATCTCGTCAAAGGGAAACCGGAGTATCTGGGAGGTTTTATACAGTACTACAGCGCAAACGAAGGTTCTATGCCTTTTGAGGTGGTAAAACTGGTGACTGAGGGACCGCAGCCGATGCAGCAACAGGCCAATGAACAGTCTATCGACTTTGTTTCAATGGGAGCTATGATGCGTCAGGCGCAGGAAGGTTATCGACAGCAGGAACTTTTAGACATCGTTCGTTCTCTGCCTGAGAATAAAACAATCAAGTCAGTTCTTGATCTTGGATGCGCAACCGGACTTCTTGGAATGTCGGTGGTTAAAGACAATGACGAACGCACCGGTACATTTATCGATCTGATGCCATCAGAAATCGTCATGGAATCCGCCGAACAAATGGGGCTTTCTGATAGGGTCAAGGTTATGAATGGGAATTTCCTGACAGATGACATTGGTGGTGGATACGATTTAATACTTGCAGTATCAGTGGCACTCTTTGCCAAAGGGAACATGAATGCCTTCCTTAAAAAGTGCTATGACGCTTTGAATCCCGGCGGTGTGATGCTGGTGATTTCCGAGGGTATTGAGATGGATCACACCGGTCCCTGGGACATGGTGATGGGGTATCTTCCCTATTACATGCAGGGTATGAACATGGGTGTGCAGAAAAATGAGGTCAGCGATGAAGCAAAGCGCATAGGTTTTGCGAAATGCGAAAAGCGTACGGAGATGCTTTGTTCTGGTACTCAGGATATTGATATCCTGAGAAAATAGAGTGATGACACTACGTATGATTATGTGATACAATGGGTTAGAAAATACTAACCCACAAACATAATACGAGAGAGGATCACCAATGGATTTTTTGAAATTAGAGAGAAATATCTATGATACGATTAAGGAAGAACAGATAAAGTTAGGATATCGAAAAGAAACAATCCAGTTGTATTATCCCTTGTCATCGCTGAACAGTTTTTTGGGAACCAGTCTGGATGCATCACAGATATATCCTGTTCTAAAACAGTTCTGTTCTTTGGAAGAAGAGAGGCTTGGAAAGATAGAGATATCAAATAAGGAGGAACGTTTCTGCTTTCGATTTTCCCCGAAAGCATCAGAATATATTTATAGGAATACGCCGAAAGACGGCTTTTTGTATGATTTTATTCGTACAATTTCCCAACATAATATCACGATGGAAGAGGTGATTGCACAATTTAAAAAATATTCTGATGTTGTTCATGTGGAAAAAACCCTACATGGAGAATTTAATTATTTGATTTATTTTGAAGATGGAATACCAGATGAATATAGATACTGTTTCACAGAAGAAGGAAGTCATATTAATTATCATCGGTTTACAATTGATGACTATCGTGAACTGGGATTGGAAAACGACATGCAATAACAATACCCCTTGTTGCTATAACATATTGCAGCAATAAGGGGATTGTACCAGTTTGTGGATGTCGCAAAGCATAGAAAGATGTGCATGTATACACTGGAACTGATATAGAAAAGCTTTGCGACGGCTGTTGGCTGAGAATGGTCAGGAGGAACGAAAATGAGTTTTTTTCAAAACACATGTAAGCCGGAAGGTCTGGCGGGAAAAATGATGGTGAAGATGATGAATAACGGCCATGCGCAGATGGCAGACTGGGGATTTTCACATATAGAAGCAAACGAAGATGCCAGCATATTGGATATCGGTTGTGGCGGTGGTGCCAACATTGCTGTCTGGCTGAAAAAGTGCCCAAATGGACATGTGACAGGATTAGATTACTCGGAAGTCAGTGTACATAGCAGCAGAAATAAAAATGCAGTCGCAATTGAAGAAGACAGATGTGAAATATTTCAGGGGAATGTATTGCAAATGCCATTTCAAAATGATTCTTATGACTGCATCTCAGCCTTCGAAACCATCTATTTCTGGCCGGAAATTGAAAAGTCATGCAAGGAAGTATATCGAGTGTTAAGACCTGGTGGCCGGTTTATGATCTGTAATGAATCCGATGGGACGAATCCGGCAGATGAAAAATGGACAGAAAAAATAGAGGGAATGAAAATCTATGATGAGAATCAAGTGAAAAGTATTCTTAACCAGGCTGGTTTTATCAATATTAAAGTAGATCACACAAAGAAACATTGGATGTGCCTGATTGCAGAGAAGAGTAGTGTAGTTAGCCATAGATCATCTATGAAGGGATAAAAACCTTGGAAAGATAACAAACCAGAAACTTCATGCAGGCTTATGATAAAATTTATGCCATGCTGGAGTATAAGCTTGCATAACAGCGTATCTGGTGTGGAAAAGAAAATGTCCGTATCCGGACTATCTTTTCCAGAAATAATAAAAGTAGCTGCAACATGAAGAAAAGACGGATAAAACATTCACGGACTGGTCACAGGAAAATTACATATGGGAGATGATGATGATGACCGATAAAGAAAAAGAACTATATGGTACGAACGCTTCCATTTTGGATAATACGCTTACCACTACCACATATCAAATCGAGTGCGATACACCAAACGGAGCAATGCAATGCTACCACCTCTTTCCGGGCATTGATTTGGCCTATACATCGTTTTATGCTTCGTCATGTTTCAAACGTGAGAAGCCGCTACCTCACATTTTGGAAATCGCATATTGTCGGGCCGGACGTTATGAATGCGAATATAAGCATGAATATCTCACTTATCTGGGAGAGGGTGATTTTGCTGTTACCACCATGAACCCGCAAAGTGATTTACCGGCTTTTCCGATAGGCTATTATGATGGCCTTGCTATTATTGTAGACATGGAAGTTACAGGGACTTGTTTTACCAACATTGTAGAAGATGTTGCTATTGATTTGTCAATGTTAGTAACCAAGTTTTGTTCTGGTCATTGTTGTTCTGTTATTAAAGCCAATCCAGCTCTGGCGCATGTATTCAATGAAATATGTGAAGCCCGTGAAACAAATGAATTGGGCTATTTACGGCTCAAGGTTTTGGAGATATTTTTTCTCCTTTCAAAACTGCTGCCGCAAGACGATATTGAAATGTCAGCGTACTATCCCGGGACCCAAATCAAAAAAATCAAAGCCTTAAAAGCAGAATTAGTTGAAAATTTAGAGAGTAAGGAAACATTGAAAAGTATGGCTGATCGCTATGGAATGAGCCTCACCATGCTAAAGAATTGCTTCAAAGCAGTTTATGGTAAACCCGTTTATTCCTTTCAGCGAGAATACAAAATGCAGAAAGCAACATTGCTTCTGACAACAACCGAACTGTCCATTTCAGAAATATCAGGACAACTTGGTTATGAAAATCCAAATAAGTTTTCCACCGCCTTTCACTCCATTATAGGAGCATCTCCCAGAGAATACCGGATGAAAAACAAATAACTGGCTTTTTGGATAGGTTTTGGCTTTGTGGAGTGGTAAGAAAACAAAAAAAGCTTTATGATAAGTACTGCGATTAGCTATGTCTAACTGCAGTACTTATTTTTATGAAAGGAGGATGCCCAATGAATAAATCCACATTAAGATTTATCATAAGCAAGTTTCTTGAATTGGTGCTTACGCTTATTGTGGTCACAATGATCTCGTTCGTGTTGGTTAGGTTTTCACCCATTGATCCAGCGGAGGCCTATGCGCACCGTTCGATGGCTGCATACAGCTATACAGACCAACAGATGGACGAGTTAAGGACGCAGATGGGTTTGAACGATACACTCCCGGTACAGTATATAAACTGGGTGAAAGATGCGCTTCAACTTGATTTTGGAAAGTCGTTTGTCAGCGGACAACCTGTGCTGGAAAAAATTATGTCGGCAATTTCCATTACCATAAGCATTGTATTGATTTCCGCCGTTATCCAAATTGTGTTCATTCTATTGGTTGGATGCTTGTGCTATATCTGCCGGAAAAGGATTGTTGGTCACCTTTTAACGTTCCTGTGTATTGCCGGAATTTCGATACCATCCTTTTTCTTTGCCAGCACTTATATTGATATCTTTGCGGTGAAATTGCGCTTGACTTCTGTTGTTGGTAATATCGGAATTATGCGCTATCTTCCCGCCGCCATTTGTATTGCGATAGGCTGTGTTGCCTTTTTCGCACCATTATTGTCTACCAATATTGAAAAGGAAATGCGGTTAGACAGCGCATTTTATGCCCGTTGCCGTGGTCTGTCGGAAATGCAGATTCTTTTGCGTTACGCACTCCCAACAGCTTGCATTAGTATTCTCCCTAATTTTTTTCAAATGCTCGGATTATGTATGGCTGGTTCGGCTATTGTTGAACGAGTATTTTCCCTGCCCGGATTAGGTTATCTGATTATTGACAGCGTTCTATATCGAGACTCGCCGGTTATTCATGCGACTATTCTCTTCCTTGCTTTTGCACTGGTGCTGTTCAATATTTTGTCAGATATACTTCGCCGCGCTCTTCAGCGGGATCAGTCCGCAGACGAGGGGGCAAGACTATGAAAAGGTTGAAACAAGTTCTTTATTACATGGTTCCTATTCTCATCATCGCCTTTTGCTTGTTCGGATTTCTATTTGCCCCGCACGATCCAATGAATACAAATATCCGTGTGCGTTTTCTTTCAAGCAGTATGGAATACCCGCTCGGCACAGACGATTTAGGGCGCTGTGAGTTTTCGCGCATTTTAGAGGGTGGCAGGGTAACATTAGGGATTGTCCTTATTGGTTCAAGTCTCGTAATGACATTTGGCATCGTGTTTGGAATTTTGCTTGCCAAAACCAAGCGGAGCCACAATATTCTCTCTGAAAGCCTACTTAATGCGGTAACGGCCATTCCCCCCGTGGCTTATTTGATTATTTTCATAGGTGTTTGGGGAAACAGCATTCAGACCATGCTGGTTGCATTGACGTCCTCTCTTATTCTGCGAATGATAAAGCTGGTTAAGACGCTTGTAGAAGTTGAGTATGGGAAAGCCTACATTCTATGCGCAATCGCCAGTGGTGCAAGCAAAACACGAATTATGCTGATACATATTTTGCCGAACATTCTGTGCGATATCATACAATTCATTTGTCTGTCCTGTGCGGAAATGATTATTGCCATTTCTGGGTTTTCTTTTATTGGCTTGTCACTTGGCGATAACGTAGTGGATTGGGGTATTATGCTTGCCGAAGCAAGAACGCTTACCGGAAGTCGACCAGAATTGTTGATGTACCCGATTGCCTCTATTTTTATCTGTTCGCTTTGTTTCAATTATCTTGGGCGATTGTTGAAAAAGGAGGACGCATAATGCTGGAGATTAAAAACCTTTCCGTTAATTCAAAAAACGGAAAACCGATTTTGAAAGATATTTCGCTAACAGTTGATGAAAAAGATTGTACTGGTTTGACCGGGGCAAGTGGATCGGGCAAGACAACGCTAATTAAGGCCATTATGGGAATGAATAATGACGGTCTCATAATTGACAAAGGCGAAATTTTATTGGATGGCAAAGACCTATTAAAAAAGTCAGCCAAAGAACGCTGCTTGCTTTGTGGAACAATTTTAGGATTTATACCGCAAAACCCTATGACCGCTTTTTTTCAACATACGAAAATCAAGGCTCAGATGGTAGAAACATTTAGACTCCATTTGGCACTGAATAAATCCGCTGCCATAGAGCTTGCCCAAAGAACCTTGAAAGAAGTTAATTTAACAGATGTTGATCGTGTACTAAACGCTTTCCCTTCTCAGCTGTCCGGGGGGATGTTACAGCGAATTGCAATGGCGATGGTTCTTGGAACAAAACCCAAATATATTTTAGCCGATGAACCGACCAGCGCCTTAGATGAAGCCAACCGAAATCAACTTATAGATTTGTTGGGAAAATATAATGAGGCCGGTGTTCTGTTCATCTCCCATGATGTTAGCGCAATGAAAACTTTGTGTCCTACTACTTATGTGATGGAGCATGGTCAAATTATTGAAAGCGGATCAACGGAACAGCTTTTCATTGCTCCCAAGCAGCCGTGGACACAACAATTTACGGTGGCAGCCAAAAAGCGTGAGGAGGTGACACAGGCATGGACAATATTAAACTAAACAGCGTGAGCCGCAGTTATCTTGATGCAAAGGGAGAAAAATTTTCAGCTCTTGCGAATGCGTCATTATCCTGGAACGAGGGACAGAGCATTGCCATTACTGGCGAAAGCGGAAGCGGGAAAAGCACCCTTGCTCGGCTCATGATTGGATTAGAAAGGCCGTCAGCCGGGGACGTCCTCATAAACGGAGAACGCACAATGCGATGGGGATTTGATAGATGGAGAAAGGCAAGAGGTAATATTCAAGCCGTCTTTCAAGATGCAAGCGGAACTTTGAATCCAATGCGTAGCACCTACCGCAATGCGGAAGAAGCACTTTGCAATTTTACAAATTTACTAATGTCCGAACGCAAAAAGATTATTTTGGAGCTCATGGAGCTGGTCGGTTTGCCAAAGACATTACTCGATGTGCCAGTAAAGAAGCTATCCGGAGGTGAGCAGCGCCGCATAGCACTTTTGCGAGCCTTATCGGTTAATCCAAAATTTCTAATTCTTGATGAAGTGACAGCCGGACTTGACCTTATCTCTACCGAGGCTGTTTTACAATTATTGGAGATGTATCAACAATCCCATGACTGCGCATATCTTTTAATTACGCACGATATTACGATAGCTGCACGCTTATGCAGCAAACTTATTGAAATCGAACACGGTACTTTTATAAAAGAAGCCGTTCGATCATAAAAACACCAATAGAAAGGAATAAGAGTAAAATGAAAAACACAAAAAAATTTTTAGGAATTGCTCTGGCTACCGTAATGGCTGTTGGCCTTTTGGCTGGCTGCGGAGCACCTACACCTTCTGAAAGCACCTCTGGTACATCCGCTAATGGAGCCGATGCAAAAGTGTTGAACATTGCGACAATCGGTGAAACCACAACGCTCTCACCGTTGTATATGATTGCCGACAATCATCCTACCAGCAAACTGATTTATGAGGGCTTGGTTAAATATGTAAATGGAGAAATCAAGCCCTGCCTTGCGGAAAGTTGGGATTTGAACACGGAGGGCACCGTCCTCACGTTTCATCTTCGCCAAGGTGTCCAATTCCATGATGGGGAGCCGTGGAACGCCGAAGCCGCAAAAGCCAACATTGAATTTTGGCATACAAACCCCGCCTATGTTTCGTTGCCGGGTGTTGTAGGTTATACCAGTATCGAGGCCACGGACGATTACACATTGACATTGACGTATGATCATCCTTACTATGCCTATTTGAATGATTTTTGCTGGCCTGACGTTTGCGTCATGGTATCTCCAAAGCAAATTGTTGCCGGAGATTATCAGACCGTAAACGGTTATGCTGGAACCGGCCCCTATGTTTATGGTGAATATATAGCAGGCCAATACACTACCTTTGTTCGCAACGAAAACTATTGGGGAGACGCACCCTACTATGATGAAATTGTAGCCAAATACATCCCTGAAGCCTCCTCCCGTTTGCAGGCATTAAAAACTGGGGAAATCGACTTGATCTATGGCTCGTCTGAAATGAGCTACGAGGATTATAATCAGGCAGCGTCCATTGATGGTGTTGAGGGCAAATTTGCATCTTCTGGTTCCACTGTCCGTAATCTTACCATGAATTTTAATGGTAATCTTTCGGATTTGCGCATACGACAGGCCATTGCGTATGCGGTTGATAAAGAGGGCATTTCAGATGGCCTGACCTACGGCTTTGAGCCGGTTGCCAATACAATTATCCCAGATGGAACGAAGTACTCTGATATCACAGGTTCAATTCAATATTCTTACGATGTAGATAAGGCAAATCAATTATTGGACGAAGCTGGCTGGGTATTAAACACTTCTACCGGAATTCGTGAAAAAGGAGGAAATCCGCTCCATATTGTTTTCACCTACTCTACGGACGATGCCTCTACTAAGTCTATCGCAACCTTAATCAAGAGCCAGCTTGCCGAAGTCGGGATTGATATGGAGGTAAAGGGCCTTGAAAAAATGGAATGGTACATGGGCTTTCTTACTGCGGACGGCTTTGACATCACTTCAATGAGCACATTTTATAATTACGCCATGCCGCATTGCTGGTATTCGGCAATGCTGGCACAAATGCCGCAAGATGTGTCCATTCCGCTGTTGGAGAATTCCGACGAATTCATCTCGGAGTTGAGCGAGTTCAAAACATGCAATGATGATGCAAGACTCAAAGAAATTTTTCAATCTCTAATTGGTAGTGACCTTGACCAAGTCCTCGATCTGCCGCTCACTTATCAGATGGATATGATTGTATACAACAAGAGTAAAATTGCAGATTATAATTTTGCTTCCGATTACCAATTTTTTGATCCCGCGCAAATTACACCGGTGGAATAATAATACGCAAAGTGTGGAACGGGCGAAAGTAAACGACTGTTCCGCACTTTTTGCCAGAAAGAGGTGTTCGCTTATGAACCAATCTAATACCGCTTCAATAAAACGATTGTTGCTTCTGACAGAGCCACATAGAAGTAAATATGTGCTTGCAATCATTTTAGCAATTATGGGGGTCGCCTGTGGAATGATCCCATATTTTGCAATCGCACATATTATGCTGTGTCTAATGAACAGCGCCACATCGCTAAACACATATGCTTTATGGTGTGGGGTCGTTTTACTTGGCTTCACATTAAAAATACTATTTGCCAATCTATCAACGACAGTTTCCCATACAGCAACTTTCCAAACACTGAAAGAAACACGGATTAAAATTGCCGATAAATTGGCTCATGTTCCTATGGGCTTTATTATGGATCAATCATCTGGTCGATTTAAGGACATTATTGTTGATCGTGTAGAAAGCATGGAGCCGATTTTAGCACATTTAGTTCCCGAAATGACGTCAAACTTATTTGTACCACTGTGCATTATCTTATATCTGTTCGTCTTGGATTGGAGAATGGCACTTGCGTCATTGGTAACACTTCCTATCGGGTTTCTGTGTTATATGGGGATGGCAAACAATTATCAAGAACGCTTTTCAGGACTAATGAAGCGCATTCAAAAAATGAATTCAACAATTATTGAATATATCGGTGGTATCGAAGTAATTAAGGCGTTCAATCAATCGGCTGACTCCTACAAAAAATACTCTGATGCTGTAAACGACGATGCCAGCTATGCGGTTAATTGGATGAAAGATACACAGTGGTTTTCATCCATGAGCAACACAATTTGGCCCAGCGTTTGGCTTGCGGTCTTGCCAATAGGCGGTGTGCTCTACAAGAGTGGATTGTTATCTGCACTAACCTTTTTAACGGTTATGATTTTATCACTGGGTATCGTCGGCCCTATTTTGGCTGCCATTAAATTCACTGATAATATTGCTCAGCTTGGTTCTATCGTTGGTGAAGTGTCCGGGCTTCTAGATGCACCCGAAATGAAAAGACCAGAAGCAAATGCAGATATTCGTAATCTGACAATTCAATTCAACGATGTTTCTTTTGCCTATGATCAGGATAATGAAAATCCCATCCTGAATCACATTAACTTAACTATTGAGCCAGGAACCATGACTGCATTGGTTGGTCCGTCTGGTTCCGGTAAATCAACGATTACGAAACTGATTACGGGATTTTGGGAGGCTTCATCCGGAGATATTCTCTTGGGTGGGGTAAACCTAAAAGAAATCCCGCTATCACAGCTTTCATCACTGGTATCCTATGTTTCCCAAGACAATTACCTCTTTGATGAAAGCATTCGGGAAAATATTCGCATGGGGCGTATGTCTGCTACGAATGCAGATGTTGAAAAAGTTGCGAAGCAGTGTGGGTGCCATGATTTTATTATGGCTTTGGAACACGGCTATGACACAGTTGTAGGTGGGGCTGGTGGCCATCTGTCTGGGGGCGAGCGCCAACGGATCGCTATTGCCCGCGCTATGCTGAAAGGTGCTCCAATTATTATTTTTGATGAAGCAACAGCCTATCTTGACCCAGAAAATGAAAGTATGGTTCAAGAAGCTATTTCCAAATTAGTATATGGGAAAACGCTTATCATGGTAGCACATAGGCTTTACACGGTGACAAGTGCTGACCAACTGGTAGTGGTCAACCATGGGAAAATTAAAGCCATCGGCACACATGAGAAGTTGCTGGTTCATTGCCCGCTTTATAAAGAAATGTGGGCAGCTCATGTGAGCAGCCGTGATGAGGGAGGTGAAGAAGCATGATTACTACTCTAAAGAAAATATATGCTTTTTCCGGAAAGATGAAAAGCACTCTGAAAAAATCCATCGTTTTCAGTGTACTTCATTCCATTTTCGATATGTTTCAAATTTTTGCGTTGTTCCTAACACTAAATGGATTGGTATATGGAATGACTGCAAAAAATATCTTAACTGCACTTTTTATACTTATTGCAGGTGTGATTGGTAAGATTTTTTGCAGCTATATATCCGATTTTTCGCAAACTCAAACAGGTTACTTCATGTGTGCGGAAAAGCGCATTCATGTTGGTGACCGAATGAAGTATATGCCAATGGGATATTTCAATGACCATAGCCTTGGGAACTTAACTTCAACTGTTACAACAACCATTAGCGATGTGGAAAATAATGCGCCCTCTGTCTTAATTACTGTCATACATGGTTTTATCCATATTGCGGTTATTACACTTGTCATGTTTTTATTTGATTGGCGAATTGGAGTAATCATATGCCTGGGGGTCGCATTATTCCTATGTTGTAATTCTATCTTGCAAAGTAAATCCAAGGTAGTGTCCCCTAAACGACAGGCTGCTTAAGAAGAACTGGTCGGAGCCACTTTGGAATATATTCAAGGCATGAGTATTGTTAAGTCATTCAATCTGGGTGGTGAGTCCAACCAAAAGATAAAGCAGGCCATTGAAGAAAGTCGTGAAAAAAACACAAAGCTGGAAACCGTCTTTGTTCCTTACGGAATGCTTCAGCAATTTGTTTTGCGGTTGTCCAGCGTTTCGGTTATGTTTTGTTCTATATTTTTCCATTTGCAAGGCACAATGAATTTAGTGTACTGCCTAATGATGTGTGTGGCTTCCTTTTTGATTTTTAGTGAATTAGAGGCCGCTGGCGGCAAATCCTTTGCCCTTCGATTGATTGAAAGCTCCATTGACAAGGTAAACGTTATTGATGAAACCCCTGTTATGGATTTGTCTGGAAAGGATATAAAACCAGAAGATACTACGATTGAATTGCATGATGTCGGTTTTGCCTATGGAGATCACAAGATTTTAGATCATATCAATCTGACAATCCCTGAGAAAACGACTACAGCCATTGTCGGCCCCTCCGGCTCTGGAAAATCGACATTATGCAGTTTGATTGCTCGATTTTGGGATGTCAATGAGGGGAACATTAAATTAGGTGGAAGGGATATAAGGGAATATCGACTGGACAGCTTACTTTCCAACATCAGCATTGTATTCCAAAATGTATATCTATTTGCCGACACGATTGAAAACAACATTAAATTTGGTAAGCCAAATGCCTCACATGAAGAAGTGGTTCAAGCTGCAAAAAGTGCTTGCTGTCATGACTTTATTGTTAGTCTCCCAAAGGGGTATGACACCGTAATAGGTGAAAGCGGAGCTACCCTCTCTGGTGGTGAAAAGCAACGAATTTCCATTGCGAGAGCGATTCTAAAGGACACTCCAATCATCATTCTGGATGAAGCAACATCCAGCGTAGACCCAGAGAACGAAAGTCAGTTGCAGATGGCCATCGAAAAACTCACAAAGGATAAAACAGTTATAATCATTGCCCATCGATTGAAAACAGTACGTAATGCCCAACAGATTGTTGTCATTGCAAACGGTGGGATTTCACAGTGTGGAACACATCAGGAATTAATGAACGAGCCAGGCATTTATGCCGATTTTATTGGTGTGCGTGAAAAAGCGGCAAATTGGAAGATTGCCCCTGAACCGGTGTAATGGCAGCCCGTATATGGATATTGACCTGTGACATGCTCACCTTAAGGGTTAGCAGTAGTGCTGATTCATATTATTAGATGAGATAGTGCCCCAGTTCGATATTCTTCCGGTGACTGTCCATATACTTTGCGAAAAGCTGCCGCAAATTTACCTGCATTGGCATATCCCAAATGTTCCGCAATTACTCTGATTGTCAAATCTGGTTTTTTAAGCAGAAGAAGAGCATATCGCATTTTCATCTGTCGAATATAGGCCCCGATTGGAAGACCGTAAACGGTCTTGAAGGATTCCCGGAGTTTTGTCTGCCCCATCGCAGAGATTTTACAAAGCTGCGATAACTCTGGGGGATTCAGGATGTTCTGTTCAAGGGCTTGCCGTACCGCCTCCAGCGCTTTCCTTTCAATTGCGGAAACTGTCTTCTGATTAGTATCTGCCTTTTGCCGTTCTCTATGAAAATTGGAGACTACAATAGAAAGCAGTTCACCAACCTTGCTCTCATAATAGAGTTGGGAGACCTCTCCGGAAATCAGCCTGTCCTGAATTTGCAAGAAAAGGCTCCCGACTTCTGGTGTATTGTAATCAAATACCTTCCAGTCATAAACCTCAGCATAGTCAAAATCATCAGAGGTAAATCGATCCTGGAGATTTTTTGTGATATAGTCTTCGAATAATAGAACAGAACTGTAGCGGATGGGAATGTTCGGAGAATACAGCACACGTCCCTGGGAGGGTTTATTTAGGTAAAGATGAATCCCTTCTGTGATAGGCAGAGCCTTTTTCCCATTTTGAATCAGTGTGATGCCACCCGATTCCAGATAATAGAGCTTTATCAACCGCTGACTGATTTCGTATCTGCGTTGCATCGGTACATAGGGGGTCCAATTTCCGGCAGATAGAAAAAGTCCGTCTGTCGGCTGTATTTGATAAATCTGTCCATCTCCCTGCCTGTTCTGTGGCCGCAGAATGCTGAGCCCATTAAGGTTATTCTGCTCGAAATGATAATCATAAAGATAAAAAGAGGCATCGCCAAAACCATGTACAGCCTGCCAGGAATCTGCCCGCACTATATTCACCCCATTTCATAAGTAGTCAAAATAATCCATTCTATCTTTTTTTATAATCCAAAACATCATAAATTCTAATTATTAAAAAGAGAAAAGTACTGTTGTATACGGTTATTTTTCCTTCTCAACAAAGCAATTCAACCTTTTTATTCAGATTTGACACTATCGGATTCAATGGATAGAATGTCATTGTTGACGGATTAGTGTTTTCTAACTGTAACAATTCTATCAGGATTTTGTCCCCAGGTCAATGCAACTACGTCAACAAATAAAATAATTTGAGGAGGATATGAAAATGTATAATTCACAACAAATAAAGAAGGGTCTATCTGTGCGTGACCTGATTACTACGGGTATTCTTGCCGCTTTGTATATGGTGTGTGCAATGATTGGTGAGGCAATCTTTGGATTCTTTCCAGTGTTGACTTTTCTTTGCCCACTGTCTATTGCATTGCTATGTGGACCAGTTTATATGCTGATACTTGCAAAAATTCCGAAGCATGGTCCAATTATTGTTACTGGTATATTGGTAGGGGGAGTCTTGTTCGTACTTGGCATGTACTGGTCTATGTGTCTGGCTTATTGTATTCTTGGCGTTGCAGCTGATTTACTGGCTGGTTCGGGAAAGTTCAGAAGTAAGGGACGTAATCTGATATCCTACATGATTTTTGTCATTAGTCCAGTTTTTTCTTATGGTATGCTTTGGTTTGACCGGGATTCTTATGTAAAATATTTGGTTGAAAAAGGAACAGAACCAGCTTATATGGATACGATGGTTTCAACAGCACAAAACTGGATGCTTCCTGCTATGATCATTGGAGTATTGATTTGTGCGGTAATCAGTGGGCTGTTGGGGCAAAAACTCTTAAAAAAGCATTTTGAGAAAGCTGGAATAGTGTGATGAAATTGCAAATCCAGACAAGAGATATGCTCGCCCTTCTACATTTAGATCCCCGCACAAAGCTTTATTTATTGATTGTGGGAAATGTGGCACTGTTTCTCGCCCCGTCTTTATTGTATGAAGTTGTGCTGGTCGCCTGTATAGTGATTCTTGGCGTTTTTGCAGGTGCAAAGCGATTCACTGTAAAAATGGCAATTGTCTATGCTGGAATGGTGGTTTTGCATATGATCGGTACATGTTATCTGGTTGGAACACTGCAGGTTGTAATTGTAACATTTACAGTATTTATCCGTAAGATATTCCCCTGTGCCATGCTCGGGGGGATATTGGTAAGTACAACGAGAGTAAATGAATTCATGGCAGCTATGAACCGTATCCATATGCCAAAGGCAATGATTATTCCTATGACGGTCATGATACGGTATTTTCCTATGGTTCATGAAGATTATTGTTATATTAATGATGCCATGTGTATGCGGGATGTCGGTCCAACCTTCACAAGTTTGCTGACACATCCTATTCGTACGGTGGAATGTATCTATGTTCCGATGATGATGTCTGCCCTGAAGGTCGCCGATGAATTATCCGCAGCGGCTGTCACAAGAGGACTTGAAAATCCGAAGCCGCGAACCTGCATAGCAGAAATACATTTTCAAATTACGGATGTGTTATGCGGCGTTTTGTTCACCTTGTTTTTGGCAGGATCGATATGGGTGAAATACAAATAACCTGCCGCTGGCAGCTTATTTGCATACTAAGGCATAAAAGGGAGGTGCAGGTTGATGATTCATTTTGAAAAAGTATCTTTTACTTATCAAGGATCCATGCTAAAAGGAGGGCTGCACAATATTGATTTAACGATCCAACAGGGAGAATGCGTGCTGTTATGTGGACGAAGCGGCTGTGGCAAGACTACGCTGACCCGACTTGTAAATGGATTGATTCCGTATTTCTACCCAGGTGAACTAACTGGTGCAACTTATGTGGATGAGAAAAATGTACAGACAATTCCCATATATGAAATAGCAAAACGGGTAGGGTCAGTATTTCAAAATCCACGTACCCAGTTTTTTAATGTAGATACAGATAGTGAAATTGCATTTGGAATGGAAAATCTATCCTATCCAAAGGAAAAGATGAAAAGGTGCATCAAAAAAACAATGGAAGAGTTGGGAATCAACAATCTAAGCGGACGCAGTATTTTTGAATTGTCAGGAGGAGAAAAGCAGAAAGTGGCATTTGCTTCTATTTACGCCTTGTCACCCGATGTTTATCTGCTGGATGAACCTTCCTCCAATTTGGATATGGATGCGATCGAAGAGCTCCGGTGTACTCTGGAACTGTTGAAAAAGCAAGGGAAGACAATTCTGATTGCTGAACACCGAATTTACTATCTAAGAGAATTGGCAGATCATATTGTATACATGGAAAATGGAACTGTGTCCAGGATATTCTCAACACGACAGTTTCTCTCACTTTCTGATCATCAACGACACAAGATGGGACTTCGTGCTTTCGAATTGTCCGATGTGCATCCTGGAATCCTGCCATCAAAGAAACAAAGGCCAATATTGGATATAAAGGATTTGTCTTTGTATTACAAGAAAAAACTGATTTTAAGTAACCTGAAACTGAAAGCGGCTCCGGGAGAAATTATTGGAATTATTGGTCATAATGGAGCCGGAAAAACAACCTTCTCCAGAACACTATGTGGATTGCATAAGAACTGTACAGGTACGATTGCCTGGAAGGATAAAAAGCAAAATGCGAAGGACAGATTGAAACGATCTTATATGGTGATGCAGGATGTGAATTATCAACTCTTTGCAGAAACAGTGGAAAAAGAGTGCTGCTTTGGCCTGAAACATCCTGATCTGGACGCAGTAAAACAAGCGATGGAGGGATTGGGGATATACGAATACCGCACGGATCATCCCAATACTCTTTCTGGTGGGCAGAAACAGCGTGTAGCAGTTGCTGTTAGTATGATATGTGAAAAAGACATCCTGATTTTTGATGAGCCGACCAGCGGACTTGATTATGAGAGCATGATTCGAGTTTCAAAATTATTGAAGACACTTTCTGAAATGGGAAAAGTGATTTTTGTGGTGACACACGATTATGAATTCCTGACTACAGCCTGTACAAGAATTATTCATTTGGATGATGGAAGACTTCAGGAGGACTATGCTCTTATATCGGACAATTTATATAGACTGCACAAGTTTTTCCTGAGGTTAGAAAGGAGAAAATGTAATGAATGATATGAAAGCCCTTTTGGGACTAGTGAATAGAAAAAATAAACATAGATTGATAGCTGCAGTTATTTGCTGTGTGCTATCGGTTCTATGCGGTATTTTAACCTACTTTGGTCTGCTTGGCCTTGTGACTTGCTTTTTACATGAGCAGACAAAAAATCTTTACTTATATGTAGGCTTGATCGTTATAGCGACGATTGCGAAACATCTGCTATTTGGTACGGGAACGAAAATCTCACATAAGGTGGCTTATCAGACCCTGGGGGAAACTCGTAAAAAATTATTTCATAAGATTGCCCATTTACCAATGGGGTATGTAAAGGCAACGGCTTCTGGTCAGATTAAGACGATTATTATGGATAATATGGAGCAGTTAGAGACCTTTTATGCACATAATATTCCGGAAATTATATCTGGAATAGCAGTTCCGTTGTGCATGGAGATTCTGCTTGTTATTCTGGATATAAGAATAGCGGGAATCATGATGATTCCAGTAGTGCTGTTTATTATAACAGGTGCGCTCATGATTATGGTGCAGATGAAAAAGATGGATGAATTCAATCAGGCATCGGCAGATGTCAGTGTAAAAACTGTGGAATATATCAATGGAATGAAAGAACTGAAAATTTTCACCGCAGATGATGCAACTTATGGTCGTCTATCAGAAAGCATTTGTACTTATAGTACCGTTGTAACAGAATGGTTTAGGAGCTGTTTAAAGTATGTAGCGTTTCATCATGCTGACTTGAATAGTAATCTTGTGTTCCTGTTCCCACTTGCAGGATTGATGTATCTTTCAGGCAGTGTAACAGCAGCCAGTTTTATCATGTATCTTTTTATGGGATTGGCTATGTTGATTCCACTGGAAACAGTTTCTAATAACTTTGATTATATTGGGATGAACGCTTCAGTTGCCAGGAAGATTCATGACATCTTGAAGTTGGAAGAAATGCCAGACACAAATTCTGAAATAAAAATCTCAGACCATACGATTTCGTTTGAACATGTTACGTTTGCTTATAATGAAGATCAAACGGTGTTAAAGGATATTTCTTTTCAAGTACCAGATGGAAAAGTGACTGCCATTGTTGGTATTTCAGGAAGTGGTAAGAGCACTGTAGCCAGTTTGATATGCCGTTTTTGGGATGTGACAAAAGGAAATATCTTCCTGGGTGGAGTACCAATCAGGCAGATTCCATTAATGAAGCTTATGAAACAGATTTCCTTTGTAACCCAGAATACTTTTTTGTTCAAAAAGAGTATTAGGGAAAATATTAAGATGGGGAATCCGCAAGCCACGGAGGAAGAAGTGATACAGGCAGCGAAAGAAGCGGTATGTCACGATTTCATCATGCGTCTGCCAAATGGATATGACACAATCCTTGATAAAGAAATAAAGTTAAGCGGTGGCGAAAAACAAAGAATCACAATTGCCAGAGCGATTCTTAAAAACGCACCAATTGTTATTCTTGACGAGGCAACAGCCTATATTGATGCAGACAATGAAGATTTGCTGCAACATGCATTAGCAAAGTTGTCACAGAAAAAAACTGTGTTAGTCATTGCACACCGCCTTTCCAGCATCAAGGAAGCCGATTCCATTCTTGTAATGGAAGAAGGAACACTTATTGATTCTGGCACGCACCGTGAGCTGATGGATCGATGCACTTCCTATCAGAATATGTGGGATGCATTAAAACAATCTGACAAATGGGAAATGAGAGGTGCAAAAAAATGATTACAATTATACGCAAATTTCTTAGCCTTGCAAAAGAACGAAAAAAACGATTATATCGGGCGTGGATTTTCCAGATGTTAACTTCTATTTGTGAGGGGGCGATCTACTTTACGTTATTCCTTGTATTAAAAGATATATTGAATGAAACTTTTACAAAGGAAAGTCTGATACGATATAGTCTTACTTTCCTGATCTATACCGTCCTGCATTTTGTCTTTTATTATGTTACGATTGCGTCGGGGCGGCCAGTATCTTATGCCATCATACGTGATGAACGAATTTCTATTGCTGCTAAAATAAAACAGTTTCCGCTGCATTTTTTTACAAAGGATAAGATCAGCCAGCTGACTTCTTTGTTCACAACAGATTTGAGTTTTATAGAAATGAATATTATGGAGATTATCGCTGGTTTTGTTTCCAGTATGGTTATGACGGTAATATTTGCATTGATGTTGTTTATCGTAGACTGGCGGATGGCATTGCTGCTTCTTGTTGGAATTGTGCCAGGTTATCTTCTATATCAGAGATTTCAAAAAAGTATGGTATCTTGTGGCAGGCAAAAGAAAGAAGCACAAGTGGCAATGATTGATTCTACACTGGAGTATGTACAGGGTATAGAAGCAATCAAAGCGTATCGCCTGGAACAGTCTGGCAAGCTGGTAGAAAAGCAGGTAGATAACTATTGCACATCTTCTGCCTGCTATGAATCTACTTTGACAAATTGGAATCTGCTTTATAAAATCTGTTTGAATATCGGTCTGTTTTTGAGTCTGAGTGTTGGCATTGAAATGATTCATTCCGGTTTATTGGCTCCTGCAACATACTTGTTTTTTGCAATTATGGGTATTATTTTTTATCGACCATTGGAAGCCCTTATGGGTTCCTTTGCCATGATGAATCTGGCAGATACTGCTCTGGATAACGTAGATAAAATTCATAACCTGCCGTCTGAAAACGAAAAGCAGGGAAGTAAACCGTATACAGACAGGCAGTCTGAGGTGCAATTTGAAGATGTATCATTTTGCTATGATGGAAAACGTAAGGCGTTAAATCATATAAGTTTTCGGGCGAAACCGGGAAGCATTACTGCATTGGTTGGACCATCTGGAAGTGGCAAGTCTACAATTTTGAATCTTATCCCAGGATTTCTTACATCAGAAAGTGGCAGAATCCTATTGAATGGACAGGACATATCTGAGTTGAATCATCATGATCTGGTAGGTCATGTAAGCGTTGTCTTTCAGGAAATATATCTGTTCCAGGATACCATGATGAACAATATCCGTATGGGAAATCAGAAGGCAACGGATGAACAAGTAGTAGCGGCAGCGAAGAAGGCACATTGCCATGAGTTTATTGAAAAGCTGCCGCAAGGATATCAGACTGTGATTAGCGAGGGTGGTGGAAGTCTCTCAGGAGGAGAACGTCAGAGGGTTGCTATTGCAAGAGCAATTTTAAAAGATGCGCCAATTATTCTCCTTGACGAGGCATTTTCCAGTCTGGATGCAGAAAATGCGGTAGTGATTCAAAAAGGAGTGGAGGAAATGATACAAGGAAAAACGGTTTTCCTTGTATCACATATGTTGTCTTATATTCGAAACGCAGATCAAATACTTGTTTTGTCTGATGGGGTATTGAAAGGATGCGGAAAGCATGATGAATTAATGCAGACGGTACCACTTTATAAAACAATGTGGGAAAAAGAGAAGTCTGTTAAGAACTGGAAATTAATGTAAAAAAATAAAATAACACAGCCTGATATTGACAACCTTTTATAACGGGTGTATTCTTAAAACAGTTAGAGGAAACTAACAAAAATCAATTCGAAAAGAGATGACAGTTATGGGGAGATATTATCGCTTCTCAAAGAAAGTAACAGATGAGCAGGCAAAATTAATAGAAAAGGAAATGAGACAGTTGGAAGATGTGGAATCCGTGGAGGTTACAAAAGATTACACTTTTCTAAAGGTTGTTACCAGGGATGATCAGTTTGCAGAGGTAATGAGTATGGCTGTGAATATCTGCAGCAGGCACGCAGATGGGACGGAGATTTCTTTTGCTCAATTTGCTACAGCCTGATATTGTCAGTCAAGCCACATGGCAAATACGATTATAAAGAAAGGTGTTCATCATTGAGTTGATGGACATCTTTTTTAGATATGCATTTACGGGAAGAATCTATCAAAAGATCTAAAAAATATTGGATTCTGCTTGAAATACATGAAAAAAAGTGTATACTTAAAAACGTTAGCATTGGCTAACTAAACCCGCCATACAGTGAGGAGACCCACCATGCCATTGAATCTGGTTAAATTAAATGTAGAGTATGTGATACAGAAAATATGCGGTCAGGACAAAATCAGACATCATCTGGAGGTATTGGGAATTACAGAGGGAAGTAAAATTATGGTTTTATCAAAATTTGCAGAGTACTATGTGGTTCTTATTAAAGGAAGCAAATTAGGTCTGGACAGACAGCTTGTGCAAAAAATTATTATTAGGGCAGAAGAATAGAACTGCAGTCTGGAGATAGCTATATGGGAAGAAATGGATATAACAAAATTATTTGTCTGATTTTACTTATTTTGTCTGGAGCAAGCATTATTTTGTCTTTTTTTGTATTTATGAATTTATTTCAGATGAAAGAGGCAGCAGCTGTAACTGTACGCTATATGGCGCTTTTCGTGCTTGTTTTATTAATACTTCTTTTTACATTTGTGTTGATTCTCTGGGGGCGAATAAAGGAGATCACCTTAAAAGCATATACCGATGTGACAGGAATTAACAATAAGAAATCTCTCGAAAAGAAGCTGAAGGAACTGGAAGAGCAGGATGCCACATTAGATATTGGTATTATGATGTTTGATTTGAACAACCTGAAAGTGATTAATGATACCTATGGACATGATAAGGGAGACGAATTTATTCGCTCCTTTGCGTCCTGCCTTACCCGTGTTCTAACACAGAACAGTTTTCTGGCACGTTTTGGCGGTGATGAATTTATGATTGTTCAGGAGCAGACCAGTATGGAAGAACTGAGTCAGATGGCGGATCGTCTGCAGAAGCAGATCAATGACTATAATAAATATACATCCTATCCAATCAGCTATGCTGTGGGTTACGACGTGAGCTATAAGAATCATTATTTCCTGATTAACGATCTGATACAGGAAGTGGACAAAAAGATGTATCAGGATAAGCAGTATAGGAAAAGCAGGACAGGTTCACTTGCTATTTCTTCAACGAATGTGATTATCAATCAGATGAATGCGATCATGAAGGCGGGAGCACCTGAAACAAAATATGTTCTTACGATGACAGATATTGCAAAATTCAATCTGATCAATGCAATCTATGGATATTCTATGGGAAATGAAATCTTGAATGCGGTGAGCATGGAAATCGACAGATTTCCAAATACAATTGAAACTTTCCGTGTCTATTCTGATGTATTTATCAGTATTGTAGCAATAGGAGCGCAGTTTGAGAAGGACATCTTAAAAAGAATTGTTGACTGTAACCGTAAGGTTGCGGATGTAGTGGCGTCTCAGTTTTCAGTGGATTATTTTGTACTGAACACAGGAATCTATAAGATTGGTGCAAATGCAGTAGATGAAAAGACTGTATTTAATGTCAGTGCAGCTCTGCAGGAGGCAAAGAAAAATACGGAACATATCTGTACGTATTCACAAAAAATTGGGCAGAAGAAACTGTTTCAGGCTGAGATCCTGAATTCATTTTGGAATGCAATGAATAATAATGAATTTGAATTATATATCCAGCCCAAAATATCTGCACAGACAGAGCAGATTCACAGTGCAGAAGCATTAGTTCGCTGGTGCAGAAACGGAAAAATCCTGTATTTTCCAGATCAGTTTATTCCGCTTCTTGAAAAATCAGGAGATATTATAGAACTGGATTTCCATATGTGTGAAAAGGTCTTTCAGTGGCTGCATCAGCGTGAAATGATACAGGAAAAAGTCATGCCGATTTCCGTCAATATTTCCACGGAGCATTTTTATAAACCAGACAGACTGATTGAAAAGATCAATGAGCTGCAGCAGCAATACCCAATTCAGCCGGAACATCTGATCTTTGAAATAACAGAAACTGCATATATCAGTCATCTGGATGCGGTAAATGATATTATCGATCGACTTCACCAACAGGGCTTTCGCATATCTATGGATGACTTTGGTTCCGGTTATTCGTCGCTCAATACACTGCAGGATGTCCGATTTGATGAAATTAAAATTGATAAGCAGTTTCTTGCAAATGGATTGACATTTAATGGAAAAATTGTATTGCAGGAAATATTTCATATGTTGAAGCGTATGCATAAAACAATTGTCTGTGAGGGAGTAGAGACAAAAGAGGCAATTGATTTCCTGGTGGAGATCAACTGCGATGAAATGCAGGGGTACTATTATTATAAACCTATGCCAATTCAGAAATTTGAACAGATAATCTTGTAATATGGGTGTGATTACAAGATACTAAATTTTTCCTGGCATTGAGTTGCAGGGCAAAATTATTTATGTAGTCCGCAAAAAATATCAAGAATTATACTGCAATTTGCCTTATCATAAAAGAGAAAGGCAGGGTGATTTTTTTGAAAGAAATAAAAGAGACTTTAAAAAGTTTGTGCGGTTCAAGCTATGAAGTGGGGACGAAAATTGGAATTTGGGCTTTGACCAAGCCTAACTTGCTTCAAACGATGTTGATACCACCAAACGCTTATCCACAGAACAAAATGACGGAAATCAAAAAGCTGCTGGACGAATATTGTAGTGGCATCAATGAAGAAATCCAAGGTTTTGCAGACACGGTAGGCGTTTCGGTCGAACAGGTGATTTTCTATTCCATGACTTATTTGGAACGCGGCTGCAGCTTAATGGCTGCTTTGCCGAAAAAAACGAAAAATGGGCATACACTTCTTGCAAGAAATTATGATTTTAATGATAGCATGGAAGAAATGTGTTTTGCATACACAGAAATCAAAGGCAAATATCGCCACATTGGCTCTACGTTAAATCTTTTTGGGCGTTGCGATGGAATGAATGAACATGGACTCGCCGCTTGTAAAGCCAGCAACGGTCTACCCGTGGGTAATTTTGAAGGCGGTCAGAAAGCCGGGGTAACAGGTTTTAGCTTCTGGATTGTCATTCGTAGCATTTTGGAAAACTGCAAGAATGTAAAAGAAGCGATTGATTGGACAATGAGCGCTCCCATCGGCTATAATATCAGCTTAATGGTTGCCGACAAAGACAATCACATTGCGCTTCTGCAATGTATGGACGGTCATAAAGCCTATCGGATTTTAGAGGCGGAAAGTGCAGAAACCTATCTGAGTGCCACGAATCATACTATTTTGGAAGAAATAAAGCCTTATGAAAAAATGGTGATTGACAGCTCTCAGGTTCGCAACAGTAGAATTACAGAAGTTTTTGAAAATAATGATAAGGTGTCCAAAAATGACTTGAAAGAATTATTATCCACCTCCTATCCAAATGGTTTGTGCTGTCATTATTATGAGGAGTTTTTCGGAACTTTGCGTTCCATGATTTTTGATGTTACAGACCAAACCGTTGAAATGACCTTCGGTTCTCCACAGACAAATCAGTGGCAGCTATTTTCTGTAAAACCATTGGAGGAAAAGGAGCTTAGTGTCTTGCTTCCCCAAGAAAAAGCAAGTCCGGACTTTTATAAAATTAACGAATAAAGAAGGGGGGAACTGCAATTGGAATATCAACAAGCGATTGGCAAAGCCATTGTATTTATCGAGAATCATTTAAATGAGTCGATCAAGGCTTCTGATGTTGCAGGTGAAGTTGACTACTCCTACTATCATTTTCACCGATATTTCAGTGCTGTTATGGGAGAAAGCATTGGAAGCTATATCCGAAGCAGACGGCTGACTCAGGCGGCATGGGAATTGGTGCACACAGAAAAAAGAGTATTGGATATTGGGCTTTCCTTCTACTTTGAATCGGCGGAAAGTTTTGCGAGAGCATTCAAGAGTAGATATGGCATAACCCCAACTGCATATCGAAAAAATGGTGTTGATACTTTAATTTCTTCCCGAAAACCCATACCGCCAAACAAGATTGATTTGCTTAAATACTCTGACTTAAAACCGGAAATTACGATGATTTCTTCCACACATATTTTAGGAATACGTTTTGAAACCAGTATTGATGAAAACTGCAGTGTATCTATGTGGGAAAAACTGAATCAGCAAATCACTGTATTCAATGACCCGCAGCTTTCTTTTTGCCGCAGATATGAGATTTATGAGGTAGCTGATTCTTGTTCTGCTCAATCCTTCGGTGGCGATTGCAGCATCAATGCTTTTATCGGGATGGAATATCCCGGTAAAAGCAAAACAGATTATGGATTGCAGGAAAAGGAACTGAGCGAAGGTAAATACGCCAAATTTGTTCATGTTGGAACCGTGGATACGCTCTTGAACACTTACCAATATATTTGGAGTGTCTGGTTCCCCAAGAGCGGATACGAGCTTGCAGAACAAGATGATTTTGAGTGCTATACGGAACGCTTTTTGGGTCCGAATAATCCGAATTCTCAAATTGATATTTATTTTCCAGTAAAATAATAGCGTGGATTGCAGACGTATAAGTTCACCCACTCGTAGTACTGAAGAATAGAGTAACGCAATAATAGCTTTATTACGGATATGGGTGGCAGTATCAATCAGTGTCTCAACTTCCGTCAATGAAAGAACTGTTGGAAGTTTTGTATCTAATTTCATCCTTGGAACGAAATCCTGATCCCAGGGAATATGAAGAACATGTTTATATAAGAAACAAATGGAAGAATTGTAAAAGTTACAAGTAGAAGCTGCAATTCCCTTGCTTCTTTTAAATAGAATGAATTCTCTGGCATCCTGCAAAGTAAGTTCTTCCATAGGTTTATTACCTGTCCATTGCATAAGGACTTTGATGTTTGCGGGATAGGTTTCTGCCGTTCGTGATGAACGATTTCGTACAAGGTATTCTTCTTTTAAATGTTTAAAATATTTTTCGTACATAAAAATCCTCCGTGTAAAATCAGTAGTTAATAAATAACACTGCTTACACGGAGGTGGATTATCATAATAAAAGTGCTTGAAAAACAAGCCCCTAGATTGTATTATTTTCATAGTGGTGGCAATGTCGATCCTGTTTGATTTTTTTTGTGGTGATTTAACAATACTACTTTTACAGAAATTGATTTATCAATTAGTATTGATGGTACAAAACAAACTAATGAACTCAACAGAAGAGAAAAGTCGGGAAATGATTATTATGAAAATGCTTTCATACATTGATTAGAAAATAAGAGTTATATATTTGTTCATTGAATAACTCTTACGGTGTGTTAGGTTTCTGTGTAAAATATTTTATTATATGAGTCTCACTATTAGCAAAATAAGTAAGTTTACGTACGTAAGTTAATTTATATAAGACAAAAACATGTGGGAACCTTGCACGCCGTTATGATTTATAGCACCAGTTTGCTTTACCAGAAGATTCCGGCGACTTTTGGCTACAAAGTATTTGAGATTGAGAGCATTAAATAGTTTACAGATGACTGGGCAGGTCAGTGGATATCGTTGCCAATTAATGAGGACTTGCTGTTCTTGGAAATAAAGATTGCGTTGGAGAAAGCATTGTATAAGACATGACAAAGAAGTAAAATCTTTGGCTTTTTATATGGCTTCAACAACTTGTCAAATAGCACAACAGGTTAATTTTATATCATATAGTTTCAATGAAATTTTACATTATACTTAATAGTATTTTTATAGATAAAGCGAAAGGAACCTATTATAATGAAAGTATTACAAGTAAAAGGATTACGAAAATATTATGGAAAAGAACCTAATCTTATAAAAGCTTTAGATAATGTTGACATGTCTGTTGAGAATGGAGAATTTCTTGCCATAGTAGGGCCTTCAGGTAGTGGAAAGTCAACTTTATTACACATGATAGGAGGAATAGATACACCGACAGCTGGGTACGTTGAAATAGAAAATAGGAAATTAGAAGGGGATAGTGATGCTCTGACTATATTTAGGCGGAAACATATAGGATTTATCTTTCAAGATTTTAATTTAATACCAGTAATTAATGTCTATCATAATATAGTCCTTCCTCTTAATTTAGATGGAAAAGAACCTGAACAAGACTTTTTGGATGAAATTCTATCTTGTTTGGATTTAAAAGATAAAGTGGACAGAATGCCGGGAAGTTTATCTGGTGGCCAACAACAGAGGGTAGCAATTGCCAGAGCCTTGGTTACTAAGCCGTCAATTATTCTTGCCGACGAACCAACAGGAAACTTAGATAGTGAAACAAGTGAAAAGGTAGTTCGTTTGTTGAAACATACAAGTAATAAATATCAGCAGACAATAATAATGATTACGCACAATCTTGATGTTGCAAAGAAAGCAGATAGAATTATTGAAATACGAGATGGAAGAATCATGAATTGAGAGGATATCATGAACATGAAAAAAGGTATAGAAGAGAAAGCACTAGAAATAGTTTCCAAGAATCGTATACAAAAAGACAGATTAAAGAATAAATTAGTAGGAATTATAATTTTTGCATCAACTTATTTATTATGTTTTTCAACAATGTTTTTTTTAAATACGTTTTATGAAATGAAGAATATTTCTGAAAACAGAGGACAGGTAGTTGGAGTTATGTTAGTAATTGTTATAATAATAGCATTGTCTTCTGGTACAGCAATTCGTAGCATTATATATATATCATTTATTCAACAAACAAAAGAATTTGCTAAGTTAAAAATGTTGGGAGCAGTAAAAAAACAATTAAAGAAGTTAGTAATAATTGAGCGAAGAAACCTAATCAAAAAAAGCGTACCTCTTGCAACTATTTTGGCAATAGTATCATCACTATTTGTTCCGGGAAAAAATTATTTAATTAGTATATTGGGATTTATTCTTGCAGATGGTTTTATTTTATGTGTAGTTGTACTTGCATACAAAAAATCAATTCATTTAGTGGAACAAGTATCACCAATAGAAGTAGTACAAGGAATGAATAATTTAAAAATAACACGTGAAGATAAGGGAAAAGCATTTCTCTCTCCGTTGCCTCTTGCGTTTTGCTATGCAACTGAATCTACGAGGCAATTCAAAAGAATACTTTTATCTTTAACATTAAGTGGAATACTTATGTTTTCAGTTTTTAGTGTTATGAAATCAATAGATATAGAACAGTTGGCAAGTTATCCTTTTTTAGAGGAAAGTAGTTATATTCTGTCATTAAATTCTGATTTACTAAAAGAAGAAGATGACTATAGTTATAATGAGTTGATGGAAAATAATCCAATGACAGATGAATTGTACACTGAAATTTGTGGGTATGACGATTTAGAGAATATATATAGATTGAAAATTTTGGAATGCGAAGTTATAAATCCTAAGACTAACGAAATAACAGATATTGAAGGAATAGAAAGTATTTTAAATTATAAAGAATTTGAAAAAAAAATAACAAAAGGTGATATGCCAGTTTCAGTATCAGATTCTGAAGATATTCCGGTAATAGTAAATATTTCTGCTCCTTCATATAATAGTGAGGGGCTATCATTGAATATTGGAGATAGATTGTCTATAGTATATACTCAAGGAAAACAAAGTCAAAACAAAAATTTGTATATCAGCGGTTTTATAGAAGAAGAAAATACTCCAACAGTGTTATTTACTAGTGATATGAACATTAGTAAATTAACAAACATAAATTGTGATTTGAATTGGTATATTTGTACAAGTTCTGATAAAATGGGAAAAAAACTGGAAAACATTGTGAGTAGAGATAATAGATTAAGTTTAATTTCAAAGAAGACGGTTGTAAAAGAATATAAATCCTATTTTGATAATTTTATAACAGCAATAACTATATTCGTTGTTATTGCAAGTGTATTTGCGTTCCTTAACTTATTCAATGTGTGTATTGTTAACGTTATTATAAGACAAAAGGAGTATACAATATTTGAATCCATAGGTATGACTAAAAAACAAATAGAAAAAATGATAGTATATGAAAGTTTAATTTATATATTGCCTGCATTTGTTGCTAGCTGTATACTAGGAATTCCAATAGGAATTTTCATATGTAATAAAATAGCTGAAATTTCAGGTGTTTTTTATATTCACTATAATTTCCCAATACTGTTTATATTAGTATATACTATGTTTATAATAGCCATTCAGCAAGTAATTGTGAAATATCAGAATACTATAATTTTTAAGGATTCAATAGTAGATAGACTTCGTAAATAGGAAAATTGCTTTTAGAATAGGTTTTGATGATTATAAAAACGGTTTCAAATTTATGTAAATGAAAAATGTATTAATGGAACTAACTAATTAGAGAATACTAACCTTTGTGATAAAGTATTAGGCGATAAAACTCAATACACACAGAGGAAGGTGTTCTCTGCAAACGTCAAATCTGGGCATTTGTATTATCATATCTGAAAATCTATTCCTGTACATTCTTACCCTTTTTTCACAAATTAAATCAGTTGTATTACACTGTAATAACTATAATGGTGCGTTTACGTCTGAATCACATTTTACCGTAATCTGTGTCACATATTCATCCATACTGGAAATAGCCATCTCATTGATGCCTTCTTCATAGGCATAGCCCGTAAGGGTGAGATGGTTTTTTTCTGCGTATTGAAGTATTTTGCGATAAGTATCAGGAAGCAGTTTCCAGTTTCCCTTGCAAAAGGTACGAAGATAGGTACCGGCAGGTCTCATAAAGATTCCCTTTTTCTTTTGAAACTTAGGAAGTTTAGTAAAAAAGCAAGCATAGGAATTAAAGTTGCCACTGGATAAATTGGCGGTATTTATCATACTACCATAGCTTCTGTTTAAAAGACATTCGGGGTCGTGATCGTTCATCTGTTTAAATAGCATCTGAAAATCCTCACTGTCAAATTTGCCGGTAATAGGGTCACTGAGCAGAAGATATTCCTCTTTGCATGAGATTGCAAATTTCGCTCGATCGGTGCGCACATTTCGCTTCAAACGGTGTGAGCGTTTCGGTTCACCGGTGTAGCAATTCGGAACATCGGTGCGTTACTTGTTAGCTATGGTATAGTCTTTCTTGTAGTGAACCTACAGGAAGGAGCATACCATTATGCAAAATTACGTTACAATTCTTGGCATCATAGATATGCGGCAACGCGGCATTTCTTATGATGACTGCCGAAACCGATATGGTGTCGGCAACAGCACCATTGCCCTGATCATGGAACGTTTCCATGATTCTGGCAAAGATCTATCTGCGCTTCAGCAAATGCCACCAACGAAGGTTGAAGAATTATTCTATCCACCAGAGAACATCCGTCGCAAGGACAGCTCTGTCATGCCTGATTTTCAGTCTGTGTATGATAGAATCACTGCGCCGGGAAGCAAGGCAAACCTGTTCTATATCTGGCTAAAGTACAAGCAAAGCTGTCCATCTGGTTATCAGTACACGCAGTTCTGTCTGTACTTCAAACGCTTTGTAGAAAAGAACTATGGCTCAGATGCCGTCAGCATGGTTGTGGAACGGATCCCTGGCGAAAAAGTATACATCGACTGGATTGGTGATCAGCCTGAGCTTCTTGTGGATACAGTGACAGGAGAAGTAAAAAAAATACATTTTTTTGTCACTACGGTGGGTGTGAGTAATCTCGTTTATGCAGAAGCTTTTGAAGATGAAAAGCTACCAAACTTTATTGCCGGCACAGTCCACGCACTGGAATACTACGCTGCAACTCCTAAGTATCTGGTGCCCGACAACCTTAAAACGGCGATAACGAAGCACACAAAGGATGAATTGATTATCAACAGTGCTTATGCAGACTTAGAAAGTTTTTACGATGTAATCGTTCTTCCACCACCTCCAAGAAAGCCCAAGGGTTATCAGCGAATAAGTGTTATCGGCAATCTCAACCTGAAACCTTGTATATTTACGATGTTTCAGGCTGAGTGGTCATTATATTTGCCGATAATGTTTTAACCTAATCCGCAAAAATGAAGT
>JAQUUB010000142.1 GCA_028694115.1 Lachnospiraceae bacterium
AAATGGAAATAAAAAATCAAGATTTTTTACTTGATTTCATTAATTATTTGTGCCGAAAGGCACGACGAAGGAGAGCATGCCGCATCGGCATGTTTGAAAGTGTGAGAAGTAATTCTAAGGAGCAAAAATACTGCTCCTAAGAATTACTAAATCTCACACAAGAAGAAGGCGCAAGCGCCTTCTTCTTCAATATTTACTATAGGGGTGTATAATGAAAAAAAAAATAAATCATAGATTTTTGGGGATTGCTGCACTTGCTATTTGTTCCATGTTATTTTTTTTATCTGTTCTCTTTTATAATATGATTCAAAAGCAGGTATTTGAAGAATTAAAAATTATATCAGAATTAATTGATAAGGAAGAAATTTTATCTCCAGATTTAGAAAATATTCGTGTTACTTATGTTAATAAAGACGGGAATGTATTTTATGATAATCAGGTAAAGATTGAGAATCTTGAAAACCATGGCAAGCGTCCCGAAATCGTGCAGGCTTTTAAAACAGGGCAAGGAAAATCGATTCGAAGATCCGATACTCTGTCTAAGGATAATTTTTATTATGCACGATTAGCTGATGACGGGTATGTGATTAGAGTTTCAAAAGAAGTGGATAGTATTTTAAATATCGTGAAGAATATAATTCCAGTGGTATTGTTAATTACTTTCTTACTTTTTTTGATATGCATGATTTTATCACATGTCCTAACGGCAAGTCTTTTGCAGCCAATTGTAAGAATGGCAAGCGACATGGATCATATAGAACCAGAAAAAACATATAAGGAATTAGTTCCTTTAGTTGAAATGATAAGAAACCAACATCAGGAAATATTGAAAAATGCAAGGATGAGGCAGGATTTTACTGCAAATGTTTCGCATGAGCTTAAGACACCTCTAACATCAATATCAGGATATTCTGAATTGATTGAAAATGGGATGGCTGATAAAGATGATACGGTGCGATTTGCTTCGGAAATTCATAGAAATGCTACAAGGTTACTCACTTTAATCAATGATATTATTCGACTCTCTGAATTAGATGTGGTAGAAAATCATGTTATTTTTGATGAAATTAATATATATGAATTAGCAAAAACATGCGTAGATATGCTTCAAATGAATGCAGAAAAAAATAATATTACGATAGAGCTAGAAGGAGAGCCATGTTCGATTCGAGCAAATAAGGAAATGATGGAGGAAGTACTTTACAATTTAACAGACAATGCCATACGGTATAATAAGCCAGGGGGCAGTGTTACTGTATCTGTTAAAAATATGGAAAACAATGTAATACTTATGGTAAGCGATACTGGAATTGGAATTCCAGGTGAGCATCAAAATCGAATATTCGAAAGATTCTACAGAGTCGATAAGAGCCGCTCTAAATCACTTGGCGGAACAGGACTAGGACTTGCAATTGTAAAACATATTATTATGACTCATGATGCAGAACTAGAGTTAACAAGTAAAGAAAATATTGGAACGATGATTCGAGTAATTTTTAAAAAATGAGCTTTGGCTCATTTTTTTTTTGTACATTTTTATAGTTGACAGGAAAAAGAAAAAGAAGTATACTGACTAAAATTAAATAAATAGTCAAATAAAGAAAGAGCAGCAAGATGCCAAAAATATATTCAGATATTGAAAAACAGAATATTGTAAAAAGGTTAAAAGAAGAAGCAAATGAATGCATGAAGTTATATGGAATCAGGAAGACAACAGTAGATGAATTAGTTAAACGAGTGGGAATTCCAAAAGGCACTTTTTATTTATTTTATAAATCTAAGGAATTATTACTTTTTGATGTATTATTAGAACTTCATGATAGGGTGGAAGGTGGAATACATGCTGAGATGACAGAAGCCTTACAAAATGAAAAAGAAATATTCAACGCCGAGTTTTTAACAAATTTATTTTATAAATATATCATTATGGTATCAGAAACGTGTCTTATAAAATTAATGATGGGAGATGAACTCCCTTATTTAATAAGTAAATTACCAGATGATGTAGTGAGAGATCATCTTTCACATGATGATGATTTCATGGAACAGATTTTTTCTGAGTTTCCGAATGAAGAAAAGATTGATAAAGCGACAGTTGCCGGAGCGCTGCGAGCGATTTGCATGATGCTTGCATTTCGACGTGAGATTGGTGAAAACAACTTTGAAGGTAGTATTTACCTTTTGATTAAGGGTTTAATGGAGGAGGTATTCAATGATTAGAGTAGAAGATGTTTCTTTTAGCTATACCAAGCAGCCTTTTGTAGAAGACATTAATTTCCATGTGCAGGAAGGAGAAATTTTTGGGTTTTTAGGACCGTCTGGAGCAGGAAAAAGCACATTACAGAAGATTTTAACGGGGCTTATTACAAATTATCAGGGAAATGCATTTGTAAATGGAGTGAATACTAAGAATATTAAAGCTGATTTTTATGAGAAGATAGGAGTAGATTTTGAATTTCCTAGTTTGTATGAAAAACTTTCAGCAAAAGAAAACTTAAGCTTTTTTTCCAGCCTATATAGTAACGAGTTGAGAAATATTGAGGAGCTATGTGAACAGGTGGGTTTACAAAGGGATATGGATAAAAGGGTATCGGAATATTCCAAGGGAATGAAATCAAGGCTGAATTTCATTAAAGCACTCGTACATAATCCTGATATTTTATTTCTAGATGAACCGACAAGTGGCCTGGATCCGTCGAATAGTCAGGTTATGAAGCAAATGATATTAAATGAAAAAAAAGCAGGTAAAACTATTATTTTGACAACTCATAACATGGAGGATGCTACGCAATTGTGTGACCGGGTGGCATTCATTGTTGATGGAAAAATAAAGGCACTTGATACGCCTCACAATTTAATTATGAGGAAGGGAGCTTGCAAAGTAACCTATACGTATCTGGAAAATGGAGAACAGAAAAATGAATGTAGTTTACATGATGTATCATCTGACGAGAAACTTTTAGAGCTAATAGCTAAGAATGCAATTACATCGATTCATAGTAGTGAACCTACTCTAAATGATATCTTTATTGAGGTTACGGGATGCAAATTATATTAAGCCTTCTTCTCATTGAATATTTGTGCCTCTTGCAGCGGCATGTTTGGAAGTTTAAAAAGAGCTTAATTTAGAATACAGATGGGAGTAAGCATGAATAGAAAAGTGATAAAAATAGTAATTGGAGATATCCGTTTTCAGTGGAAGTATGGAATTTATTTTCTCTATCTAGTTATTTCGGTTTTTTATATATTTGCATTATCTATGCTAAAAGGAAATGTTAAAAGTATTGTTGGAATGATTTTAATACTATCTGATCCCGCGACAATGGGTATGTTTTTTATGGGAGCAATTGTCTTACTGGAAAAAAGCCAGCGAGTACTAAATTCTATTGCTGTTTCCCCAGTAAGTCCATTGCTGTATTTGAGTGCAAAGGTTTGTTCCATTGGTATTGTTTCGGTAGTTGTTGGAGTCATTATTGGAGTGGCAGCAGAAAAGAGTAATCTATTAATAATAGGAATTAGTACATTACTTGCTTCAATAATTTTTTCGCTTTGTGGATTAATCGTTGGAGCTGTAACAAAGAGTTTGAATCAATATATTGTGTTAACAATGCCTTTTGAGCTGATTGGATTTGGCCCACTCATTGCATACTTGCTTGGCGAAAGAAATCCAATTATCTGGTATCAGCCTTGTACAATAGCTTATCGATTAATAGAAGGCAATTATAAATATTTGACGATAGAAATTTTCACGTTATTTTTATATATCATAGTTTTAACCGTAATTTGTCACTTTTTCATTGTAAGAATGTTTCAACGAGTAGGAGGCGTTAAGTTATAATGCGAAAATATGTGATTGCAAGTAAACAATTTCTAAATCAACTATTAAAGGATGCAATGCTATTTATCTGTCTGATTGCTCCTGTTCTTGCAAGTATATTGCTTCATTTTGCTGTACCTATTGCGGAGAAAGAATTAACACTCTATTTTCATAAACAAAGTGTGTTGGGAGATTACTACATTTTATTTGATCTCTTAATTGCTTTGATTGCTCCAATGATGTCTGGATTTGTATCTGCAATGGTAATGCTTTCTGAAAGAGACGATAAAATTATTTCTTATATGGTGATCACACCTTTAGGGGGAAATGGTTATCTGTTTTCAAGAGTGCTATTACCCGCTATTGTTTCTTTCATATATAGTGTTATTTTATTAAATATATTTTCCTTAACAAAGCTAAAAGGTACAGATATTTTACTGATGGCTCTATTTCAGGCATTACTAGGGATTATGATTGCGCTTATAATGACCGATATTTCTACGAATCGGGTTGAGGGAATGGCAATTGGAAAACTTTCGGGTATCATTGCAATAGGTATGTTTATTCCCTTTGCGATTACTACAAAAGTACAATATCTTGGAGGATTTTTACCAGGGTTCTGGTATGGAAAATATATTCAGGATGGAAGAGGAATTTATCTTGTTATTGGTTTTATTTTCATGGCACTTTGGATATTTCTATTATTGAAAAGGTTTTTAAAAAAATCTTTTCAATCTTAAATTGAAATAATGAAAAGGGAGAATATTATTAATAATAGTCTGATTGAAAATTTTAGAGATTACTGATAAGAATTTCAAAAGAATAGTAAATATAGATGCAAAATTTGTGGGAGCAGCGTACAAATCTTGACGCCGCTCTTCACGAATTTGCCGAGGTTTGGGGACCTCGATTGGGGGAGGATAAGTTTTGTAATCAAAGGAGGGGGACCCCAATGATTAATCATAGTATAGACGTTTTTTTAAAGTTCTATACAAAGATTAAAAAATAGTATATAATATTAGGCGGATTGGTTCTGATTTTTTTGGAATTGATAAAATATAGTGAAGCATGATAGATAAGGAGTACTGGTATGGCATTATTACAACAATGGAGAGATATGGCATATTCTCAAACTGCCAATAAAGGAGATTTACAAAGACTTTGGGGAGCCTATTTCTTAAAAGAAAAAGAAATTTATCAGGTTTTATTAAAAAATCCTGAAGAAGCAGTGAAAGGTACTGTAAAAGAATTAGCGGATAAATACGAAGTTGATATTATGACGATGGTTGGATTCTTAGATGGAATTGATGAGAGTTTAAAGGTTCCAAACGAGTTGGAAGAATTAGAAGAAGATTCCGTAGTATCGCTTGAGTTTAATAAAGATAAGCTTTATATGAATATGGTTGGTGCAAAAGCAGACTGGCTATATGATCTGGAAGAATGGGATCAAATCTTCACTGAAAAAGAAAAAGAAGCGTTGTATAAAGAACAGAAACTTTCTACTACAGTTGTACGTGAAGGCAAAAAAATAGGACGTAATGATTTGTGTCCATGTGGAAGTGGTAAGAAGTATAAAAAGTGCTGTGGCAAGTAATAATGAATGATAGAGGAAGTCAGATATCAAAGGATAAGTATTATCTCTAAGATATCTGGCTTTTTCAAAAATTAGGATAAGTGATTGATATTATGAAGGAGAAAGTGGAGTATGAATAAGAAACTAGCTAATATTTTTCTGGCTTCTTGTATCGCTATTTCATTTGTTGGTTGTAGTAGCAAAGAGAATATGACAACAGAGAACGCAGTGGAGGAACAAACACCTAAAATAATTTTAGGAGATGAAGCGTCGGAGACAAAAAAAGATAGCGAACAAGTGGAAGCAAGTAATGATCATGTAACAGCAAAAGGATATAGCGAAGCTAGTACAGAAACACCCAAGGAACAAGAAGAGCAATTGAATAATCAAAATGGACCTGTACTTGTAATTGGTTCAGCACCTAAGAATGCTGTATTAATAGAAACAAAGGAATCAGAAGATGGAAGCTACTATGAGAATTTATCTTGTGAAGAGGGCAAATTATTCATTCATATAGAAAAAAATAAAGAAGAACTTTTGGTATCGGATATTCAAACCATTCAGTCAAGATTTGAATCACAAAATAGTTGGAAGGATATCACTCTTGCGGAGCAAGATGATGCGTTATCGGAGAGCTTTGGATACCCAGTTTACCGCTTTCGATTTAGTACTGGGGAGGGTGAAGAAACAAACCTGCATGATGCAATTTTTGTAGCAGGAAATCAGTACACATTTCTACTTGACTGCTACGCTGAGGCAAGTGAATATCATAATCAAGAAGAATTGATGGAAGTATTTATTACAACTTCTTATTTATTTGATGACGACTCAAACAATGACACAAATCTAGACCCGAGTAATTCCACGCTTAGTTCATCGGAAATAAGTACGGAGTAATTATACTTGACAATTTTTATGGTTTGGGAGTATCATTTATGCTAGATAAAACGTTGAAGAGACGAGTACTATGTGGGAAGATGCAGAGAGAGATATCGGAGGAAACCCTCAGGCTGTGAGTATCTTATCAGAAAGCATAGGAAAACTAACTCTGAGTGACCCCAATCCGGTCCGGTGATTCCGTTATCGTCTGAATGAGATATTTAATTTTGAAGACTAGATAATTAGCATATTTGGTGATTATCGTTTTCTTTATTAAATAATTAGGGTGGAACCGTAAATAGAATTTATTTGCCCCTTGCGTAATTGCAAGGGGCTTTTTGTGCAACAATCAACAGCTATGAGCATGAACTTTTATGAAATGGAGGGTATTCTATATGGAAAATTTTAAAGAAAAATATCAAGATTTTTTATTACCAGTCACGTGTCTTTTACTGGGAATCTTAGTGGGGATTTTACTTTCACCCATTAAAAATGGTTTTGAGTTTAAAATGTTTAGTGAAAATAATGCTGGATGCAATAATTCAGCAGAAGATAGTATTGTGGGTGGTGCAAACAAAAACAAGTCTCAATAGAAACAAGGATAGTTGCATGCTAAAGCATGCGGAAAGGTATAAAAATGAAGATTAGATTAAAAGATGGATCAACAAAAGAATATGCGTCAGCAATGTCTGTTCTGGATATTGCAAAAGACATTAGTGAGGGATTAGCAAGAGTAGCTTGTGCTGGAGAAATCAATGGGGAAAGAGTGGATTTAAGAACCATTGTAGATCAGGACTGTGAATTAAGTATTTTGACATTTGAAGATAAGGGAGGATGTGATGCATTTCGTCATACAGCATCTCATATTATGGCTCAGGCTATTAAACGACTTTATCCAGATACCAAGCTTGCAATCGGACCCTCTATCGATGACGGATTCTACTATGATGTAGATAGAGAAGTACCTCTTACAACGGAAGATTTTGCTGCAATTGAAGCGGAAATGAAAAAGATTGTTAAAGAAAATCTGGCATTGGAAAAATATGAGCTAAATAGAGAAGATGCAATCAAATTCTTCGAAGAAAAAGAGGAACCTTATAAAGTAGAGTTAATTCGTGATTTACCAGAAGATGCAATTATTAGTCTTTACAAACAAGGAGAATTTACAGATTTGTGTGCAGGCCCTCATCTGATGTCAACCAAAAATGTAAAAGCTATTAAAATTATGAAATTAGCAGGTGCATATTGGAGAGGCAATGAAAAGAATAAAATGCTTCAAAGATTGTATGGTACTGCCTTTACAAAATCCGCTGATTTAGATGAATATGTAGAGAGATTGGAAGAAGCAAAGAAGCGTGATCATAGAAAAATTGGTAAGGAGTTAGGGCTTTTTACTATTATGGATGAAGGTCCTGGTTTCCCATTCTTTTTACCAAAGGGAATGATTCTTAAGAATACATTGATTGACTATTGGAGAGAAATACACACAAGAGAAGACTATGTGGAAATATCATCACCTATCATGTTAAATAGGCAGTTATGGGAAACTTCAGGACATTGGGATCATTATAAGGATAATATGTATACAACCATAATTGATGAGGAAGTTTTTGCGATTAAACCTATGAACTGTCCTGGGGGAATGATGGTTTATAAGTCACAGCCACATTCTTATAGGGACTTACCTATTCGAATGGGAGAATTAGGTCTTGTACACAGACATGAGAAATCAGGAGCACTTCATGGGTTAATGCGTGTGCGCTGTTTCACTCAGGATGATGCACATATTTTCATGACTCCAGAGCAAATCACAGATGAAATCAAAGGCGTTGTAAGACTAATTGATGAAGTGTATCAGTTATTCGGTTTTAAATACAATGTAGAGCTTTCTACCAGGCCAGAGGATTCTATGGGAAGCGATGAAGATTGGGAAATGGCTACCGATGGATTAAGAAAAGCATTAGATGAATTAAATCTTAATTATACAGTAAATGAAGGTGACGGAGCTTTTTATGGTCCTAAAATTGACTTCCATTTAGTGGATGCAATTGGTAGAACCTGGCAATGTGGTACCATTCAGTTAGACTTCCAATTACCACAAAGATTTGAAGCGGAATACATTGGTGCAGACGGAAATGCTCACCGCCCAATTATGATCCATCGAGTATGTTTTGGATCAATTGAACGTTTTATTGGTATTTTAACAGAGCATTTTGCAGGTAAATTCCCTACATGGTTATCACCTGTTCAAGTAAAAGTGTTGCCTATTTCAGATAAATTCTTTGATTATGGAAACAAGGTGATAGCAGAGCTTAAATCAGCAGGTATCCGTTGTGAAATGGACACAAGAGCAGAAAAAATCGGCTACAAGATTCGTGAAGCAAGAAATGAAAGAGTACCCCATATGCTTGTAGTTGGACAAAAAGAGGAAGAAGAAAATTTAGTTTCTGTTAGAAATCGTTCAGAAGGAGATATCGGACAAAAGAAACTCTCTGAATTCATTGATGAATTAAAAATTGAGATACGGGGACGGTTCTCAACTATGAATGAATAATTTTTTTAATACAGTGAATAATAATATGTAAATAATTTTAGGAGGTAACATATTATGTTAACTGTTTTGGAATGTACAGCAGAGAATTGTAACTACAATAAAAGTCAATGCTGCTGTAAACAGAATATTGATGTTAAGGGTGGTTCATCAAACAAAAGTGATGATACTTGTTGTAGTGATTTTATTGGGAAACGTGAAGGAGCTGCAACAAATTCGTGCAGTTGTGGTTCACCAAGTAGAAGCATTGAAATTGGTTGTGATGTTACAACTTGTGCGTATAATGACGAGAAGAAATGTTTTGCAGATCACGTGGGCATTACTGGAGTGAGAGCAAGCACTAGCATGGAAACGCAGTGTAGTACATTTAAGCCAAGATAATGTGCAAATTCGGTTGATAATTCATAATTGAGAACCGTCCCGATTTAAC
>JAQUUB010000143.1 GCA_028694115.1 Lachnospiraceae bacterium
ATTAAGGGGGCGTTTCAAGGCGTTACCCTTTCATTCCACCTCTTGGATTGCTAGTTCGCTGAATAAATCAGCGTCTAAGCTTTGTTAATTTGACTTAGAAACAAGTCGCACTGATATCCATATCATAACCTGCTCGCACTGCTTTTTTCTGCTCTTCAATCTTAGATCTATCCAGTTCTGTAATCGTATGCTTCACCGTCTTAATTGCCTGATTCTGATCTACAGACTGAATATGCATGGTTACAATCTGGCTGGATTCCATCCCAAGAAAGTCTGCCAGCATTCTGTCGCTGATATCAGAAGCGTCAATGGATAAGAAACTCATACTTCCATACATCTCTCCCACCTGAAATATTCTTCCTGTAGGAAATGCAAAGCTGCTAGGTGCAATAAAGTCTTTTACGGATAATCCTGATTTCACAAGATACTTCCAGTCAAAGTTGAACTTCTCTCGATCACCAATATGGAGCTGTCTGTGCATCAATTCTAATCTGTCATACCCATTCATGGTTCTTGCCATAACTCCAATTCTTTTGAAATTATTCAGAATATCCACTTCGATATGAGTTAGTCTAGGTTTTGCTACTTTCATAGATTCTGCATGAATTCCGAAAGTCAGATACTTTGTCTTAGTAAGACCATTATTACCAGCTTCCATCTGTCGAAGCAATACTCCTGAATACTCATCCCTAACATCGTTAAAGTTATCTTTCTTATGACCAATCGCAATGTTTTTCTCAAACTCCGCTGCATCTGTTGCCAGATTCATAAAGCTGAGTTCAAAGTGAATGGAACTATCAAAGAAATTAAGGAAGGAACACCATTCCTCAAAGATTTCTGTCTTGTCCTCCTGTAATGCCAACTGATAGTTAATATCCTGGAACTGAACCGTCTTTGTATAATAATCCTGACCCACACGGCAGATTCCATCTGGAAACATTCGATCAAGTGGAATTGTCTGCTGCGCGGTTCTCGGTGTACCATCATTTTTCTGTGCATTTTTAATTACTTCTCGCACCTGCATCTGTTCTGCCTTGGTAAGTCCCTTCGGCATTGCAAATTCTCTAGTGCTTTGTTCTTTCTTCTTTAGAATTTTGAACAATTCTGTCTACCTCCTTCTCTGCCTGCGCCTGTCTTTCAAGTGCTGCATAATAGTTATCCGTCTTATACGGGCGAATCTTTGGCCTGATAAAAATAGCCTGTATCATATGATTCAAAATGACTTCTAAGGGTTGTCCGTTTTTTTCATACATTGCCAGAAAGAAAAATGGCATCATAATGACCATCATCCCCATAACCGCTGTATTTACTTTTGTGATTTCCTTTAATAAGAAAAAGGATGGCACACCGATTAGGACTGCCACCCCAAAACAGATCAACTGTCTTTTTGTCAGATTGAACATCACCTTACTTTTTACTTTTGTAAGGTCCCTTGGGACACTTATATAAGATGCTGCCATGTCTTTTTTCCTCCTTAATGAGCATGAAGAATGCTCTTTGCGACTGCTCCTGTCTTAAACAAGGTAAATGCTAATAGAATTGTGAATCCCATTACCTTCCATAAAGAGCCTATAATGTCTGATGAAAATGCTACTGACTGAATAAGAACTGCATAGATACCTACGCATACCATAATCAGGAATCCCTGGAATCCCAGAGCAAATAATGATCTCACATAGTTCTGTCCCATCATGCTCTGTTCCTTATTTCCAAAGGTTGCAAATGGAATTGGTGCCATACTTACCATCAGATAAATCTCAATCATACGTCCATTGATAATGACAAATATAATGGCTGACAGAATATACATCAGGAACTGCACAATAAAAGACTGTAAAAAGATTGCAAATAATGGACCTAACTCCATCGCCTCTATTGTTGTCTGCATTGTTGCAATTGTACTTGCATCAATCGCTGTACTTCCCTGAATAATTCCACCAGCCTGATTGACCACTGTTTGCGATACATCAAATACTGCCATCGTAAAATCAAATGTATGAGTGATCAATTCTACTGCCACAAAGGTTTTGAAAATCCACTTCCAGATAAACCATGTTTCAAAGCTTGCCAGATTGTTATAGCTGATAATCAGCTGAATCAATTCATAACAAGCAATGAAGGTTAATATAATGCCTGCAATTGGCATGATTACGGTCTCTGATAAATTTCGGACCATGTTAAAAATCGAGGGCATATATCCTGATGGTGTTTGAGCAACATCCGTTGCTATCTGACCAACCTGATCATTCACCGAAGCAAATGTGTTGGTCAGATTATTCATAATTCCTGATACTAGGACTCCTTTAAGCCAGTCTGTAATCTGCTGAATTATGCTGTCCAAATGCTACCTCCTTAAAATAAGCCTGAAAGTAATGGTACAAGAGTTGTTCCAATAAGGGCTACTCCGCCACCGGCCATTAACTGTTTCATACCCTGTGATTTTGCTCCAGGATTATCGTTACCATATCCTTCCATAAGGTTAATTGCTCCCCAGATTCCAAGACCTGCTCCAAGTGCTACTACTAATGTCTGTAATGTTCCTACCGCTGATGTAAAAAATGCCATAATGTTAATCCTCCATAATTTGTTTAGTTGAAATGAGCCAGAACTATCCGCCCTGGCTCCATGTTGTTATTTAGTTACTTATTCTGCGTGATCCTGCCACGCACTTTCTTAGAAAAGACCAGAAAGTAATGGTACAAGGGTAGTTCCAATAAGTGCTACACCACCGCCAGCCATAAGCTGCTTCATACCCTGAGACTTTGCACCTGGGTTATCATTACCGTATCCTTCCATAAGGTTGATTGCTCCCCAGATTCCAAGACCTGCTCCAAGTGCTACTACGAGTGTCTGTAATGTTCCTACCGCTGATGTAAAAAATGCCATAATTGTTTCCTCCATAAAATGTGTTGAGTTATTAGTTTCTTTTCGTGATATAAATTTCCTTTTGCCTTTGACCAAAGGCGGTTAATTACAAATCCAGACCTTGTGCACAGTTCTGGAAAATACGGCCGTACTTGTCCTTCTTTTAATTCCGGGCATATAAAAAGCTCCTTTAAAACTGACCTTTATCGCCAGAATCAAAAGAGCTAATTACTCGTTTACTGCGATGACTTCAAATTCGTCATCTGCTTTTAATATGAAGTTGTTTTTTCTTTTGAGGTACTTTTCGATATTGAACCAGTTCCTCTTATCATAATCTGCTGTCATCCTATAGTTTGGATGCTGTGTCAGATCGTATTTATCAGATAGAAATGGTCTTACACCACGGACCTGGACAATACATTTGCCTCCATCCATAACCGCCAATTCATCGATGCTCATTAAATCTTTTCCCAGCTTCTGATAATTCAGGTTGTAACTCTGACTGGTACCTCGCGATTCTCCTGTATTATACATATCAATAGTCTCTTTACCAAGAGTTGCGTTGAGATCTTTCAAGGTTGTCTGTTCAGAACCACCCAAGAATATCTGGGAATCACAGTTACCTATAATTGTATCCGCATTGTCCTTATAAATAGCTTTTAGCTGTGACTTTGCCTGCAGTACAATGACTGCTGATATCTCCCTTGATCTAATTGTTGCCATTAGTTTTTCAAGGTTAGGAATCTGTCCAATATTTGCCGCCTCATCAATTAAGCATCTTACATGTACTGGAAGTCTTCCCCCATATACATCATCCGCTTTTTCACACAGTAAATTGAACAGCTGTGTATAAATCATGGAAATCAGGAAATTAAACGTAGCATCCGTATCTGACATAATCAGAAATAATGCTGTTTTTTGATCTCCCAAAGTATCTAATTCCAATTCATCATACATGGTTATTTCTCGTAATTCTTTGATGTCGAAGGGCGCTAATCTGGCTCCACAGCTGACAAGTATGGATTTTGCTGTTTTGCCCGCAGCAAGCTTATATTTCAAATATTGCCTTACTGCAAAGTGATCAGGATCCTTCTGTGCCAATTCATCAAACATGAGATCTACAGGATTTTTGAATTCCTCATCATCCTCACGGACCTCCATGGCATTGATCATTTCCAGAAGTGTGGCAAAGTTCTGTTCCTCTTCTGGTGCTTCATAATAGATATAACCAATAAGTGCAGTATATAAGAGCTTTTCGCTCTTCTCCCAAAATTCATCTCCGCCTTTTCCTTCCCCTTTTGTATTTACGATCAGGGTTGTAACAAGCTTTAAAATATCTGTTTCTCCATGAATATAAGCAAATGGATTATATCGCATACTCTTCTTAAAATTGATGGTATTAAATACCTTGAACTTATATCCATTTCTGATCAATGCCTTACCACATTCATTTGCTACAGTTCCCTTTGGATCTGTAATTACATAGCTTGAATGCATCTGTAACAGGTTTGGTTTCAAGACAAACCGTGTTTTACCGGAACCAGAACCACCCACAACCAGGATATTTTTATTTCTGGCATACTTTGGATTCTTCGGTCTGCTACTCATGGTAATTCTCTCACTTTGAGATAAGATCACATTATTCTTAAACTCTGGATCTTCATATGGTTCTATGTCTGCGTGTGTTCCCCACCTGGCCGAGCCGTATTCGACATTATGGCGATACTTCTTGGCATTCTTACCCTTTAGATACACCGCTAATCGAAATGCGCCTCCACATGCTACTCCTACTAATACATCAAACAGCACAAGACTAGGCATCGGATTGGAAAATGCCTTTGCAAATGCACCACTTAATACCAGACTCTGAACCTTTTCTGACATATTGCTACCTGCAGCAATTCTCCATGCTTCTCCAAGATTGGTACAAAGCGACCCAATGAGCAGATACGGAATATTCATGATAATCTGTTTTTTAAATTTAGAAATCATCGCTCCTGCTCCTTTCGTTTCTCATGCTCTTTACGAGGGATATTCGCAACAATTTCTTTAAATTTCTTAAGCTTCTGCAAGATACTTGGTCGCTCTGCCTGCTTTTCTTTCTTTAGCTGTTTTGTGGCATAGTCGCGCATCACACGATCAATTGCATCAGCATCCTTTGCTTTAAAAAAAATCGAATATCGAGGTGGATCTACAGTCTTGTCCTTTACTACAGCAAAATCTACTCCGTATTTCTTTGCAATCTTCTGAAAATCTTTAAGACCTGACTTTGCAATCTCTGCTGAATTTACACCCTGTCCCTGACCAATCAAGTCCTTTGCTGACTGCTTACCCATAGGTTTTTCTGCGGCTTTTGTAGCTTTCTTAGCATTTTTTTTGTTTTCATGCTGCTTATACAAGGACCAACCTTTTTCTATTGCCCTGAATGAAAGCTTTGCTGATGAAACTACAAACCTTATCGATTTATTTTCAATATCTTCTTGCAAGAATCATCACCCCCTTACAATGAGTGCTCTTTATGATCATATTTCAGATGTCCCTCTGATACTTTTGCATGATTTAGTACTTTTATTTTTCCTTCTTCCATCTGGTTCATAGCTTTCTGATATCCTTCTTCTGAAAGAAATAGTCTACTACGTTCTCCCTTCATGCCCAAGGTACCATCATCTGAAAGGACATCAAAAACAATCATATGCTTTGTATTCACATCAAATCTCATCAGATCCATGATGTCATGACCGCTGTATTGCTTTGCGCCAGACTTTAATCTCGCCTCATTGATGAGATCTCCAATTGTTTTTACCATCTGTTCCTCCTTACTGATAAGCAAGTAATCCATCCAAAGTAGTTGGAATTACTTTTGCTCTCTTTGCTATAGAAACGTCCTCTTTGACATCCTCATTGCTGCGTTTTCCGCAAATAACAAGAAATCTTGCTCTTCTTAGGAGATCTTCCGACATTTCTCTACGTTTCTTATCTCCATCAGGATCGTCGTTAATGATGATTCCACTAAACGCAAGCACTGGACATAACGGAAGATATCCTGCTTTTACAAGCTCCGCACAATATTTTCTTGCTTCATCCTCTGCTTCTACTCGGTTTTTACTCCAAGCTGCTGTTACATACACTCTTGGTATTGTTCTGCTCATCGTTTCCTCCTAATATAATGCAAGTGCATCATAACGCTCTCCATTAATAATAATTTCTGTGAAATAACCTGAAAGCTGTTCCTTTACACCTTCCACTTCCTCACCTGACAATTTGCAAAATACTTCTCCACTGTCACATGTTTTCGCCAGCATAAAACTACCAACCAGATACTTATCTCCTGATACTGTAATTTCTTTTCTGGCATCATAAATCACCATGTAATCTCCAATGAAAAACTGTCTACTATAAGCTTCCATCTGTGCAATGCACGTAAAAAACTCTTTTTCTGAAATTATTCTGTGTTCATAATTGGTACCTACTACGAGAAATCTCCCTGATGTGCTTTCGCTGTTATTGATAGTTCCCTGGATACCATCCTTTAATGGATCCAAAATAATTGTGATTGTAATTTGATTCATTTTTCCTCCATAAAAATACAGCCAGAAACAAATCCGACTGCGCTAAATTTTTCCTGTAGCCATATCATTATTGACCAAGGATTGATAATAGTTACTGATGGTTAATGGTGCATTGTATAATGATGCAAGTAAATATGCTTTTATACTTCTGACTTTGGTTGTATTCTCTTTCATACAGCTTAGTACGAATTGAATATGACTAGAATCCAGCTTCATGAACTTACTTTTTACTACATTTGCCGATTTATCATCCCCCGATATGCGAATCGTCTGACTGGTTGTACATACGGTATCCACAATAAGCTCAAAAATCTCATCTATTAATCCACAATCAAATGGATTTTGCTCTTTTAACCATTTAATACATAAAGTATCGATAAAATAGGATGTATAATCTCGCCTCTCTTCCTCTCTCTCTGAAAGAATGAAATGAGTATTACTAAAATCAGTATTATTACTATCAGTATTATTACATCGTAGATTTTCCGACTCTTGACTCGTACTTTTTCCGGTACCAGACTCGGAATCTTTCCGATTCTGCACTCGTAGTATTTCCGAGTTAATAAAATTCTTTACATAGATAATGATAGGTTTTCCCTGACCCTGGCGTTTTCTTTCGATCAAGCCAAAATTCTCAAGCTCCACAAACAGCTTTGTTGCTGTTTTATCTGTGATGCCAAGTGCCTCCATTGCACTATTTAAAGTACAGATGATATATACCCGGCCTTTCTCATCGAACCACCCACTCTTTTTAGAAAGAGAAACCCTGTCTAGCAATATTCCATATAAAGTTCTCGCATCCCTGGAAAGCCTTGCAAATCTTTTGTCTGTGTAGAATACCTTAGGCGTTCTGTAGAATACAAACTGATCCGACTGTTCTCCATAAAAGTAGCCGAAGCCCATATTTACCCTCTTTTCTTCTGTTCACTAAGAATCTTAGCCATACATGGAAAACAAAAAGCTCTGTTTCTTCCATATGGACACTCTGTTTTACAATTCTGTGGATGTGCAATCTGTGAACCCACACTAGCCACACCAGTTGCTACTATCTGACCTGTGCTTACCTGTTTTACGTTATATTCTCTAGACATTTCGTTTCCTCCTAAATTTCTGCATCAAAAAATGCCAGCCAGTGACAAATTCCACCAACTGACGCTCCAATATACTAGATAGCTTCGCCACCTTTATCTTTGCCTGCTACTTTTTCTACAGCCTCTTTCTTTGGCTGTTTTGCTACTTCATCTTTCTTTGCTTTCAGATCACCTAATACAGATTCCTTATCAGCTTTTTTTTCTTCCATTGCTGCTTCCTTTTCATTCTGTCTTTCAACAAACTTCTCTCCCAGCTCAAATAACTTTTCCTGTGCATCATAATGGTAAACATTATCACTAAGGCGTTCCTCTGGTGCTACCTGTGTGCTGTTTACTTCCCTTACCATGCTTTCTAATTCATGAAGATCAGCATTTCCATCATCTGGAATAATCAGAATCTCATGCAAACTGGATGGTAAGATAAAAAAGGAACCGCCCACTCTTTCTGCAGCCTCTTCCATAAAATTTTCATAGGCAAGAACACCAGCTCCGTGAATCTTATCTGGAACTGTAGCCACAAACATGTGATCCTCTTCATCAAGAGGAATTCCCATCATTTCTGCCTCTTCTCTACCCATCATTTCCACCATGATTTCATTCATACCGGTAATGACTACTGGCTTTAACTGTGGAGCATTCTCCATAGCATCCGCATGAAGTTGCTCTGGATTTACGCCCATTACATCCAACATATGATTAGTTACTACAATAGAAGCACGACTATCTTCATTGTTTTCCATCACAAATCGATACACAACGGACAAATCTTCCATATCCTTATGAGGCACATCCGAAAGCAATGTTTTATTTGTATCTGTGCCCACAACTTCCATCACAAGCTTATCTTTCATCTGAGAATAATCTGTTAAGGAAGAAACATCAATTGATGGAGTCTGTTCAATCCCATCAGCAAAAGTATTAACAGCTCTTTGTACTACTTCGTTATAATCCTGACCGTCTTCTACTGCACGGAAGAACATTTCTAAACTGGTATTAATACCAATATTGCTTCCTTCTGGTGTAATTGCAATGGACTCATAACTCTCATTTAATTTGGTTGTCTGCTGTGTTGTAATATTTACATCTTCGATGCCTCTTTCATAAAGACCTTTTCTTACATCTTCAATAAAATTCTCTTTAAAATTTTCGTAATCCATATTTTCCCTCTTTTTTTCATTTACTGTTTCTGAGTGATTAAATAACCTGTATTCTTCTGGAATGTTCTTAAGATCCCCATCGTAATACTCTTGAAAAGTATCTTGGGTGTCTCTCACATATCCATAATCTGTAAAATCTCCCGATTCTTCCAAAGCAACATCTCTACCATAAGCTTCATAATCGATATAATTCAGTAAATTCTCTGGAACTTTCAACGCATGTAATTCTTCGATGCAATAACGCCCCAAATCTTCATGACTGAATGTATCCGGATAGACATCATATTTATCCAGATTATCAACTAGATTAATCAAATCCTTAATGCTATTGGTGTAATCGCTGACCTGCATTGCTGCCTGGAAATGTAGATATTCATAATCACCTAACTCCTCTAATTCAGAAGCAAGATAATTCAATTCTTCCAGATTTTCGTATTCACCTAATTTAGAAGCAAGACCATCAACGTAGCAATCATAATCAGAAATAAACCATTCTTCATAAGAATTACCGTATTCGTC
>JAQUUB010000144.1 GCA_028694115.1 Lachnospiraceae bacterium
TGACAAAAATTTTGAGACCTACGGATGGAACAATCGAAATTGATGGAAGAATTTCCAGCTTGATAGAACTTGGTGCGGGATTTCATCCTGATATGAGTGGACGTGAAAATATATATATTAATGCATCAATATTTGGATTTACATCGAAGGAAATAGATAAGAGAATTAACTCAATTATTAGATTTTCAGAATTAGAAGACTTTATAGATAATCCGATAAGAACATATTCATCAGGTATGTATATGAGATTAGCATTTTCCGTTGCAATCAACGTAGATGCAGACATCTTGCTTATTGATGAAATTTTGGGAGTTGGTGATTCGGCATTTCAAGCAAAATGCTTTAATAAATTAAAAGAATTAAAAGAGCAAGGAACAACTATTGTAATCGTTTCACATGCGTTAGGTCAAGTTGAACAAATATGTGACAGAGCAATATGGATTTCGAATGGGCTCATAAAGGAAGAAGGGGAACCAAGAATTATTTGTAAAAAATATACAGAAGCTATGGAGCAACTTAGACGTGCAAGGATTGATTTAGAATTAGGAACAACAGAAAATTTAAAAGAAGATAAAGAAAAAATTATCAAAAGTATGACCTGCAGAAAAATTGCAACACAGTGTTGTCATGATGCAACGCGAGAAGGTGGAGAAAGAATAAGTTTTACAAAAGTTGAGCTCTTAAATGAGAGAATGGAATTATGTACGGCTTTTAATACAGGTGAGGCTATGTTTATCAAACTACAATATGAATCGTTGGAAAGAAATGTACCATTAAATATTAATGTAAGTATTGTAAGACATGATTGGATTCCATGTTATACGGTATCATCTCATAGAGACACGAAACAGGCTATTATGTCTGAAATAAAAGGAACAGTTGTATTTTCAATAGATCAACTACTATTATTGCAGAATAGCTATTATATAAGTCTTGAACTTACGGATACTAAAGGTAATCATTTTGACACTTTGAATAATATTTTAGAATTTGCTGTAATGAATAGAACAACGCAAGAATTTGGAATTATTAGTATGCAACATGAGTGGGATAAATAAAAAAAATTACTTATTGGAAATGTGCAATGATATAGAGCATTTTAATGGAATTTGGATAAAAAATTAAAACGTTACAATTTATTTGAAATTGATTTTATGATAAAAAGAAAGGATACGGTGTTTCAATACTAAGGACATCATATGAAAAGCATTTATGGGAGATTATGTCGGGTTATATATGGAGGCTGAAAAAGCTGAGTTGTATCGGAAAAAAGGTAAAAAGAATTATTTGCGAAAGGACTCCTTAAAAATAAAAGAAGTAAAAGAAGGAATAATTTTACCTGCAAAAGAGGATAAAAAAAAAGAAAAATTATGGTGTATAGGGGGAGTTGTTGATAAGTTAGGTGAATTTGTTGAAGAATCTATAACGGAAAATGTGAATTTATTTGGTGGAATATATGATTTTGATGAAAAAAATATTATTGCAAGTAATGAAACAGTAGTATTTATGGGTCCTTTTTTGAGCCATTGGGGGCATTTTATATGTGATCAGATATCGAGATTGTGGTATGTTCTTGATAACCCTAAAAAGTATAAAATTGCATACTGTGGTTGGAATTGGGGGAGTGAAAACACTGATGTATGGGGAAATTATTTGGAATTTTTTGAATTACTTGGAATACCAAAGGAGAATTTGATTAATGTTAAAAAACCAACAAAATATAAAGAAGTAATTATTCCGGAAATTTCCTTTTATATGAATAAATACTATACAATAGAATTTAAAAATATTTTTAAAAAAATAGTCTCGAATGTGAAACTTGAACAAAATATTGAAAAGTATGATTTAATATTTTATTCTAGAGGAAAATTTGATTTTGCTAAGGGAAGGGAACGTGGTGAAAAAACATTTGAAAAGATTTTCGAGAAGAACGGTTACAAGATTATTGAACCAGAGCTATTGACTTTATCCCAACAAATTTATTATTTACAGAATTGTAAGAAAATGGTTGCTACATCTGGCAGCATTACGCATAATTTATTGTTTGCTCAGAAGGAGATTGAGGTTACAATTTTAAATAAAATGTATCTGATGAACAATTATCAAATGGTCATTGATAACATGTCTAATGCAAAAATAACTTGTGTGGATGTATATGCCAATATTTTTCCCGTATGCTTTGGATTAGGTCCTTTTTATATGAGGCTTAATAAAAATTTTTATAAATTTTGTAGAAAAAACAGTATTCGCTTATCAACTCTTGATAAATTTAATATATTTTCTGATATTTCTAATTTCATTTGGTATATTAATAAATATTTTTCTATTTACTCAAATGCGGACAACATGGCGATACTAAAAAGTCAAATTAAATCAAGAAAAGCATTAAAAATAAGAGAACAAGAAGAATTTGGTGGAAAATAAAAATGGCAAATTTAAATATTGATAATTATAGTGGGAATGATGTATACAATGACGGTAACATTGAAGAATTATTGCTTCGACATTATAAGGATGGGGAGTATATCGATTTTAACAGTGATGAAGCTTTTTATCTGACGACTAACATTAGGAGTAATATTTTAAATTGGTATCCGTTTAATAAAAAAGATGATGTACTTGAGGTAGGATGTGGTTGTGGAACACTAACGGATTTACTATGCAACAAATGTGGAACAGTTCATTCAATTGATGGTTCGAAAAGACGTGCAGAAATTACATATGAGAGAAATAAGAAACATGATAATCTATATGTTTATGCTGGAAATTTTGCAGAGATTGAGTTGGAAAGAAAATTTGACTATATTATATTAATTGGTGTTTTCGAGTACGCCAAATGGTTTTATGAAGTTGATCCATTTAATACATTCATGCAACAAATAGTAGGAAAATTGAAAACAAACGGTAAAATATTGCTTGCTATTGAAAATAGGTATGGACTAAAGTATTGGGCTGGAGCGAATGAAGATCATATAAGAAAACCGTATGTAGGATTATCTGGCTATGATCATTATTCGGTTTCTACATTTGGCAAAAGTGAAATTGAAGAAATATTTAGTGCGAATGGAATTTCAAAAGTAAAATATTTTTATCCGTATCCAGATTATAAGCTTCCTTTGATTATTTATTCAGATGAAAGATTGCCTAAACAAGAAGAAATTAAAGATTTACCATTTTTTACTTATGGAAATAATGTTCAGTTTGATTTGAATTTATGCCAAAAAGGTTTATTAGAAAATAATCAGTTTGGTTTTTTTTCTAATTCCTTTTTGATAGAGGCAGGAGGAAAGGATGCAACTTTATCGAATGTTATTTATGCAAAATTGCAAAGTGGAAGAAAAGAAAAGTATCAAATTGCAACCGTAGAAGACAATACTGGTGTTTTTCATAAATATCCATTAAATAGCTTGAGTAAACAACATATAAAAAATATTATGGACATATACCAAGATACTAAAAATATATTGAAAATGAATAAAATGGAGATGCAGAATGAGGGGTTACTTATTGAGAAAGTTTATGGTGAGAGTGTTTGCCAATATATAAATAGAATGATTAAGGAAAAAAATATTATTAAAATTCAAGAAGAGTTCCAAAAAATGTATGACTATATAAAAGAGTATTCTACTTTACAAAAAAATGAATGTCCAATTGATGACGAAATTATTAAGATGTATGGCAAGGATATTAGGTGTATTTGTAATGGCTTGATGGATTTTAATGTATCAAATTTTGTAAGGATAAATGATGAATATATAACTATTGATCAAGAGTGGAAAACTGATTTTCAGGTTCCAATACATTATGCAATATATTCTTCTGTAATGTGGATATTCGGACATACTCCCGAGGTCAAAAAATTTATAGATTTAAATGATATATTGGAATCATTTGGTCTTGATGAAAAGAAACGAAAGCTAATGAAACGGATTTCTGAAAAATATTTTGATGAAGTCAAAGAGAAAAAAATTTTTTCAAAAATTAATTTATTGGAAAAATATGTGATAGAAAATGAAAGCAAACCAAGTATCGTTGAAATGGCGGTGTTTTATTTTGATTATGGAAATGGTTACAACGAAGAAGATAAAGCAATGATAAAGTATGAGATACAGAAAAATATTTATTCAACACATATTGAAATACCTAAAGGCGTTAAAATATTGCGTTTTGATCCATGCCTTGTTGGAAAAAGAATGGTGAAATACAGTGATTTGTTAATTGATAAAGAGAAAACGGAGTATAAAGAAAATAATATCACTACTGTACTGGATTACAAAATTTTTAATAAAAGTAATCCTTACTTTGAATTTCAACTTAATAAAAATTCAATAACTGTTGAAATAAAAATGGATTATCTTACTGAAATAGAACAATTGGAAGTTATTGATACATTAATTGGCAATAGCACCAATGAGAAATAATAAGAATATTATTATGAGAATAAGGAGAGAGTAATTAAAATGAGAACTTATTTAGTAACTGGTGGAGCAGGCTTTATCGGCTCTAATTACATTCACTACATGTTCAAAAAATATGACAATGAGATTCGCATCATCAACGTGGATGCACTTACCTATGCAGGTAACCTGGAGAATCTGAAGAGTATCGAGAATAGAGATAATTATACATTTGTAAAGGCAGATATCTGTGACCAAGAAGCAATCGCAAAAGTATTTGTAGAGAATGACATTGACCGCGTGGTACATTTCGCGGCAGAGAGTCATGTTGACCGCAGTATCAAGAATCCGGAAGTATTTGTGCAGACCAATGTACTGGGTACAGCAGTGATGCTGAACTGTGCAAAGAATGCATGGGAGCTGCCGGACGGTACCTTCCAGGAAGGAAAGAAATTCCTCCATGTATCCACAGATGAGGTATATGGCTCCCTGGAAAATGATGATGAATATTTCTACGAGACCACACCATACAGTCCACACAGCCCATATTCAGCCAGCAAGGCAAGTTCGGACATGCTGGTAAAGGCTTACATGGACACCTACAGATTTCCGGCGAACATTACCAACTGCTCCAATAACTACGGACCTTACCAGTTCCCGGAGAAACTCATTCCACTGATCATCAACAATACGTTACAGGGCAAGAAGCTGCCTGTATATGGGGATGGTAAGAATGTCCGCGACTGGTTATATGTGGAAGATCACGCAAAAGCCATTGATATGGTACAGGAGCAGGGCAGACTGTTCGAGACCTACAATATCGGCGGACATAATGAGAAGCAGAATATTGAGATTATCCATATCATCATAGAGACCTTACAGGAAATGTTACCGGAAAATGATCCGAGAAGAGCCCTTGTGACAAAAGATCTCATCACATATGTGGAAGACCGTAAAGGACATGACAAACGGTATGCCATCGCACCGGATAAGATCAAAGCAGAGATCGGCTGGTATCCGGAGACCATGTTCAAGGAAGGTATCAAGCTGACCATTAAATGGTTCTTCGAGCATGAAGACTGGATGAAAAATGTCACCAGCGGTGATTACCAGAAATATTATCAGGATATGTACGGCGAAAAAAATAAGTACAAAAATTGATAAGCAATGTAAGAATACTCTCATTAAGGCTTCTATTATTTTGAGTCGGAAAGAGAGTTATAACTGATAATATATGGTTTATGAGAATTGTATATTTCAGTGGGTGAGAAAAATTAGGGAAATTCATTTTAATAAAAAGATTTTCAAAGACCACAGACAATCAGCAGATACCTTTGTAATGTTGCATATCGCTACTCAATTGATTAAAATAACGAAAATAAGCGAAAGGACAAGCTGTGCTGTTTACAGCACAGCTTTTTAAATGTATGTATCATATATTATATCAATGCGATAATAACTATGCACCTTATGCAGGTGTTTCTATTTTTTCATTATTACAGCATAATCAGGAGATAGAGGATTTACAACTTCATTTATTGGCAAGTGCGGTCAGCGAAGAGAATCTCATGAAAATACGTCGGACTTGTCAGCAGTTTTCCAGAGATATCATAATTCATAATTGTGAAGAACTTGATGAACGTCTGGAATCATTAGGTGTATTAAGGTATCGTGGTTCCTATGCCACATTTTATAAGCTTTTCATGGATGAATTTATGGAATGCACAGAGGGAAGACTGCTTTATATGGATAGTGATACTGTGATTGAAGGAGATCTTCGCCCTTTATTGGATATGGATATGGGAATGAATGCCATTGCCATGGGTCAGGATGTACTGACATATCGATATAAGAGAAGTCTGGGATTTCAGGATAAGGAGCCCTATTACAATGCAGGAGTGATTTTATTTGACATTGCAAGGTGGAGTAATGGGGATTATAGAGAACGAGTACAGCATCACATCCAGAGAATTAAGAGCGATTATGCAAAGCATGAGCAGGATATTCTAAATATGACCTTTAAGGGAGAGATTGCGACTATTTTACAACGATATAATGTACAATCTATATTTAGAGCATTACCGCCTGAGAGTTTTATGCGTTTATATGGAAAGCAGTTAGGATATGATGAGCGGAAGCTGGCTGAAGAGTTAGACCATATTGTGGTGTACCATTTTTTGCGCTTTTTAGGAGAATTCCCATGGACAGAGAAAAGTGGTCATCCTTATGAAGGAAAATTCAGAGAATATTTACGTCAATCTTTGTGGGATGAATCATGCTTTAAGAAGAAAGAGGTCACTTTCATATTTTTAGTGGAAAGAATATTATATAAGATTTTACCTGGGAGTATATTTGGTTTCCTGTTCAAGCTATCTCAGGAAATAATGGGAGTTGCTTCATAGGTCATACTGTTTGATGGAAATGGAATAATGTGATGAATAGAGAGAAATTGATAGTTGTTTCGGTAATTGTACCACTTTATAAGGGTGAAAAATATATAGAAAGTATCTGTACACAATGCAAAAAAAATGCACTGGCACTGAAGGAAGATCAAGGTATAGAATTGATATTTGTATGTGATTTTCCAGAGGAGATAGATCTCTATAGAGAAAAAATAAGCATATTTGCCGACAATCAGGAATGGAAACTTCTTACGCATGATCATAATATGGGAATCCATTATTCGCGTATACAAGGACTTGAGGCGGCCAGGGGAAAGTATATTCTATTTCTGGATCAGGATGATCACATATCGGATAATTGTCTTGCAGATCAGCTTGCACATATTTGCGATGCAGCTATGGTGGTGGGAAACGGTATCTATGAACAGGGGGATGGTAGCCAGTTCTTTTATCGTTGGAAGATCTTACACGAAACGGTAAAGTGGAAGTGGTGTTATCTTACGATTGGAAATCGCATTACATCACCGGGTCAATGCTTGATTAGAAAAGATGCGATTCCGACAATCTGGAAAGAAACGGTCATGAAGGTCAATGGAGCGGATGATTTATTTCTATGGCTGATCTTATTGGAACAGAAAGCGAAAATTGTGCTAAATCGTAATGCGGTGTACATTCATCGATATACAGGAGAGAATGTATCTTTGGAAGATTCGGCGATGAATGAGTCAGTGCTGGAGTTTATAGGTATAGCAAGAGAGAATGGATGCATACGTAATAGCATCTTAAATGCATTGGAGAAGCGTGTGACAACGTATAGTGATAGTGGAATTATCAGTATGGTGGTGAGGCTGGGAAAGCTTGTGAACAGGCGGAAATAATGTGATGAAGAGAAATTTTGGATTTGCCCTAAGATAGAATAAAATTCTTCGGAGGATGGCTGATGAACGATAGCAGTATGCATACACAATTAGTTATGTCCATATTGAATGTCTTGAAGACATCGGATTTTGCGGACCATAATTTAAGAAAAGTCGATTATCATTTGACAAAGTGTTATATGGATGAAAAGAGCCATAAAATTCTACGCAATGATCTTATTTCCACATCAGTGTCGTTCCGGGACAATAAAAGTAAGCTTTCGGAAGCGTGGGTAGCAGGTAATATTCTTGTTTTTACGATGTTCGATAGCTGGCTGGAAGACAAATATGCATTGACAGAAGGTGCTACATTTAAGCAGCACTATAATGAAATTATTGGAAGAATAGGATCTACATTGTCGGATTTGCAAATAATAGAGATATCGTGCTATCGGATACTTAAACTTATTCGCAATGCAATTCAACACAATCTCTCAGCTATCGCCTATGATATGAATGATGGTTTTATAATTGCATATACACATTCAAGATATAATACTGAATTTTTACTTGAGATAAGTGCAGAATCTATCACATATTTGTATTCACTGATCATTGCGCTTATAGAGAAGCGAATACAGGGATTACCTGATAAATACACTTCAGAGGGTTCATATTTAGGAGTTATGCGGTCTTACTATGATAAATTGATTGCAGGTATCGGAACTTTAAATGATGATATTCCTGATTCATTGAAAAATATTGATCATTCTCATTTGAGAATTGCAGACGGACGTAGGTTCATTGTCACAGAGCCATATATTGTGGAAGAAACAATAGATAAAGTGCTTTATCATAGGGTTTGCAGTTACTATCCATGGGAGGCTGCAGATTACAAATATAAAATGGATGACCAGGTCTATTACCTGCCGGAGGAAATAGGAAATGTAAGAATACTTGAAAATTCCCAGACAAGTCAGGAGAATATTTCGGAACAGGTAGTCGAATTTGATAAGAAATGTATAACGGATGAGTGGAAAAGGTTAGATTCTTGAGCGAGCTAAAGAATTAATTGAAAATTAGAGTTAATGTAGAATACTGAACAAATTTGTAATGTGCTTCAGGGAGAAGGGCTATCATACTGGTATCTAACGGTGTCTGGGAAGAAACAGCAGAGTATCTGGGCGTAACAAAAGATACCATAAGAAACTGGATTAAAAGGCAGATATACCAGCACATAAAGTGGGCAGGCTATGGAAGTTTAAATTATCTGAAGTAGATGCATGGGTAAAAAGCGGCAAGGTAGCATTGTAAGACCGGATTTTGGGACAGGTAATAAGAGAAAATAAAGATGGGATTACTATGTAGTGGAGTGTACAACGTTGATCATACATAATGGTCTCATAAATTAAGACACTTTTTCGGACAGTTTTTAATGAATCTGATATACTTAAACCAGTATGAAAGAAAGGATTCATTGCTATGTCCAAACAAAGAAGAAACTTTAGTGCAAAATTCA
>JAQUUB010000034.1 GCA_028694115.1 Lachnospiraceae bacterium
ACCGTGGTCTCAGGCAGTTCAAGAATGTTGTGTCAATAAGTCAGAGTAAAATGCTTGAATTCTCGAGAGGTATGATTACTACTCGAGATTTTTATTTTCAGGAGCGCGTCTTACTTAGCGCTTACTTCATATCTAATTGGCGGCCTAGAACGACAAGAGTCTTTTTCAATGCTCCTGAGGCTTGTTCGAATTCTTCTATGATATCTAGTGCCTCGGATAGAGGAGAGTGATTATCGCTCGTTTCTTTATCTTTTTTGTGGTTCTCTTTAAGGTCTTTTGCAATAACAGTGATATCTTCACCAATTAGTCTACTGAAATAATCATCTTCTTCAATTTCGGATGCTCTTAATGTTTTGATGTAATGCTCTGTATCAGAAACTTGATTTCTCATTTGAATCTTGGCTCTCATGGTAGCTACATAATCATTCAAATTTCGAATTTGCATAGTCGCCAAACTGTCTATGTAGATTTCGGTATCACTTAGCAATTTCCAAAAGTCTTTATGCTTAATCATTTCACAGAGTAAGCGATTGTTTAGTTTTTCACTTCTTAAGATCGCAATCGTTTCATCATCTAGATGCAAGTCTGCAATCTTAGAATCCCTATGTTCTCTATTCTCGCTAAATCCCAAAAGATAATCACAAGAAACTTCATAATATTCAGCCAAGGTAATAATCGCAGTATGCGAAATATCCTTGTCTTCATTGGTTTCATAACTGCCAAGAGCAGATCTAGATAGCCCAGTGGCATCTGCCAATTCTTCTAGTTTTAGATTTTTTTCTATTCTCAAGTCTTTCAATTTTTCCTGTATTGATAATTTACATTTCATGAATTTTCACCCCACATACCATTTTTATAGTCCACTTAAATTAATAATAGTGCAAACAAACGTTCTACACAATATAAATTTCCATAATCGTGGAAAAATTCTGTTTTTGAATCAAAATCCTACCTTTTGGATATACCGGAATGCACCTCATTTTTTGTCAGAATCAAGTAGTAGAAAGGCACTGACAACTGAATGAGCATTCCGTATAAATACTATTTTAGGGAAGCTACGCGATGATATGAGCGAGCCAAGAGTGGACAACGACACAGCGCCGAACAGGGTTGCCAGTCAGGAATTGATACGGGGAGATGACGAAGAAATTTTATTTTAATTATTTTAAAAGGAGTGTTTTTAATGAAGAAAACAATTACAGAGTATCGAAATGATTTAGCATCCGCAGAAAAACAACTTGAGCAAGCAACGCATCGGATCGAACGATTGGAGCAAAAGATAAAGTACCGTGAAAGCCTGTCTAGAAAAGAACGTGCTCATCGATTAATTGTCCGTGGGGCAATCCTAGAACAGTATTTTCCGGAGTTAAAGGAACTATCCGAGCCAGAGATTAGCGAAGTGTTTCACTACATTGTAAAGGATGAATTACATCAAGTGCTAAAGGAAGCAATCGCCTATGTGAAAAAGGAGGTGTTTGGCTAATGGCACTTTATCATTTTCATGTAAGCAGAGTTTCAAGAGGTGCTGGTCAATCAGCAGTTGCTTCAGCAGCGTATCGAGCCGGTGAAAAATTGGAAGATGAGTACTATGGAGAAGTTGCAGATTATACCAATAAAGGAGGTGTAATCGAATCAGAAATTCTTGTACCAGAATATGTTCCAGAACCAGAACGACTAAAGGATCGGAAAACGTTATGGAATGAAGTGGAGCAAATTGAAAAACATCCACAAGCACAACTAGCCTATAGTTTTGATATTGCCTTACAGAATGAATTATCGATGGAAGAAAATATTGCATTGGCTAGAGAGTTTGTAACCAAGGAATTTGTTGCAAAAGGAATGATTGCAGATTTATCAATTCATGCTCCTGAGAAAGACGGCGGAATTCAAAATCCACATTTTCATGTGCTTTGTCCAATTCGACCAATTACCACTAACGGAGAGTGGGGATCCAAGCAACGTCGTGAATATGTCCTAGATGACGACGGAGAAGTTCAGCAAAAGCCAGATGGCACGAAAGTGTTTAATGCGGTTCCGACAACAGATTGGGGAAGACCAGAAACATTAGAAGATTGGAGAAAAGCTTGGGCCAAAATGGTGAATGATTATTTTAAAGTACGAGAAATCTCAGCGAGCATTGATAATCGTAGCTATGCAAATCAAGGCATCGAAAGGATAGCACAAGTGCATGAAGGACCGGCAGTTCGTCAGATGGAGCAAAGAGGAATTTCAACAAGAAAGGGAAGTTTGAATCGTTGGATTAACGAAATCAATCGGATGCATCGAGAGCTGGGGGTCAAGATTTCTGAATTAGTGGAATGGATCAGGGAACTGAAAACGCAGATGAATGCTTTGAAGGAAGAATATAAGAAGCCTTCTCTTGGGGACATCGTTATTCAGTATTACGATGCTAGAAATAAGGTTGCAGATACCTATGATCGTGGTAGGCAAAAGGCTAAGATCACGAACGTGAAAGGTATGTTGGAGACGACGAATTTCTTAAGTGGGAATAAGATTTTCACAGTGGATGATTTAGAAATGGTAATTGATACATCCAATAAAAAACTTCATTCCATTACGGATTCCATAAAACAAAAAGAAAAGCGTATCAAAGAATTGGATTCATTCGTCAAATACGCTTCCTGGTATGACGAAGGTTTACCAATCCAACAACTTGTCTCAAAACAGAAATTCACAAAGAAAAGGGATGATTTAGAATCTCAGTATCATGCAGAACTAACCAAGTTTAGAACGGCCAAACGTATTCTAAAAGAAAATGGAATATCAGAGCCTACTCCAAAGAAATGGCTCAATGAGAAAACTCAGATCCAGGCTTCTTATGATATGGAATATTCAGAATTGAAAGATATTCGTTCCATGGTGAAAGAACTTTACAAAGTTAAAAGGATTGTGAATGATGTTATGTCCAAGAATGAACCAAACAAGAAGAGGGAGGTGGAGCGATGAATGTATTTGATGTAATTAAAGAGAATCTAACAACTCGCCAGATTATTGCAAACGAAGGTTTTTATATAAGTCGTAATGGAATGATGAAATGTCCTTTTCACGATGATCATCATCCTAGCTTAAACGTGAAAGAGCGTTTCAAGTGTTTTGCTTGTGGAGAATATGGCGATGGGATTAATTTCGTAGCGAAACTTTATGGACTAAGTTTATTAAGTGCAGCGAAAAGAATTGCCGATAATTTTGCCTTGGCTTATGACAATAGCAAGGGCAATCGGTCCATGAAATCAATCAAACAAGTAAAATCGGATCGAGTCGTTTTTGCAGAAAAAAAGCGAGATTTATTATCTGTTCTAAGTGCGCTTGTAAGTACGATTGCATTAGCAGAAAGAGAATATACACCATCTGATCCAGAGGATGCCACTTGGCATCCTTTTTATATTGAGGCGATGCAGATGAAGGATTATGTGTTGTATCTATACGATTATGTTCTGTTTGAAATTTCAACCGCAGAATTAGAAAAAGAAATGGATGAATTAACACAGGAGGTAGAAAAACTTGGAAGAAATCTTGATGATGTCCGTGGAGGACATAAAGAATATGCTTGATACGTCTGAAAAAGGTTGGCCTTACAACACCATCGATAATGCAACAATTGTCTTTAAAAATGATTCATTATTTGCTGGAAATATAAGAGAAAATCTTTTTAGAGAACGGATTGAATTGTTTGGAACGATGTCTTGGAGCAGAAACAAGCGTGAGATTACAGATAAGGATGAAATCCACATCATTCATTATCTTGAAAAGAATTACAGATTAAATAACGAGCGTAGAATTCGTGCTGGGATGCAAATCGTAGCGACAGAAAATGAATATCATCCAATACGAGAATATCTACGATCTCTTAAGTGGGATGGTAAGGAGAGAGCAAGATATGCCTTGCCACATTTCCTTGGAGTAGAGAATACAGAATATCAGTACGAGGCAATCAAATTATTTATGCTAGGTGCCATTCATAGAGTGTTTATGCCAGGATGTAAGTTTGAATATATGTTATGTCTCGTGGGTGGACAGGGTGCTGGCAAATCTACATTTATTCGATTCCTAGCGACATTGGACCTATGGTTTACCGATGATTTGAAACGAATGGATGATGATAAAGTGTATGAGCATTTAGCGGGTCATTGGATCTGTGAAATAGCAGAAATGCTTGCGATATTAAACACAAAATACAATGAAGCCACGAAAGCATTTCTAAGTAAGCAATATGATAATTACCGCCTTCCCTATGGCACTAGAGCAGAAGATAGACCTAGACAATGTGTATTTGCTGGCACCTCGAATGTACAGAATTTCTTGCCACTTGATCGAAGTGGTAATCGTAGATTCTTGCCGATTAAATGTGATGCCACTAAGGCTGAGGTTCATATTCTTGATAACGAAGTAGAATCAAGATCCTATATCGAGCAAATGTGGGCGGAGATGATGCATCTATATCTGCAAGGAAATGTGAAAATGAAGCTACCCAAGCATATAGAAAAGGATCTGGCGAAATATCAGCAAACATTTATGGCAGAAGATACTTGGACTGGTTTGATTCAAGATTGGTTAGAAAAGTCTAGTAAAGAGATCGTATGTGTTCAACAGATTTACAATGAAACCTTGAATATGCTTGGAAAGCCATCTGCTAGAGATTCTAGGGAAATCGGAGAAATCATGAATAACATGATGGAAGAGTGGGAGGCTTATCCTAATCCAAGAAATATCCCAGGCTATGGTAAGCAACGAGGTTGGTTGCGCAAGGTGGAAACAGAAACTGGAAACACAGCAACAACATTTGTACAACTAGAACTGACAAATGCAGAGTGTCCTTTCAAGTAGGCGTATTTGTGGGGTTTAGAAAGGTGTGAAAAAATGAATGTTGAAATAATTAAGTTTTATACCAGTCTGTTTCCAAGATGTGTTTCCATGGAAATAGAGTTTTGTATTTTAGAAAGAAGAGGGAGGATCATCAATATGGAGAATATAGTTCCAATTTATAAGAAACTTGCCACACCAATCTGGTTAAAGTATTCTTTATCAATTCAAGAAGCTGCAGATTATTTTGGAATTGGAGAGAAGAGACTTCGCCAGCTTGTGGCAGAAAATGAAGGCGCTGATTTTTTATTAGAAATCGGCAGTCACATTAAGATTAAGAGACGCCGTTTTGAAGAATATCTTGACGAAGCATATGCGGTGTAAATAACAACACATTGATTTAAATAGCTGTGGCAGACAAACACTTTGACTGATATAATATCAGTTAGGTAATGTCTGCCATTCTTATTTTGAAGAATGGAAGGAGACATGATTATGAGTGAAAAAAGGAGAGATAAAAGAGGACGTATTTTACACAATGGAGAAATGCAGATGCCAGATGGGCGGTATCGATATAAGTATGATGAAGATGGAAAAGTCAAATATATCTATAGCTGGAGATTAGATCACAATGACAGAGTGGTAGATGGTAAGCGAAAAGATGTTTCTCTTCGTGAGAAAGAGAAGGAAATCCAAGCGAATCAATTTAAGCAAATTGCTACCAATGGTGACGATATGACAGTTTTTGAATTAGTTGAGAAGTATATTGCAACTAAGACTGGCGTAAGGCCTACTACAGAGGCTGGATATCGAACAGTAATAAATTGGCTGAAGAAGGATCCTTTTGGCAAGAAACTCATCCATACAGTTCGTATTTCAGATGCTAAGACCTGGTTGATTTATCTTCAGAAGAAGGAAGGTAAGAGCTACAGCTCAATCCATACGATTCGAGGAGTATTAAGACCAGCATTTCGTCTAGCTTTAGATGATGATATCATTCGCAAAAATCCATTTGATTTTATGCTTGTGAATGTGGTGGTGAACGATAGTGTAACGCGTGAAGCAATTACGAGAGATGAGGAGCGAAAGTTCCTTAAGTTTGTTAAAGAAGACAATCATTTCTGCAAATATTATGAAGGCATCTATATACTTTTTAAGACTGGTCTTCGTATTTCGGAATTTTGTGGGTTAACCTTCTCAGATATTGATTTCAAGAATCATACCATTAACGTGAATCATCAACTTCAAAAGAGATCAAACATTGGATATTATATCGAGGATACCAAGACTACAAGTGGGGAGCGCATTCTACCTATGACAAAGGAAGTAGAGGATTGCTTTAAGACAATTATTGAAAAGCGTAAAGCCCTAAAGGTTGAACCAATGGTGGATGGTGTATCTGGATTTTTATATTTTGATAAGGATGGAAGTATTATGTATTCCCTTCATTGGGAGCATTATTTCAAGCATATCCTTCAAAAGTATAATAAAATCTACAAGATCCAAATGCCAAAAATTACACCTCATGTATGTAGACATACGTATTGTAGTAATATGTCGAGGTCCGGCATGAATCCAAAGACGCTTCAGTACCTTAGGGGGCATTCTGATATTAGTGTTACACTCAATACCTATACGCATGTGAAATTTGAGGATGCGAAGGAAGAGATGGCTAGATTAAAAGTAATTTAAAATACGCAAAAAAAGGCGAGGTATAAAACACAAATTTTTATACCGATTGGTAACTAAAGTATGCCAAAATATACTAAAGTATGCCACCAAGACGCTTTTTGAAAAGGGCTACAAAGCCCGTAAATACAAGGAAAACGAGGATTTTAAAGGGATGATAAAAATACTTTTCGTCTGCCACGGCAACATCTGCCGCTCGCCAATGGCAGAATTTGTTATGAAGGATCTTGTTCAAAGGAAAGGGTTAGAGGATAGCTTTTATATTGCTTCTGCAGCTACTAGTACAGAGGAAATTGGAAATCCTGTACATCATGGAACAAGACGAAAGCTTAGGGAAGTTGGAATAGTAACGGAGGGAAAATGTGCGGTACAACTTACTAGAAATGATTATGAAAACTATGATTATCTAATAGGCATGGAGCAAAGGAATATTACGAATATGCTTCGAATACTTGGAGGAGATCCACATAGAAAAGTATATCGCTTGCTGGACTTCTCAGATACTCCTAGAGATATCGCAGATCCTTGGTATACAGATAATTTTGATATTACCTATCAAGATGTATTAGAGGGCTGCAATGCATTGCTAGCATTTATACAAGTCAATAAACAGAAAGGAAACAATTGAATATGAATTTTTATATGCTAACAAAAGAGATGCTATAGCGACCATTTATCAGGGCATGGGAGTAAGGGATAATGAACATTTAAAAGAGTGGCTTGATGGACTTCTTGGTGTGAAGAAGTCCATCACAAGGGAGGAATTGAGGAGTTTTCCTTGTTTGCTATCAATGTTAAGAATATAAAATACTGTAGTATCATTCTCCAGTAACAACCGAGTATGGCCAATCAATAATTCCACCAAAATCATAAACGTTGGAATAGCCAAGGTCTACCAGACTTTGTGCGGCAATGGCACTTCTTCGTCCGCTACGACAATACACAAGAATCGTGGAAGAGGTGTCAGGTAAGGTGATTTCTGCTTGCTGGGGGATTGTATCATAGGGAAGAAGCGTTGCATTTTCAATATGTCCCTCAAGATATTCCTCATTGGTTCTCACGTCAAGAATGATTACATTCGGATTTTGATCAATCATTTCCTTCGCTTTTGCAGCAGTAATCGTTTGGAAACTTTGTTTTTCTGTTTTTTGATATAAATTGAAAAATAGAATACTGATTAGAGCGAGAAAAATAGTTGCAGTTATAATAATTGTTTTTTTCATAGGAACCTCCATGTTTTATTGTGAACAGCCTCTTTAATAATTATCATAAATGTAACATGATAATTTATCTTTGACTGTGACATGGTCACCTTTCGGAAGAAAGGTGCTTCTAATAACAAAACATCATATCGTCAATACCAAGACAAGAAGAAAATAAAAGTATAACTACGGTAATAATACGAGTGATAAAAGTAAGATATCCCTATCCGATTCATATACTATTTTTGAAATATGTGTTGCAATTTTTATGGCTTTTGCATATACTATATTTAACAGAGTTGCCCGAAGTTATTTTGACATTGGGGACCAGGCTGAGTCTTGTGCTCAGCTTTTTTACGTTAAGGAGAAGTTCTATGGAATTAAAGAAACCATTAACCTTTGATGAACAAGTGAATAGGCTGGAAACTCATGGAATAATCATTTCTGATAAGGAAAAAGTAAAGGAAATTCTTGAACGGGTAAATTATTATCGTTTTACTGGTTATGCATTACAATTTAGGAAAGATCCAGCTGGTAGCGATTACATTGAAGGGACAACTTTCGAGACTGTGTATCATCTTTATAAGGTGGATGAAATCTTTCGAGATACATTTCGAAGATACATAGAGAAAGCTGAAGTATATTATAGAACACAGATAGCATATGGATTTTCTGTAGCAAAGTGTACGGAGTCTCCTTTTGAGCAACATTATGATGAAAATAATTTTTTTAACAAAAGAGGTTATAGAGAAGTAATGGAGAACTTCGGAAGAGAAAAGAACTATTATAAAGATAGCTTGATTGTTAAACATCATAAAACAAAGTACTCCAGCAAAATGCCATTGTGGGTTATTGTGGAACTTATGTCCTTTTCTAATTTGTCCAAATTATATAGTTCTATGTATTTTTCAGAAAAAGAAGTAATAGCAAGAACGGTAGGAGTGGGAAAAGATACACTTGAAAATCATTTACATTGTTTGTCTGTACTTCGAAATAAATGTGCACATGGAGCAAGAATGTATAATACGGATTTCAATCCACCAGCCAAATTCACAACTCCATTTTTGAAAAAACATCCGGAGATTAGAAATAACTCCTTGTTTGCTTACACATTGGTATTATTAAAAAGACTTCCAGATGAGACAAGCAAGAAGTCCTTAATTGAGACCGTGGATGGCATGATTGATGAGTATAAAAATGATATCGATATGGAGTTGATTGGATTTCCAGATAATTACTTGGAAATATTGAAAAATAATCTATAAGCATTTTAATAAAAGAATGAAAAAAGGTGAAAAAGTAGTCTTAGACTTGCTTTTGAATATATTTTGTAAAATAAGAGGTTTAGAGCAGTTGATAATCTCAACCGTAGGTTGAATTTGAAAGAATTATCAACTTTTACTTCATTGAGTTGGCTTATTTACAATGATATGATATAAGCATAAACAGATATCTGAATACAATTATAGAAAGGATATTCAATATGCAACAAAATTTCACAAATACTTTTATTCATTTGCGCAAAGAGAATCATCTTACGCAGGAACAGCTTGCACAGGAATTGGGAATTTCTGCACAAGCTATTTCAAAATGGGAGAATGGTCAAAGCTATCCAGATATTGAGTTACTTCCGCAATTAGCCAATCTTCTTCATGTCAGTATAGATGCTCTTTTAGGATATGCTTCGCAAAATCAAGCAATAGCTACTTATGATTCCACCTATAATATTTCGGAATACTATTGGGGTTTAAAACCCTCAAGCATGTGTTATGAAGTTATGAAAATATGTCCGCCTGAAAAGAAACTACGTCTTATTGATATCGGATGTGGCGAGGGAAAGGATGCCGTGTTTTTTGCTCGGAATGGATATAAGGTCTCTGCTTATGACATTTCCGAAAAGGGAATTGAAAAAGCAAAAATGCTAGCTGAAAGATTTTCCGTAAATGTTAATTTCTTTCAAGCTGATATTCAAACCTATCGTTTAGATCATGAATTTGATATTGTTTTTTGTAGCGGAGTCCTACACTATTTAACACCAAATATTCGTCACGAATTTATTACAAATATAAAAGCGCATACAACTGTCAACGGTATTAATATGATTAACGTATTTGTTGATAAACCATATATCACGAAACATTGCGCTACTTCAGAAGAAGAGAGTGAAAAGAATTCTGCATTATGGCGCGCTGGTGAATTAGCCACCGAATATCATGATTGGGAATTTTATCAAATGTATGAAACTACACTTGATTGCAATAGCGGTAATGAGAATCATAAACACTGCATGGATGTTATACTTGCTGAACGTAAACTCTAAGCGGTGAGACGCTTATCCAAACATGGACTGACAAATTTGTTTACCGGATTTTGTACGAAATATATTTTTATATGCAGCATGTATTGCAGCACCGTCAAGGGAATCCTCGTATAAATTTACAAGAAAGTCCGATTCGACCAAAATCTGATAATCAAGCCCATCGATATTTGAATATGTATGATGGTGACCCACCAGATAGCATACCCGATTTATGATGTCTGTATCATAATTAAGCTCGCTAAGGAATTCTTTTGCAAGAGAAGGTCCTAATTGTTCCTGCAATTTACCATTGCAATTACCGAATTGTTCTTCAGCAGATTTGATACCAATATCGTGTACAATTGCTGCTGTTTCAAGATAATATTGTGTGGATTTGTCAAGTCCTTCTAGTTCACCGATTAATTTTGCAAAGCTGTGAACTTTAATGAAATGCTGGATTCTCTTTGGATCTCCTGAATAGTAATCTATCATTTTAAGTAGTAAGGAATTTGTTTTGTTCATAAAATCTCCTAAATAAATTAAATTTGAAATATGTTGTATTTACAACGTAAAAGTTCTGATTATTATATTATAATCCAGTTATGAAGTCAAGAAAACCAGTGAAATGATAGAGTATGGAGGAATATAAAATGTTAAGAAGGATTATTGAAATTGATAACAGTAAATGTAATGGATGTGGAATCTGTGCAAGTGCATGCCATGAAGGGGCCATTGGAATGGTGGATGGAAAGGCAGTTTTATTAAGAGATGATTATTGTGATGGATTGGGTGACTGTTTACCTAACTGTCCTACGGGAGCTATTTCTTTTATTGAAAAAGAGACATTGGCTTATGATGAGGCAGCAGTAATGGAAAACAAGAAAAAAAAGGAAATAAAAGAGACAAAAGCTTCAAACCAGCCATGTGGTTGTCCAGGAACAAAGTCTAAAAAAATAGAACATGTAAAAGAGTCAGAGTGTGAGGTGTCAAATACAGCAACTGTAGATTCCAAGCTATCACAGTGGCCCGTACAAATAAAATTAGCTCCTGTCAATGCTCCTTATTTTCAAAATGCCAATCTGTTGATTGCAGCAGATTGTACAGCATATGCATATGGAAACTTTCATAATAAATTTATCAAAAACCGTATTACACTGATTGGTTGTCCAAAGCTTGATAGCGGAGATTATGCGGAAAAATTAACAGATATTCTTACGAATAATGATATTAAAAGTTTAATGATCGTACGAATGGAAGTTCCATGCTGTGGTGGAATTGAGAATGCGGCTAAGGAAGCACTGCAAAGAAGCGGAAAATTTATCCCATGGCAAGTAGTTACTATTTCCACGGATGGTGAAATTATAGAATAATATATTATGATACCAGGGTCAAAAGGTCATGTGTTTCATGCTTGCATGAAAAAACATGATTTTGAGACCCGTAAAACAGAAAATGTAGGACTGTCGTAAATCGATGGTCCTTTTTAAATTATTATGTTGACACACGACATATATCGTGATACGATACATTTGGTAAATGTGTCAGGCGACGATATATCATATAACGATATGTCATAACTCAATACATATATTGAATCTAATAATAAAAAAGAAAAGGGGAAAAGTTATGGAAAAAAAGCAAAATAAAGTATTAAAGGGAATAGGTGGAATAGGATATGGTTTACTTTTTATATTATTATTTTATGCCATACAGTTGGCAGTAATGTTCGTTATGATGATTGGAATGATGATTCAGCTGGTTGCTGGAAATGGTGGGGATATTACATCAGCTATGGGATTATTTCAAAGTAAAATTCAGGAACCTGAGTTTTTGACAATTATGACCTGCGTTTCAACAGCTGCAACAACACTTGTATTTGGAATCTGGTATAAGTGTAAATTTGCAAATAAGAAACGAAAAGATGAGTGGCAAGGTGTCTGGAAACAATCTATGAATAGAAGAAATGTTATACTATTTAGTTTAGCAGCAGTAACCTGTTATTTGCTGGCACTTGATGTTATTACAATCATGCAAATCCTAATACCCAAGGCGGTAGAAAATTATGAGGAAATGATGAATATGGTAACTGGAGGCAATGAAGCGGTGAGCTTTTTATTTGTAGTATTTCTTGCACCAATTGGAGAAGAATGCTTTATGCGTGGTTTTATTTTTAGAAAGCTTGAAAAAGTATTCCCAGTGGCTGTTGCAATTGGTATTCAGGCATGCCTGTTTGGAATTTTTCATTTTAATATTGTGCAGGGAGTCTACGTTATTTTATTAGGTGTAGCAACCGGATATGTTGCATACAAATATCGTTCTATCATTCCTTGTATCTTTATCCATATGATTTATAATTCTTCATCTTTTGTATTAAGCCTTTTGCCAGAGAAGTTTTTGGATATGGATGTATTGTGGATTGCAATGCCAATTCTTCCATTGTTATTATTTGTGTTGGTTTACAAATTCACAGGAATAAAGAATGAAATCCCGGAGGAAGTTTAGATGATGTTAAAAAACGAACCATTAACGGAAAGTTATTTTTACATTTTATTATGTTTATATGAGAAAGCAAATCATGGTTATGGAATCATGCAGGAGGCAGAAAGACTTTCAGAAGGACAGGTGAAAATTGGTTCTGGTACTATGTATGGGGCCACGGGGAATATGATAAAAAAGGGATGGATTAAGGAGATTGAAAATCTTAATCCTGAAGATAAAAGGAAACGTCTTTATGAATTGACACCAATCGGGAAATCTGTTCTGCTAGAAGAAATTATACGACTGAAGCGTTTAGTGGAGGGAGCAAAAACTGTAATGGGGGAAGAAGGGATATGAAAGATTATGTAATTAGCCATAAATTATATGGTGCTTGGGAATATGAAAAAGAAGTAGAGGATTTGAATATATCATCTTCGAATGGGTTACAACTTGTAAAGGGAGGATGCTTTCATTCAAAATTCAAGAGAGATCAAAGTGTTCGTTACATCTACCAGTTAGATTATAATCCAAGGATAGCAGATAAGACTCGCTATTTTGAAATGTTTGAAGAGCAGGGATGGGTTTATATTAATTCCACCTTTAATGGCTGGCATTATTTTAAAAAGGAATTTAGTGATACATTATCAGCGGAGGATATGGTAATTTATTCGGATAGAGCCTCTCTATATGAAATGCAAAATCGCTGGATACGTTTGGTTACGATTTTAAGCATTTTCTATCCTTTCATGGCAGTTCTATATTTATTCATGGGAATTTCACATCAAGAGATGTCTCTTTTTTTGGAAGGGATTGTTTTTACACTATTTAGTATTACCTTTCTTCTTGCTTTTATTAATGTCAAAAGAAAGCGAGCAGGAAAGGAAGGAATCATAAATATTCCACTGCAGATTGTATTTCCTTTTATTTTGATTTTACTGGTTGCGTCCATTATTCTTATATATATATAATACTTGATTAGCAATCATTGGAGAATCTCTGATTTGTTTGTTGACAAATACACTTTACCGTGGTAAAGTCAAATTATTAATAAACCAGTGATGAAGAGTAAGTAGTTTTTGACCTTTCTTTACAGAGAGCTGTGGGTGGTGGAACACGGTAAGTTGAGGCGAAGATGAATGGGCTTCTGAGGGCAAACCGAATGAAGTAGGGGCGCCGGAGGTTAAACTCCGTTAACAAGAATAGCATATGGTTGTATGCATGAGAGGATGAATTACTATTTGTATAGATAAGAACGTTAATGTTTTTATTTCAAACAAATAGCTGAGGAATCAAGCAGGGTGGCACCGCAGGAGAATATTAGCTCTTGTCCCAGCATTGTAGCTAGGGATAGGGGCTTTTTTGTGTTCAAATGTCCCCCCTAAAATAACACTTTGTTCGCAAAAGAGATTGCGAAGGAATGGAGGCAAACAATGAGTGAAAAGAAGATCCCTTACAAAATTTATTTAGAAGAGAATGAAATGCCAAAGCAATGGTATAATGTGCGTGCGGATATGAAAGATAAGCCAGCACCATTATTAAATCCAGGAACATTACAACCATTGACATTTGATGAATTAACACCTATTTTTTGCGATGAATTAGTGAAACAGGAGCTTGATGATACAAATGCATTGATTGATATCCCGGAAGAAATTAGAGATTTCTATAAAATGTATCGTCCTTCTCCACTTGTTCGTGCATACTGTCTAGAGGAAAAATTACAGACACCTGCGAAAATCTATTATAAATTTGAAGGAAATAATACAAGTGGCAGTCACAAATTGAATTCTGCAATTGCCCAGGCATATTATGCAAAGAAACAGGGACTAAAGGGTGTCACAACAGAGACGGGTGCTGGACAATGGGGAACCGCATTATCCATGGCATGTTCTTATTTTGATTTGGACTGTAAAGTATATATGGTAAAGGTTTCTTATGAGCAAAAGCCATTTAGAAGAGAAGTTATGAGAACGTATGGAGCAAGTGTAACCCCTTCCCCATCAGAATTAACAGAAGTGGGTAAGAAAATTTTAAAAGAACATCCAGGGACAACAGGAAGCTTAGGATGTGCAATTTCAGAAGCTGTGGAAGTGGCAACAAAAAATGAAGGATACCGCTATGTTCTTGGCAGTGTATTATCACAAGTATTATTACATCAGTCAATTATTGGTCTGGAAACAAAAAGTGCGCTTGACAAATATGGAATTACTCCAGATATTATTATTGGATGTGCAGGTGGCGGATCTAATTTAGGCGGACTGATTTCTCCATTTATGGGTGAGAAACTAAGAGGAGAAAAGGACTATCGATTTATTGCAGTCGAGCCAGCATCTTGTCCAAGTTTAACACGTGGAGTCTATGCTTATGATTTCTGTGATACAGGTATGGTTTGTCCACTTTCAAAAATGTATACACTTGGTAGCGGATTTATTCCATCAGCCAATCATGCAGGTGGATTAAGATATCATGGTATGAGTTCTGTCTTATCAAAGCTTTTTGATGATGGTTTGATGGAGGCACGTGCTGTAGAACAGACGCAAGTTTTTGAAGCAGCAGAAATGTTTGCAAGAGTAGAAGGAATTCTTCCAGCGCCAGAAAGCAGTCATGCAATTCGTGTGGCAATTGATGAAGCTTTAAAATGTAAGGAAACAGGAGAAGAAAAGACAATTGTGTTTGGACTTACAGGTACTGGATATTTTGATATGGTTGCATATGAAAAATTCCATAATGGGGAGATGTCTGATTACATTCCAAGTGATGCGGATTTACAAGCTGGATTTGATGGAATCCCTAAATTTCCAGGAAACGAATTCTAAGTCTATTAAAAAACAGTTTTTGCATGAGGTGAAATGTTGAAAATATTAATTGAAGGAAATCAGGCAAGATATGAAAAATTTTATCCGGATTTACCAGTAATAAAGGAATCCCAATTATTATTTTGTGATAGAGGTACTGAAATTTCAAAAATGCTGCAGTTAGGTGCTGATGCAGAAATTCTATTAGTGGATGCCATTAGTATCGTAAAAAGAGAATTAATAGAACAGATGCCAAAGCTTAAGATGATTCATTCGGAGGGTGTTGCTTATAATGGGATTGACTTAGAAGCAGCAACAGAAAGAGGAATCTATGTTTGTAATAACAAGGGATGCAATGCAGGTGCAGTTGCTGAACAGGCAATTATGCTGATGCTGCAACTACTACGAAAAGGAATTACTGGCGACCGTGCTGTCCGAGCAGGACAGCAAATGGAAATGAAAGAATATTCTATGGTACATGGTATTACTGAATTGTCAGAGTGTAAGGTGGGTCTGATTGGATTTGGGGATATTGCAAAGGCAACAGCACAACGCCTGTACGCATTTGGTTGTGAAGTAAGCTACTATTCGCCAAACCGTAAGTCAGCTGAGGTAGAAGCGAGCTGCCACGTGAAGTACGAACCATTGTTAGAACTAACAAAAACATGTGATATGATCAGTATTCATACAGCTGTCACAAAAGAGACAGAAGGAATGATTAATCAGGAATTCTTGAATCATATGAAAAAGAGTGCTTATCTTATCAATACTGCAAGGGGTGAAATTGTGGATAATATTGCGCTAAGAAATGCAATTATTAAGGGTAAGATTGCAGGAGCAGGGCTTGATACCTTAGCACCGGAACCTATGACAGTTGATAATCCGCTGATTGATTTGCCGGAAGAATTTAAAGACCGAGTAATACTTGCTCCACATTTAGGTGGAATTACAACGGGAAGTTTTAAAAGAGCACATAAAAACATGTGGCAGAATGTAGAGAGAGTGGCAAATGGGGAAAAGCCAATCAATGTTGTCAATATAAAGTGTGAAAAGATATACTAACGCATGAAAGAACCATGCTAAGTATATCTAAGTTTCACACGGAAGAAGCCGCAAGCGTCTTCTTCTCTTTATTTAAATATATTTTAAGATAGACCAAAAGAAGAATATGTTGTAAAATGGTTGATGTTAATCATTTTGTATATTCACAAAAGGAACAATGTGCGAATCATTGACTGCTTACACAGAGGTAATGCGGACTAAATCTTTTAATCCATTGTAGGGAAACTTATGAGAAGGAAAGATGGCGGTTGAAGCAAAGTCCTAAAACTTGGTGAATATGCATCTCAAATGCTTTGGTAAAGAAAGAAAAGGAGAATTTTATGAACAAAAGGACAAAAATTACCATTGTCTCTGTATTTATTGCACTCATTGTAGCAGTAGGATGTATTGCAGGTATCTTAAATTACAGAGAAAAGAACTCAGGAAACAAGAATTTCACACTGGAAATTATCTCAGAAAGAGATGACTATTCATCAAGTGAAGCATACAAATCAAATGCAGAAACGCTAGGTGAATTTTTAAGACAACAGGATTTTGTTGCTTTTGAAGAATCCGATTATGGAATGTTTATTACATCCTTATATGGTATGGAACAAGATCTTGATGAGCAATATTGGTGGTGTTTAACTGTTAACGATGAATCTTCTACGTTGGGAGTGGATTCCTTGCCACTTGAAGAGGGAAGCAAATATACATTGACACTATTAAAGGGATATTGATGGAAGAAAAGCGAAGGTTTTCAACTATTGAATTAGTGAGGATAGCTCTGTTAGGGGCTATCCTCTATGTGGCTCAGATAGGACTTGCAGCTATTCCAAATTTAGAGCTTGTATCCCTCTTAATTCTTGTTTATACGCTTGTATTTGGAAAAAAGACCTTTTGGATGATTCTGGTATTTAATTTGTTCGAAGGAATCCAATGGGGATTTGGTTTGTGGTGGATATCGTATTTATATACATGGCCGATATTGATGTTACTTGTGTTATTTTTAAAAAAATTAATCAAAGAAGAATTTTTAATATGGAGCGTTCTTCTGGGCCTGTTTGGACTCGCCTTTGGAAGCTTTTTTGCAGTTGCATATATTCCAGTGGATCCTAAATATGCTCTGACATATTGGATTAGTGGGCTGCCATGGGACGTATGGCATGGTATATGTAACTTTGTATTAACAGCAATTTTGGGAAAACCCATCTATCATCTTTTGATTCAATTGAAAAGACGAATATAAAGGAAGATGAGTAGACAAGAATAAAAAATGGAGTTAAACTATTCCTATACTAAATTTTGGAAGGAAGTGCGTTATGAGTAAAATTGATGAAATCAGGGCGGAAATGGTAACCGCTATGAAAAATAAGGATAAGGCTAGAAAAGATACCTTATCAATGCTTCTTGCAGCTTTAAAAAATAAGGCAATTGACAAAAGAGAAGACTTAACTGAAGCAGAAGAGTTTGAAGTAATTAAAAAGGAAATGAAGCAGACAAAAGAGACGTTAGAAACTTCTCCAGCGGATCGAACAGATATTATTGAGGAATGCGAAGCTAGACTTGCAGTTTTAAAAGAATTTGCACCAGAGGAAATGGGTGAGGAAGCAATTCGTGCAGCAGTAAAGGAAGTACTAGTAAACTTGGGAATTGATACTCCTACCGCGAAAGAAAAAGGAAAAATCATGAAAGAACTGATGCCTTTAGTAAAAGGAAAAGCAGATGGCGGATTAGTAAATAAGATTGTTGGAGAAATGTTAAGCTAAAAAGCATTCGTAGTAAGTAAATGGAAAAGCACAAAAAGCTACTTTGAAAAAAAGTAGCTTTTTTGATATATAAAATTATTTCCCCTTTTAATAGTTATTCCAGATTAAGTTTTTTTGTAATTATATAATTACTAATAAACCAATAGATGATACAGGAAATAATAGCAAAAACAAGTGAAGTGGATAATATTCTATCAACAAAGGTGTTGGCTGTAATCTCATTTGTTAAATCCATGGAGGTAAATCCCATGATAATCAAATAGATGGTTGAGAAGATTTGACCGATGATATAGAAAACCCCGTACCAAACGAAAGAGCCAATCAATTTGTGCTTTTTAAATAGCTGACCTAGCGAAATAGCAGCATAAAAGCATAAAAGTCCTGATACAATGGAGAGAATTGTGTATGCGATTATGAGCATAATAAATCCACTAACAGACATCCCGATTTCCTTCGTAATGGTTAAAAGTGCTTCTTGAGTAGAAGATATTAAATCCATATCTGGAATTGCACCTATAAATATTAAAAGTATAGAAAACATAATAATAATACTTGTAACAAACGTGCATAAAAAACCATAAATGAATTTTGATAGCAAGATTGTAGAGGGTTTTATAGGTAATGTGTGTGTCAGATACCCCTCATCCGTATAAAGAGATTTAAAAAAACGATAAAGTACCAATATGCATACTGCAATGGAAATTGCAAAGATGCTTAACACATAGCAAACACTTAATACGGGAGTGACGAAGGTAATTACTTTTTCATTAGCATCTGCTAAACCAAGACTTAACATAATAAATCCCATAATTGTTATAACGATCATATAAAGATTTAAACCTAAAAAAATCTTTCCTGAAGTTTTCCATTCATATTTCAATAATTTTCCTAACATGCAAAAACCTCCCTGAATAAAGTATCTACTGATTTTCCCTCAGTAGTTCTGATATCATCTACACTAGAGTGCAATGTGATGTTGCCATCCTTGATAAATACAATTTCATCTAGTACATTTTCAATATCAGAGATAAGGTGCGTAGAAATTAGTATTGTAGATTCTTCACGATAGTTTGTGATAATTGTTTTTAAAATATAATCTCTTGCTGCAGGATCAACACCTGCGATTGGTTCATCAAGAACATAAAGATCTGCTTCACGACTCATTACAAGGATAAGCTGAATCTTTTCCTTTGTTCCTTTTGATAAAGTTTTCAAACGTTCCTTTGTCTGTATTCCTAGAGAAGATAGCATTTCTCTTGCTTTCTCCATGCTAAAATCTTCATAGAAATCCTGAAACATATTTATGATTTCTTCTACTGTCATATAATCATTAAAGTAAGTACGTTCTGGAAGATAGGATACAATTTTTTTTGTCTGTACACTTGGTTTGTTCCCCTTAATTAGTAGTTCTCCAGAAGTGGGAGTGAGAAGACCGTTAATTAGTTTGATGAGTGTGGTTTTTCCACTGCCATTAGGTCCTAAAAGTCCAATGATTTTACCAGACTCAAGTTCCAAATCGATTTCATTAAGAGCTGTTTTATATCCATATTTTTTAGTTAATTTCTTACATGTTAGAATTGAGCTCATAATTCCCTCCTTTTATTTCCTTATTTAGTAGTTCTAAGGTATCTTCATACTGATAACCTAGTTGTTTCATGCGGTCAAGAAAGATTTGAATTTCCTCTTCTGCCATTTGCTTTTTAATTTCCTCAATTAAATTTTTGTTCTCAGTAACTGTTCGTCCACTCGTTCTCTGTGTAATAATCAGTCCATTTAGTTCTAACTCACCAAATGCCTTTTGCATTGTGTTTGGATTTACATTTGCTTCTGATGCAAGTTCTCTTACAGAAGGTATTTTGCTGCCAGGCAGATAAATTCCGGTTACAATTCTGAGCTTGATTTCTTCTATTATTTGAATATAAATAGGCCTTTTGTCATCCATTAACCACGGCATAGATTTCTCCTTTCAATATTGAATCGCTGTACTAATATAGTAATACAATAATACAAAAAAAGAAGACTGTCAACCGAAAAAATAAATTTTCTTTGTAAACAGTCTTTTTTATAGCTTATTAAGCTTCTAAAGTTTCTTTGATACAAGCAAGCAATTGGTCATTTTGATCGGGTTTCATAAAACAAAAACGGAAAAATTGATTATCTAAAAATGGAAATGTACAACAGTTTCGTATCATCATTTTATTTCGAATTGCTTGATTAAATAAGAAATCTGCAGTTATAGACTCTTTTAGTATTTTCGCCAAAACAAAATTTGCAGTTGGTTCATAATAGGTAAGTCCATCAATTGCTTTTAACTCTTTACATATTCTAATACGTTCCTCGTGTATTAATTCTTTGGTCTGCCTGATATAGTCAGTATCAGTAAACATTAATGTTCCTGCAATTTCAGCAAGAGAATTAATGGTCCATGGATTCTTCTTAGCATTTATTGATTTAATCAAGTCAGAATTACCAGTTATTGCATAACCTAAACGTAGCCCAGGAGCGGCAAAGAATTTGGAGATTCCTCTGATGATAAAGAGGTTGTTATAATAATTAATAAGAGGAACTGCGCTAATTTTCTCATATTCATCTGCAAACTCAATATAGGTCTCGTCAATCATTAGAAAGATGTCATTTCGCTTACAAATATCTAGAATTTTTCTTAAGTCATCCCTTTTAATTGCACTGGAGGTTGGATTATTTGGGTTACAGATAACAAGTAAATCAATGCTTTCATTCAATTGTAATTCCAACTTAGAGATATTCAGACAAAAATCATCTTCTTCCTTTAAGGGAAAATAGAGTGAAATACCGCCCCCTAAAGATATTTCTCGCTCATATTCAGAGTAGGTGGGTCCAAGGATTAAAGTTTTCTTGGGGTGCTTAAATTGTATAAATAAGGAAATAAGTTCAGTGGAACCGTTGCCAACGATAATTTGTTCTTTTTCTGCACCGACATAATTTCCAATTGTTGTACGCAAGGAAGCATACTCTCTGTCAGGATACGAGGTAATAGCATCTAGATGCAGAGCAAGTGTACTCCTTAATTTGTTAGATAGACCAAGAGGATTTACATTTGCTGAAAAAGAAATAATTTCCTCTTTCTTAATTCCAAAAACCTTTTCTATTTTTTCTAAATCACTTCCATGAAAATGGTCTGTATGTTGTAGCATAATAGCGTCCTTTCTACGTAGATAACATTGTAAAATCTTGTTTAAATATGGTATACTTTATTATAATAGATATTAATTAAAAATCAAGGAAAGCGTGGTGAGATATTTGAATAATCATATTGATAATTTAGTAAAAGGTTTATTTGAATATGAAAAAATGAAGTTAAATATCTCAGAAAAAAAACTGGAAATGTCTATTGATTTAGATAAGCCCACAATAGGTTCTTTTTCTATAAAGACCGCCGAGAATCAAACAGTTAAAGGGGTTATCAATGTTTCGAACCCGAGAATGAAGTGCTCTGTAAGAGAATTTGAAGCAAATGAAATTGAAGTGAGGTATGAGTTTAATAGTAAAGGAATGGAGGAAGGGGAAGTCCTGACAGGAGATATTTTTATTATTTCAAATGCCGGAGAATATAGTATTCCTTTTACTGCTTCCGTTATACATAAGGTAATTCAATCATCCATTGGAAAAATAAAAAATCTTTTTCATTTTACAAACCTGGCTCAATCCAATTTTGAGGAAGCAGTTAAAACTTTTTACTCTCAGGAATTTAAACATATTTTTATTAATAATGATAGAAAATTTTACAATACTTATCTTGGACTTTCTGGTGTAAAGGGTTCGAGACAAAATATGGAAGAATTTTTAATTTCAATCCATAAAAAACGAGCAGTAGAGATTGAAATTCCAGAAGAGATGATGGAAATCCCTCACATAAAGGAAAATATGCATATTGAATTTCCAATTACGAGAATTGGTTGGGGATTGACTAATATTGAGATTCATGCAGATCAAGAATTTGTTAAACTACAGAAAAGTCAGCTGACCGATGATGATTTTCTTGGAAACAAATGTACTTTCTCTTGTGAATTAATATATGAAAAATTACATGCTGGAAGAAATTATGCTCGTATTCAATTCAAAACTCCTTTTTTAGAAAAGCAGATTGAAATATGTGTGGTACAAAGTAAGATACATAAAAATACAAATAAAGAAATACAGAAAATCCGATTATTACTTACCAGACAATATCTTGATTTCCGGTTAAAAAAAATTAATATCGCTACATGGGTAAAAGAATCGATGTATTTGGTAGAGAAAATGATAGGAGTCGATGGATCGAGTATAGAGGCTAGATTATATCAAGCCCAATTATTGCTGGCATCAGAGAAATTTAAAGAGGCACAGTGGATTTTGGAGCATGTGAATCAAGATATGAATATCAAGCAAGCAAATTCAGTTTTAAATGCATATTTTATGTATTTAACTTGCTTGGCAGATAGGGAAAATTCTGGTTTAGATAAAATTAAGGAAACAATTAGAAGCTTTTATATGGAACAGAAGCAGAATCGTCAACTGTTATGGTTGCTTTTATATTTGGATGATTCTTATGAAAAAAGTCCTTCAAACAAATTAGCATTACTCGAGGAACAGTTTAAAGCGGGGTGTACAAGTCCAATTCTCTATATAGAAGCTTATCATTTGTTTGTTAAAAATCCACTTCTGCTATCTAAATTAGAAGATTATGAAATTCAAGTTTTGTTGTGGGCACATAAAAATCAAATTTATTCTGAAAATATTGTAAACCAAGTAGTTTATTTATGTACAAGGACAAAGAAATATTCCGATTTACTTCATAAAATTCTCAGTTTCTATTATATGAAATATGAAAATGATGAGATTTTAATGATAATTGGCAGTCATCTAATAAGGGGCAACAGGATGGATCAGGAGGCTTTCTTCTGGTATAAGAAGGCTGTGGAAAAAGAGCTCAGAATCACAAGATTATTTGAGTATTATATGTATGCAATGCCCTCTGACTCAAAGGAAGAGATACCTAGAATGGTTAAGATGTATTTTGCATATAACAGTAGCCTGGATTTTCAAAAAAACGCTATTTTATATGCGAATCTTATTGCTCATCAAGAGGATAATAGGGAAATAGTAATCTCCTATGAAAAGCAAATGGTATCTTTTACCGTCGAGCAATTACGAAATAATAGAATGAATGAAAATCTGGCAGTCCTATATGAGTATTTTAGGGAACATGAATTAATTCAAAAGGAGTTGCCTGATCATTTAGAATCATTGGCTTTTTCCTCTTGTATTGTGGTAGCGGATTCTAAAATGAAGTACGCTGTTGTAATAGAGGATCCATTTATTATGGAACAAAAAGTTCCAATTATTAATAAGAAAGCCTATGTGAATCTTTATGGACATAATTATGAAATAATGTTAGAAGATGAAAATGGAAATCGATATTTAGAATCAACAGAGTTCAAAATCTATCAAATGATGAGAAAAAATACATTACAGCCCCTGATTCAGGATAATATGGAAAGAGGGATTGGATTTTGTGTTTATTTAAGTGAGTTAAAACATCATTTTCAATTCGTACAGGGAGAGAATGAAAAATGCATTCGATTATTAATCGAATCTCCACAGATAAGGGAAGATTTCAAGATGGAACTGAGGCAAAATATCATTCAGTATTATTATGACTGTGATAAACAACAGGAATTAGACGAATTTCTACTAAGTATTCAGCCATCAATTCTTCAAAAGAAAAGTCGTGCAGAGCTCGTTGAATATATGGTGAAACGTGGAATGCATGAGAATGCTTATCAAATTGTCACAACTTATGGATTAGAACATGTCGGAGCAAAAATTTTAGTAAAATTATGTAGCCAGATGATTAGAAATATGGAAAATGAAAAAGATGATGTTTTATTAAAAATTAGTCATATGGTATTTGAACTTGGAAAATACGATCAAACGGTACTAAATTATTTGATATTACATTATGAGGGAACAACACGTAATCTTAGAAACATATGGAAATCAGCTATTAATTTTGATTTGGATGTTCATTCACTAGAAGAAAGAATGCTGATTCAGATGCTGTATACAAGAAGTTTTGTTGGGGAGAGAGATATTATATTTGATGACTATCAGAAAAATGGAGCTCTTCCTTCGCTAGAAATGGCTTATTTGTCGTATCATGCATTTGAATATTTTGTTTTAGACAGTATATTGGAGGACAGATTTTTTACATCACTAATTTTTGCTTATAAAAAAGGAGCGCAACTGAATGATATTTGTAAACTTGCTTTTGCAAAATATCTGTCAGAAAAAATGAAGGAAAGAGAACCTAATTATTTGTGTACCGAAGAAACCAAATCCTTGGCTTGTCTATTTATAAAAGAATTGATTCATAAAAACATTATTTTTGCATTTTATAAAGAATACGAGGATATGGTGGAGGAACTATCGCTGTTCGCCGATAAAACTTTTATTGAGCATAAAGCAAATCCTAACAGTAGAGTAACGTTACATTATGTGTTAGAGGGTGAGGAAGAAGAGAACGTCACTTATCGGAAGGAAGAAATGAAAAATATGTTCGGTGGTGTCTTTTCTAAGCAATTCACCTTATTTTTTGGAGAGAATCTACAATATTATATAACCGAGGATAGTAAGGGAAAAGAACATTTAACAAAGAGTCTTGTAATTCAAAAAAATGATATTACAATGGGTGGGAAAGAAACCAGATATGATGTTATGAATGATATGCTAATAAGTAAAGCTTTGAATGATGAAGAGAGTTTACTTAATTTAATGGAATTATATATTAGAAAGAAACAAGTAACGGAAAAATTATTCAAACTAAAATAGGAGTTGAATGTGTCAATGGAAAATGAGAGAAAAATAGTACTTGGTTATGATTTGAATAATGAATTATCCCAAGTGAGCTTTTGTGATAGTGACACAGGTGTTCCAACTACATTATCGACGGTGACTGGAACAGAAAAGTATGTAATTCCTACAGTAATAGGGAAAAAGAAGGGGATAAACCAATGGTTCTTTGGTGAGGAGGCAATTCAGCTTGCCAATAAGGAAGATGGAATTTTAGTCCAAAATATTTTAGAACTGGCTAGAAATGGGGGGAGTTTTTGTATTGAAGAAATTGATTACTCAGCAGTTTCGCTTCTAGCATTATTTTTAAAAAGAACGCTCGCTCTTGTAAATTTAGTAATTCCTTGGCAATCAGTTGATTTTATTACAATTACTGTAGAAAATCTTGATAAAGAGATGATTGAGCTGCTTCAATCCGTAATAAGAGAATTGCCTATTGAACCAGAAAAAATAAAATACCAAAATTATTCAGAGAGCTTCTATTATTATATGCTCCATCAGCCGAAAGAATTATGGAAGTATCAGGTGATTATTTTAGATAATACTTCACCATATCTTAAATCATATCGTTTGGAAATTAACAATAAGACAAATCCTAAGGTAGTATTAATTGATAAAGCAGAGTATAAAGAATTAACATACAGTGATCAGGAATTGCTGACAATCAGTAAAGATCTAGTGGAAGGAAGGATTGTATCAAGTGTATATCTAATTGGAGACGGATTTGAAGAAGATAGAATTCCAGAAACATTAAAATATTTATGTAGTAAGCGCAGAGTTTTTTCGGGAAAAAATTTATACACTAAGGGTGCTGCATTTTCGGCCTTTGAACAGATTAACCCCAGTACCTTTAGTGAAGAGTTTGCTTTTCTAGGAAATAATAAATTAAAATGTAATATAGGAATGAAAGTAATACGCAGCGGAGTCGAAAGTTATGTAGCACTGGCAGATGCAGGTATTAATTGGTATGATGTGGCATGTGAGAGGGAATTCTTATTGGGAAAAGAAAAAGAAATTAGGATTTTGCTTACTCCATTAATAGATAAAAATGTAAGATGGGTGGTTATTCGATTAAATGAGATACCTGAGAGGAAAAGTAGAGCAAGCAGGGTACGTGTGAAATTGAATATGAAGTCTGAAACAATCTTATCTGTAAAAATAAAGGACTTAGGATTTGGAGAGATTTTTCCGTCAACAGATCAAATTTGGGAAGAAGAAATTCAGATATATGATCCATAAGAAAGCATTTACGAAAGGAAAATAAAATGGTATATTCGTGTTTTGGCAGCTATGCAAAAAGTCCATACTATTTAGAATCTGCTCATCTTCATTTTTTTTCAATTGAAGAATTGTGTTATTATTTTCAACACAATATGGAACTGTTAGACGAATCCATTATGAATCTGAGGATGTGCGAGTTTATTGAAACCCAATTAGAATTAGTGGATCTTTCAAGAAAATTAGTGGGTTTAGTTCGCTCAAAAGCTGATTTATGTGCATTTGTGTCAACGATATTAGAAGATACCTACTATTGTAATCATGAGGAGTTGAAAAAAATAGAACAGATACTTCGTGAGAGTGATACAGTAGGACGGGAAGAACGATTAAAAATTCGTGGAGATTTCTTCTATCAAAATGGAAAAATAGATATGGCAATGAAGGAATATCAAAAAGCACTTATTTGCTCAGAGGAATCTCTAAAAGAAGATACAAAAGGAGATATCTATCATAATTTGGGGGTGTGCTATGCAAGGCTATTTCAATTTGAATTAGCAGCGAAGTCATTTTTGGATGCATATCGTTTCAATAATGAGGAAAAAACTTATGAACAATATCTAGCTGCTTTGCGACTTGGAAATAGCAAGGATAATTATTTGGATATTGTTTTAAAGGAACATATTTCCCAGGAAAAGGTAACTGATCTTGAAGAAAAAATTGGAAATACTGTGCCGGAAATTAAAGCTTCTAAAGAATATCAGGAATATGAACGTACGATTCAAGTAAAAAAGGATGGTAAAATATCTGAGTATTATGAAAGTCTAGGACATATTCTATCAGAACTTAAAAAGGAATATTGTAAAAATACATGTAATGAGTAAAAGTTAGAGTGGGTGTATATGGGATTATTTCAATTTTTTAAGAAAAAAATGGAAAAAGAGGAACCATGGGAGAAGGAAGGAAGCTTAAAGGCAGAACCTTTGAACAGGGCTACTCTTGATATAGAAAATAGTGAACAGCGTGAGAAATATATTAGAAATTGTTGTCAGCAAATTGTTGAAGCGTCAGAAGAAATTGACAAAGCAACAATGGAATATCAGCTTGTGACAGACTATTTAACTGATATGGAAGAAATAGAGCAGCTACCAAAGGAAGAAAGAGCCGATATTAATGCTTATGCAAGAAAGCTTGTAGCACTTAAAAAAGATCATAAATTGTATGAGAGTAAGATTGGTAACATTACAAATGCACAGTTTAAGAATGTGGAAAGTTTTGAAGAGGATATGCCAGAGGGTTTAGAAAAACTGGTAAAGGATGAAAATTACAAGATGTTAGTGCGGCAAGACTTGCAAAAATTGGAAGGAGAGAAGGTTTCCTATCAATTTCGTTTGGCTGATGATAGGGTGATTCGTGCCAATGCAAAGAGCCTTGCAATTATTACGATTTTTACAATTATAGTAACACTTATGATTTTATTTGTTTTTCAATATTTTTTACAAATGAATACTACAATAGGTTATCTTCTGACAATTGCAATTGGTGCAATATCCTTAACATACTGTTTTGTTCGAAATAATAATGCAATGATTCAACAAAGAAAAGTAGAACGAAATTTAAATCAAGTGATTCTAATGCAAAACACAGTGAAAATCCGATATATCAATATTACAAATGTGATTGAATATGCATATGCGAAATATCGTGTGAATAGCTCAAATGAATTAAATTATCTTTGGGAAAAATATACACAAGAAAAAGAAGAACGGAAGAAATTCGATGAATCAGGTAGTGAAATTGAATTTCAAAAAGGAGAATTTCTTGAAGAATTAAAGCGTCTGAGAATCAGAGTGCCAGGTATCTGGTTACATCAGGTTGAGGCTCTGATTGAACCAAAAGAAATGGTAGAAATCAGGCATGGATTAATAGCCAGAAGACAGGCAATGCGAAAACGTATCGAATATAATGCGGATAATAGAAATCAAGCGAAAGAGGAAATAAATGAAATTGTAAAGTCATATCCTAAATATGCCAGTGAAATCTTGGGAATAATTTCAGAGTATGAATAGAACAATTTGAGGAAGGCTAGAGCGTGCAGCACTAGTCTTTTCTAATTATCTATAACTGAGAACCGTCCCCGATTGACCAGGAGAGTGATTTATGTTACGATGTCAAATGTAAATAAAATACTTGACTGTGCTAACAGAGTGAAGTGAATTGGAGGAGAAATTATGAGAAAATTTGTAACAGCTTTTGCAGCTTTAAGCATGGCAGGCATCCTATTATCAGGATGTGGATCCAAGGGAAACGAAGTACCAGAAAATACCGAAAATCCAGTAGCTGCTAGTGAAAATGTGACAGAAGAAACAACAAAAGCTACGGAGACCGAGGAAGGTACACAAGCAGATATAGAAAAGAATATGAGTGGAAAAACGTTCACATTAGGATTTGATGCAAATTTCCCACCATATGGTTATGTAGATGAAAAGGGAAATTATGTGGGTTTTGATTTAGATTTAGCAGCAGAAGTATGCAATCGTTTAGGCTGGAATTTAGTTCTTCAGCCAATTGATTGGGACTCAAAAGATATGGAGTTAGAATCAGGTGCAATTGATTGTATTTGGAATGGTTTTACAATGAGCGATGATCGTTTGGAAAAATATGCGTGGTCAAAACCATATGTTGATAACAGCCAGGTGTTTGTAGTGGCTAAAGATTCAAGCATAAAAGCACCTGCTGATTTAGCAGGAAAGGTAGTAGCTGTTCAGGCAGATTCTTCTGCACTTGAGGCATTGAATTCTGAGGATCATGCTGATCTGACAGGAAGTTTTGCGGAACTGATGCAGGTACCAGAGTATAATACTGGATTTATGAATTTGGAGTCAGGAGCAGTTGATGCAATTGCTATGGATATTGGAGTCGCAAATTATCAAATTAGTACAAGAGATGATAATTTCGTAATTCTTGAGGAGCCTTTGGTTTCAGAGCAGTATGGAATTGGCTTTAAATTAGGTAATGAAGAAATGAGAGATCAGGTTCAAAAAGCACTAGACGAAATGGCAGCAGATGGAACATTTATGACAATAGCGGATGAATGGACTTTGACAGATAGTGTACTATTAGGAAAATAAAAATAATTATTACAGAAGTGAGAGTAGGATAAAGCTATGAGCGTAGGAGAAATGTTACAGCAATTAAGTTCGGGTATGTTAATATCAACAGAAATATTTTTTTTGACACTGCTTTTGTCTCTGCCATTAGGATTAGTGGTAGCCATGAAAAGGATGTCAAAAAATAAGGTGGTTCAATCGGTCGCGAAAGTTTATATTTCGGTCATGAGGGGAACACCATTAATGCTGCAGCTGATGGTGGTTTATTTTGGTCCGTTTTATCTATTTGGAATAAGAATCACCTCTTCCTATCGCTTTGTAGCTGTTATCATCGGATTTGTATTAAACTATGCTGCATATTTTGCAGAGATCTATCGATCAGGGATTCAGTCAATGCCAATTGGACAGTACGAAGCGGCTAAGGTTTTAGGATATTCCAAATCACAAACGTTTGTGAAAATTATTTTGCCACAGGTGGTAAAAAGAATTTTACCTTCTATTACGAATGAAGTAATTACACTTGTAAAGGATACTTCTTTAGCATTTGTAATTGCAGTATCAGAGATGTTCACAACTGCAAAAGCAATCGCAGCATCACAGACAACGATGATGCCGTTTGTGATTGCAGGTATATTTTATTATATTTTTAATTTAATTGTTGCATTAATAATGGAAAAAATAGAGCACAAGCTCGATTATTATAAATAGAAGTGCGAAAGGAAAACGAATGAATCTTTTAGAAATTAATCATTTAAAAAAGAGCTACGGAAATTTAGAAGTAATCAAGGATATTTCTCTATCCGTGAAAGAAGGAGAAGTATTGTCTATTATAGGTCCATCGGGATCAGGGAAGTCTACTTTACTAAGGTGTGCTACAATGCTTGAAAAAATGGATGCAGGAGAATTGATTTATCTTTCAAAGAAAGCTGCATTTATGAATCAAGAAGGAAACTGTGAGTATGCATCACATAAGGAATTAAAGGAAATTCATAGCTACTATGGACTGGTATTTCAAAATTTCAATTTATTTCCTCACTTCTCGGTATTAAAAAATATTATGGATGCACCGGTCTCTGTGTTAAAGGAATCACAAGAAGAGGCAAAAAAACATGCGATGGAGTTATTAGACAAGCTTGGCTTGTCGGATAAGGCAGATGCATACCCTTGCCAGCTGTCAGGTGGGCAGCAGCAGAGAGTATCGATTGCAAGAGCTTTGGCACTAAATCCTAAAATTCTTTTTTTTGATGAGCCGACTTCCGCGCTGGATCCGGAACTTACTTCAGAAGTTTTGAAGGTAATCAAGAACCTGGCAGCAATGCATATGACAATGATAATCGTTACGCATGAAATGCAATTTGCCAGAGAACTTTCGGATCGTATTATTTTTATGGAAGAAGGAAGGATTCAGGCACAAGGGACTCCTGATGAATTATTTACAACAGATAACGCCAGAGTGAGGGAGTTTATAGGTAAGTTGACGAATTAACAGATAATTTTTTCCTTATGTTGATAATTCATAGGCGTTGTATTATAATTTATAAGTACTATGGGCTGATGAGGTAAACCTCCATCAGCAATTTTTAAGATAAGAAAGGTTCAGGTGGATTTCATGGAAAAATTGGATTTATTGTATGAAGGCAAGGCAAAGAAAGTTTTTAAAACAGCAGACCCTGATGTGCTTATTGTAGACTATAAGGATGATGCAACAGCATTTAATGGTATTAAAAAGGGAACCATAGTTGGAAAAGGTATTATCAATAATAAAATGAGTAATCATGTGTTTAAAATTCTTGAAAAAGAGGGCGTTCCTACTCATTTAGTTGAAGAATTAAGTGATAGAGAGACTGCTGTTAAAAAAGTTGAAATTGTTCCTTTAGAAGTGATTATTAGAAATGTTGCAGCTGGAAGCTTTTCCAAGAGACTTGGAGTTGAAGAAGGTGTTGTGTTTAAAGAACCTACAATAGAATTTAGTTATAAAAATGATGAATTAGGAGATCCACTTATTAATGATTATTTCGCAGTTGCACTTGAATTAGCAACATGGGAAGAAATAGATACAATCAAAAAATATGCTTTTAAAGTAAACGAAGTATTAAAGGCATATTTCTTACGGGCAGATATCAAACTGATTGATTTCAAAATTGAATTTGGTCGTTATAAAGGACAAATTATTTTAGCAGATGAAACATCACCAGATACTTGTAGATTATGGGATGTTCACACAAATGAAAAGTTGGATAAGGATCGTTTCCGTAGAGATTTAGGAAATGTAGAAGAAGCATATAATGAGGTATTCAAAAGACTAGGATTATAATATTCTAGCCGGAGCCTCGACCATTACGGTCTCCGGCGGGTAATCATAACAGAAAAGTTAGGAGACGTAACCATGAGCATGGATAAAATAGGGGAAGAATGTGGTGTATTTGGTATTTACGATTTTGATGGTGCAGATGTAGCCTCTACCATATATTATGGTCTGTTGGCATTACAGCATCGTGGTCAGGAAAGTTGTGGTATTGCGGTTAGCGAGACCAATGGGCCTAAGGGAATCGTCAATAGCAGTAAAGACATGGGACTTGTGAATGAAGCATTCACTCCGGAAAGTTTAGAAAAATTAAAAGGTGATATCGGAGTTGGACATGTTCGTTATTCAACAGCGGGAAGTAGTACCAGGGAAAATGCGCAGCCATTAGTACTTAATTATGTGAAAGGTACATTAGGTCTTGCACACAATGGCAATCTAATTAATGCACCAGAACTACGTAAGGAACTAGAGTATACGGGTGCTATTTTTCAAACAACGATTGACTCCGAGGTGATTGCATACCATATTGCAAGAGAAAGATTAAATTCGAAAACAGCAGAAGAGGCAGTGTCCCGCGCAATGGAAAAAATCAAGGGAGCCTATTCGCTTGTCATCATGTCTCCACGAAAACTGATCGGTGCAAGAGATCCCTATGGATTTAGGCCTCTATGCATTGGAAAAAGAGATAATGCTTATGTCTTAGCATCCGAAACATGTGCACTTGATACGATAGGTGCTACTTTTGTGCGCGATGTGTTACCGGGCGAGGTGGTATCAATTACGAAACAGGGAATTGAGTCAAATACAAGCTTGTGTTTTTCGAAAGAGAAACAGGCAAGATGTGTGTTTGAATATATTTATTTTGCCAGACCAGATAGTTATATTGATGGTGCGAGTGTTTACCATTCCAGAATTATGGCTGGTAAGTTTTTGGCAATCGATTCTCCAGTAGATGCTGATTTGGTTGTAGGTGTTCCGGAGTCTGGAAATTGTGCAGCGCTTGGATATTCTTTGCAGTCTGGCATACCTTATGGTACCGCTTTTGTTAAAAATGGATACGTAGGAAGAACCTTTATTAAGCCAAAGCAAAAGAATAGAGAAAGTAGTGTGCAGGTAAAACTTAACGTATTGAGGGAAGCAGTAGAGGGAAAACGTATTATTATGATAGACGATTCCATTGTGCGTGGAACTACAAGTGATAGAATTGTTAATATGTTAAAAGAAGCTGGGGCAAAAGAAGTTCATATGCGTGTAAGCTCACCACCATTTTTATGGCCATGTTATTTTGGAACAGATGTTCCTGCAAGAGAGCAATTAATTGCTTATAACAGATCGGTTGAGGATATTAGGCAGGTAATTGGAGCTGATTCACTAGGCTATCTGGAGGTTTCCAGATTAGATGAGATGGTATCAGATCTGGGTATCTGTAAAGGCTGCTTTACAGGAAAGTATCCGTTAGAACCACCAGTAGAAGATATCAGAGGGAATTTTGAAAAATAAAAAAGAATGTCCATTTGTATGGGCAGATGGGAGAACGAATGAGTACAGACTGTTATCAGAGTCCATTATCAGAAAGATATGCAAGTAAAGAGATGCAATATATATTTTCACCAGATATGAAGTTTCGCACATGGAGAAGACTTTGGATTGCTCTTGCAGAAACCGAGAAAGAACTTGGTCTAAATATTACTGACGAGCAGATTGAGGAACTCAGAACCCATAAAGATGACATTAATTATGACGTAGCAAAGCAAAGAGAAAAGGAAGTACGTCATGATGTGATGAGTCATGTCTATGCATATGGGGTTCAGTGCCCAAAGGCAAAGGGAATTATTCATTTAGGTGCGACCTCTTGCTATGTTGGGGATAATACAGATATTATTGTTATGAATGAAGCATTAAAGTTAGTTAAGAAAAAACTTGTAAATGTGATTGATGAACTTGCAAAATTTGCTGATCAGTATAAAGAACTTCCAACACTTGCGTTTACACATTTTCAGCCTGCACAGCCAACGACAGTAGGCAAAAGAGCAACTCTTTGGATGCAGGAGTTGGTAATCGATTTAGAGGATTTAGAGTATGTGATGTCCTCCTTAAAACTTTTGGGATCGAAGGGAACAACAGGTACTCAGGCTAGTTTCCTTGAATTATTTGATGGGGATCAAAAGACCATTGATAAAATTGATCCTACGATTGCAAAGAAGATGGGATTTAAAGAATGCTTCTCAGTATCAGGTCAGACCTATTCTAGAAAAGTAGATACGAGAGTATGCAATATTTTAGCAGGAATCGCTTCATCCGCGCATAAGTTCTCAAATGATATTCGATTATTGCAGCATTTAAAAGAAGTGGAAGAACCATTTGAAAAGAGTCAAATTGGATCATCAGCAATGGCATATAAGAGAAATCCAATGAGAAGTGAGAGAATTGCTTCACTTTCAAGATATGTAATGATTGATGCATTAAATCCAGCAATTACATCTGCAACCCAGTGGTTTGAAAGAACACTCGACGATTCTGCAAATAAGAGATTGAGTATTCCAGAAGCCTTTTTAGCAATTGATGGGATTCTTGATTTATATCTGAATGTAGTTGATGGATTGGTAGTGTATCCGAAAGTAATTGAAAAACGGTTATACAGTGAACTACCATTTATGGCAACTGAGAATATTATGATGGATGCGGTAAAAGCAGGTGGCGATAGACAAGAATTACATGAAAAAATCAGAGAACTATCCATGGAAGCAGGAATCAATGTGAAGCAAAAAGGGTTAGATAACAATTTATTAGAATTGATTGCGAAAGATCCAGCTTTTAATATGAGTCTTGAAGATTTACAACAAACGATGGATCCATTGAAATACACAGGGTGTGCTAAGGTTCAAGTGGAGGCATTCTTAAAACGAGTAATTAAACCTATTTTAAAAGAAAATACTGAGCTGTTGGGAATTAAGGCAGAAATTAGTGTTTAAGAAGGTAATTAAATTAGGAACCAATAGGAGGAAGTAACATGGTAAAAGCAATTGTAGGAGCAAACTGGGGTGATGAGGGAAAAGGAAAAATCACCGATACAATGGCGGCTAAAGCAGATATTGTAGTCCGTTTTCAGGGTGGGGCAAATGCAGGTCATACTATTGTAAATAATTATGGTAAATTTGCACTTCATACTTGTCCATCAGGTGTATTTTATGATCACACAACAAGTATTATTGGAAATGGCGTAGCACTAAATATTCCGGTTCTTTTTAAAGAAGTAAATGAGATCGTAGGACGTGGTGTTCCAATGCCAAAGCTATTAGTGTCTGACAGAACGCAGATGGTTATGCCCTACCATATTTTGTTTGATCAATATGAAGAGGAAAGATTAGGTGGTAAATCTTTTGGATCTACAAAGTCTGGTATTGCCCCTTTTTATTCTGATAAATATGCAAAAATTGGTATTCAGGTGAATGAATTATTCCATGAAGAAAATCTAAAGGAAAAATTAAAGAATATTTGTGAACTAAAGAATGTTATATTAGAACATTTATATCATAAACCAGCACTTGATCCAGAAGAGCTATTTGAAACCTGTATGGAATACAAGAAAATGGTAGAACCTTTTGTATGCGATACGGCGTTATTTCTTCATAATGCATTAAAAGAAGGAAAAGAAGTTTTACTAGAAGGTCAATTGGGTTCTTTAAAAGATCCTGACCATGGAATCTATCCTATGGTTACTTCTTCTTCAACACTTGCAGCATATGGATGTATTGGTGCCGGAATCCCTCCCTATGAAATCAAGGAGATTGTTACGGTATGTAAGGCTTATTCTTCAGCAGTTGGTGCAGGTGCTTTTGTCTCAGAAATCTTTGGCGATTCAGCAGATGAACTAAGAAGACGTGGCGGAGATGGTGGAGAATATGGTGCAACAACAGGTCGTCCTAGAAGAATGGGATGGTTTGACTGCGTAGCATCAAAATACGGCTGCAGAATGCAGGGAACAACAGATGTGGCATTTTCTGTTCTTGACGTATTAGGTTATTTAGATGAAATTCCAGTATGTGTTGCTTATGAAATTGATGGAAAGCAGACAACGGATTTCCCTGTAACACCTTTACTTGAAAAAGCAAAACCTGTTTTAGAAACATTGCCAGGATGGAAATGTGATATCAGGGGTATCAAGAAATATGAAGATTTGCCAGAGAACTGTAGAAAATATATTGAATTTGTAGAGAAGCACATTGAACATCCAATTACCATGATTTCAAATGGTCCAGGAAGAGAAGATATTATTTACAGATAAATGATTAACCCTCGGAATTCAAAGTTCTGAGGGTTTTGAATTTTACTAATAAATGAGGAGTAAGATATGAGAATTACAACTATTATTTTTGACATTGGAAATGTATTGACTGATTTTTACTGGGAACGTCATTTTAATAACTTCGGATTTTCAAGTGAGGTATTTGAAAAGGTTGCCAATGCAACAACAAGAAGTAAAGCATGGGGAGAATTTGATCGGGGGATTTCTGAAGAGGAGGTACTCTCAATGTTCATTAAAAATGATCCCTCTGTAGAAAAAGAAATTCGAATGATGTTTTCAAACATAGCAGATACGATAAGGGTGTATGATACAACAATCCCATGGATTATGGATTTAAAGAAAAAGGGATATCAAGTGTTAGTTTTATCGAACTTATCAAATAAGACTTTATGTGAATGTGCAAAGGAGTTTCAATTTTTAAATTATGTCGATGGGGGAATTCTTTCTTTTCGAGATGGTGTTGTAAAACCAGAGCCTGAAATCTACCAATTATTAATCGACCGTTATTTCTTTCAGCCACAAGAAAGCATTTTCTTAGATGATCGTGTAGAAAATGTGGAAGCTGCCCAGAAATTTGGCATCAATGGAATTGTATTTAAGAATAGAGAACAGGCTCTTCTAGAATTAAAAGCATTTAACGTAGAATAAAAGAAAAATCATTATCATTCATCTTTAGGTGCATCACGGTAAGTATAAGGATTATCAAATAATTTGCGACCTTCACGTACATTCTTTAACATCATAAAAAAATGAATCATAAGTGGAATCGCAATCGTGGATGCAATGGAGACTAAAAACATCTGTAAAGAATATGGACTCTTAATTAAAGCAAATACGAGGGATAATAAATATAGAGAAACTAGGAGAATCACGCCAATAAGAGCTGTGATTCTTTGTGATTTTGTATGTTTCATAAAATTCCTTTCTTATAATAAATGATGATAGGTTTCTAACTAATGATTATAAGGCACTAGTTTAATTTTGTACAACAAAAATGTATTTTAAAAAAAATAATTTTACAAAAATCTTACATAACTCTTACTCCAACATGATATTTCGACTCGAATAGAAATGATAAACTCATTCTTGTAAGAACGAAAACAAAAAAAAGATTGTTTTAGGAAAACAATCCAATCATGGAGGAAGTTATGAAGAAAAGAATGACAAAAATGATGGCACTATTAGGTGCAACTGTAATGATGACAGGAATGCTTACTGGATGTGGAAATCAGACAACTGAAACAGCTACACAGAATGATACCGCAGAGGCACCACAAGCTGAGGAAAGTGTAGAAACAGTTACAGAAGAAGCAGCAGAAGAAGTAGTAGCAGAAGAAGAAACAGTAGCAGAAGCAACCTCTGATTTAAGTGGAAGTATTACAATGGCAGGAAGTACTTCAATGGAAAAATTAGCAAATGCAATCGCAGAAGTATTTATGGAAAAATATCCTAATGTTACAGTAAATGCAGAATTCACAGGATCTTCAGCAGGAATTGAATCATTATTAGCAGGAAGTGTACAAATCGGAAATTCATCTAGAAATTTAAAGGATACAGAAATTGAAGCAGGTGCTGTTGAAAATATTGTGGCTATTGATGGAATTGCAGTAGTAACAGATCCAGCCAATACAGCAAGTGATTTAACAAAAGAAGATTTAATAAAAATCTACACAGGCGAAGTGAAAAATTGGAGTGAAGTTGGTGGAGCGGATTCTGCAATCGTAGTAGTTGGTCGTGAAGCTGGTTCAGGAACAAGAGGAGCATTTGAAGAGTTGCTTGAAATTGTTGATAAATGTACCTATGCTAGTGAACTTGATTCAACCGGTGCGGTTATGGCAAAGGTAGCTTCTACACCTGGTGCAATTGGCTATGTTTCTTTAGATGTGGTTGATGATACTGTAAAAGCATTAACACTAGACGGAGTCGAGGCATCAGAATCAGAGATTAAAGCGGGAAAATATTTATTAAGCAGACCATTTGTAATGGCTACAGTTGGTGAAATCTCAGAGCAGGAAGATACTGTAAAAGAATTATTTGCCTTTTTACAGTCAGATGAAGGAAAAGAGTTAATTAAAACAGTAGGTTTAATAACTGTTGACTAATCAAAATTAAAAAAATATACATTTCACATGGAAGAATACACTACAGAAAATTTAAGTAGTGTATTTTTTCATATTTGTAATATTTAATGATTTTACATAAAACTTACATATCTCTTACTTTGATATGATAGATAAAATTCTTGAAATTGGATAAAATTATGATAGATTTTAAAATGCTTATCCATAAAATCTAGATACAGATGCTATCAAATCTAAAGGGATAAAAGAGGATAAAGACAAGATGACAATCATTAAAAATAATAAGTCAAATTCAATAAAAGAGCAGTGTGCACAGGTTGTTGTTACCATATGTGCAGCAACAGCAGTTGTTGCTGTTGCATCAATTACACTTTATATGATTTTGAATGGAACCCCAGCTTTACTAAAAGTTGGGATAGGAGATATTCTATTTAAAACTGTGTGGCAACCAACAGCCGCAGTCCCCCAATTCGGAATCTTATACGTTATTCTTACTTCATTGGTTGGAACAGCATTGGCAATTATTCTAGGAGTCCCGATTGGAATCCTTACGGCAGTATTTTTGGCGGAGACGGCCCCAAAGCATATAGCAGCTATAGTGAAGCCGGCAATTGAATTATTAGCAGGAATCCCATCTGTAATCTACGGATTACTTGGACTTCTTATTCTAAATCCAATAATGTACAAAATAGAATTAATGTTGTTTAAAGATTCTAAGACACATCAATTCACTGGTGGAGCCAATTTAATTTCTGCTGTCATTGTTCTGGCAATTATGATTCTACCAACGGTTATAAATATTAGTGAAACTGCTATTCGATCAGTACCTCAACAGTTAAAATCCTCATCACTTGCATTAGGTGCATCCCATATTCAAACAATATTTAAAGTGATTCTACCATCAGCAAAATCGGGAATAATTACTGCAATTATATTAGGAGTAGGAAGAGCAATTGGTGAAGCAATGGCGATTACTCTGGTATCTGGAAGTTCTGTAAATTTCCCGCTTCCATTCAACTCTGTAAGATTTTTAACTACTTCAATTGTAAGTGAAATGGGCTACGCTAGTGATACTCATCGTCAGGTGCTTTTTACGATTGGTCTTGTATTATTTGCTTTCATTATGATAATTAATATATCACTTACAAAGATATTAAAGAGAGGGGAGTTAGAGAATGACTAGTACAAATAGTATTTGCCAGAAAAGAAGACGTGTATCGGATCATATTTTAAAGGCACTTATTAATTTATCAGCGTTTTTATCAGTACTCCTTTTAGTAGGAATCATTGCATATGTATTTATCAAAGGAATTGGAAGTATCAATGGATCCTTTTTAACCACTGTTCCAAGTACCTTGAAGGGGACTGTTGGAATTGCAGGGAATATTGTAAATACAATTTACATTATTATCATCACGTTACTTGTTGCAACGCCGATAGGAATCGGTTCAGCTATTTATTTAAATGAATATGCAAAACCTGGTAAACTTGTTAGAATTATAGAATTTACAACAGAAACCTTAGCAGGTATTCCTTCTATCATATTTGGCTTGTTTGGGATGGTGTTTTTTGGAACCGTATTAGGATTTGGCTATTCTATCCTGACAGGTTCTCTTACATTAACATTAATGATATTACCGCTTATTACAAGAAATACACAAGAGGCATTAAGAACAGTTCCAGAAAGTTATCGAAGCGGTGCACTTGGAATAGGTGCAACAAAATGGTATATGATTCGTACCATTCTGTTACCATCAGCAATGCCAGGCATTATCACAGCAGTGATCCTTTCAATAGGAAGAATTGTAGGAGAGTCAGCTGCCCTTTTGTTTACAGCAGGGAGTGGTTATTTACTTCCAAAGGGAATCAAATATCTATTTCCAAAGGTTATGGAATCGGGTGGAACACTTACCATTCAGCTCTATTTAAGCATGGCAAAAGCACAATATGATGTTGCATTTGGAATTGCAGTTGTTCTAATCGTAATTGTGTTGTTGATAAATTTCCTGACAAAAGTACTAGCAAAGAGCTTCGATGTGAATAGGAGAAAGTAGAATGAGTGATATTAAAATACAGGTTCGTGATTTAAACTTACATTATGGAGAAAATCATGCATTAAAAAATATTGACATGGATATTAAAACGAATGCAATTACAGCTTTTATTGGACCATCAGGATGTGGAAAATCCACTTTTTTAAAAACCATCAATCGTATGAATGATTTAATCGATGGAGTAAAAATTGATGGAAAAATATTATTAGATGATGAGAATATTTATGATAGCAATGTGGATACGACGCTGCTTCGTAAAAAAATCGGAATGGTATTTCAGCAGCCCAATCCATTTCCTATGAGCATATATGATAATATTGCATATGGTCCAAGGATTCATGGGATTAAAAATAAATCCGAGCTTGATGGAATTGTAGAGGAGAGTTTAAAAGGTGCAGCGATCTATGAGGAAGTGAAGGATCGATTAAAAAAGTCGGCATTAGGATTATCAGGGGGACAGCAGCAAAGATTATGTATTGCAAGGGCTCTTGCAGTGCAGCCAGAAGTACTCTTGATGGATGAACCAACGTCAGCGCTCGATCCAATCTCTACTTTGAAAATTGAGGAATTGATGCTTGAATTAAAGAAAAAATATACGGTTGCTGTTGTTACCCATAATATGCAACAGGCAGCAAGAGTCTCAGATTACACCGCATTTTTTTTGGTGGGTGAAGTAGTGGAATTTGATAATACTACAAATATATTCCAACACCCTTCTGACAAACGTACAGAAGATTATATAACGGGCAGATTTGGTTGAGATTTGGATGCATGCATAAAGTATGCAGATAGGAAGAAGTCGCAAGCGCCTTCTTCTCACTGATTATTTGTGCCTGCGGCTCAAAGTTTGCAGGTTACGGAAAGGCGTGGTAATTAAAATGACAATTCGAATGAATTTTGAACATGAATTAGAAATGCTGAAATTAAATCTTGAGGAAATGGGTGGACGCGTAGAACTTATTTTTGATAAATTATATGAAGGCATTGACAAACAAGATGAAGAACTTATAAAAAACATAATTAAAAATGATCGCACAATCAATGATATGGAAAAAAACATAGAGGCCAAATGTTTATCCTTAATAACAAAACAGCAGCCGATGGCAAGTGATTTAAGAATGGTTTCTGCCAGCTTAAAGGTTGTAACAGATCTTGAAAGGATTGCAGACCATGCTGCAGATATTGCAGAATTAGCATTGCGTTTACTTAATGAACCAATTTGGAACTATTCAAAGTCTCTAAAGCCTATGATGGAATCCACACGGAAAATGGTGCATAATGCTGTTGATGCATTTGTTAATAGAGATGAACAGGCCGCAAAAGCAGTAATTGCTTATGATGATGTGATTGATGAATATTTTAATAATGTAAAGTACGATGTTGTAAATTTACTAAAACAAGAAGATAAGAATCCAGATAATTATATTGATATCTTAATGATTGCTAAATATTTAGAACGTGCAGGAGATCATGGAGTTAATATTGGTGATTGGGAAATCTTTCAAGAAACAGGAATTATTAATCATGTAAGACTGCTGTAATGACAATTTCGACAGATTTTCTATTTGCCTAAAAGTATGATTAATTGTAAAATTAAATAAGTACAAATATTTCACATATTGGAATTACACATTTACTTGATTTGATGAAAGTAGTATTACTGGCATAAATAGAGAGTGGAGGAATTGGATGAGTTGTATTTATATTGTAGAAGATGATTTAAATATCCAGGAGATAGAGAGTTTTGCACTAAAAAACAGTGGATATGAAATAAATAGTTTTACATGTTCAAAAACATTTTTTGAAGCTTTGCAAATGAAAAAGCCGGATTTAGTATTACTTGACATTATGTTGCCAGATGAGGATGGTCTTTCCATATTAAAAAAATTACGAAATCAAAAGGAAACTAGTAAAATTCCTGTAATTCTTGTTACGGCCAAGACTACAGAAATTGATAAGGTTAGGGGACTTGATATTGGGGCAGATGATTATATTACGAAACCATTTGGTGTAATGGAATTAATATCCAGGGTAAAGGCTCTATTAAGGCGCGTGCATACAGAGGAGGAAGATGTAATTCTCAGAATCGGGAATATTTATATGGATCATGAGCGACATACAGTAACCGTAAACGGAGATAATTGTGAATTGACTTATAAGGAATATGAATTATTACGATTATTAATGACTCATATAGGTATTGTAACAACGAGAGAGTTAATTATGGATCGTGTATGGGGAACGGATTTTGAAGGTGAATCCAGGACACTAGACATGCATATAAAAACATTAAGACAAAAACTAGGGGATGAGGGAAATCATATCAAAACGGTTCGAAATGTTGGATACCGGATGGAAGTATAAAGTGTGAAATAAGAAAGTAGATTTTGGGCACAAGTATTTAAGGTGCGAGTTTATCCCACCAAAAAAAGAGTATGGTCGAAAATGTCAGCTTGTACAGTATTGTTTTTGTAAAAGCTGTAAGGCT
>JAQUUB010000145.1 GCA_028694115.1 Lachnospiraceae bacterium
GCATATGAAGGCAATGATCTTGACTCAGAAGGAAAGAACTTCAAAAGATATGGATATCAAGGGACTCAAAGTGATTTGTTTCGTTTGCTAGAAAGTTTAGCAATAAAGAGAGGTATTATAATGAATAGTATTCCTGTTTATAATGCAGCATGGGGAGGTTCAGGATTTATGCTGCATTCAGGGCATACTACTAATTTTGGTAATAATGATATTAAAAATATATATGAGCAATTTCATTTACTCCTCAATCAAGGAATTATTGCTCCTGGTGCAATTGGAAATTATGGCCCCGATTTGCCAAGTTTTCATGTTACAGAATATGGACTTAAATGCTTAGAAGAACATGAGATTTTACCCTATGATGTAGATGGCTATCTGGATAAGATTAAGAATATCCCTAGCATGTCGGAGTGGGTTGAGTTTTATATCAAAGAGGCATTACAGTGTTATAATGCAAATTGTATGGAAGCAGCAGTGATAATGCTAGGATTATCTAGTGAGAAAATAATAGATGAGCAAATAGATGCGTTATTAGGGTATTTATCTAGGAATTATACTAATAAATTTTCGCAGATGAAGACAGAGGCATCTAATATGATTTTTGCCTCTGAAAAATTTAATTGTTATAAAAAATTTTTCAATATGATAAAAAACAATATATTAGATCAGAAATTTAAAGATTTGTTACCACTGGTTGATACAGTGGCTTTTCAAGTTTATCAAAACTTTACTAGGATAACAAGAAATGGGTTGGCTCATCCAACCGATACAAAAATGGAACGTATTGAAGTACTGATGATATTTATTTCGTTTATAAAATATTGTCAGATACAATATGGGTTTATAGATTACTACATAAATCATTAAAAAAATTTAGGAATTTAAAGGATAAGCGAGGTCAGCAATGGATTATCTTGGACAATTAGTGTGAATTGCAATAAGGAGTGTGCTCCAAGCCGTCTAAATAAAGCGTATAACGCACCAGAAGGGCAATTAATAACGACATATTAAACTTATTCAAATAAATAACAACTTTGAAACATGAATAATTTATTAAATGCCATATTATGTAATATATATATTATTATGGAGGTAGTCAATGGGAGAGGCAAAAAATGAGCATATTGGATTGTTACGACGGAGAAGGTATAGGTGTCCAGTGTGCAACGAGTATAAGATACTTATAACGAAAAGCGGAGAGGTTTTGTGTGCGAATGGATGTAACGTTTTGTCTGTGCAAGCGGAAGAAACCATTAAAAACAAATTATCAGATGGTTATTTCACTACAACTGACCTAGAAGCTCTTTTCGGATTTGATTTTTCTATTTATCCTGAGATAGAATGGAGCAAAGAACATAAATCTTTGTTCAGCAGAAAACAGCTCATAAAACTTAATAACATTAACCACCAGCATAGAGACGCTGATAATCTGATCGATGATGTTTCAATAGAATATTACAGGCAGTATCCAGAACGGGATAAAGATGAGCGAGAGCTGACCCATTATGATTACTTCTTTAATATAATTGAGGATATTATGGTTCATATAAACCTAATATCTAAGGACATGATTCTCATGGACTTCTCTTATCAGTTGTCTTTGCAACACGAAGGGGAAAATCGGCTCTTTTCAATCAGTTATTATTATTATTGCCTGTCCCAGCATTTTTATGAATGCATGGAACGCATCATGTTATGGTTCGGCTTAATGTATCATTATTCATTCAGCGAAGACGGTAAGAGAAACACCCATTATTCTATTTACAAGTCAATTAAAAAAGATCCGGATTTTAATAACTCAGGATTAAGAACGTTACTTGAAACCGTTATTGGGAACAATACAAGGAATATATTACTAGACTGGCGATCCTCATCCTCACATGATCTTTCCAAAAGCCTGCGAAACATTAATGTAGATACAGCAATGAAAAAACAACGTTATGAAATTGATATTGAAATGTTCAGCGGAAATTTCGAAGGCATATTAAAGATAACTGAGCAGCTTCAGGACCTGGCTATCGGAATGATTAATAAAATGAAAGAACTATATGCCGTTACGCTGGATTATAACGCCATTAACTTACTTATCGGAACAGGTTCAATCACAAAGCTTAAAATATCAGAATCTGAATATATCCATAACATTCTAACAACAGAAGGTGCAAAGCTTGACAAGTATTTATATTCTGGACCTTTTCATATGTCAGACAAGGAAAATGGCTATCTTTTAATAGATGTGGTTTGCAGATTGGCCGAAGTAATTAAGGGTTGTAGTTATGCTATATTCTTTGACGATGAACAATTTCAAGGAATGTGGAAGGGTCCTGCTACCATTATTCCTGATATTATGGACCGTCAGTACCTAGTCTATACGTCAGCTATGCTCACTATGGCTTGTTACGACAAGCTAGCCAGAATTATTTATAGAATGTATATGCATGAAGAATGCGGAAATTATATATATTTCGAGAATTTTCTTGAAAAAATATTGGGACAAGCTCCTCCTGTTGAGCTGGCGGCACGTATTATCGATCATGAAGATAATGCATTTAAATTTCTTGCTCAGTACAGAAACGAGTTTACCCACTTGTTACGTAAAGGAGCTATTTATACCAATGTCATGGAAGATTATGAGGATTATCTCATTGTAGCCATCGCATATAACGTAAGACATATAGTAGAGTTAATCGACACCATATATAAATGAATTATCAACAGTTTATTAAATATAAATTTCAATTAGTAGATCAGATCATGAGCAAATCAAAGTCAGGCAAGTCATACTACAAACTTCTTATTATATTTATAATTTGAAGCTACCAAGAAAAATGAACTTTCCATTATATTTAAACCAGGAGGAATAAAAATGGAATCACTGGAAAAAAGATTCAATGAAGATATGAAGCAAATATATCAGCGTGCAAAAAAGGAATTAAATTATAATGCAACACGATTCATGCAATTATTAAGCGAAAAAGGTGGTGTACAGGCTGCTAAACAACTTATTAGTAAAGATGGTGGTACATACGGATTTGAAGTCTTATGGGAAAATCATAGGCTAGATTTGTCAGTTGAGGCACATGTAGTGAAAACTGAGTATAGGGAATTATTTAGCAAGGAAGAAATAGAAAAGTGCCGTAACAGATTAATTGAATTTGGTTATGATATTTAATTCATATTATTTTAACAAAATGATATGAAAATAATAAAAGGAGACCAGGTATGAATGATAACGATCGCATTTGGACAAATATTTTGAATTTAACAGTGATTAATCCAACGGTTTCTAAATTTGAGGCAATGAATCTCCAAGGACCATCATACATATATGCCATCATCAGTGATGCAAGAATACATTAAACTTCACATTATTATTTAGCTACCATGATATTTAATTAAACATCATGGCTAAAGGATTGGAACGTTGTCGCAATACTTTCAAAAGCGAAGTGAAGATTATTTATATAGTCGTCAGGAGGAAAACAATGAAAATATTAGTTTTTATGGGCAGTCCAAGAAAAAACGGTGATACGGCAACGCTACTGAAATCATTTTTAACTGAGTTAGAGATTAAAGGAGCAGAAGTTAAGACAATTTTCCTTTATGATAAAAAGATTGCACCATGTTTAGAATGCTTTCAATGCCAAGACAAATTAGGTGAATATGGTTGTTCAATACAAGATGACATGTACGATATATCAGACGAAATCTTGAAGGCGGATTGCTTTATTTTAGCTAGTCCGATATTTATCTGGTATTGTACTGCTCCAATGAATGCAATGCTTGACCGTTTTTATGGACTTCACAAATATTATGGAAAACAACGTGGGCCGAGTCTGCTGGAAGGAAAAATGTGCGGAATAATTGCTACATGTGGTTATGACCTCGAATATGGTATAAGTCCTTTTGAAGATGGAATTAAACGATTTTGCGAGCACTTTAAAATTAAGTATATTGGGAAGGCTGCTGTACAGAAAAATGCAGGCGATGATGTAGATAAATTTGAAACGGAAGATTCAAAGAAAATAGCTGTTGAATTTGCAGAAAAGGTAATCAGTTGTTGCACAAAATAAATATAATGTAAATATTGGTAAAATAATTAGATTTAGAGGAAATAACAGAATGAGAGCAATACAATTAAAAGAAGAATTAGTTGATAAAATCGCAGCATGTGATAAAGTCAAGGGTATAGGACAAACCGGAAGTTTAGATAATCAATTAATTCCAGGTAAGAGCGATATTGATCTATTCGTCCTTTGTTCCGAGGTGCCATCACAGGCGGAAAGACAAACGTGTTATTCAATGCTTCAATCATCTGAATTTACGTTACAAATGGAAGTATGTAATGGTGGTCTGTGGGGAAATGGCGATATTCTTATTGCAGATGGGATTGATATTATGCCTATGTATTTTACTATAAAAGAAATGCAAGATTATCTTAAAGAGGTATTGCAATGTAAACATTTAGATAAGTCTGAAAGATTTTATCCGGTAGGGCGCTTGGCAAGCATTTCATCAATTAATATCCTATATGAAAAAAATGATACTTTGACAGCATTAAAGAACATGGTTAATACGAAACCCTGTTCCTTCTTTAAAACGTGGTATGAGAAGGAAATCAGTCAAGTGTTGGATGAAGAGGATCTTGGACGGGCTGAACTTCGAAAAGAAGCATTATTCTTTCATCAGGTTCTTGAAAATGCATTGGATCATTTACTTCAGGCACTTTTTGCAATAAATTATTGCTATTTTCCTAGTCGTAAACGGACAATGTCTGCTATAGATGGCTTTCAGTATAAACCGGATAATTGTTATGCACGACTACTTACAATGGTTATTAATGGGGCGAAGGGTGATACAATTCATAAATCGATTGAAGAATTACGTTTCATGACACATGAAATACATGAAATTGGTATTCTTAAGTTTGGTCTGAACGAATAATTGCAACTATTGTTTGATTGGTATAGGGACGGGGGGATTTAAATAATGGAAACTAAATACTTGAAAAAGAATAAAAATTTCATTATAGCGAGTCTAATTCTCATGGGTTACTTGATAATAGGAACCTATATATTTGGTTTTATACATAATATCGGATTTGATGAAAAATATTTCAATTCTATTTTAGGAAACATTTATTTTAGATTTATAGTTTACTACTTATATTTTATTTTTTTTGGAGTTGCAATTGGATTTGAAAATTTTCTTAACAAGATTGGGAAAAACGGAAAACTGACTATCAATTGGGGGAAATTATTAATTCAAGGTATTCCGATGCTGTATATTGGATTCCATCACGTTCTTTACTTTAGTACGATAAATTTTATAAAAGGCATTTCAAATGCATTTTTTATAAAGAATGAATTTGTTAGAGTTTTTGGTTTAATAGCATTTGGATATTTATTTATAACAAGCATAAAAAGAGAATGATTAGTATGATTGGACAAGGGATGATAAATAAGAGGAGAATCATGAATATTAAAAAAGTAATGGGTGTAAAAAAAGAATATATTGAATTGCTGTTGTTGGCAGATGAGCAGGAAAATATGATTGATCAATATCTTGAGAAAGGCGAAATGTTTGTTTTGGATGATAATGGCATAAAAGCTGAGTGCGTAGTTACCAAGGAAACCGAGGGCATTTATGAGCTCAAAAACATTGCGGTTATGCCTGACTGTCAGCGAAAAGGTTATGGGAAAAGACTAATAGATTTTTTGTTTTTCCATTACAATGATTGTAACACAATGCTTGTCGGAACTGGCGATGTACCTTCTGCTCTTAGCTTTTATCAGAAATGCGGCTTTGTGGAATCACATCGGATAAAAAACTTTTTCACGGACAACTATGACCATCTGATGTTTGAAGACGGTAAACAGCTTGTTGATATGGTCTACCTGAAGCGGGAACGATAAATTCTATATTATAGGAGAGAACAAGGTGTAGAAATGATAGGGTTTAGTATTATGATGTGGTTTGTTTCATTTGTATTGTTTATTGTGCCATAATTGTGCTTTTGGTAGTAATTGTCGTATCAGCGATATGGTTTATTATAATACAAAAACATTATAGCTGTCAGATTAAGAAGTAAAAGATCGAAGACATGGAGGTTTCCCATATATGGTAAGACTAAGACCTTATATGTTATTAAATTCGGATCAAAACATAAAGAATATGATTTCAAATGCCCTAAAAAATTAACCATCTATTAAAGGAGGAAAGGTGTATGTCAAATTATTTGGATTCCATTGAAGAAAGCACAAATATAGTTAAAAGCAGAATTAAGCTCTCAAAACTGATTTTGATTACTAGTTACCTTGCAGTTTGGGTAATTTCATTAATTGTGTTCTGGTACTTTACAAGTGGTTCCGATGCAATGGGTTATGGTATTGTGTTCTTGTGGGTATTGCTTCCGTGTACAACATTCGTGATTTCTATTCTGATTGGCAAAAACGATTACTGGGGAAAGTATAAATGGATTACTTCAATTGCCTTTGGTGTAATGTATATGCTTGCTGAGTATGCAACATTTAGTGCGGCAAACATGATTTCATTTGACAAGGTCAATATGCCTCAGTTTTCGATGATTTTTATTGGTGCAGTCATTTCTATTGCAGGATTGGAGATTGGTGTTGGTATAAGAAGATTCAAATCTAAGAACCTAAATAAGTAGCAGTAGTATAGATAACTTAAAACAGAAGGAGAAATATTCTATGAATGTTAATATTTTATTGTTTCCTGACTTTGAAACGTTAGATGCCTTTGGTCCAGTTGAAGTACTAGGGCGAATCGAGCAATATCGTTTACATTATGTTTCAATTACCGGTGGAACCATTGTAAGTAGACAAGGCGTTCCAGTATTGACCGAAAATATAAATGATGTTGATGCGACTGGAATTCTATTAATACCAGGGGGACAGGGAACGCGCCCATTAGTTAATGAGGACGAGTACATAAACAAGCTGGCAAATGCAGCCTTGCTATCTGAATATTGCCTTACCGTATGCACGGGTTCTGCATTGCTCGCCAAGACAGGAGTTTTGGATTATAAAAAAGCAACGTCAAATAAAAAAGCTTTTGAATGGGTGAAATCGATCAATACAAAGGTTTTGTGGATCAATCATGCTAGATGGGTGGTGGATGAAAAATATTACACATCATCAGGAGTATCAGCCGGAATCGACATGGCGTTAGGATTCGTTGCTGATCAATTTGGTAATGAAAAAGCTGAAGAGATTGCTAATCATATTGAGTATCTATGGAATCCTGACCCTTGTAATGATAAGTTTGCTATATGAAAAAAGAAATTGTTGTTAAGGGAGTACTTTTTAATGAACATTAAATGCCCATTTTGTTTTAAAAATATAAATATTACCTTCAAATTTTATTCTAATAGAAAATGTCCTTATTGTAATAAAAAAAATCATAATATATCTGACAATAATAATATTTTAAACATTAGATATATTTTTAGACTTTTACCTATTTTTGTGTATACTTTGTTATCGTCGAATACAAATATAATTAAAAATATTTTTGATTTAAATATTTTATTTATTGAAATTATATTTTTTATTTTTTGCTTTATTTTAGCATTTTTTTCTGAGTTACTATTTTATAAACTTTTTAAAAGAATCATATTTAAAAATAGTTGAAATTGGAGGTATAGAAGATGAAGCATTGGAATGTTGGGATTCTTCTTTTTAACGAAGTTGAAGTGCTGGATTTTGCCGGACCATTTGAAGTTTTTTCAATTGCTTCCTATCCAAATTGTCAACAGAAGCCATTTATAGTAAACACGGTCGCACAAACAACAGACTTAATTATCGCCCGGAATGGTCTAAAAGTTCAACCCGATTATGATTTTAATAATAGCCCTCATTTTGATATTCTAATTGTACCTGGCGGGTATGGAGCAGAAGAAATAGAAATTCAAAATAAAACGCTTATAAAGTGGATTCAGGACAGAGCACGGGAATGCGATATTATCGCATCTGTTTGTACAGGCGCATTTTTATTGGCCGAGGCAGGGTTATTAGATGGGAAACGAGCAACTACGCACTGGATGGATATCGATAGACTGGAAAGGGAGTATTGTACAATAGTTGTTAAGCGAGGGATTAAATATGTTGATGAAAATTCTATCATTACTGCAGGTGGTATTTCAGCCGGGATTAATATGTCTTTTTATCTTCTTAAAAAACTTGTTGGAGAAGAAATAGCCGTTGCTACAGCGAAAAGAATGGAATATGATATATAGAATACAGGAACACCCAGCATTTTCTGTTATTGGTCAAGAAATAGTGATGACCAATTATCAAAGGGAGAATATACAAATCAGCAAGCAATTCTGGAATCAGTTCAATGCAAACTTGAAGAAATCATATTTAACGCAATCAGGAAATTGGACAAAGTATGCTTTTATGGAAAGACGTGATGGAGCATTATATTATTATTGTGCAATACCCAAAAAAGCCGTTATTCCAGAGAGCTTTATTCTTAAAGAAGTCAAAGCACATAACTATTTGGTTGTTCAACATATTGGGGGTTCAGGTTCTACATAGGAATAAGTTCCGAATGGGAGCATATATGGAGGGAGAAATAAAATGTCTATCGGAATAAAAAGAATGGGTTTCATTGGATTATTAGTGATTGCAATTTTTGAAGTATTTTTTGTTACAAATGGAGCAGTAGTATCGATTGGAACGATATTTGGCGTTTGCTCGGTATTTGGACTATTGCATTTATTAGGAATCAACATTTGGAATAAAGAAAAGTCTCTTTATCCATAATCCGTGAAACTCATATAAAAAATATGTATTGGAAACCACATATTTTAACGGGTTGATTAGTTTTTTGTTCTATGTTTCAAAATCACCCAATGGGTGAAAAAATTATTTATTTTTACAAGCA
>JAQUUB010000146.1 GCA_028694115.1 Lachnospiraceae bacterium
CTTCGGCATAGTGAAGATACCAAGATGTGGATCGAATACTACGGTGACCAAGCAACTTTTTGATGTGAAATAGGTTTGTGTCATACTCAAGTAGATGCGTAGCAAAGCAATGGCGAAGTGTGTGCACAGTTGCATTTTTCGTAATACCAGCTCTCACCATCGAAGCTTGAAACGCATTATTTACACTGCGCGACGTAGGCCTTTTCTTGAGTCTCGTCAGAAATAAGTCATCTGTTGGTTGGCAGGTTTTCCAGTAGGCTCTCAACGCATTCAATGCTGTTTGAGATAATGTTGCATATCTATCTTGACCACCTTTGCCTTGCCGGATAAAGATGCGCATCTTTTCGCTATCAATATCACAAACCTTGATTCCAACTGCCTCTGAAACGCGCAATCCTGACCCATATATGGTCATGAGCAATGCACGGTACATGGGATTTGGCGTATGCTCAAAAAGCCTTGAGATTTCTTCTTGTGTAAGCAGTTGAGGCAATTCACGCTCAGACTTACAGCGAGGAATTTGCCACACATTTAGAGGGCGATTCAGTGTCACACCATACAAGAATCGAATTGCACTGTTGTATGTGTTGACACTGGACTTTTTCAAGTTGCGTTCTTCAATGAGGTATAGCAGGAAGCTTTTCACATCTGCTTCGTCAAGTTCTTGCAGTGGGCGGTGTGAGTAAATCATAAACTTGCTAATACGATGCACGTACTCGTCCATTGTATTTTGACTGTGGCCCCGCAACCGAATGTCCTGTTTAAGTCGTTCTAATAATTCTTCATCTAACATATAGATTCTCCTTTATAGTTGGTCTTTGCCAAGTATATAGGAGCAAGTGGCAGATGTGGTTATAAATTTGCAAACGCTGCCTGTTGGCGGCACACAATGGCGTAAGCTATTTCGTTCTAGCAATTATGCGTAATTCATACTTCAAGATGATCCGACATAAAAGTGCAGGAATTATAGATATATAAATGTTAAAAATAGTCTCCACAATAAAAAATATGCCCATATAAGATATTGGAGGTAAAACCATGTGGAAAGATAGTGAAACAGAACTGGACTTTCTGGATTATGATTATTTAATTAAAACTGTACAAAGCATTATTACAAATGACGCACTTTTTCCTGCAAGCATTGGTGTTTACGGTGATTGGGGCAGTGGGAAATCCAGCCTCATGTATATGTGCAAAGAGTGTTTGGAAAAGGAAGATAAGAAAATTAAGTGCTTAGTATTTAATGGCTGGTTATTTGAAAATTATGAAGATGCTAAGACCGCCATATTAGGCTCAATTCTTGATGAAATAAGCAGCGAAGAGAGCCTATCACAGAAGGCACAGGATATAGTAAAAGGTTTATACAAAAGTGTAGATAAGTTCAAGTTAGTAAAAGGCGCACTAAAGTTTGGAACGGACTTGTTTTTTACAGGAGGCATCGGGACAATAGTTGGAATTACAGCAAATCAAGTTGTGAAAAAGGTTCAAGGAGCAGCCGAAGAAGCTGACTTGGGAAAAATTCATGCAAGTGTTTCAGATGAGTTAAACAACAAAGAATTGCGAGAAGATATAAGAAAATTTCAAAAAGAGTTTGCGGAACTTCTTGAAGAATCTAAAATCAGTCGATTGGTTGTCTTTGTAGATGAATTGGATAGATGCAGACCGGATACCATACTGGACACATTAGAAGCCATAAAACTTTTTCTTTTTGAAGGGAAAGTGGCTTTTGTCATCGGTGCAGATGAGCGTCATATTTCATATGCAGTTAAGAATAAATTTAAGGATATAGAAGGTATCCAGATAGATATCGGAAAAGAGTATCTTGAGAAGTTGATACAATATCCTATCCGAATTCCACAGCTGAACGCAGATGAAGTAGAAATATACATAGCTTGTCTTCTGTTGCAATCTGAATTAGATGGGGAAAACTTTGAAAAGATTTTGTCTTGGATAATTGAAAAAAAGAAAGAAGATTTTGAGAAATTCAAGATGAATTCAGTTGGCGACTTGTTTACAGAGAATCCAGATGTGCAAGCTGGGGTTGTAGAATCTCTTTCGATCGCTAATCAGTTGGCATATGTTTTATCTAACGGGTTACATGGAAACCCTCGTCAGTGTAAGCGATTTTTGAATTCTATGTATATGAGATTGCAGATGGCAACCTATAAGAATAAATCATTGGATCGAAAAATTCTCGCTAAGATAATGATGCTGGAATATATTAAACCAAGAATATTTAATAAAATAGCTGAAATGACAGCGAACAACACCCTAAGTAAAGAGTTAATACTGTTCGAGGAAGGTACGCCAGAAATAACAGCAGAGTTGAAAATTTGGCGAGAAGACACTTGGTTTTTAGAATGGTGTAAGATAAAGCCAAAACTTTCAAGCGAAAGCCTCAACACATATTTCTATTTTACAAGAACCTCTCTTGATGAGAAAATTAGCCGCATTTCTTCTTTCCTATCACCAGCAGCACAGGTGATATTGGAACAATTATTATCGAAAACAGATGTTAAAATTCAGCAGGCTCTTAAAGCATCTGTCGACATATCTGATTCAGAAGCGGCAGCGATCCTTGAGGCAATGTATTCTTCCATGTTAGCTGAGACATCTATAAGCAAAGAAATCATGAAAGCATTTCTTGCGTTTGCACAGCAGAGAACCGATTTGATAAATGATACTGTTAGCTACTTGCAATCGTTTAGTGGTTCACAAATATCTTTAGGTTGCGCTGGATATATTGCAGATTTTGCAAGTAAAACTAATAAAAAGGTCGAAATTCGGGAAATAGTTGCTCAGTGGGAAAAAAAGAAAACAGGATTGCAGAGCAGTATAGAAAAACTATTGGAGAAATAACATCGGAAGGAGATATATCATGGGTACATCAAGTATTTTTAATGGCAGGAATGATAGAAATCCTTTGTTTCCTGAAGATTATGATCCTGAACAAAGTGAAAATCCTAACACAACAGAACCAGTGAAATGGCAAACAGTAAAATCTGATATGTCAAAATATATCAATAGCGGTGGTACATATGGTTCTCCAAGGCATATTGCACAGCAATATGTAAGAGCTGCCGGTGGTTCGCATCGAATGGCATCTCAAGCACATTCGGGAATAAAAACTGGCGGAAATATTGGCGGATTCTTCAATGGCATTGCAACGAATGGCTTAGAAACAACATTCAAAAATCTGGGCATTGAATATATAGGAAAGCCAGTGTCGGAGGTATTTTCAAGACTGGTTGATATATTGGCTCCAGCTTCTAATACAAAAGAAGATATTGCAGCAAAAGAGGCTGTACAGGCGGCGTTGTCAAAAGTATTTGACTATGTTGAAGCAAATGAAATGAATATAGAGATTATAAACAATATGCCGCCAGAGTTGATGAATGAAGCATTAAAAGAATATGTGGGTTCATATATTTGGATCTCCATGATGAAAGATCTGGGAAGTCGCTTGGAAATGTATATTACCAATTCAGAGGATTCCTATGGTATAGAGTGTGAATTCAAAGAAATGATTATGGGGATTGTAGATGTTGAGTTCAAGAACAAGGGTGACATAATTAACAAGAATGTTGCTTCGGCTGTTAAGGATTTGCATGAACGCTGCTTGGAAGTATTGGAGGGAATCGTATGAACATAGTCTATCGGATAGATAAATCAGATACTTTTGAAGCGGCTATACCGGCAACGGTTGTTGATTTTTCTGATTCAGGATCTTTTTCATATACATTTTGGAATAATAGATATAAACTGCCGTATTGGTACAGTTTACAATCATTAGATTTACTCTACATTTCCATGGCTGTATTTGCAGCAGATAGGTTATGTCTAAGAGATAATGCAATGGACAATTGGAGTCGAGATTTTACAATTTTTATGCCTGTTCTTGAATATGGTCTATGGCTTAACTCAAAGCCAGTTCTTGAAGAAATGCTTGGGTTTTTGAGTGGTGATAATTGGTCTTTTGTTTTTCGCGAGAGAAATGAGTCGGAAAATGAAAAGGAACAGTTTGAAAAATGGACGAAATCAAAACGCCCTGTCAAAGATTATGATCAGTTATGTATGTTTTCCGGCGGACTTGATTCTTTTATTGGAGCGATAAATCTTCTTGAACAGTATGCAGGTAAGACGATATTTATTAGTCACTATGGTGGTGGTAAAGGAACCAAGGAATTTCAAGATGCCTTGAAGGAAAAGTTTATTGTGAACTATTCATTAGAATCAAGAGATTTTCATCAGTATTATGCAAAAGTTGTTGCGGGAATTGAGGACACTACTCGAACCCGTTCTTTTATGTTTTTTTCTCATGCGTTGGCGGTTGCATCATGTTTGGGAAAGCCAATTCAGTTAATTATTCCAGAGAATGGATTCATCTCACTTAATATTCCAAGTACATTCTCACGTATTGGAACAAGTAGCACAAGAACGACTCATCCTCATTATATGAGATTATTTCAAAAACTACTTAATATTATTGAATTGCCAGTTACACTTGTAAATCCATATCAGTTCAAAACTAAAGGTGAAATGTTACTTGAATGTAAGAACCAGTTATTTGTTCAAGCTAATTTGGAAAATACTATGTCTTGTTCACATCCAGATAACGGCAGGATGCTAAGAGAAAAGGAAGCCCGTCATTGCGGGTATTGCTTACCATGTGTAATTCGTCAAGCGGCAATTAAGCGTGCAGGAATGGAAGATAACAGTTCGTATAGAGATAATAAATTTAACGATGGTGACACAGCGAAAACCTGCTTGAACTCATATCGGCTTGGACTGAAAAAATATAATCCGAAATATGCCTTTATGACAATTCAACTTAGTGGTTCAATAGTAGATCATATTGATGAATATACTCAGTTGTATATGCGTGGAATGGACGAGCTAAGAATGTATTTGGAGGAAATCTAATGGATAATTTTCTTATGGATGCTCATATGCACTTTGATTTATATAAAAAGCGTGAAGATGTTTTGTCATATATTGAAGCACATCATTCCTATACAATTGCAGTCACGAACTTGCCAGAGCTTTATGAACGTTACTATCAGCTGTATGCCAATTTCAAGCATATAAAGATTGCACTCGGTTTTCATCCAGAACTTGTATTCCAATGCCAAAGACAACTCCCAGTATTTTTGAAGTATGTTGAAATCACACGTTATATAGGCGAAGTAGGATTAGATTTTACTACACAAGATAAAGCTAATAAGGAAATTCAGCGCGAAGTTTTTTGTAAAATAGTCGATGCCTGTCAAAAAGATGATAAGATTTTGTCTGTGCATAGTAGACGTGCTGAAGCTGAATGTCTTCAAATACTAAAACAGTTCAAAGGTAAAGTTATTATGCATTGGTTTAGTGGAAGTGCTCGTATTTTGAAAGAAGCTTTAGAAATGGGATGCTATTTTTCAATAAATCAACAGATGTTATTAAGTAAAAATGGGAGAGGAATTGTGGACGCACTCCCCATGAACCGTATTCTTATTGAAAGTGATGCTCCGTTTTCAAAAGGAATGGAAGAACACTACTCATTCCTTTTTGCTGATAAGATATACGATTATTTATCTAAAGAAAAAGCTGTTCCGAAGCTGGAAATATCACAATTAATCAAGAACAATTTTCGTACAGTAATATCTTAATTCGTATGAATAGGCAACATATCAACTTCACAGTTTGAGTAGTGAATTATCCGAGTAAAGGCTCAGAAAAAAAGCAACCGAGTAGAGACCCAGTTGCCTTTGGTTGGATAATTCCATAGCGCGAAACGGCGATCGGATTACATATGCTATGGGAAAATCATTCTATATTTTCTTAAAAAAACATAAAAGGATCACAGTTTAAACCCGATTTTGAGGTGTTACCTTGTAAAAACAAACCATTTTCTGTTAAAATAAGCATAGCAAAGCTAGCCTGTCCCTGAAACAGGCTTTGAAGGCAATCGTAGGTATTGCCTGGCTTATGCAGTTATGACTACCGGCGGAGAAAGTCCGGTTCCGAGCAAACCGGAGTATCCGCAGTGTGGACACTGAGATGGTTTTCTGCCGAGAATTCTTTGGATAAGTTGTTCGGCAGAAAGCTTTTCTTTGGGGGCAAGACTAGTTCTGGTTTGAATTTTACATATTCTCAGTTTCTTTTGTTTGCCTCGGCTGGAGAGAAATCCATAGTGTCTTATTTTCATAAACCCTTGTGGTAAGATATGCATAAGAAAGCGTCTTATAAACTCGTCAACATTTAGTACCATCTCTTTCCAACGACTGTTATCGCGATAATCCCGCCATTTAAAGGTAACGGTGTCGTTTTCTAATTTGAGAATACGATTGTTAGAAATCGTTACCCGGTGAGTATAACGGCCAAGATAATCAACAACACAAGGGGCATCTTTAAACGGTGGTTTGCAATAAACAACCCATTCTTTTTGGTAGCACAGATCCACTAGGTTTGTTCTATTTCAGGTATTTGGAGCTTTAGCAACGCCAGAAACTTCCCTCGAAATTTACGTGAAAGAACCCGTACGGGCAGAAAAAACTTTTTACGTGAAGGTTGCCATTTACCTAATGTAGTTAATCCACCGGAAGGAACAATACAATGTATGTGTGGATGAAAGCAAAGATTCTGACCCCAAGTGTGAAGTATGGCTGTAAGCCCAATAGATGCACCTAAATATTTTTTGTCATGGGATAGCTCTTGCAGTGTTTCTGCAACACACCGAAACATCAGATTGTAGCAAGCACGCTGATTATTGTAGATTAGCCAGTTCAGTTCTTGTGGAACAGTAAACACAACATGAAAATAACCGATGTTTAATAAATCTGCTTTCCGTGCATCAATCCAACGTTCCTTAGAAAGAGTTTGACATTTGGGACAATGTCGGTTGCGACAGGAATTGTAGGATGGTCGTTCATAGTTACAAGATGGACATTTATCCATATGCCCGCCGAGCCGGGCAGTTCTGCAGTTCTGAATTGCATTCATAGCCTTATGCTGTACAATAGACATTTTATGTTTTCTGCGATAATTTTCTCCGTACTGAGAGAAAATATCTTGCACCTCAGGCATTGGACTTCACCTTTGACTTGCGTCCACGCTTTTTTGGTAGAGTGTCTAATGGGCTTTGAACCAATTGATTGGTATTGCTTAAATGCAGATAAAATGATGTGGTTTGGATAAAGGTATGTCCTAGCAACTCTTTGATGCAACATACTTCTGCGCCGGATTCTAGTAGATGTGTAGCGAAGCAATGCCCATACAGTATAATAAAGACAAATCGGAAAACCCAGTAAAATCAAGGGTTTGATGGTTTGTCTTTATTCTTTTTCCAATAAAAATAAGACAAAAGAACAGAAATCTTAAAGTGCGTAAAAACAGCAATGTTTCATTAAGACTAAAAAAGGAGTAGAAAATGGTAGATACAAAAACAGTTTTAGCAGAGCTTCACACAATCAAACGAGCCATTAGCAATGTGGTACAAATGACAGGCTATGCAGAGTATGGAGATATGAGTGAGGTATCCATCGAATGTGAAACGGAAGATTTTTTCCTCCGTGATGAATTTAATCTCATCATCGACAAACTGGCAGATATGCAATCTCGCATTGAATACTTAATGCTGCCGGTAGTCGAAACAAGCACCCTATCAAGAAACAGCCGTGACAGATTTGAAACCCAAAATGGTTACGAACTGACCTGTGGTTGCGGAATTGAGTACCTCCATACTGCGGAAGATGAAGATGACCATACAAAGTGGTGTCGTTCCAGTGTAGAACATAACGGCAAGGACTACTACATTGTAGGTGAAAGAAATTTAAATCTTAGCGGACTTTTAGTAAGAATAAGGAGGAGCTTTTAAATGAAAACAATCGCTATTGTAAACCAAAAAGGCGGTGTCGGTAAAACCGTAACTGCCGTCAATCTCGCCATTGGACTTGCCAAGGAGGGAAAGAAAGTAGTTGCCATTGACCTTGATGCACAGGGTAGCTTGACCGTTAGCTTAGGCTATAATGAGCAGGACAAAATGGAAACCACGGTTTCCACTCTCCTTGAGAAAATTATTGCTGACAAACCCATAACAGCTAATGAAGGCATATTGCACCACGAGGAAGGCATTGACCTGCTCCCTGCTAACATTGAATTATCGGCAATGGAGGTCACATTGGTAAATACAATTAGCCGAGAAATGGTACTTCGAGAATATCTAAAGATTATTGCGAATGACTATGATGTGGCTGTTATTGACTGCTCTCCCTCGCTTGGTATGCTAACTATTAACGCATTGACCTGTGCAGATGAGGTTATTATCCCTGTTCAGCCACAATATCTATCCATTAAGGGTATGGAACAGCTTTTTCGTACCATTGGCAAGGTTAGAAAACAACTCAATCCTAACCTTAAAATTGGCGGTATCCTAATCACTATGGTGGATATGCGTACCAACTATACAAAGGACATTATTAGCTTGTTGCACGAAAGCTATGGGCAGAAAATCAACATCTTTGAAAGCATTATCCCTCTATCTGTTCGAGCTGCCGAAATAAGTGCCGAGGGCAAGAGCATCTACCAGCACGACCCTAATGGAAAGGTGGCAAATGCCTACAAGGGACTTGTAAAGGAGGTTGTATAAATGAAAAGCAGTGCAAGCAAAATTAAAATGACTTCCTTCAATGACCTCTTTGGTAGCAATGACGAAACTGTATGTAGTGTCGATACGGTAAACACTATACAAGATATAGAAATATCAAAGCTATCAACTTTTGCAAACCACCCATTCAAGGTGCTTGATGATGAAAAAATGGAGGAAACCAAGGAAAGCATCGCTAAGTATGGGGTGCTTGTTCCA
>JAQUUB010000147.1 GCA_028694115.1 Lachnospiraceae bacterium
CTAATTGTTCCGCGGCATATCTCCGTCTGTGTCCAGAAATAATCTCGTACACTCCATCTGGTCTAGGTCGTACAATCAAAGGATTTAAAATACCAAAACTTTTGATACTGTCTTGTAGCTCAATCATTTGACTATCAGCGTGAACCTTAAATGGATGGTTTTCAAAAGTTCTTAAACGTTCCAATTCCATTTCTATTACTTTTTCCTCTGCATCACATACTTCTGTTTTTTCTGCAACAGTCATTAGTCCTTCCTTTCCCTGAACGAGAAAAAGCCCATCCAGAATAGATAAATTATTTCATCTAATCTGAATGGACCTTATCCATCAGGCTTGTTACTTCCAAGCAAGAATATTATGCTGTCTTTTCTACTCCAATTATCTCTACTTTACAACCCAAATCATATACTACTTAATAGTTGAATCCTATGGGTGCAATTTTCTGAAATACATTGGGTGGCAATTTTTCATTTTGGGTGGCAGTTTATATCTTTTTCTTTATCATCGGGTGACAAATTGCCACCCAAAATCACTCCCAAAATACAAAAAAACAGCAATGATTTCGATCAATCACTACTGCTAAAATGAATGTTCCCGACGGGAATCGAACCCATAACTAGTGCTTAGGAGGCGCTTGTTATATCCATTTAACTACGGGAACAAATGCCGATTTTTCAAGGCTTTCAAACCTTTTGGCCTCGGCGACCATCTCTATGAATCCAATCACTTTCGTGACGAATTATCTCTATTTCTTATTTTGACCTTCTTCGGTTTCAGGATGGATTCGAACTCCAAACCTTTACCCTTTTTCATTCCTTAGGGTAAAACCATGGTTGAACCTTAGGAGGGGGCTGTTATATCCATTTAACTAAAGAAACCTAATATGGCAGTTGTTTAAACTGCCATGTAATAGATTATCATATTTTATTCTTTATGAAAACAAAAAATTTACTGACCTGGAAAATTTAACCGGGAAAATTTATATATCCCTGCATCCATACAGTGCCCTTAAATCGTCGTCCAACTTCTGGTTCTCCATATAGATCTTCCTGATTAATGCAGAGATCGAACTCCAGTTCGTTGCAGGAGATTCCCATAATATATATGTTCTCCCCCGTCAGATAATTTGTTTCCTGTTTGCAATGTGTAATTTCACCCAGTACTGAATACTGGTCACATTCTACTCCGTAAGGCATAAAGTAGGTATCTACTAAACTGAATACATCATCTTTATGGATTTTTTTGGATATGGTAGTATACATATCCATATCTTCCAGAGTTAAATTTTCTATAGCATCTTCATCACCTTGTCTGGCTGCTGCCAGGAGTTGCTGACGATTTACAGTTGCTTTTTTCACTTTAGTTTTTTCTATTTCATTTTTTACAATGGGCATCATAACATTGCCCTGTACTGACAAAGCAGAAAGATTTAACGTTGTTCCTCTAACAGGCAGTTGTTCCAGATTATTTGCCTTGATATATGGTATCCTGTTTTGTAAATAAAAAATCAGTGACACCCCAAGTCTAATATCATCGCACACGCCGGCATAAGAATCTTTGGCCGCATGCTGCTCTACTGAAACATCTTCTTCCGAGCTGATTGCTGATCCTTTTAAATACGGATAATAGTAATCTGCGATGAACTTATCCTCTTCATCAAATACACCACAAACTGTAATACCAATATTCTGAGCAAAATCTTTGCTAAACTCTGCAATCAGTGTTTCATCTGACCCGGTCGTATAATGCCTTTCTGTAGAACTTAGAACAATATCTGTCATTAGCTCCTGCAGTTTTTTACGCTCTGTCAGGTGACTAAATCCTATTGCACGCAAATAACGATGCAAAGATTTCACCTCACTTTCCTATATTTTAATCTCATTTCAATCCTTTGCACGCAATTCCTTTATACTACCCATATATGGCTGCAGTACTTCCGGGATTTTTACAGAACCATCCGCCTGTAAATTATTCTCCAAAAATGCGATTAACATTCTAGGTGGTGCAACTACTGTATTGTTTAAAGTATGTGCAAAGTATTTATTTCCATCCTCACCCTGTACACGGATTCTTAATCTTCTGGCCTGTGCATCACCTAAATTAGAACAGCTGCCTACCTCAAAATATTTTTTCTGTCTTGGAGACCATGCTTCTACGTCGATTGACTTTACTTTCAGATCTGCCAGATCACCGGAACAGCACTCCAATGTACGAACCGGAATATCCAGGGTACGGAACAGATCTACAGTATTCTGCCACAATTTATCAAACCACATTTTGGAATCTTCCGGTTTGCAAACTACAATCATTTCCTGTTTTTCAAACTGATGTATTCTGTATACACCTCGTTCCTCAATTCCATGTGCTCCTTTTTCTTTACGGAAACATGGTGAGTAGCTGGTTAAGGTCTTTGGTAATTTTTCTTCCGGTAAAATAGTATCAATGAACTTACCTATCATGGAATGTTCAGAAGTTCCGATCAGATACAGATCTTCTCCTTCGATTTTATACATCATGGCATCCATTTCAGCAAAACTCATAACACCATCTACAACAGCACTTCTGATCATAAAAGGTGGTACACAATATGTGAATCCACGATTAATCATAAAATCACGTGCATAGGACAATACTGCTGAATGAAGTCTTGCAATATCTCCCATTAAATAATAAAAACCATTTCCTGCAACTCTTCCTGCTGCGTCCAGATCGATACCATCAAATTTTTCCATGATTTCTGTATGATATGGAATTTCAAAATCTGGAACTATTGGCTCACCAAATTTTTCAATTTCCACATTTTGAGAATCATCTTTTCCGATTGGTACAGATAGATCGATGATGTTTGGAATAATCATCATGTTTTTAGTGATTTTTTCTCTTAAAGAAGTCTCTTTTTCTTCCAGTTCTGTTAAGCGTTTTGCATTCGCTGCAACTTCTTCTTTTTTGGCATTAGCTTCTTCTTTTTTGCCCTGTGCCATTAACCCGCCGATTTCCTTGGAAATCTTATTCTTATGTGCACGCAGTTCATCTGCTTCCTGCTGTGCTTTTCTGACTTCTGCATCCAGTTCTATTACTTCATCTACCAAAGGAAGCTTGCTGTCCTGAAATTTCTTTTTAATGTTTTCCTTTACTACTTCCGGATTTTCTCTTAAAAACTTAATGTCGATCATTTCTATATGCCTCTCATTCCGTCGTTTTCACGACTTTTTATCCGTTTTCACGGTTTTTTCTTTTTTATCTATTGTATTTTTTATTATACTATACTAATTATGACTGAACAGCTTTTTCAATACAAATACTGTTTTCTCTTGTTAAATCACGAATAATTTCTTTTGTCACTTTTTTCCCAATGGCATCCTGTACAATTCTGATAACAGGTCTGTCGGAAAACTGATTATTTTGTCGAATAACAAGACCTTTTTCACCATTACTCAGCTGCACAACGGTTCCCACCGGATAGACAGCTGTAAAAGCTAAAAACGCGTCTACTATTGTATCATCAAATTTAGTCTTTTTAAAGGTTTTTAAATATTCAATCGCTTCATATACTTTTACTTTTATTGTTCCGATGCCACATATCATCTCATCAAACTGATTACAAATATTGACTACCTGACATTCTCTCGGAATATCTGTAGCATGAAGCGGGTATCCGCTTCCATCTGTTCTTTCATGGTGATATAAAATAATTTTCTTACTGATATCAGATATCCAATTTTCTTTTAATAACGCTGAGTACCCGTAAACAGGATGTTTTTTGTATTCAGCTGCTTCTATATTTGATGCAGTGTTCATATCCACATTTTCATATGGAATTGTAATATAACGAAGGCCGATATCATGAAGTAAGCATCCGACACTGATATCATGAACTATTTCCTGGTTCATTCCTAACTTTAATGCTGTAACCGTAGATAAAGCGCAAACTGTAAGAGAATGTTCATATAAATCTGAACTTCTTTCTTTAATATCATAAACCTGGTTCATAATATTATCATCTGACACAATGCTGGTAATAATTACGTCGGCCGTATTGCTCAATTCTGCAAGATCTTCATTATGATTATAGGTATGCTTCTCAAGGATGGATTGCACCTTTTCCTTCAAGCTGTTTTCTGTTTCAGCTTTAAGGATCTCTTTTGCTACAGTGCCTTCTTCGCATACATCATTTATGTAAACCTCTTGAATTCCAAGTTCTTTAATTTTTTCAATATATTCCTGTCTTAATTCAGTACCTTCGGCTAATAGGATCTGATATGATCCGGTCATAATAGGCCTGGCCAATATTTCTTTTCCTGTTAGACTATCCACATTACAAAGCTTCATACGACAGACTCCATTTTCTTATAACTTTTTGCTGGTTTCCTATTCTTCGTCTTCTTCTCCAATGGCTAAATCTAATGCAACCTTTTCTTCATTTCCAAGATCAATGCTGCATTTTCCATTTTTGATCTCTTTTGTATAGGAATAACATCCGTCTGTACTATGAACAGAATTTAAAACAAATCCGTTATTCTTTTGATCTAATAATGCTAATGAAAAACTTAACTTTCCTCCCATTTGCTGAAAAGCATCATATTTTATGATTCCCACCTTTTGGAAAGTCTTTTCTGTTGTTTTAAATAATGATCGGATATCACGTTTACTTTTTTCAACATCCTTTTTCATTTTTTGATTATCCTGATATAGCTGAACAATATCCTGTTCTAAACTTTCTGCGTTTTTTCCTCGCATGAACTTGTTATACTTTTTCTTCAGCCTACTGTATTTTACGATTTGAATGATGATTAGGATAATCAACAATAAGATAATGGCATATGTTGCAATAAATAAGTATGCAATGTCTAGGCCGCCTAATCCTATTTCATTTAAAATCTGACTTGTCATAAAGGTAAATCCTTTCCTTATCTTGTAATCTGGTCTATGATACGTTCCAGATCTTCATGTGAGTAGAATTCAATTTCTACTTTTCCGGATCCAGTTCCATCTTGAGCAGAATTAATAACAACCTTGGTACTTAAGGTTTCCTTTAATTTTTCTGCAATATTTTGATAGATTGTTTCCAAACTCTCGTCAATTTTCTTTTCTTTTTTCTGCTTTGGTGCTTTTCCAAGATTTTTAACCAATTTTTCTAAATCTCTGACAGACAATTTTTCTGCTACAATCTTATCTGCGATTTCCATCTGAGTGTTTGTATCCTCAACGCCCAGCAAAGTTCTGGCATGTCCAGAAGAAATCTTACCTTCTACAACCATTTGCTGAACAGGCTCGCATAATTTTAATAAACGCATTGAGTTCGTAACTGCAGTTCTGCTTTTTGAAACACGTTCAGCTACTTCATCCTGTTTTAAATCAAATTCCGTTAAGAGTTTTTTGTATGCGAGAGCCTCTTCAATAGGATTTAAATCTTCTCGTTGAATATTTTCAATTAAGGATATTTCAACAATTTCCTGTTCGGAATAATTTTTAATAATAACCGGAACTTCTTTTAAGCCTGCAAGCTTTGCTGCACGCCATCTTCTCTCTCCGGCAATAATCTCATAATATGTTTTTCTATCCTGTACAAGAATTGGCTGCAATAAACCAAATTGCTTAATAGAATCGGATAATTCCTGTAATGCTTCCTCATCAAAGTTTTTTCTGGGCTGTTCTCTGTTTGGCTCTACTTTTGTGATTTTGACTGTACTTACAGGACCCTCTACATCAGGTATTGCTTTTTCACGTGAAACCTTTGTTTCATTTTTCTTTGAATCACTCTGCTCTGGAATTAATACATCCAGACCTTTTCCTAAACCTTTACCCAATCCTTTTACCGCCATATCAGATATCCTTTCTGTTTATGATCTCTTCTGCTAACATTCTATAGCTTTCTGCTCCAGCAGACTTCGCGTCATATTGATTAATTGGCATTCCATAGCTTGGTGCCTCTGCTAAACGTACATTTCTTGGAATAACTGTATTATAAACTTTTGTTTTCAAGTTTTCTTTAACATTTTGTACCACTTGCATGGAAAGGTTTGTTCTGGAATCATACATGGTAAATACAACCCCTTCCATTTCCAAATCAGAATTTAGTCTTTCTTTTACCAGATTTATGGTATGTATCAACTGACTTAAACCTTCCAAAGCATAATATTCACATTGAATTGGCACTAAAACAGTATTTGCTGTTGTCATTGCATTGATGGTGAGAACACTTAAAGAAGGAGGACAATCAATAATAATAAAATCATATTGGTCTCTTACATAATCCACTTCTTTTTTTAATATGTAGTTTTTATTATCAGAATCCATTAATTCAATTTCTACTGCAGCAAGATTCACATTTGAAGGAAGAATAGAGACATTCGGAATAACATCTTTGATAATGCAATCCCCAATAGAACATTCTCCTAACAATAATTCATATACTGTGTTATCTAACTCATTTTTGTTGATTCCATATCCACTCGTGGTATTACCCTGGGGATCAGTATCTATTACCAGTACCTTCATTCCTTTTTCTGCTAAAGATGCTGATAAATTGATTGATGTAGTTGTTTTGCCAACCCCACCCTTTTGATTTGCAATTGCGATAATTCTTCCCATTTTCTTTCCTTTCCATTTCAGGATATTCTTTTTTATCTCTTCATTTCTTTCACGTTACGATTATAACACCAATTTTTTTCATTATCTACCTATTGTTTCAGGCTGTTTTATCTTTTTCTCTTATCAAAATGTTTCACAATTGTGTTTTTAAATGTTTCACGCCTATTTTTATCAAGATATTGGTTTCAATGTTTCACGTGAAACATATATCTTGTATGTATGGTCAAAAAAATACTCCAATGTTTCACGTGAAACATCGGAGTAAAATATTCATTATAATGTGATTAAATTATTACGAATTGCAAATACAGCTGCCTGTGTTCTATCGCTAACTTCAATCTTTTTGAATATATTAGAAATGTGATTTTTTACCGTTCTTTCACTAATATTAAGTTTTAGTGCAATTTCTTTATTAAACATGCCCTGAGCAACCAAAATTAAAACTTCTCTTTCACGATCAGTTAAAGCTAACATTTTATCTTTATCTACATCACGACTTATAAGTTTTGAATTTAATATAGGAATCAAACTTGATTGAATATATGATTCGCCTCTCATCACAGTATAAATTGCTTCTTTCAACTGTGAGGAATCAGAATCCTTTAAAATGTAACCATTAACACCAATATCTACAGCTTTAACCAAATATTCAACTTCATTATGAACAGTTAAAATGATAACCTTTACAGGAAAATTATTTTTTTTCAAATTTGTTAAAACTTCTATACCGTTTAAATCAGGCATATTGATATCCAATAATAAAACATCCGGTCTGCATTGATCTAAAGTAATCAAACATTCCTCGCCATTGCTTGCCTGTCCAATAACTTCAATTTCACCATCAAACTCCAACAGCTGTTTAATTCCTTCTCTCATCATTACATGATCATCAGCAATAACTACTTTAACACTCATATTTCCTCTCATTCTGTCCCCTTAGTGACGTTTCCACCCATTAATTTGGCAGTTTGTTTCGGAATAAAAATTTCTATTTTTGTTCCAGTATCTTTTTTTGATTCTATTGTTAAGCTTCCATGCAATAGATCTACACGCTCCTGTAAAATAGATAAACCATAATGATGATTATTTGCATCCCGGTTTATAGTCATATATGACTTGGCATCAAATCCTTTACCATTATCAGATATCAAAAGATGGTATTTATTATCTACCTTTTTTAATAAAACAAAGATTTCTGATGCAGCAGCATGTTTCAATGCATTATTTAAAGATTCTTGAATTAATCTATAAATTGTCATAAGTACAAAAGGATTTTCATCTTCAATATCATCAAGGTCTGTCTCAATACTAATATTGTAATTACATTTTACAACAGATACCAATTCATTTATCGCGTCCCTTAATCCAAGATCGTCAAATGTCATTGGACGAAGATTAAAAACAGTATCTCTAATATCATCAATTACATTTTTCAAATGACCGGAAATTGTGGCTAATTCTAATTTTGCTCTTACCGGATCCTGATCAATAAAAAGTGAACTTAATTCCACTTTATGAATAAGAGCAGCCAATGTCTGTAAAGAAGAGTCATGTAAATCTCTGGCAATTCTTCGTCTATCATTTTCAAGTATATCGAAAATTAAAACTCCATCACCTGCTTCTTGTTTTTTTAAAATTTCTTCCTGTTTGATTTCATTTTTTTCAATCTTTATTTGTTCATCTTCATCAGGATTGAATAATTGTTTGCAACGATGTATCCGAGATTTCAAAATAGTAAGTTGTTTATATTGATACTGATTATCATTTTCATATTCTATTTTTTGTGAACGATGCTTTTCCATATCCTGGTGAAAAACATTTTCAACCTTTCTTGGCGAAAAAACCTGATAATCAAAATCCTGCTTATCCAAAAGAGAATTCAGATATGCGTCTATCTCCTGAATATGCTGATCATTCTTTTCTATTTTTGATAAAACTGTCTGTTCGTCCTGCTGTAATTCTTTTAACAGACCATTTATAATATCCTGCTTCTTTTGATCCATATTTTTCACATTCTTAATCATAGTGTATGGTTATTTTTACTAATCCTGAATTATTCATGACAGTATAAATCCTGTCTGAAAATTCATTTTTTCTGTTTTGAACCAACGATAATGAGATTTAGCATGTGGAATGTCTTAAAAATGGGTAGACTTTCCCTGTAAGTCTAAA
>JAQUUB010000148.1 GCA_028694115.1 Lachnospiraceae bacterium
ACCATACCGTATTACCTCCTACCCTCTTGAAATGATACGAGCAATTGGAATTGCTTTATGTGGAAAGTACTTCTTTGTGCTTTCGTTACTATTTGCTAAATCCCAATTAGATCCTGCTTCTAGCTGTGTATCCGTTGGTGATACAATACTTCCATTGTTAAAACTGATACCATAAGGCGCAAAGATTTTTCTCTGGCGTCCATAAAGTGTATCTTGTCCACCATTCTTTGCCGGATCTCTATCTGTCTCATATGGAACTTTTGCTCCGCAGTTTGTATACTCAATTGCCCCATCACCAAGGACATAGGTTGTAAACTTCTTATACGCATCTTGTGGTGCTACGTATCCAGCTTGTCCCTTTGTTCCACTTTCTTCCACTGCTGCAACATCTTCTACTGGCATGTTGTCGTCGATTAATACCAATCTTCCATTAATCGTTGCCAATCCAGTTGGACGTTCAATACCATCTTTGTCTGTGTACTTTAAATACTCTAACAATTTCATATTTTCTAAATTGGTCGCAACAACAGAATGCATGATTGCGAGGGTAAACTTTGCTTTATTATCTCCCAAGGCTTTTTGCATTCCTGTGTTTAAGGTCGTAGTCTCAAACATTCCATTATCTGCACCTGTGATATCGTGAGTATGACCATTTACAAACTTTAAGTTTGCCGTTCCTGTCATAGAAAAGATACCTTTTAATACAGACAATAATGTATCCTGGTCAATATCATCCCAATACTCGCCTACCTGACTAGCAATTTGAGCCATGAAGTCAACGCCACCTGTGATGTCATAGCTAAAATCCTTTTCAACCCATGCATTTGCACGACCAATCACAGTTCTTCCTTGTGTATAAGTTGCCATATTGGATGCCGTGATATCTGTTGTCCCATTGTAGTTCTGTGCATCCCCTCCGATTCTTCCGTAGATTGGAATTGTTGCATAGTTTCCTCCCACTTGGTCTTTGAATTGAGCAATGATATCACTTCGATTTCTAAGTGCCTTACTCTTAATTAACTCGTTTCTGTTAAGGTTTGGTGTCTTATCTACATAAGCACCGAACACTTCAGTATTAAAATTCTTACTGTCAAAAATACTTGGCATTAATTCTTACCTCCTAAATCAATGTTGATACATCCACATCTGGATGTTCATTTGCATATTTCATTGCTTCTTCTAAGGACATCTTTTCGCCCTTAAATTTTGCACCGCCCTTGGTTCCCCTTACGATAACTGGCGGTTCTTTGTCACTTTCAAACAAAAAATCGTTCTCTTCTTTTACCGCATCGATTGCTGCAGTTAAATCGGTGTCTTGATTTTTGCTTTCCTTTAGGTTTTCAATATCCAACAGAGCCATAACTGCTTTTGCATTCTTAGCCTTTGCCAAAGAAAGGGCACTCTCTATCTTTGTGCTAAACTGCATATCTGCAATCTTTGATTCATATAATTTCTTCTGTTCTTCTAGGTCACTTGTCAAAGTATCAACTTTTCCCGTCAACTCATCCGGGTCGACTCCTTCGAATCCCTTCAATGTTTCTGTTGCAGTATCAAGCTGTTTTTTGTACTGATCTCGTTCAATCACAGCATCATCATACTTTTTCTTGTCTACATAACCACCAGAACCGATATTCGCAATTTTAATTTGCTTATCCTTGTTCTCTTCTTTTTCATTATGCTCCTTGATTAATTTCTCAAACTCTGGATACTTCTCACCCAATAATTCTTTTAAAAATTCCATATTTTTCTCCTTTTCTTTCACGCTTATTTTTAAATGTGGTGCTTTCCACTGTGAAACGTTGTTTAAACCTCTACTCGCAAGAGGGAACATAGTTTAAATGTCATTCCGGACACAAAAATAACACCCAGATTCGTCTGCGTGCTTACTCTAACTGTTTTACCCACAGATGGGAGATGTTTAGATCACCATACCTTTCTATTCAATTTGTTTCATAATCAACTGCTCCTTTCTTAAAAATGGGTATAAAAATACCACCTGACATTTCATCAGATGGTATTAGTCAATATTTATTTTTGCTTCGCAATGGTTACACTTGAAACAATGGGTCTTTCTATAGTCTCCGCCTATTGGCTCGTAGATTCCTTTTCCGCACTCGGTACAAGTTACCCGCTCTCCGTTTAATAGCTTATTCAGTTTCTTTACTCCTTCTGGGACTTTCATAAAATCACCTCCATGAATATTCCGAATATAGTTCTTTTATTAATTTAATTATACCTTTTGTTGCATTGTATATTTTTATCAATTTCTAGCATACACACTGTCATATACATCTTGAGCCTCTCGACCCAAATCATTATATTCTAAATAATCACTTTCAGGAGAATATCCATTATCTTCAATCCAATCTGAAATTGCATCTAATATATCATTAACTTCTTTTGTAGCTAGAAGCTTTTCAGCATTATCAAAATTTTTTTGGATAAAATTTATATCTTTTTCTCTCATGTTTAACATCATATCAACTCCTTGGATTCGTTTGTATAAGTATAAAATCTCTTATACTAATAATAACTCTGCATTTTTGTCCTATATACTCGACTCTTACATCACCATTTTTCATTTCTCTCGGTTTGCGTATTTCAATCGGATGAATTAAAGCATCCTTTACCACATCAACAGGAACTCCCATACGCTTTCCCGGATGTGGGTGTGAAGACTGCCCTACTACTCGATTAACAAAGTGCGTAGCATATGATTTTAACGTGACACCATCTTCTGTCTTTAATCCGATTAATTTACTGTCTATTTCATGTGCTATCTTTCTATATGCATCAAACCCTGTCAACGCTGATATTTCTCCACTGTCAACACCTTTTATAAATCCATCAAGCAAACACTTTTCTCCATTATACTTGATTTTGTTAAGATAATCTATAGTTTCAGTCGCATTTTTAGTCCCAAAATACCCTTTATACTTATTATGAATCTGTCTCTTGTTTGCCTGCACAGCCCTTTGTGCCACACTTCGGTTAAAACCTATAATGTTTCCTTGTTTATCTAATACCGCGTGTATTTGTGTCCTCGCACTTTCTACCCTTCTTCCTGTCTGTCTGCAAAAATCTTTTAAAGCCGATTCTTGCTGTTTCAACTTTACTGACGATAGCTCAAACTCTTTTTGAAGTGTTTGTTTTAGCACGTCATCATCTGTTGCTTTAATTGCAGAATCAAATCCAGACAACTCTCGCTTCGTGTGCCTGATTCTTCGCTCTTGAGCCCTCTGCATCTGCGATACTTCATATTCTGTGTGCTTTTTCCCGTTATACTCATACTTTTTTGCATTGTAATCTTCTAGCATCTCTTTTGTGTAAGCTGGTGTTGATATGCCTGGAAAGAAAGCATAAAAATTATGCCTGCAGTTCCACCCACAAAGCCCCGGTCCAGTTCCATAACCAGTAGATTCATAGAAATTTGGATACTTAGCATCTTTTCCAGAGATACAAAAAACCTTTCCTTGCCATATTGCATGATCAGGTCTTGCACCAGAATGAGCTGTCGTTTCCACATAATCACAATCCATCTCTTCGGCATACTGTAAGTTCATTTGTGCCGAGGTTTGGTTCACACCAGTAAGTACAGCCCTTCTTGTGCCCACATCTAATTTATCAACGTGTCCGGATGGATAAAGCACTTCTGTACCTTGCTGTGCCACTTCTTTGATTGCATCTGCAATTGCCTTGTCATAAGAAAAAGCACCCGTTTGTACCTTCATCGAGGCTTTGTTACATGCTTCGATAAAAGAAAACTGTGCTTTATTTGCGGTAGTCATTGTTAAGTTACTCAACTGTCCTTTAGTCTTACTTATATTGCTATTTAATATCTTTTGCATTCCATAAGATTGAGTTAATGTCACTGTATCTTTCCCTGCTCTTTTGTAAATAACTGATTCATTTTTCAGGTTCTTTATGCCTGCTTCATAAAACATTCTCTCAACTTCTCTGTTTGTATACCCACTTACTTGACTAACTCTCTTGATAGCATCTTGATACACAATACCAGCATTTTGAATGATATGGGCTTGATGTTTTGTAGTATCGCTGATTCGCCCCATCTTTGCAATTCGCCTAGACATATCAGTTACAATGGATATTGTTAGCACATCAATGATAGCTAACAACTGGTCAGAGAACTTTTCCAAATACTCTGGATCAAGCATAAGCTACCACCTCTATTCTTCTTGAATATTAAACTCTTGTTGTGGCTTCGGCATCATTTTTAATGCCTCTTCCTCTGTTACTCCATACTTCTTTGCAATATATAATTCTTTTCGAATAATACCGCTACTGACATCTTGCTGCATCGTTAGAAGCTCCTGCTCCTTATCAATGATAATAGAATCATCCCAGTTAAAAGCAATATCATACTTCTTACCTCCACCAAGTCCGCTAAGTTGTGCTAAGACGTCCATTGCATAAATCAAGTCTTCCAATGCAGTCTGCAATGATTTTTGAATATCAGATACTGTGCTATAAGACCTCTGCTTACTCGCCTTAATCTCCTCCGCTGTTTTGTCCACTGTATTCGGGTCACTTAGCGTTCCGTAAGCTAGCCCGCTATTAAACTCTACCCTTCTTAATATTGCATTGAATCCATTTAACAGACTTTCATCTCTGATGTTCGGAGAATACACATGGTACTTGTCTTTATCAGTATCGAAATCAAGCATTCGGAACAGTCTTTCACTTCCTTTTGGAAGTTCATATTCCCCTGTGTGAATATCTTTCTTAAATGCCTGTATGTCAACATCTAGTGATAACTCTGAGCCTTTATATTCCCATAAGATTCTGCTCCATTGCTTATCCGCTTCCTCAATACCTCCAACTGCTTTTGAATAAACAGAAACTCCGAGAGGTGATTGGTCATCAATGTTATTTGCATTTGGCATTTTAAAATATGAGAATAATGGTTTTTCTATATTCTGAATCATGACTTCTGGTTCTAGATTAGACCACTCATCCACAGTATTTAGTGGAATTTCTCTTCCTAATTCTTCTGTCTCTTCTCCATCTAGTACATATTTTTCATATGCCTTATTTGTTATGCCATATGTGTTCTTTTCATATCTATGATACTCAAGCCTTGTATAAATCTTTTTACCAGAGTTGATGGTTTCAACAAACACAGCCGCCATTACTTCTCCCCTGCTATTAAACTTGGTAGGAAAGAAGCGATCCGCCTGTACGGTATCAATCTCAATATGTCCATCTGATACATAAGGTTTAAAAGCAATTCCGCCTTTTGCAGCAGCATATTCACAATATCTTCGAAGCGAGGATACTAGCACTTGATATTCTTTGTTTAAGAAGTCATTTCCGGTAATCTCTGTTTCCAATTCCAATGTTACAAGCCTTGCAAGTTCACCTGCAACCGCAGCTGCCAAACCACAGCTTTTTGTTTCCTTGTCGAGCCATGGCGATTTATTTTCATACATTTTCGTCCATAGGTCAATTGCTCTTCCCATACTGTCCGATATAGAAATGTCAACGCCGATTGCATCACTTACCTTCTCTTTTCCAAACATCCTACGTATCACCTGCCTTACCTTCTCAATTAAATTTCTTAACATTATTATTGCCCCCTCTTCTTCCAGATTGGGTTGGTTGCATATCGTACAGCGTCAATTGCATGATTATCCTTATCCGGATATCCAGATATTACATTTCCTTCTTTATCTCTTTCATATTCATAATCTAGAAACTCTGTTGCTGTTTCTGGACATCTAGAGTTATCTATGATGATTTCCGTCAATGACTGTAACCACTTCATTGAATATTCAACAGAGCCAGGCCCCTTTTCTGCTCCTCGTGCAAAAAGTCCATAGGATTTGTAATCTCCTACAGACTTATTTTCTGCTGAATCACATGTAATTAAATCATTACTTGTAATCCCCATCTCTATTAACTTATCAGCTGTCTGCCGATTACTTTTTTTATTGCATCGATATTCCATAAAGATATACAACTTCATTCTTGCAGCATCGTGATGAAGTCGTACAAAATGATATGGGTCTGGATACCAGCCCCAGTCAGCTCCATTGTAGATTCTATCAAATTGTGCTGTTTCCGCATCCGTAATTGCTCGAATGGTAACATTGTCAAATACAGAACCACCAACGCCATTAGCAACACCTAAATATTCATTCTCATAGGCAGTTGGATTGATTTCCTTTAAGAACTCTGCCTCTTCCAAGAATGGTCTTCCTAACCATCTCTTTGGAACATCTAAGTATGTACTATATGTAACAAGCCTTGATTCCTTTGGAATCTTAATGTACTTATTTGCCCAGTTCGTAGCTGATTTTGGTGGATTAAACGATTTAAATATAAATGCGGTATCTCCACCACGAATCACTGATTGTTCAATCTTTCGGACAGATTCAGGTCCAACAAATTGGTCTAATTCTTCTAGCCAAAGGATTCCAATATATCCAAACGGTACCTTTATTGATTTTACCTTTCCCGGATCATCTGCTCCTCGAAAATATATCTTTTGCCCAGTAGATTTTCTAGTAATCTCCATAGGACTTACTGTTGGGTGAAATTCATCAGACAAACCTAATGCATCAATCGCCCAAAGAATTTGTTGGTATACCGAACCTCTAAGGGTATCTGCTACTTGTCTCATAACTACAGCATGCATCTCTTCATTTGATTTAATTAAATCAATAATCTCTAAACTAATAAATGATGATTTTGTAGAACCACGCCCACCAGGGAATACATACTCTGTATGGGATTGTTCGGCAATGTCAAATACTACAGGAGCAAATGCTGGTGCAATCATGTTTGATGGAATACCTTTATACTCCATCTCATCCTCATAATCAGATTCTTTCTCCATTGCACTAATTTCCATTTGAAGCTTTTTAACTTTTGCTCTTTGTTCTTGCGTTGCCATATCCATATGTGCTGCTATCCAATCAAGAGCTTTCATCTTGTCTGGTAGCTTGATACTAGCACCATCACGTCCTTGCTTTACTTCTGCAATCAATGTTCCATCCACGTCTGTGGACTCTTTAAAACGAACTGAGTTCACTTCTTTTTTTATTGTTCGTTCATTTCCGTCTTCGTCCTTTTCCTTAATTGGACCAAAAGGACCCATGACATCAACCTCTTCTCTTCCAAAGGATACATAGTCTGTGATATCTGCAAATGCAATGTCCATGTACTTCTGGAAGATGTCTGATTCTGATAGAAACTCACGATTGAGACGCTCTTGCTTTAGCTTGTGGATTTCTTGTTTTATCTTAGGCTTTCTTAGGCACTTGCTACCTTCAACCATAGCTGTTCTATAATCACACTCGTATGCTTTCTGATATGCCTTTGTAGCATTAAAGCACTTTATATACAAACAACAAAAAAGCCTTTGATTATCAGTCAATTCTGGATTCTCTACTACCATCTTAACTTCATCTGCAACGACTTCTTTCTTGCTACCATCACTATTCTTTTTTTCATTCCGAACGTTCGCTTTTGAATCCGAGCGTTCGCTTTTATCATTATCCCAGTTCTGTGTGCTTTTCCATCGTCTCACAGTACCAGGAGGCTTGTTTATTTTATTTGCAATATCTACTAAGCTGACTCCTTGCTTGTACATCTCCTCTGCTTCTATAGATTCTTTGCTTCGTTTTCTTGCCAATAACACCACCTTCCTCTTCTCTCATCTACTTTATAAACATTTTGCATCTTCAAATGCTTTCATCAACTTTGGAAACTGACATGCTATCCAGTCAACCGTGGTTTCATCATGTCCCCATTTTGTTTGATGTTCCCATGAAGCACTGAGACCTGATTCATACATGAAAGCGTGAATAAGTTCATGCCTGATTATTGATTTCTGAATTTCTTCAAAATTATCAACCTCACAATCATTTGTTTTGTTTGCAACAACAATTAGATGTATTGACTTATCACAGTATCCATCTACTTCATTTTTCTTCATTAATTCATCTTCTTCGTAATTCCTAAATTCAATTGTATATTCCGTTCCTAATACATTAATCCTCATCTATTCTCCATTCGTTTAAACAAAATTTTCGCTATTAAAAATAAATAAAAACAGCACCCATGTAGGATGCTGCAAAAACTTATCAGAGGAGTATTTCTATACTGCTTCTATCATAAACAATATCATACTTACTTGCGACATAGGGCGACATTTTTATAATTTTTCTAAAAATCTTTCATGTTTCTTCTGACAGTTCTTATCCGTATAAGCAATTTTCCGTTTTGGAAACATATAATTCATTTGCATAGCCACTTGTGACCAAGTAAGATTATCTATGTAATAAAAGCGGAACATGATTCGTAGTTCGCTTTTGTCTATCTCTCCGATATATTCCTCTACCTGACTTGTTAATTCTAAAAGCTTACTTTCCTTTTGGATCAATAGAACTCTTCTCATTTTTAATAGGTTTAATTTGTTTTGATACTCTGGTACTGGGAACCCTTCCACTTTAAAATGTTGGATTCCACCAGCTCCACCGTTTACCGTATCAATAACACTGCCTTCTTTGACTATTTTATCTATCTGTCGTTCCAAATTTGAAATTCTTCGACGTAAATCTTTTATTTCTTCTCTCATATCTGCGTATTCTACTAAAATGTTGTGATTCATTCTGTCGGTTAATCCTCCCCACGCTTTTATTTGTTCATTCTATGTATCGCACACAAGGCAAATATCAAAAATCCTA
>JAQUUB010000149.1 GCA_028694115.1 Lachnospiraceae bacterium
TTACAATTCATAAGGCAGCAAAAAAAGTGTTTAGTGAAAGGAATGGAAAACTTCCGAGAGTGAAAGAATTGAATGCTGCTTATTCTGAGATACTGGTAGAAAAGAAAAAGGCATATTCCGAGTATCGCCAGGCAAAAAAAGATATGCAAGACTATGTAACAGCAAAGCATAACATTGATATGATTCTGGGAGAAAATGAAAGAGAAGGCCAGGCGCAGAAGAAACAAAAAGAGAAAGAACGTACCATATAATTATTAGGCAATCATCAAGATTTACATTTTGGTGATTGCCCGCTTTTTTGTTTTCATGATTTTGTATTTGTATCTAGCGCTCACGTGTGAGTGCGTAGTTCAGCCATCGAAGATGGATGTTCCAGGGGGATTGGGGGTAAACCCTCCAACGAGAAAATGCATGGTAGGCGCCTACATGCACTGCTCGCAGGTTTGCGAACTTTATCATTATGCGACATTAGTGCGTCGCAATTTTTGTGCTCTTAAGTAGAATTTAGTCCTTTAAATATCCCAGCTTAGTGTTATACTAGTAGTAATAATCATTTACGTGAAAGGGGTATCGTATGCGTATTTTATTTTGCAATATTGCTTGGATGAAAGAATACTGTGGAAATCAAGATGGACAGGACAATCCGGTAAACGGAGGAAGTTATGTGGATCAGACTGGTGATGCACATGAAAAGTATAATTTTTTACCTATAGAGCTGGATGATAATGAAACAGAAATTAATGATTTCTATTGTCTAGGTTTCTTTGAGACCAAATCACATAATGGAAAAGATGTTAACCAAATGCACATTGAAAAAATAAATGGATGTGAATTATGTAAGAATGAAGAAATTGTTGAGGATGTGTTGGTAATATATTGTGCTAAGCATCCTGCACATAAATTTACCACGGTTGTTGGATGGTACAAACATGCAACGGTTTTTAGGTATTATCAAAGCGTAGATTTTGGTAATGATGATATCCAGAGTTACAACGCATTAGCAAAGGCTAAAGATTGTGTTTTACTTCCAACAGCTGCAAGATCCAAAAAACTGGATTGGCAGGTTCCAAGAAAAGCAAATGGGTGGGCATATGGATTTGGAAGAGCAAATGTGTGGTATGCAAGCGAGGAAGATGACAGACTAAAAGAATACCTTCGAACACTAGTAAATCGAATTAATGAATATGAAGGGGAAAACTGGATTAAATATGCAAATTAAGGTGGGATAAAGATGCAATTGGGATGGGTTGACTATTCGCGTCAAGAAAGAGAAACAATTAAAGAACTGCTAAAGGTATTAGGAGAGGCTTCATCATTAGATGAATTGGGAGTTGGAGTTGTAAGAGATAGTATATCTGATTTGCTCTATCCAGGAACTTCTGTATTACATACCAGGGCTAAATACTATATTTTAATTCCAGAGTTATTTAAGAAAGCTATGAAGAGTGGACTTACAATAGGTTCAGAAGTTCGTAACTTAATTAATTCTGATCAAGACAAAATTGCACGTGCTCTTCGAAGAACAGTAGATGAAGAAACCGGTATAAAATCTGCAGGTATTATTGGAGGTAGATCAGATCGAGCTGTAAAGATGAAACCATCGAGAATATATTGGAATGCATTACGCATAACTGAAATTCTTTGTAATCCATCACTATCATTTGATGATGCTTGCGCAGCTGTAGCAGGATATAATAAAAGGAATCAGAATATAGCAATTAAGTATGAATCAGATGAAGATGGTGGAGATTCAGAAGATGTGGCACAGGGAGGACTAGCACTTTTTTCAGCCCCTTGTCGTCAAAATATAGATGAGTATCTTTTAGATCCAACATTGCATCTGACTAAAGATGAAGCTATATATCTTCGTGAGCAGTTTTTACATGTACCAATTATGAAAAATACATTAATGGAATATTGTTTAAGTACAAAACAATCCTTTCAGGAAAAGAGTTTGTCAGAAATTGAAAAACAAATGGATTTCCCACCGATACTAAAACATAATCTTAAGATGGCAGTGGAATTTGCAGATTTTGTTTATGGAGCATATATCGTATATAATCTTTTATATTTCGAAAATGGAGGAGAAAATGCAACTGACGAGATGAAGAAGTATTTGGAAAACAGTTACATAGGTTGGAAAAATAGTAATCAAGGGATTCCTCATAAAAAAGAAATATTATCATTATTGAAAGGTCATGAGCATTATAAAACTGCATTATATGATTTCCTATCAAAATTTGAGTTAGCTGTTGCAGAAAATAAATCAGAGAAATGTTCTGAGGAAGAAAAAAGAATCGTAAAAGAAAGAGAGCGTTTCTGTAAGAGAGAAAAGTCTAAAATCGGTAAAGTAAATTATCCATATCAGGAGATTCAATCTTCTCCTATGAATTATAGACATGGTACTGGTCAGACTATCATTTCAGATATTATGAAAGGATTGGTGCGAGAAAATGGCAAGGCGTAGGTTTGATCAGAATAGCAATCGTGTTGATTATGGAGAATTACTAAGCGTTGATGTTGACTATGAATTAGACCAAGCTGTGGGCCTAACATATTCACTTGATATGGAAGCATTAATGGGAATACCTCTTTGTTTAGGCATGCACGGAGAAATGACTTCTGGACAGAGAAGTAATCCCTTATATGTGTTAGAGGCAATTCGCAGGACTGGAAAAAAGTTATCTATTTTCTGTAATGTAGGTTGCATTAAAGTGCCAAAAACGGAAAGTAGATTATTTGCACTTTTAGAAAACAGTATACATGAAATTCGTATGCCTGATAAGAACTATAATTTTCATCCTAAGCTTTGGATTTTGCAGTACCACAATCAAGATGGGCGGATTTTAATCAAGATTGTAACCATGAGCAGGAATCTTACCTTTGATCAGAGCATGGATATGGCAGTAGAAATGACAGGTTTTGTAGGTGACGATGTTAATCCAAAAAATCAACCAATAGCAGATATGCTTCAATATGTTTCTCAGTTTGACAGTGATCGAAAAAAGTTTAATCAGCTTATTTCAAATGTCAAAAAGGTTGAGAAATTTGAACTTTTGGACTGCTTTGATGATTATGAGTTTCATCCATTTGGAATATATGGCAAATCAGAAAATGGAATAAAAAAGATTATGACAAAAGAACATAGAAAAAGTGCTAAAGAAATGTTTGGAAATTGTTATGCGTTATTAATAGTATCACCATTTTTGTCAGAAGGTATTATTGCGGATCTGTTGGATGAGAAGAAGAGTACGGATGATACAGGACCAACAAGACGTTGTCTGATTACTAGGGAGACATCTGTTACCAAGCGTATTTTTGAAGTATTTAATTATAATTGTAATGACGGGGAACCAGGAGTATGGATTATTGATCCAGTGATTAGCAGTAATGAGGCTTTGGAAGATTCAGAAACGTATGGTGTTGTAAACCGAGATGTACATGCAAAAGTATATTACACAGAAAAATATGGAGAGCCACACAAATTATATCTGGGTTCACTAAATGCATCTTATAATGCATTTCATAATAATGTGGAATTTCTCTTAGAATTGACATATAAGAATTATCATTCCAGCTTCTGGAGTGTTAGGTCTGATTTTATTCCAGAGAAAGAAAGCCCTTTTATTCCGATGGAAGCATTTGATGAAAAGAACTTGGAAGAAGTTGATAAAAGTGTTGATTTTAGAGAAGAAGTGTATGGAGTTAAATCAGCAAGAGTTAGTAAAGAAAATGGTAAATTTGTGATTAAGGTGTATTCAGATGAAGAGTTTTCAGGAGTAATGATATACCCATTCTTTTTGAAATCTGATATGAAACCATTAAAAAAAGAAGTGGAGTTTCATGATGTAGCATTGAACTCTTTGAGTAATATGTTCATATTATCAAAATCGGGATATGAGTGTTTGATTAGACTTGAAGTATCCGGCATGCCAATACAGGAACGTGAGGATGCGATATTTAATGATATTATCAGAAATAAACCTTTATTCATGACATACATGAGATATTTGCTTGATGAAGATTTTTATGATAGCGTGAATATCGAAGATCTTGTTTTGCAAGAAAATGACAATGATGGAAAAAACGAAGGATATGGATTTACAGTGGAACCAGATATTTATGAAAAAATGCTTAGAGCAGCAGCTGATTATCCTGAACGCTTTGATTCGATGTATGAAGTAGTAGAGAAACTTGAGGATAATAAAATTGGAGAAGAATTCAAGCAGTTACTGGAACTGTTTATGAAAGCCTCAGGCAGAAGGGGGAAAGGTCATAAATGATAGCAAAAGATTTTCAGGAAGCAACAGCAGATCGAATTGTTGAGCTTTTCAAATCTGGGCATAAAAGAGTTCTACTTGCAGATGAGGTTGGTCTTGGTAAGACAATTGTTGCAAAAACAGTTGTTGAAAAAACAGGAGAATGGATAAAAGAGTGTAAAGAGAATATCGAACAAGATTATGTGGTCGTATATATTTGTTCTAATGCAGGAATTGCAAATCAAAATTGTAGCAAATTAGGAATTGCAAAGGAAAACAGGGTTAGTATTTCAGAGGGACGTCTTTCAATGCAACATCTAATGTTGGCAGAGTCACTCACGAAGAATAATGTGAGATTAATTCCAATGACGCCAGCCACATCATTCCAAATACGTAGTGGAGCAGGTACAGCACCAGAGAGAGCACTCTCTTTTCTTTTATTGGATAACTGTCGTATATTTGGGTCCTATTCGCAGGAATTATCATTACTTTTAAGAACATATTTTATTGGCACTGATGATTCATGGGAATGGTATGTTAGTTGCCAAAAATGGAGAATAAATCAGCTTTCAGATAAAAAGAAATACCTTAGCGATATGAAAGAACTAATTACACATAGTATCAAACCGGAATTAGTATCTGAAATCAAATCAGTCTGTAGGAAAATTCGAAAACAATGGGATAATGTTTCGGCTGATGCAAGAATTGAAAAAATAATAAGCTGGCAGAAACAGAAAGAATTAATTAATCAAATACGCTATTGCTTTGCTGAAATAAGTTTAAGTATGCTGAACCCGGATTTAGTTGTTATGGATGAATTTCAAAGATTTAAAGATCTTATAGAAATCGATGACAATGACCACAGTGATGGAGCAATGTTATCAAAAAAGTTTTTAAAAGATAATACAGATAGCTGTGTTCTTTTATTATCTGCAACTCCATATAAGCCATATTCTACGTTGACTGAGTTGACAGATGGAGAGGAAACACATCTTCAAGGGTTCATGAGAGTAATGGATTTTCTTGTAAACAGAAAAGAAGAAAATGATAAGTTTCATACTGTATGGGATTCTTATTCAGAGCATCTGTCAGAAATAACAGGAAATGATTTTAGTGTTTTGATTTCGTCAAAGAAAAATGCTGAAGAGGAACTCTATACTCATATGTGCCGAACAGAAAGAAGAGATTCGGGAATAATTAGTACAGATAAGGCAAAACCAATGTCATTATCAACCATTTCGCCTGCTAATATAAGTGCATATACAGAATTACAAAAGGTAATGCAAGATATGGGAATTGGAAACTTTCCAGTAGAGTATGTAAAGTCAGCTCCATTTCTAATGTCTTTTATGAATTATAAAGTGAAAGATAAGATTGACGATTCTCTAAAAGGAAAGAAGCATCCGATTACACCTGATGAAAGAGCTAAATACATAAGACAAATGCCAATGTCATTTTTAAAGCGCTCGCAGATAAATGGATATCAGCCATTACCAAATACAAACGCGAGATTATATGCATTGTTTGATGAAGTCTTTGAGAGAGGAAATCAGAAAAGGGGAAATCCAGAATTGTTACTTTGGATTCCACCGGCAAATAAATATTATGTTGTAGATGATAAGAGTGTTTTTGAAAGATGCGAAGGGTATACGAAAACGCTTGTATTTTCTAGCTGGGAAATGGTGCCAAGAGTCTTATCAACACTAACTTCTTATGAATCAGAGAGATTGGTAAATAATCGTATCGTAAATAAAAGTGCTGAACAGCAGTCATATTATGCAGTGCCTGAAGATTCTGATTTTGATGATGGAGAGAATTCGAAAAAGAACAAAAGAGGTAAAACGAGATTCTTAATTCGTGAACAGAGAGAACTTGTAACGTATCCTTCTGTATGGCTTGCAGAAAAATATGATTGTGAAAAGAAATACGGGCAGAATCTTAGTCAGATTAAGAAGGAAATAAAACAATTGTTAAAAGATGAGTTAAGGGAAGTATCAAGAAAATATGAAGTTCCACGTAGTCATTTGGGTGCAAAACAGTTGCTTAATTTTCTTGAAGCTATGGATAGCATTTCTTATTCTGACTCAGAGGATTTAGTTCTCGAACGATGTCCAATTGATGGTGATATAGATACTCTTGTAAATATGGCTATAGGCTCACCCGCAATATGTATGTATAGAGCCCTATCTGAAGTCGAAGATGTTTATGAAAGAATTGATTTGGCGAAGGATTGTTGTGATAAGAGTTTTGTTAGCATGTTCAACAGGCCTGAAGCGAGAAGCGTAATGGATGTAATATTTGAAGGAAAGAAGGGTTCAAGTGATGAGGATCATTATGAACAGGTATTTCATTATTGCGTAGATGGTAATTTTCAATCGATGTTAGATGAATTCAAATATGCATTAGGTGTTTCGGGTGCGGATTTTGTAGAGGCAATAAATAATTCATTTTTACAGACATCAAATTTACCATATGCATCACAGGAATTTTATAAGTCAAGCTTCACAGATAAACCGATGAATAGAGCCCCAAGATTGAGGGTACATTTTGCAGCAGGATATTTTGATGCAAAGAGCAGTGATAAGACAATACAACGTGTGAATAACGTGAGAAATGCTTTTAATTCTCCGTTTAGACCATTTGTATTAGCAACTACTTCTGTGGGACAAGAAGGATTAGATTTTCACTTATATAGTCGCAAGATTATACATTGGAATCTGCCAAATAATCCGATTGATTTAGAACAAAGAGAAGGCCGTATTAATCGTTACATGTGTCATGCTATAAGACAGAATGTTGCAATAAACGAGCCTGGATATGATTGGAATGAAAAATTCAGACAAACGAGAGAAAAGTATGGAATGAACGCTTCGGAGATGATTCCTTATTGGTGTCTGCCCAATGATTATCCGTATAAGTTTCAGATAGAACGTATTGCTCCGATGTATCCATTTAGCCAAGATAAGACGAAGTATGACAGATTGATAAATGTCCTAGCATTGTATCGATTAACATTGGGACAACCGCGACAGGAAGAAATGATTTCGATTCTAAAAAGAGAAGACCTAAGCAAAGAACAGATGGAAGAATTATTCTTTGATCTGTCACCATATAGCCGTGATATGAGAAAATAGGAGCAAAGTATGGAATATACCGAAGAACAAATTAATAGTGCATATTTAAAAATTGTTGAGCTTCTTCATATTGTCAATGATTTGGAAGGGATTTTTACAGGAAGGCATTTTACATTGGATGGTCATCTCGTAGGTTCTATTGGCGAAATAATGGCAGCTTATTATTATGGAATAGAACTATATGAAGCATCTGCACCAACACATGACGGAAAAACAAGGGATGGAAGAGAAGTTCAAATAAAGATTACTCAACAGGATCGGATTGTAATAAATGAAAAACCAGACTATCTTATAGTGTTGTTCCTAAATAGGAAAACAGGAGAAATTTCCGAAATCTATAATGGATCTGGAGAAATGCCATGGGAGACAGCTTATATTTATGAAAAACACAATACAAGATATATGATGATATCAAAACTGCTTGAAATGGATAAAAATGTAGATGGTGAAAATAGAATTGCAATGATCCATAAAATAGAGAAATATGAGAAGAAAAAGAATAACATCATGGAAAATTCTAAAGCATCAGGGTTTCGAAAGTCAAAAACATTGGAAATTGGATATGTAAATAGAAATCAGCAAGAAAATTGCGGATGCACAGGAAAAGCAGGAAATCATGAAGGTCAAGTTCTTTACAAAATGAAGTGCTTAAAGTGTGACAATGAATATGAAGCAAATGGATGTGATGTATGGCTCCGAAAATGTCCCAATTGCATGAAATAGAATGGAGGCGAGCAAAGATATGTCTAGAGGAACTAATCAAAAGTTTAAATTGAGTTATCTAAGTCGTATTATGCTAGATAAAACAGACGATGTACATAGCCTTACCATGCCACAAATTATGACAGAGTTAGAAAAATATGATGTAACGGCTGAGCGAAAAAGTGTATATCAGGATTTTCAAGACATGGAAAAATTAGGAATTGAAATTATCAAAGAGCAGATAGGTAGAGAGACTTATTATCATGTAGGAGCTAGAGAGTTTGAATTAGCAGAAGTAAAGCTCCTGATAGATGCAATTCAGTCTTCAAAATTTATTACCCAAACGAAATCGAGAGAACTGATTACAAAGATTAAGAAGTTTGTTAGTGAATATCAGGCTAGACAGTTACAGAG
>JAQUUB010000150.1 GCA_028694115.1 Lachnospiraceae bacterium
TATGAGCAATTGCAATACTCTTTCCAAAGTCATCTGCATCTGTTGCCATATTCATAAATGACAACTCAAAATGCACCGAACTGTCAAAAAAGTTAAGAAATGCACACCATTCTTCAAATATTTCTGTTTTATCCTCCTGCTGTGCAAGCTGATAGTTGATATCCTGGAACTGAACTGTCTTTGTATAATATCCGTTCCCTATTCTGCAGATACCCTCTGGGAACATTCTGTCAAAAGGAATGGACCGTTGCGCTGTCTTTGGCACTCCGTTATCCCTTTTTGCCAACTTTACTATCTCCCTGATTCTCTTCTGTTCTGCTTTTGTCAGATGCTCTGGTATATCGATTTCTCTTTCTTTAGGATGAAACATTTTTGTGATTGCTTCCAACAATTTTTTCTACCTCCTCTTCTGTTTTTGTCTGTCTGATCAGTGCTGCATAATAATTCTCTGTCTGATACGGACGTATTTTAGGACGAATAAAATTCGCCTGTATAAAATGACTCATGATTACTTCTAGTGGTTGACCATTCTTCTCATACATTGCCATAAAGAACAACGGCATCATGACCACCATCATTCCCATAGCTGCCATGCTCGTACTTCCGATCCTTTTGAGCAAAAAGAAAGACGGTACTCCGATTAGTACCGCCAGTGAAAAGCATATCAGCTGTCTTTTGGTCAGATTGAACATAACCTTTGATTTTATTTTTGTCAGATCCCTTGGTACCGATATATAAGATGCCATTTATTTTCTCCTTTCAGAGCTGTCGCAAAATTTGCGATAACTGCTTTTAATGTGCATGTAAAATTGATTTTGCAAGTGTACCTGTTCTGAATAAAGTAAATACGAGCAATACTGTGTATCCTACGATTCCCCAGAGCGAACCGATGATATCACTGCTAAAGGTAATTGACTGGATCAATACTGCATAAATACCTACACATACCATAATCAGGAATCCCTGAAATCCTAATGCAAATAGCGATCTGACGTAATTCTGTCCTATCATGCTCTGTTCCTTGTTTCCAAAGGTAGCAAATGGAATTGGTGCAAGACTTACCATCAGATAGATCTCTATCATTCTTCCATATACGATTACAAAAATTGCAATGGAGAGTAAGTACACCAGAAATTGAACAATAAAGCTCTGCAGAAACACCGAGAACAACGGCATAACCTCCATTGCTTCTAAAGTTGTCTGCATTGCTGCCAAAGTTGATGCGTCAACCGATGTGCTGCCTGAAATAAGTCCTGCGCTCTGCGAGACCACATGCTGTGCGACATCGAACACCGCCATGCATATTGTAAAAGTATTGGTGATCAGTTCTACTGCAATGAATGTCTTGAATATCCACTTAAAGAATATCCATGTTTCAAAATTTGCTAAATTGTTATGACTGATGACCAGCTGAATCAGCTCGTAACAGGCGATAAACGTCAGAATAATACCTGCAATCGGCATGATCACTGTTTCTGATATATTCTGGATCATGTTAAACACCCCCGGAGCAAAGTTTGCCGGGGATGTTCCAACTTCTGTTGCAATTTTGCCTACTTCTGTGTTGACGTTATCAAAAGTATTAGACAGATTCTGCATGATTCCTGATACGAGCATTTCTTTCAACCAGTCATTGATCTGTTGAAATATGCTGTCCATTAAATCCTCCTATCTTAACCGAACTTAAGACCTCTGACTTACAGAGGTTCCGTTCCTTTTTAAAATAAACCTGAAAGTAATGGTACAAGTGTGGTTCCGATAAGGGCTACACCACCGCCAGCCATAAGCTGCTTCATTCCCTGTGATTTTGCTCCAGGATTATCATTACCATAGCCTTCCATAAGGTTGATCGCTCCCCAGATCCCAAGACCCGCCCCAAGTGCGACTACTAATGTCTGTAAAGTACCTACTGCTGATGTGAAAAATGCCATAATTTTATTCCTCCATATGTCCGGTTCTTCCGGTTTGTTTTGATTTGTTATTTGGTTACTTCTCCTGACCTCTGCAGTGATCAGAAGAATGTGCGCACATAATAAAAAGCACGATTGTTATCAGTCTTTATCACTGATTGCAATGTGCTTATTACTCATTTACTTCGATGACTTCATATACGTCATCTGCCTTCAATATTAAGTTGTGGTTCAGGAACTTCTCTATATCAAAAAGATTCCTTTTGTCGTAATCTGATGTCAGTCTGTAATTCGGATGCTGTATCAGATCATATTTGTCAGATAAAAATGGTCTTACACCACGAACCTGTACGATACACTTTGATCCGTCCATGACTGCCAATTCATCAATCGTCATTAAATCCTTACCAAGCTTCTGGTAATTCATGTTGTAGCTCTGCGAAGTTCCTCTGCTTTCGCCTGTGTTGTACATATCAATTGTCTCTTTACCAAGAATCGTATTCAGTTCTTTCAAAGTCGTCTGTTCCGTGCCTCCCAAAAACACCTGGGAGTCCATATTGCCAATAATTGTATCAGCACTGTCCTTATAAATTGCCTTTAACTGTGACTTTGCCTGTAGGATTAGACAGGCTGAAATCTCTCTGCTTCGGATGGTTGCAACCAGCTTTTCCAGATTCGGAATCTGTCCGATATTTGCCGCCTCATCAATCAGGCATCTTACATGAATAGGAAGTCTTCCACCATACACATCATCTGCCTTCTCACACAAAAGATTGAACAGCTGCGTATAAACCATAGAAATCAGGAAATTGAATGTTGCGTCTGTATCTGACATAATCAAAAATAATGCTGTCTTCTGATCTCCAAGAGTATCCAATTCCAATTCATCATAGGCTGTAATCTCGCGAAGTTCCCTAATATCAAACGGGGCAAGTCTTGCTCCACATGACACAAGAATCGATTTTGCAGTTTTACCTGCTGCAAGCTTATATTTCGCATATTGCCTTACAGCAAAGTGATCAGGTTCCCTTTCTTCCAGTTCATCAAACATGAGATCCACTGGATTTTTAAATTCTTCATCATCTTCACGCACTTCCATAGCATTGATCATCTCTAGAAGTGTAGCAAAATTCTGTTCCTCTTCTGGAGCTTCATAATGAATATATCCAATCAGTGCGGTGTAAAGAAGTGTCTCTGCTTTCAGCCAGAAGTCATCCCCACCTTTTCCCTCTCCTTTGGTATTGGCAATCAGCGTTGTTACAAGCTTCAAGATGTCTTTCTCTGCATGAATATATGCGAAGGGATTATATTTCATTGACTTCTTAAAGTTGATTGTATTGAAGATCTTGATTCGATATTTATTCTTCAATAATGCCGTACCGCACTCACATGCTACACTTCCTTTCGGATCGGTGACCACATAGGAACAGTTATTCATCTGCAACAGGTTCGGCTTCAGCCAGAACCTTGTTTTACCAGATCCAGAACCTCCAACTACCAGTACATTTTTATTTCTCGCATATTGTGGTTTCGATGGTCTGCTGTTCATAGTAATTCGCTCTGTCTTTGATAGAATCACATTATTGCTGAACTCTGGATCCACGAAAGGTTCTATATCTGTATGTGTTCCCCACCTGGCAGAACCATACTCCACATTATGTCTGTATTTTTTTGCATTCTTTCCTTTCAGATAGACTGCAAGCCTCATGATGGATGCAAGTGAAATTCCTACTAATAAATCAAAAGGCACAAAGCTTGGTAATGGATTTGCAAATGCAACACCAAATTCCCCCAGTACCAGACTCTGTACCTTCTCCGAAGCATTAGTTCCTTCTGCAATTCGCCATGCTTCCCCTAAGTTTGTAGCTAATAATCCTATGATGAAATATGGAATATTAAGGATTAGAAGCTTTTTTGTCTTACTGCTCATCGCTCCTGCTCCTTTCTTTTTTCTCTTTGTTTCTTAGGCATACCAGCTACAAGATTTTTGAATTTCTTTAGTGTCTTCAATACACTTGGTCGGTTCTGTTGCTTTCGCTTCAACTGTTTCTGTGCATATTCCTGTAATACCTGCGTAATCGCATCTGCATCCCTGGCTTTAAAAAACACCGTGTATTTGATTGGTTGCGTTGTCTTATCCTTTACCACGGCGAAATCAACACCATATTTCTTGGCAATGCTTTGGAAATCTTTAAATCCAGTCTCGCCAATTGGCATACTGGATACTCCCTGATTCTGCCCAACCAGCTGTTTTACAGACTGCTTACCTACTGGTTTTTCATTCGTCTTGGCAACTTTCTTTGCTTTTAGGTTCTTTCGATGCTGCGAATACATAGTCAGACCTTTTACTATAGCTCTCACTGTCAACTTTGTTGTAGTAATTGCAAGGTTGACTGCTTTCTGCTCTACTTCCTCCTGCAAGTTTTATCACTCCCTCCCACCCTCAATATTCAGTATTGCTTCTAATATGGTTGCCGGAATTCTAAAATGCCCTGCAATGGCAATATCATTCTGCACAGTATCATCCACTCTCTTTCCACATACCACAAGAATCCTGGATCTTCGAAGGAATTCTTCTGCCATATCCAGACGGTCCTTATGTTCTTCTGCTACCTGGTCATTCAGGTACTCCTTTTGAAATAACATTGGACAGATAGGAGAATATCCTTCCAGATATAATGTCCTACAATATTTTTTTGCTGCTTTCTTTGCCCTACTGCTATTGGTATCCCATGCAGCTGAGACATAAGCCCACGGTCTGTTCATGTCACCCTCCTAATTAAGTTGATATCCGCTAATACTGAACTGTCCCATTTTTATTATGGTGAGTCTGCTTCCATATTGTTTCATTGCATCTTCAATTTCATCATCCGATATACACTTCAATCCATTTTCAGATTTCATGATTAAGCAATCTCCTGCAATGTATCTATTCTCTCCAACTCCAATTTCATTTTTAGAATCAAAGATAAGAATATAGTCACTCTTTCCTATCATTTCTGACTTGCTGTTATTTCCATAAGAATCTAATATTCCCATAGCAAGATCTTCGCTTAATCCCCACACCATTCTGTTTCTATCAATATAGATTGCTGATTCTATTTTCTGATTGTTTTTCTGAAGCTCTTCCTTGAATTCATCACCTGTACATACACTAATTTCCTCTGTTTCAGGGTTCACCTGAACTACTATTTTTACTGGTCTCATTACCAATTCCTCCTATATTTTTCCTGTTACCCTATCATTGTTTACCAATGACTGGTAATAGCTTCCAATTGTTACTGGTGCATTATAAAGAGTTGCCAGCATATATTGCTTGATACTCCGCACCTTTGTTGTGTTCTCCTTCATACACGCCATCACATACTGAATATGACTGTTCTCTAATTTCATAAATCGACTTCTAACAACATTAAGAGACATATTATCCCCTGCAATACGAATAGTCTTTCGTTTCAAGCAAACTGTATCCAGAATTAACTCTAAGATTCCATCTATAATTTCATTCTCATACGGAAAATCATTTTTCAGATATTCTATTCCAAGCTGTTCCATAAAATAGGATCTGTAACCTTCCCTCTCTTCCATCTCTATATCATCAGATACGATAAGATTCATATTACTATAATCAGTATTACTAAACTCTGTATTATTACATCGTTGTTTTGACGAGTCTTGAATCGTTATTTTGGCACCTCTTGAATCGTTGTTCTGACGAGTCTTGAATCGTTGTTGTGACGGTAGTATGAAGTTCTTCACATAAATAATTGCTGGTTTTCCCTGCCCCTGTTTTACTCTTTCAATAAGTCCATAATTCTCTAATTCAACTAAGAGCCTGGTAGCTTTTTTATCTCCACATCCCAGTTCTTTCTGAACGCTACTTATTGTGAATATAATAAATACTCTCCCCTGACCATCAAGCCATTCGTTCTTGGTTGATAAGGATACTCTGTCAAGAAGCAAACCATATAACACTTTTGCATCAGTTGAGATTCCCCGAAACTGCTCACCAGTAAATAGTAATTTCGGTATCCGATAGAAGGTAAATTGATCTGCCTGCTCTTCATAAAAGTAATCAAAGATCATGATATATTCTCTTTTTCTCTGACTGCTCACTTAAGATTTTTGCCATACATGGGAAACAAAAAGATCTTCCATACCCGTATGGGCACTCTGTATTACAGTTCTGTGGATGAGCGATCTGGGCACCAACACTAGGTCCTCCTGTTGCAGCTATTTGTCCTGTTCTGACCTGTTTTATGTTATATTCTCTAGACATTACATTTCCCCCATTTCTTATACTGAAAAAGTCAGCTGATGACAATTTTTCACCAACTGACTTTCTTTTACTCAGATGGCATCGCCACCCTTATTCTTTCCCGCTGCTTTCTCAACAATCGCCTTCTTTGGCTGCTTTTCTACTTCATTCTTTTTAGCTTTTAGATCACCTAAAATAGAATCTTTCGAATCCTCTTTATCAACTGGCGTCTCTAAATTCTTCTGACGGGCTTCGAATTTCTCTGCTAATTCAAATACATGTTCTTTTGAATCATAGTGATAAACACTGTCAGTAAGTTTTTCCTCTGGGCTGACCTGAGTTGCATTTACTTCCCGAACCATTTCCCTTAAAGCATCTGCATTCGTCTGCCCATCGTCTCTTACTAACAAAAGCTCATGAATCGATGAAGGTAATATATAAAAATCACCGCCTAATTTTTCAGCTGCTTGATCCATAAAGTCCTGATAAGCAAGAACTCCTGCTCCCTGAATTCTATCCGGTGTAGATGCAACGAACATCATTTCATCTGCCGGATCTATAACATCCATAATTCCAAGTTCAATTGCTTCCGGTCCCATTATTTCCATCATGACTTCTCTCATTCCCTGAATGACTGCAGGTTTGATCTCAGGTGCATTTTGTAAAGCATCTGCATGAAGCTGATCTGCAGTAATATCATACTGATTCATAAGATTATTTGTTACTAGAATGGAAGCTCTTCCGTCTTCCTGATCCTCAATAACAAAGCGGTACACAACAGACATATCTTCCATATCCTTATGCGGAATCTTATCAAGAAGGTCAGCATTAACTTCTGTAGAAACAACCTCCATGACTAATTTGTCTTTCATCGTTTCATAATCTGTAATGCCCGACACATCCATAACAGAAGCCTGTTCAAATCCATTACTTACCATATCAACTGCTCCGATTACAAGTTCGTTCATTTCTCTTCCATCTTCATAAGCACTGAAGAATCGATCCATGTTTACATTTACTCCAACATTGCTGTCCACTGGTGTGAAGGTCAATGCTTCATAGCTTTCATTTGTTTTGTTAATCTTATGAAAACTTGCATCAATATCCTCATGGCCTCTCTCAAAAAGCCCTTCTTTTACTGCTTCTGAAAATTCCTGTTTAAACTGTTCATAATCCATATTTAATTGCCCTCTCTTTTCTGTGATTGATAGTTCTTCAGATCGTCATCTGATTTCGGACAACAAAATAGCACCAGACTCATTACCGATTAAGTAATAAGCTGATGCTTTACGTCGCTCCATATTCTTTTGCAAAAGAGAAACAAATGAGTTGATTGCTTTTGTTTTCGTCTCACTTGTCTATGATAATAATAGCATAGTCAAAAACAGAAAAAAAGCTACAGTACCCCTACAAAAACCCTTCAATACCTCTACAATTCCCCTTCAAAAACCCTTCAAATGTAAAAATCATGCCATTCCAGTGACAAAGTTCCATAATCCATCCCTTATTAACATCACGCCTGCTATAATTACTCCACCTAAAAATAAAAGGACAGCTTCGCCACCTATCGCAATACCAACTTGAATAAGCATATCATAATTTTTACTTACCATTATTCCAAATACAGCCAATAATAGCATCAAGTTAAATAATCCAATTACAACACTTCCCATATTGATTACAAGATTAGCTGCAATCTCTAATATGGACAATACAATTACTATAGGAAGTGCAATTATTCTAAACGGAAGTTTAATCAAAAATAGAATTATCTTCATACCATCACCCCTTCATCTTTGTTGAATACAAATTTAATCTGACAAATGACTCATGCTCCTGTAAAATACGTTTTATTTCCTTTTTCATTCTTGCACTGTGTGCTGCTTCTTCCTTGGTTGCAGTCATTCCATTACAGAACAAATCAACACATTTCTTCAATGCCTCTACATCGGACAGTTCCTGACTATCTTTGTATTCAATATCAACTGGATCCAACTGTGTATTACGGAATAAGGTGTTATTATAAGTAAACAATCGGAAATATTGATCAACTTCATCCGGATTCGTCTCTTTATCAATTCTTAGTAATTCTCTTGTAAATCCGGCAAGTGATTTCGATGCCATTTCTAGCTTATTCTCACTCGACAGCTTCACAGAAATACTGTAGTCCTTGATATTCAGAATTTCTAATGTACGTCCATTCCGCTTATAACTGCTACTATTATTTACATATTCACACGCAAGCTCAAATATAGATTTACCATCTAACTTTTTATCTGCAATATCAGAAAACTTCTCTACACAATCCTTGTTTGCAGCCCTCAGTTCAAAATATCT
>JAQUUB010000003.1:0-62797 GCA_028694115.1 Lachnospiraceae bacterium
AGGCTACGATAATGTGCGATCAATCTGATAAGAATGTGCAGTTACCGGTAAGACCGCGCGGTCTGATAGACGTCAGACGGAAATTTAATTTGCTGTTACACCCGATTGTAATTTGCCGTCTGACATTCTTAGTTCCTGAACAACTTGCTGTACTTCGTTTAACGAAGCAGAAATATCCTTCATATCAGACGCCAGCTCATTCGTGTTACTTACTACACTGGAAATACCTTCTGTGCTCTGTGTGACAGTCACTGAAATACCTTCATTTGCTTGTGCAACATCCTGCATAATCATTTCCAATTGATTAGCAGTTTGAGCGATTTTTCCCATTATTTCATCAACAGTTGTTGCGTCTTCCAAATATTGTTCACCTGTATTACCCAGCATATCATAGTCAGCTAATACACGATTATTAACAAATCCCAATAGTTTGCTAGAATTTTCAGCCAATAATGTTACTGACTGTACTACCGTTTCCGAAATTTCCTGGATATTATTTGCAGTTTTTCTTGAATTATCTGCAAGGATTCTTATTTGTTCTGCTACTACAGCAAAACCTCTTCCCGCTTCTCCTGCTCTGGCCGCTTCTATTGATGCATTTAAAGCAAGCAAATTAGTTTCATTAGATATTCCAAGTATTTCATCCGTTAATGTAGTGATTTTCTCGATATCTTTACTTTCTTCAACAGATTTCTTCACAGCACTATCTATTTCCCGGATCATGCTGCTAGCCGTATCTTTACTCACGTTTGCCTGTGTTTTAAGATTTGATGCACGTAATTTAATCTGTTGGGCAAAATCAGAACCCTCGCCTGCCTGTTTAGACATATCCTCGGCTGATTTTTCAACATTCTTTGTACTTTCTGAGACAGTCGTAACTGTAGCTGAGACTTCTTCCATTCCTGCCGCTAGCTCTTCCATCGTACTCGAAGTATCATCTGCACTTTCATTTGCCTTATCAACATTTAATAGTACTTTCGTTTGTTTTTCAGCTACTTGATTACTTGATTCAATTATATTTCCTATGATTCCCTGTAAGATATCAAGAAATTCATTAATACCACCTGCCAAAACAGAAATTTCATCCTTAGAAGTAATCTTTACCCTCTTTGTTAAATCTCCTTCACCGTTATGTATACCATCCATAATTTTCTTTAATTGCTTTGACACTTTATTTATAGGTGTCACAATGGTCCTTCTGGATACAAAGTATACTAATACACATGCAATAAATAAGAGTACAAAGGAAGCAATAATAACAATACTACTATTTTCCGTTACTGCTCTTAACGAACTTTCACCAGCAGCAAATTCATTATTCGTTGCCTCTTTTAATTGTTTTAAACGCCCTTCTAAAGACGCATTAATTGGTTTTAAAGTACTAGTTGCAAAGATGGTAGATTTCGGCTTATCCCCTTCTTTACTATATTTAATAATGCTATTAATAGAGTTCATATAGGCATCTACTTTTGTCTTCAAAGAATCATAAATTGCTCTTGTTTCCTCGTTTTTGATACCCTCTCCATAGGATGTCATGGCATTTTGCAACGTTTTTTGTGATTCAGCAATACTCTTCTCATAGTCTCCCATCGTCACATCATTCGTAGCCATAATATGACATAATGCTAAACGATAAATATTTTGATACTGCTCACTGATTTCATTAATTGTTGTTAAATTATCCACCTGAACTTCTACTAATTCATGACTCACTTTACTCATTTGATTTAGATTATTCCCCAATAAGCAAAGCGCAATTACAGAAATTGCACTAATAATCAAAATAACACACAAGAACTTATATTCAATTTTTTTCATTTTCAGCCCTCCCAATTGTGATGATACTTATATTTTATAGCACAATTGGTAGAAACACAACAATATTTGTATCTTTTTTATGCATTTGTTACAATTGTCATTATTCAACACCTTTCAGTGCATCCACCATGTCGATTGTTTTTACTTTTCTAGATAATATTTTATTCACACTTATTGATACAATAAAAGTACCAGCTATTGCATACAAATACGAAGGGAGATAGATTGTAACCGTAAAATCCATACTGTCTGGCATGTTACCATAGATGGATTTCAAAAGCAGATATCCAGTAGGAATTCCCGCAGATATTCCCATTGCTGTAATCCAAATATTTTGTTTTTGAAGAATCTGACGAATTTTACCTGTTGTGAATCCAAGCACCTTTAATGTTGCAATTTCTCTTGTTTTCTCCACAAATGATAATACTCCTAAATTATACAAAACAATAACACCCAATATGATTGCTGCTGTGATTAGGATACCTACCATTAAATACATGATTCCTCTCATAGAATCCAATGCTTTCATCATTTCATTCATTTTCTGAACGCCTGCGACACTCTCATCATCAGATAGTTTTTCAGGAACTGACACGTTTGTCAGTATTGTATTTGGTTGAAAAGAGTATTCTAATTGTTCATATACTTCTCTCGTCATTGTAATGCCCTGAACCGAAGGATTCCGATAGATCTGCTGAACCCTTAGTTTCTTGTAGTTATCATCTCCAAGAATGTGAAACACAATATAATCATTCTTTCGTATAGATAACGACTTTGCCATTTTATAGCTAATTGCAATCCCATTTTTTGTTAAAGATATTTTATCAAGATTTTCATTTTGAAAGTGCATGTAATTGCCCTTATCAATCACTGTAATACTACCTGTCTTTGCCGTTCCCTCCGATTCAATTTCTATCGCCTTTGTATCAATCATTTGACCATGATACTTCTTTGCATAGTCATAGGAGGTTTGATAATCGGTACCTTCTTCCATAATAATCTGACATTTTGCAGTATTCAATTCTCCATACATCCATCCAGTAATATAGCTAATACTGTCTAAGCACCCAAATGCACATAGTAAAAGCATACAGCACCCCATGACACCTATAATTCCCATAATGGTCCTAATCTTATTTCTTAAAATATCTCTAATATTCCACTGCGTTGAAAAATCTAATTGTAACCAAATTTTACTTTTTTCAATAGAAGAGTGCTTTATTTTTTTTGGAACGGTTGGTTTTAGAGTTTCAGCAGGTGCATATTTTAATTCTTTGCGACATGCTAAAAAGCTGATTAACGTTGAGACAAGCACTTCTAACAAAATAGCTACTATTACCCTCCACGATAATCCCTTTTGAAGATAAGGCATGAGATAGGTTCCTGGAAACATACCTAAAATCAAATCAGGTAAAGTGAAATAACCAATAAAAGCTCCTATCAAACTCCCACACATGCTTAATGCAAATCCATAGGATATGTAATGAAGTGTTATCTTTTGTTTTGAAAAGCCAAGTGCCTTTAATGTTCCAATTTGTATTCTCTGATTTGATGTCATTCTTGTCATGGTAGTAATAATACCAAGTATGGATATTAATAAAAATACACTTGGAAAAATTAATGCCATCACACGATGTTGTTCAATCTCAGCATAAAATGTCTGATAACTAATGCTTTGATCTTTATCAACGGTAGCAAGTGTTGTACAATCAAGCAATTTTGAAATTTTTTCACCAGTAAGCCTAATCTCTTTTTTTTCAGATTCTGATAATCCATTTGAATTATCAACCTTCTTTAAATCAACAATTACTTGGTTATATCGTATTTTTTCTATATCTGGATACTCCTCATCACTTAGAAAAGCAAAACTGTAATCACCATACTGTGGCATAATCGCTGCCGTATCCGGTAAATAGTAAACATATTCCGGATGGTAAACAGTTCCTTTTATTACCGTTGTAAAACTCTGATTATTTAGTTTAAAGGTAATTGCATCTCCTACCTTTAAACCTTGTTTCTTTACAAAATTAAAATCCAGCCATACACCCTTACTTCCACTTTCATATGGTACCCCTTCGACTATTTTTAACTTGGATATTTCATTTGTAGTTAAAAAATTAAAAAGGATAATTGGGTCTTTTTCTAGATCAGCCTTTCCCTCTACTGTTATTCTCCGTTCCACAGCTTTTACTTCATTAAGCTCTGCAATCTGTAATACATCCTCAGCTGTAAATGATTTTCCAGCAATCCATGCATCTGCTAGATTTGTTTCCTCATAATAACAGTTCTCCCCTTTTTTCATTCCTGTTACTTCTGCATCAATACCCACAAAAATAAAAATCCCAAGAAATGACATTAAGAAAATAGAAATAAATTGGGTTTTACTTTTTAAAAGATCTCTCCACATTTTTCTAACTAGCATTACCAATTCACCTCATTTGCACTTTGGGGATTCTGATTAACAGTAACATCTTGAATCGTTCCATTCTTTACCCGAATCACCTTATCTGCAATATTAGCAAACGAACTATTATGAGTTACCATTACTACCGTCCTTTTTTTCTCTCTGCTCATATTCTGTAGTAACAGAAGCACCTCTCTGCCGGTATCTGTATCCAAGGCACCTGTCGGTTCATCACACAATAATAGACGCGGGTTTTTAGCTAGTGCTCTTGCAATGGATGTACGTTGTTGTTCTCCCCCAGATAATTGTGCTGGAAATTGATGAAGATGTTCTGATAATCCTACTGCTGCTAAAGCCTCCACAGGATCCATGGTATTTTTTTCAATATCTTTCATTAACGCCACATTTTCATATGCCGTTAATGTTGGAATTAAATTGTAAAATTGGAATACAACCCCTACATTTTTTGCTCTATATCTAGTTAATTGATCATCTGTGAATTTAGAAAGATCCTCTTCATCAAAAAAAATAGAACCATTACTTGGGCTATCCATACCACCCAATAAATTAAGTAAAGTACTCTTTCCAGCTCCACTCGGACCAAGGATTACTACCATTTCTCCTTCATTAATTGTTAGGTTGACATTCTTTAAAGCATAAAATTCCCTGTCACCTCTTTTATATTTTCTTTCCACATTTACAAACTCAATTAAGGATTTCATATGCTCTGTCTCCTATCTGTTCATCTGTAATTGCATCTGTAATCACACGTTCCCCTAATGATAAACCATCAAGTATTTCTATACTTTCATCTGTTTCAACACCCGTTTCAATATATCTTTTTTCAATCGTGCCATTAGAAATAAGATAACAGTATTCCCCATCATCATCTGAATAAAGTGCACTATAAGGAATTAGTAAAGCTTTTTGTTTTTCTTCTTCATAAATGGTAACATCTGTCTCAATTCCTAATATGACATTATTGTCAGGATTAGAAATATGAATGTCAACCTTGACCTTATTCTTATCGGATGAATCATTTTGAGCTAAGTGACTAATATTAGATACCATTCCCTCATAGCTTTTACTCCCTATAGAAACTTTCGCTTTTTGCCCTTCTTTTATCATCCCAATATCATATTTTGATATCATAACCTCGACTAACAGCTCTTTACTGCTCTCTATTGTAAATAGAGGAGTTCCTTCCGTTACATATGCCAGGTCATTCACAAGTTTTTCAATGACTATTCCATCAAATTCAGACTTCACACCGACCTTTGCTACTTCCAAATCATCGTTTAATATTTCTGACTGAAGTTTTATTATTTCCGTATTCGTTTTCAATTGCTCCTTTTGTGAATCATTTAATATCTGTCCTTCCGCCGTTTGCTTTTCAGTTTTCGCTTCCTGCCAATTCCTATTAATATCTGCAAGTACATTGCTCTTATCATTCTGTGTAGAATACTCCTGTGGTGTATAGGTACTCGATTGATAATTGGAGACATCACTCTCTAATGATGCAATTTCATTCTCTATATCATTGATGTTTTCTTTTATATCTTCTGCCTGTTTTGTTGTTTTATCATCTAGTTCTTCATAATCATTCGTTTTATTTGACAGTTCTTCTTTTTTATCTGATATTTTTTTATTAATTCCTTCGAGGGTACAGACTCTCTGGTAATTTTCTGAGTATTGACTTTCCTCTAATGCTTGTGCATCTTCTCTTTGCATTGCATATAAAGCAGCATACGCTGCATCTTCAGCTAATGCCTTTGCATACTTTGAGGCATATTTACTACTTTCTTTGATTCTCGCCTGATATCCACTCTCACTTGCAGCAACATTCAGTTTTGCTTCTTCTACCGCCTGCTCTAGATCTTCTGTTTTATAATTTAAAAGAATTTCCCCCTTACTAACTTTGTCTCCAATCTTATTTGGTACCGACAATACGGGCGATGTAACCTCCGCATAATACGTTCTTTTCTCCTCCCCATGTACTTCTCCCGTTGCCTCTACTGTCCCAACGACACTACCTGTTTGAACTTCTGATACCACGTAGCTTGTTGGTCTATTAACTGCATATACATAGGTTCCACATATAACCACACCGATTCCTGTTGCGATTGCAATTTTTATCATCTTATCTTTTTTCATTACTATCTTTTTCATTACTACTCTCCTCGTCTCCAACAAATTATGTATCATACTTTTCACCCTACTAAATGAGAATTATTCTCAAAACATGAATAAAATTTCATCTTATTTTCAAGTTTAATATCAAATGTTTTAACTGTCAACAAGAAAGTGAACTTTTTTTCATCTTTCTTGTTGACCAAGCTGACCTTCCATCTTATAATAAAATTAAAAGACAAAAAGCGAAGTGCATACAAAATGCTAAGTTGGGAGATTTATATGAATAATAAGACCGTAAAAGAACCTAAACAGCAGCGTTCCATTGAAAAAAGAGATAAAATACTAAAAGCTGGGTTTGATTTATTATGTAAAAAAGGATATTACAATACAAATACTGCTGAAATTGCGAAATCTGCTGGTGTTTCTACAGGTATTGTATATCGCTATTTCCCTGATAAAAAATCAATCTTTTTAGAAGGTTTTGCTACTTATTATATTTCTTATTATCGTAATCTATTTAACAAACTACTAGAATTGAAACATATTGAAGATTTACGTATCTATATTGAAAAAATACTTGATTTTGCAATCGAGTCTCATAATGTCACTCAGTCTGTGCATTCAACTTTTGAACTCTTAGCACTTTCTGACCCAGAGGTTGCAGCTTATTTTGAAGAAATGGAGGAAACCATTACCACAAATATGGTCTCCGCTCTTCCTGATATCGGAATAAAAATTCAACATCCCCATGAAAAGATACATCTTTGCTATCATATCCTGACAGAATACACCCACAATTACTGTTACAAAAAGCAAGTTTGTATTGACTATTCTTATTATCGTAAGCTAACTCTTGATACCGTAATGATAGTATTAAATTCAGACGATTAAAATCAAATTGCAGAAGTCGCCAAAACAAAAACGTCTATGGCGACTCCTGCAATTATAGTTAAATAAAAATATTACAAAACACTATTTATAGCTTTTTTAACAGTTTATCTACATCATCTTTTCTACCAATAACCATCAAATGTTCATCCTCTTTAAATACATGATCTGCAAGCGGTAGTAATGCTGTTTCTCCATCTTTTCTGATTCCCAAAATACTCACATGATATTTTGCACGGAAATTAACTTCACGAATTGTTTTATTAATCCATTCATTGACAGGTGGAATCTCATAAATACCAAATCCATCTGTTAATTCCACATAATCAAATACGTGATTTGCACTAGAGCGTATTGCTAATCGTTCTGCTACATCACGATCTGGATAAATTACTTCATCGGCACCATTTTTTAGAAGAAATTTTGCATGGATATCGCGATTCGCTTTGCTAATTACATACCTGGCTCCCATTTCCTTTACAAGACTCGTAATTTCCAGACTACTTTGGAAATTCGTTCCGATACAAATAAAGCATAAATCAAAGTTACCTATCCCTAAGCTTTTTAATACTTCCGGATTTGTACAGTCACCTATTTTTGCACTCGTAACAATTGCTAATAAATCCTCTAACACTTCTTCCTTTTCATCCACAATCATTACTTCATTCCCTAGCTTTACCAAACTAGTGCAAAGATGATGTCCAAATTTTCCCATTCCTATAATTAATACAGATTTCATTTTCTTTCCTATCCGCATGCTATTTCCATGCAATTATTTTTATAGTTAATTTATCCAACCGTAACTTTTCCTATCGGTAATTGAACGGGAGCACTTATTTTCATTTGTGTAAAAGATAACGCAAATGATAAACTGCCAATTCTGCCGCAATACATTAAAAGTATAATTATAATTCTTGATACACTTGTCAATTCCCTAGTAACACCAGTGCTCATACCCACTGTACCAATTGCTGAAAACACTTCAAACATTGCATCATCCAATTTAATTGTCTGAATTGCACAAAGCACCATGGCAGATATAATTGCAAGTGATAAGTTTATCATAAATACCGTACTTGCTTTTCTAATAGCATCATCATCAAATCTTCTTCCAAAGGCATTACAACCATGTGTGTTACGGATATTAGCCACGACATACATCAACATAATAAAGATTGTAGTCGTTTTTATACCACCTGCCGTTGAGCCTGGACTACCACCAATAAACATCAGAATCATAGTTAGTATCATACTGCTATCATCTAGTGCAGCCGTATCAATGGTATTAAAGCCCGCCGTTCTTGGTGTTACTGCACTAAAGAGAGAAGCTAAAATAGATCCCTTCAGACCAACTCCCGCTAACAGGTTGTCCTTTTCGAAAATATAAAAGAGAATTGCCGCACCAAACAAAAGTACAAACGTTGTAGTTAAGACTATTTTTGTATGCAGCATATATCTGTTAAAGTGATATTTATTTTTATAAACATCGTCCCATACAATAAATCCTATACCACCTACAATAATTAAAATCATAACAACTAAATTAACAACAATATCATCTCGATAGGATATCAAGGATGAATATTCCTCATATCTCCCCATAAGATCAAAACCAGCGTTGCAAAAAGCGGAAACAGAATGGAAAATACCATAATATATTGCACTTAGAAAATCCATCTTCGTTGCAAATCTAAAGGTTAATAAAATTGCCCCACCTATTTCAAATAGCAAAGTACCGGTTACAATCATCTTTACCAGTTTCACAATTCCACCAATCTGTAAGGTATTGACACTTTCCTGTAACAGACCACGTTCCTTTAATCCTATTTTTCTTCTAAGAAATATAGAAAAGAAAACACCAATTGTCATAAAACCTAATCCACCACTTTGTATCATTAGTAAAATTACAATCTGTCCAAATATGGACCAATGTTGATACGTATCTACTACCACAAGACCTGTCACACAGGTTGCGCTAGTAGCCGTAAAAAGTGCTGTTAAAGGACTTGTAAATTCTCCTGTGCGGCTAGAAATTGGAAGTGTTAATAGCAATGCTCCTAGCGTAATTATCATTAAGAAGCCATACGCAATGAATTGCGTTTGTGTAAGCCTCTTTGTTGTCTTTTTTATCATTTTTTTCCCATCCGCATGCTTTAGTCATGCAAAATCATGCTTAAGCATGATTATAAATCAGTAGTTGAACACGTTTTTTGTTCAACCTTTTTTCTTTATTTTGGAATGTTTATAATGATGGATTATAATACGAACTAAGAAGAAAGGCAATCTTTTTTTCACACTGAAACTTAAGGCATAAATTTGTTGACAAGGTTATTACCATATGATATAAATATAAGGCAGGTCAAAAATATTTATAGGGGAATCATACAGTGGTAGTATGACGGTCTCCAAAACCGTTCACGGGGGTTCGAACCCCTCTTCCCCTGCTGAAAGGAGTTGTTTAATCAGCTCCTTTTTTTGTTATATTAAATCAATTGCATCTCTGACGCTACGTACTCCGATTAGCTGCATGTCCTTAATCTCTTTCAGATTTTTAAGAGAAACTTCTGGCAGTACGCAGGTAGTAAATCCTAGTTTTTTTGCTTCTAATATTCTTTGCTCTGGCATTGATACCGCGCGGATTTCTCCGCTAAGCCCTACCTCACCAAAAGCCATTAGCTTATCATCGATACTTCGATTTTTATAGCTTGATACAATTGCCATAGCAATTCCTAAATCAATGGCGGGTTCTGTTATTTTCATTCCACCTGCTATGTTTACATAAGCATCACAATTTCCAAGTTGTAGCCCTAAACGTTTTTCTAACACAGCCATTAACAAATTCACTCTGTTAAAGTCAGTACCTGTTGTCTGTCTTCTTGGTAAGCCGAAATTAGTTTGGCACACAAGCGCCTGAATCTCAATTAAGATTGGTCTAGTTCCCTCCATGGAGCATACTACAATTGCTCCTGTTGCATCTTCCGGTTTTCCACTAAGCATAAATTCCGAAGGATTCAAAACTTCTATCAATCCTTCTTGTCTCATTTCGAAAACTCCTATTTCATTTGTTGAGCCAAAACGGTTTTTTACACCTCTTAAAATTCGATAGGACGCATGGCGATCGCCTTCAAAATATAGAACCGTATCTACCATATGTTCTAGGATTCTAGGCCCTGCTACCGTTCCCTCCTTTGTCACATGACCTATAATGAAAATTGTTACATTTAGTCCCTTCGCCAGTTGCAATAAAACACCTGTAGATTCTCTAACTTGAGATACACTCCCTGGAGCGGCAGAAACATTTTCATGAACCATTGTTTGAATAGAATCTATGATTACTGTCTTCGGTTCTACTCTTTTTATTATTTCACTTATTATTTCCAAATCTGTTTCACATAATAATAGAAGATTATCATTAAAATTACCAATACGATCTGCTCGTATCTTAATTTGTTTTAAAGATTCTTCTCCTGAAATATAAAGAACCTTATCTCCCATATCGGAAAGATTTTTACACACTTGCAGAAGAAGCGTTGATTTTCCAATACCTGGATCACCACCAACCAAAGCCAAGGAGCCTGGTACGATACCCCCTCCTAAAACACGGTCCAATTCCCCAATCCCTGTTTTTCTTCTTTCCTCATTATTTGTCAAAACTTTCGAAATAACAGAAGGTTCCACTCTTTTTTCTACGCGTGACTTACTTCCCAAAGAATTTGCGGAAGTTTTTGTAGTTATTTCCTCTACGAATGTGTTCCATTCCTTGCACATAGGACATTGGCCTAGCCATTTAGATGATTCGTGCCCACATGTCTGACAAAAAAATGTAGTTGTTTGCTTCGCTTTTGCCATAATTCTTCTCCATCATAAAACAAAACAGCTGATCTCTATCCTGTCACAGCTGTTTTGTCCAATATTAATTCTATTATTATTTCACTATTTTAACCTTTACTTCACCTGCATCTGCTAGTTCTACACTAACATTTAATTTACCTGCTAGATTTGTTTTCATTTTACCTGCAGTCTTTCCATCAACAAAAACTTCATACTCTGTATCATCTTCTAATCCGACTGTAATTTGGGCATCTTCTGAACCCTCTACAGCAAATTCCATACCCTTTTCTGTTTCTAACAAACCATTTACGCTAGTACCCGGAACTGACTCATATACAAACAATCCATTTTTTTCAAGCTTTGTCATGGTAGCAAATGTTTTTACTTTATAAATATCACCTGCATGCTCAAAATCTTCTTTTTTTTCTTTGTTTGTAAGCGTGTGATTTCCAAAGCTTATGGTGCCATCTGCTTCGGTACGAATTAATTCCATTACTAATGACATTTTCCCTTGTCCTCCTAAGTTATCTGAAGTAACTTTCATCACCTCTGCTGTTATCTACTTGTATTATAATATAAAATTCGACAACAATCTATAAATATTTACTTAAATTTAATCTCGCCATTTTTAATACTCACTGTCACTGTATCACCTTGCTTTGCATTGCCTTTTAAGATTTCTTCTGCCAATCCGTCTTCAATCATACTCTGCATTTTTCTACGTAATGGCCTTGCACCAAATTTTATATCAGATCCCTTTTCAACAATATGTTTTTTTACCGAAGGATTAATCACTAAATGAATATCCATTTGATTCTTAGCACGCTTTATTAAGTTTGCAGAAAGTAAAGTGACGATTTCACCCATATGCTCCTTATTCAAAGCATGGAATACCACGATCTCATCAATTCTGTTTATAAATTCAGGCTTGAAAATTCTTTTTACTTCTTCCATAACTCCACTCTTCATGAGATTGTAATTCTGTTTTTCATCCTCTTTCGCAGAAAATCCAAGTCTTTTAGGATCTATAATTCTCTGTGCACCCGCATTCGACGTCATAATAATAATTGCATTCTTAAAACTTACTTTTCTTCCCTTCGAATCCGTAATATGACCATCATCTAAAACCTGTAATAAGATATTAAATACATCTGGATGTGCTTTTTCTATTTCGTCAAATAAGACAACCGAATACGGATTTCTTCTGATTTTCTCACTTAATTGTCCGCCATCCTCAAATCCAACATAGCCTGGGGGGGAACCAATCATCTTTGCTACACTATGTTGTTCCATAAATTCAGACATATCAACTCTTATTAATGAATTTTCCGACCCAAACATTGCCTCTGCAAGAGCTTTGGACAATTCCGTTTTCCCTACACCTGTAGGTCCTAAGAAAAGGAATGATCCCATTGGTCTATTAGGGTCTTTTAATCCCACTCTACTTCTCTTTATTGCCTTTGCCACTGCACTTACAGCTTCTTCCTGACCAATCACTCTTTGATGTAGTATTTTTTCTAATTGAATCAGTCTGCTATTTTCTTTTTCAGTTAATTTATTTACTGGTATTTTCGTCCATACTGATACAACATCAGCGATATCATCTTCTGTAACAACTAACTTCTTTTCTAAAAGTCCCTTTGCATATCGTTCTTTTAGCTTTAAATATTTTTCGTTCTTTTTTTCTTGTTCTCTTTTAATTTCTCCAGCACCTACATAATCTTCATTAATAATAGCACGCTCTTTTTGCTCTTCCATAGATTTTATTTCTTCTTCTAGGATTTTCATATTTGGTGGAACTGTTAACCCTGAAATCCTCATCTTCGAAGCTGCTTCATCCATAACATCAATAGCCTTATCAGGTAGAAATCGATCATTAATATAACGCGAAGACATTTTCACTGCTGCCTCAATTGCATCATCCGAAATGACTACATTATGATGCTGTTCATACTTTTCCCTAATACCTTTTAATATTTCAATGGATTGAGTTTCATTTGGCTCTTCTACCGTTACCGGTTGAAATCTACGTTCAAGCGCAGGATCCTTTTCTATATACTTTCTATATTCATCAATTGTTGTAGCACCGATTAATTGTATTTCGCCCCTTGCTAAAGATGGCTTTAGAATATTCGAAGCGTCAATTGCTCCTTCTGCGCCGCCTGCACCAATCAACGTATGCAGTTCATCGAGAAACAGAAGAATATTACCATCTGCAATTACTTCTTTCACAACTTTTTTAATTCGTTCTTCAAATTCACCACGATACTTACTTCCAGCAACCATACCAGATAAATCAAGTGTTACAACTCTTTTATTTGCAATGGTTTGAGGTACATTTCCCTCTACTATTTTCAATGCCAGCCCTTCCGCTATTGCTGTTTTTCCAACACCAGGCTCACCAATCAGGCAAGGATTATTTTTTGTTCTCCTACTCAAAATCTGCACTACACGTACAATTTCATCTGTTCTCCCAATAACAGGATCTAATTTACCTTCTTTTGCTAACAATGTTAAATCGCGACTATATTGATTTAAAGTAGTGGTTTCTTCCTTCTCTTTCTTTTGAATTGGCTTTCCATTTTGGAAATCCTGCTTATATAAATTTCCATCCTCCCCCATTGCGATCAAGGTATCTACATAGAGCCTCTGAATATTTACACCAACCGTGTTAAGTAATCTTGCGGCAACACTTTCGGTCTCTTTCAGCAATGCAATTAAAATATGTTCCGTTCCAATTCTTTCGGCTCCAAATCGCATTGCTTCTTTATGACTTGCATCTAATATCTGTTCTGTTCTAGGTGTATATCCATCTCTATCTTCAACTGCTACAGGGGTTCCTGGTGCAATTAAATCCTCAATCAAATCTAATACCTGGTCTTCATCCACTCGGTTACTCATTAAAACGCGTGCGGCTACACCGGTTCCTTCTCGAAGTAGTCCAACCAAAAGATGCTCACTTCCCACATAACTTTGACGAAGTTCTCTTGCTGCCCTCTTTGCAAGTTGTAAAGCTCGCTCTGCTTTCTGTGTATAGATATCTGACATTTCAAAGTCCTCCATATTCATTATATATCTCATCAATTAATTCATGTACTTCTTCACGAGAAATATCTTTTAAACTTCCCTTTGCCAAAAGTACTTTAAAATCCCTTTTCATTTCATCCATAGCTCTCAGCTTGTCTATATCAATCGCTATGACTGCCCCTCTTCTTCTATCGACTTTTACAAATCCTTCTTGCTTTAAAACAGTATATGCTTTGTTTACTGTATGCATGTTAATTCCTATATTATCAGCTAATTGTCTAACTGATGGAAGAGTATCCCCTTCTCTAATCTTAGAAGTGGCTATTCCAACGATAATCTGGTTTCTTAACTGAATATACAAGGCTTCATCACTACTAAAATCAATCTCAATTAGCATCCTAATATCTCCTAATTTACCAATCCATCAAATTGTTATATAGATACTATCACAAATAGCGTGATTTGTAAAATTCTTCATTGCTGATTGTATATAAAAAAAGTGCCTCTTGTTAACTTTCGTAAAGAGGCACTGAATGGTTTTTTAAATATCAATAAATTCAAATTCAAAATCATCATCTAATTCTGGTTGCGGTCTTGGTCTAGATACTGGTTTCGATTCTAGTTTTGAAGTTGGTTTTGAATCTGGTTTCGATACTGATTTGGATGCTGGTTTTGAAACTTGCCTTTGAGTTTGGCTCTCCTGTCTTTCAGGCATTGGTTTTACCTGATTTTTCTTTTCAGGTTGATTATATTTAACTTCCATACGCTTCCAATTAGTAGTATCGTCATCGTCATCATCTTCATCGTCTTCATCGTCATCATCTTCGTCATCATCTTTATCCATTAGATAATTCAACTCGCGCCTACCAGTTTTAATATGTGTCTTCTCTTTTTTTGCAACACGTTGGCGCATCTCATCCATTTCGTGATCATCATCATCATCGTCATCATCATAATGATCTTTGTATTCTCGCAGCTGAAGTATTACATTAACAAGGATAAATATACAAATTACAAGAAGTATTGCTAATGCAGCAATTACAAATAATCGTTTTTGAGCACTGGAACGGTACTGTGTAACTTGTTGACTTTCACCACTAGATACTGCCACATACCTCTGATAAGTGCTTTCCTTGGTATCATACATATAAAATCCAATTACCCCATCTTGATTAATCGCATAAACAAGAAAATATTCGGATGGACTTGCTTCTACAATTCCCGAACCCTCTGCTGCCTGCGTATCACTTGCGGGTAACGCCTCTCCAACTTCATCTGAAGATTCTGCTTGTGCAGCATAAACGGTAAGTGTTTTTCCCGCACCTGCACATGCGTAAAATAACGCACTTGCATAAGACTTCTCATTCTTTGCAGTACTTTCATCCTGGCTTTGTTCTACTGTTGTTTCCTGTTCCTCAGTAGGTGCTTCTGTAGTATCCGCTGATTCAGCATCATTTGGAAGAATCCATGCAGTAACTGTTTTTCCGTACCACTGCAAATTTGCTTTTGTAAAACCATTTGGAGGGATAATTACATCACCTGGATCCAACACAATAATATATTTATCTTCACCACTAAAAATCTGAACAAAGTCCGTCATATTCGCGGTGTTAATATCGCACATATAGAACCCACCATTTTCGCCATTTGAATCCGCTAAATAGGCTAATACAACCTCCCCATTTCCTTTATCCATATAAGCAATTTCAATTGTCTGTCCTTCATAGGTACAGGAAGACTTATGAAATCCCTTTGGCATCAATTCCTCTGGAAATGTAGATGCAATTTCCAACCCATTATTTGTGGGAAGACCACTCATTTGAATTTCTCCACCTGTAGTATTCCCTGTTGTAGCAATATTCTCCGATACCCCATTTTCCGATGCTGTTCCATTTTCTGACTGTGTATCTGCAACATCTTCTGTATTACTATCCTCACTTAACGTTTCTGCATATGTCACGATTGGAGCACTACAGAAAACCATTGTAGACATGATGAATGCTAGCATATTATATTTTATCTTACCTAATTTCATTGTTACTCTCCTCCATTTTAAATGGTTCTGTTCGAAATAAATATCTTTCATTTATGTACTATTTTTAGTATTAACCTTTTCTGTTGTCTTTAGACATTTCAATTTATCATTTTTATTCTCAATTTGTCAAAATCTACATAATCATCATACCAATGCGTTTCCCATTAGTCAACCCAAATATAGTGTTATTTCTTATGATTTCATTAATTTTTTACAATATCTAGTTTGATTTTGCTTTTTTTGCAAGATCAAAAAAGTTGCAAAAATGTTGTTCAAAAATTATTCATACGTCTTAAAAAATAAAACCAGGGAAATTGATCCCTGGTTTTATTTCTTATCTTTTAAATCGCTTTTCTCCACTTGCTACTTCTTTTTTCTCCATGCCAATTCCAGTCATTACTTTTTTCTTTTCTTCAAACTCTTCATTTTTTCTTTTCTTATTATTAGCAGCTTCTCGAAGTTTTAAACAGGTAGGACATAATCTTCCAATCCTTATTTCAACTCCGCATTCTTCACATTTTAGAAATGTTCTAGATTCTACCGAAACTTCAAATCTTTCTTCTCTTAGCATTTCGTTAATTTCTCTTTGATTAACTCCTGTTGCTATTGAAATTTCACCTGCTGTCGCTCCACGATGAAGCTCTAAGTATGTTCTTACTTTTCCATAGTCATCATACTCAAGAGATTTACATTTTTCACATTGGTATTCACCAACGCCTCGAAAAATCATATCCCCTCCGCATATTTTACATCGAGTTGGTTTATTATATTGATTTAAATAGATTTTTTCCTGCATATTTTTTCCATTCTAGAATTTAGTATTCTGCCGTTAAATTATACTGGTTTCAATAAATCTGTTTAATTCTATTTTGAAGTCTAAATCTCATCAATTGCTTTACCGATATCAGAACGACAATATTTATTATCAAAATCAATCCATTTTGTTGCTTCATATGCATTGGCTCTGGCAGTTTTCAAATCTTTTCCTTTCGCTGTTACGCCTAGGACTCTTCCGCCATTTGTCACGACTGTCTGATTATCCATCTTGGTTCCTGCATGAAAGACATAGTATCCTTCTTTATCTTTAAAGTTTTCTAACCCACGAATTGGAAGACCCTTTTCATATTTTTCTGGATATCCATTAGATGCAAGTACGACACATACTGCAGCATTATCTTCAAATTGCAAATCAATATCACTTAATTTTCCATCAATACAAGCTTCCATTACCTCAATCAGATCATTCTTCATTCTAGGTAAAACAACCTGTGCCTCGGGATCTCCAAATCTGGCATTATATTCAAGCACTTTAGGTCCATTTTCAGTTAACATAATACCAAAGAAAATAATACCTTTGAATTCTCTGTTTTCTGCTGCCATTGCATCTACCGTTGCCTGGTAAACATACTTGTTACAAAATTCATCTACCTCTTCTGTATAGAATGGACTTGGTGAAAAAGTTCCCATACCACCTGTATTCAATCCCTGATCACCATCCTTGGCTCTTTTGTGATCTTGTGCAGAGGTCATGGTCTTAATCGTTTTTCCATCTACAAATGATAATACCGATACTTCTCTGCCAGTCATAAATTCTTCCACTACCAGGCGATTACCAGCTGTTCCGAATTGTTTATCAAGCATAATGGACTTTACTCCAGCTTTTGCCTCTTCCAAGGTATTGCATATCAATACACCTTTTCCCAGAGCCAAACCATCTGCCTTTAATACAATAGGCATTTTCGCTGTTTCTAAGTATTTTAAAGCATCCTCAGCATTCTCGAAATTTTCATAAGCTGCTGTTGGTATGTTATATTTTTTCATTAAATCTTTGGAAAATGCTTTTGACCCTTCTAGGATAGCAGCATTTTTTCTTGGTCCAAAAACCTTTAAACCAGCCGCTTCAAACGCATCCACCGCACCGCCAACTAAAGGATCGTCTGGTGCAACAATGGTAAAATCAATTGCATTTTTCTTTGCAAAATCAACTAGTTTATCAAATTCCATAACGCCAATTGGTACGCATTCTGCTAATTCTGCAATTCCTGCATTACCTGGTGCACAATATAATTTGGAAACCCTATCACTTTTTGCAACACTGTTAGCAATCGCATGCTCTCTGCCGCCGCCACCTACGATAAGAACTTTCATTTGTATTCTCCTATTCCTCTACAATTACTTTCCCATTTACTATGCTTACTTTATTATTCGCTATTAAATCAATTGCTTTCGGAAGAATATTCCATTCAGCCTCTTGCATCACTCGCAATTGTAATGTTTGTGGCGTATCATCATCATGCACAACAACTGATTTCTGCATGATAATTGGCCCATTATCATAAATTTCATCCACAAAATGGACGGTAGCTCCCGTTACTTTTACACCCTTTTCCAGTGCTTTTTCATGAACATGTAATCCATAAAACCCTGGTCCACAAAAGGATGGAATTAAAGATGGATGAATATTAATGATCCGATTTCTATATTTTTTAATGAAAGCTGCCGGAATCATAATCATAAATCCTGCAAGAACAATTAAATCTATTTGCTCTTTTTCAACTGCTTCTATAAATGCTTTTTCAAATAAATCTCTTGAGTCATAGGATTTTGGATTGAAGCAAGCAGTTTTAATACCAGCTTTTTCTGCTCTATCCAATGCTTTTGCGGACTCATTATTACTAATTACCAAAGCTATTTCTGTATTTGTGATTTTATGTTCTGCAACTGCATCAATGATTGCTTGAAGGTTCGTACCTCCACCCGAAACACATACACACACTTTTAGCATAGGGTAACTCCCTTATTACCTGATTTAACCTCACCAATTACAAAGGATTTCTCTCCTGCAACTTCGATTGCTTTCATTGTTTTTTCAACATCTGCCTTATCTACAGCTAAAACCATACCAATTCCCATGTTATACGTATTGTACATCATTTCTTCCGCAATATTTCCATCTTTCTTTAGCATTTCAAAAATAGGTAACATTTCATAACTATCTTTTCTAACGAATGCTTCTACTCCATCTGGTAACATACGGGGTATATTTTCATAAAAGCCACCACCTGTGATATGGCTGCATCCTTTAATTGTTACACCTGAGTCTTTAATAGATTTGAGAGCTTTTACATAGATTTTTGTAGGTGCTAAAAGCGCCTTTCCTAACGAACTTCCAAGACCATCAAAATAGCGATTCAAATTTTCTTCTTTCATAGTAAATACTCTTCTCACCAATGAGAATCCATTACTATGTACTCCTGAAGAAGCAATTCCTATTAAAATATCTCCTGCTTTTATATCTTTTCCTGTGATTAATTTCGCTTCATCAACAATTCCTACTGCAAAGCCAGCCAAATCATATTCATCAACAGGATAGAATCCTGGCATTTCTGCTGTCTCTCCACCAATCAATGCACAATTAGACATTTTGCAGCCCTCTGCTACGCCTTTTACAATTTTTGCAATCTTTTCTGGTTCATTTTTTCCACAAGCAATATAGTCTAGGAAAAATAAAGGTTCTCCTCCAGCACAGGCAATATCATTGACACACATAGCCACACAATCAATCCCAATTGTATCATGCTTGTCCATAAGAAACGCTAATTTCAATTTTGTTCCTACTCCATCAGTACCTGAAACAAGCGTAGGTTTTTCCATGTTTTTGAATGAGCTTAAAGAAAATGCACCTGAAAATCCGCCAAGACCAGTTAATACTTCTGGTCTCATGGTACCTTTTACGTGTTCCTTCATTAACTCTACTGCTTTGTAGCCAGCCTCGATATCTACACCTGCACTTTTATAATCCATTGTTATTCTCCTCTTAATTAATATTTTTATTTGTTAGCCATGTATTCCTTATAACCAATCTGGCTTAATTTTTCATCCTTAGCAACAACGCTTTCTTTCAGTCCGATTGCGTATGCTTTTAATTTATCTAGTAACTCTGTATCAGAAGTAGCCAGAATTTTAGCAGCCAAAAGACCTGCATTTGCCCCACCATTAATAGCAACTGTTGCTACTGGAATTCCCGAAGGCATTTGGACAATTGAATACAGAGAATCTCTTCCCCCAAGTGATGTAGTATGCATTGGGATTCCAATTACTGGCATAGGAAATATTGCAGCACACATACCAGGCAAATGTGCGGCCATACCTGCTCCTGCTATAATTACTTTCATTCCTTTTTCTTCTGCTGTTTTTGCATATTCAAAAAACACATCTGGTTCCCTATGTGCCGAAATAATACGCATATCAAATTCGATTCCAAGTTCTTCTAAAACATCTGCCGCTTTGCTCATAACAGGCATATCTGAATCACTGCCCATTACTATTCCCACTTTTGCCATTTCATTCTCCTTTGCATACAAAAAACTATTAACAAGGCTATTGTACTAGGTTCAGTCTATTTCGTCAATCTAAGTTCTTCAATGGAATATTGAGTTCTAAGCACTTTTCTAATACAAATTTTCCATCTTGTATCAAAGGCACTTTCTCTCCCATTTTAGTAACTACAACAATTTCACCTAACTCATGATAGGGAATTGTAATATCGGTATGGCAATTAAAATACGCTTTTTTTGTATCCTCTTTCCGTAAAATAGAAATTTCATTTTCTCTGGCTACTATTTCTTTTCCATTTGGATTATACACTTTTACATCTTCTGCATGAGAATAGCAAGTATCTCCCAATGCAAAATGAGGGCCTGTTTTTTCGGCGATTAATATAGGAAGCTTATCAAAAATATTATATTTCTTAGCCATAGCAAATGCTGTCGTATTGGACCCTATTGCAAATTCACCCAACGGTAGTGACTCGTGATGATATAGTAGATTATCCTTAATATATTTCCGGTTATCTTCATCCTTCTCAAAATTAGAGCAAATGTAATCGGTTACCATTCCATCAACAAAATCGATTTCTAAATCTGTATATTTTAAGTCATGTAGAAACACTTCACTGACATATAATCGTCCCGTTGTCCCCTTTAAAACAGGTGAAGTAAATACTTCTCCAACTGGAATATTTACATCTGCAACACAATTTTCAAACTTAGTTTCCTTGTCTGAATCCGAAATTTCGTGGAGATACACCTTCATATCTGTTTTATTATCCCCTTTACCGGTAATTTCTACATACTCACCAGTATCTAATACATCTATCATTGCTTGTTGCATAGAAAGATACTTATTATAGTCCAATGTATTTATTTTTACAGTCTCTTCAAATATTTCTTCATATTCTTCGCCGATTTCTGGAATAGGGTACGCAATAATTGTAAAGCTTCTTTCTTCCCCTTTGATATACTCATTTACAATTTCACCAGCACAGGAAGCATATTCAACTGATAATTTTTGTTGCTTGTCAGATAAAGCTAACGCTTCCTCTTTCTTTACAGGTGCAAATGGTTTTTCACCAAAGACCTCTATGATAGCAGGACCTGCATGATATGCAGCCAATTGTTTATTCTCTTCATATGTCGTTCGTAATACTTCCAGTTTTCGGTTGATAAAAGCCTTGTCCATCCATAAAGCAAGATCTTCTTTATGATCAAATTCAAATTGTTTATTAGGAATTGCGCCATAAAATCCCACCTTAGAAGTGCCGCTCTTATTTGCAGCATGACTAGCAGAACGGTAAATGGTAGGCTCTAGTCCCATGTCCTTGAAATTAAGAATTGCCTGTCGAACCATACGCTCGAATCCTAATGAGTATCTTATGTTGACCACTCGTTTTTTTGATAAATCTTTTCCTGTATTTACAAACCCAATACGAAATCCTTCCGTAAAGGTTTTTGCCATATCTTTTATTTTCGAATCACTTAATGAATTTAAATAATTTGCTGTTTCCATTTCATTTTTTGAAATGTACTCTCCAAAGTAGTATAAATACCTTAAATCATTTAAATCAGAATTCATGATCAAATCTTTAGCAAATGAGTATTTAGGATCAAGCTGTTCCTGGATTCTCCCCACAACAGTTACATCACAGTAATCACTGATAAACCAATAGATTGTCTGTCTGATATTTTCTGCTTCCGGTAATAAATTTTCTTCTGCTTCTGTAAGAAATGAATTATAAATCTCTAGAAAAACTTCTAATAAAATTGCAACATCTTCATACTGTCCCTCAAATGCAAACGGAACCATACCTCTCAACTGTGAATAGACAAAGGATAACATCTGTCCATACTCTTTCGTCAGATATTTTACAGCAAACTGAGGATTTCCATAACTTTTTTCATAATAATCTGGCAATAGATCCTGATATAGTTTTTGATTGAATTGTTCCAATTCCTCTAGAGATAATTGATAAAGAGATTTATCTTCCCGCATCCTTATAATCTCTTCAATCATTTCAATAAAAGAAGCCATTTCTCTAAAATAATCTAAAAATGGCTCCTTTACTATATTTTCTTTACGTATTTCCCTGATCCTTTCAAAGGATAAAGTTAAGCGTTCCATCATATTCCAACCACTCCGATATATAAAATAAAAATCCATGCTCCGAAAGAAAGAATTGATAAAGCTAATCCACATCTTGGAAATAACTGAAATGCATCTTTCTCATACATACTTAGAATAGCAAGTACAAAACCAACAACTGAAAATATAATTGCGATTAGACCTACTGCGCCTAATCTTAATGTTGCCATTCCTCTTTGATAAAAGCATAGAATCAGTGCAACGAAAAATGAGACCAATGAAATACTTCCGCACGTGGTTGACATAACGCCTTTTTCTGACTGTCTCCTGCTAGTAAACATATAGTTCCTAGTCTTTGAACGTTTGCGCATTCATTTCCTCCAAATCAAAACATAATTCCTGTTCTGTCCTTCATTAATTTGCTTCCGCTTATAATCATCATAACACCTGCCGCAACGCCTGCTACTAATACAACGATTCCCGTCACTATCCCAGTCACTCCAGAAAATCCCATGGATTTAAAAACCTTTTCGTTCATTTTATTCCTCCTTATTTTGCTCCATACACTTCATAATATGCATCAATTGATTTCTTTAATTCATCTGTAATCAGTTTTTCCCCCTGATCTGCTTTCTCATATAAGTGTTCTACAACTTCCTCCATCGTTACAATTGCGCTTGCATTGATTCCATAAAGTTCCTTTATCTCATCTAATGCACTCTTATCTCCTTTTCCTTTTTCCATACGATTTAAGGAAACCATTAAGCCGACAATCTCAACATTGCCTTGCGCTTTAATAATTGGAAAAGTCTCTTCAATGGATTTTCCTGAGGTTGTTACATCCTCTATGATTAATACTTTGTCTCCATCCTGAATAGCACTTCCTAATAAAATTCCAGTGTCTCCATGGTCCTTTACTTCTTTGCGATTAGAACAGTATCTAATATCCTTTCCATAAAGCTCACTAAAAGCAATCGTAGTCGCAACACTTAATGGAATTCCCTTATATGCTGGTCCAAATAATACGTCAAAATCATCTCCAAAATTTTCATGAATTGCCTTCGCATAATACTCACCTAGTTTACGGAGCTGACTTCCCGTAACATAAGCACCCGCATTCATAAAAAATGGCGATTTTCTTCCACTTTTTAAAGTGAATTCTCCAAATTTGAGAACCTTACTCTCTACCATGAAATCTATAAACTCTTTTTTATACTGCTGCATCTTAACAACCATGCCCTTTCCATAACCTGCAAACTTTGAGCCGCAGGCACAAATTTGCGTGTGAAAATTTATTTTTCACACTAACCTCCTAATGGTATTACATCAATCAAGTGCTTCTTGAATATCTTTTATCATATCCATTACCGCTTGTCTACTTGCATCTGCAAAATTTCTTTCTCCAAAATTAGCATACTCATTTTGTTTATACGCAGCTATGATTCCTCTACTTGAATTTACAATAGCTCCCAGACCATCTTTTTGAAAGAAATGCTTTAAATCTTTTCCTTTACCACCTTGAGCACCATAACCTGGTACTAAAATATATGCTTTGGGCATAATATCACGAAGTATTTTACCCATTTCCGGATAAGTAGCCCCTACAACTGCACCTACATAACTATATTCATCACCCATGCAGTCAGCGCCCCATTGATCTACCTGCTTGCCAACCCACTCGTATAATGGTTTTCCATCAATGAGACGATCCTGGAATTCACCACTGCTTGGATTAGAAGTCTTCACTAAGACAAAAATCCCCTTATTTTCCTGTTTACAAACATCAATAAAAGGTTTGACCCCATCACTACCCAGATATGGATTGACAGTTGCAAAGTCCTCATCAAATCCTGCATACTGCTTACTTCCAACCTGAACCCTTCCCAGATGTCCTACTGCATATGCAGAAGAGGTAGATCCAATATCTCCTCTTTTGATATCACCAATTACAACTAAATCCTTTTCCTTACAATAATCAATCGTCTTCTTAAATGCCACTAACCCAGGTATTCCGAATTGTTCATACATAGCAATCTGAGGTTTTACTGCTGGAATCAAATCATATGTTTTGTCTACAATTTCTTTATTAAACTGATAAATTGCCTCTGCGGCGCCTTCTAAAGTCTCTCCAAATTCCTCGTAAGCTTTTTCTGTTATATGTTTAGGAACATAATTTAGCATAGGGTCTAATCCAACTACAATAGGTGCTCCCGTTTTCTTTATTTTCATTACCAGCTTGTTAATCATGTAGTTACTCCTTTTCATTCTTACTATTATTTATTGGTTTTATAATGATGCGCTTAGAATATCATTTAATACATATTGATTCTCAATATAGGATTCAAAATCATCTTTTTCAATCCACTCATAGCCTCCAAAAGCTTCTGACAAATTAAACTCCTCATTTTCGGTTATCGAACATAAATATGCAATTCCAATTATCTGTGTATCACCTACTACATTGGACCATGTATAAGAAATCTTTTCAATACTTCCTTCTACATTTAAGCATTCAAATATATTTCTTACAACAGCCGCATCTGGTTTTTCACCAAAATTAACTTCTCCATCAATAAATTCCCACATAAATGGGTCTGGTATCCGATCATCATACCATCTCTTTAAAACAAGGTATTTCTCTTCTTTTTTAATGATTCCTTTTACTCTAACTGATATTCTTCCCATATGTATCCTCCAATCATACAAAAACGGCGTTTTTTGTTCTACGCCGTTTTATTTTCTTATGCTTCTACTGTTAAAAGTTCTTGTGCATATTTTTTAATGTTCGATGCATTCACGTATTTTTTAAAATGATCTCCCTCCACTACAACAAGTGAGGGTGCCTGCATAACTCCATACTTTCCTGCAATTTCCATATTTTCCTCAGCATCAATTAAAATATATTTTTCCTGTTTCAAATATTCTTTTGCGAGTTTGCAATTCGGACATGTTTTTGTTGTAAATAAATAATTAATTTTTTCAACTGGTTCAATCTCTACATCTATTCCTTCTTTTACATTTGATAACGTTATAATCGTGCTAATCGGTTTCTTTAGATTTGATTGTCCGATATCATAAACAACACGGTTGTTATACTCCTGTGTTTTTCCATCATTCCAATTCTGTACTGGTCTATAATATCCTGTAATACGGCTATATATTTCTGTAGCTGCACCACAATGTGGACAAGTTGACTGTTCTCCTGCCAGATAGCCATGCTCCTTGCAGATGGAATACGTTGGAGATAATGTATAATAAGGTAATTTGTAATTATCAGCAATTGCCCTTACTAAGCTGGCTGCTGCTTTCCAGTCAGGAAGCTTTTCTCCAAGGAATGCGTGGAAAACGGTACCCGATGTATAGAGTGTCTGCAATCCATCCTGAATATCAAGGGCATCAAAAATATCTGATGTGTAATCAACTGGCAGGTGTGAACTATTTGTATAATAAGGGGTATCCCCAAATTTACCAGCTGTTTTAATATTAGGAAATTGCTTCCTATCATGCTTTGCCAGACGATACGTTGTACTCTCCGCAGGTGTTGCCTCTAAATTATATAAATCTCCATATAATACTTGATAATCTGATAAACGATTTCTCATATGGTTTAAGACTTCTTTTGTGAATTCCTGTGTCTTACTGTCTGTCATATCCGTGCGAAGCCAATTGGCATTTAAGCCCACTTCGTTCATACCAATTAGCCCTATTGTAGAAAAATGGCTGTCAAAATTTCCAAGATATCTCTTCGTATATGGATATAATCCCTCATCCAGTAATTTATTGATTACTCCACGCTTAATTTTAAGTGACCTTGCTGCAATATCCATTTGATGATTTAGACGACGGTAAAAATCGTCCTTATTAGTCGCCTGATACGCAATACGCGGCATATTAATGGTAACAACACCTACGCTGCCTGTACTTTCCCCAGAGCCAAAAAAGCCCCCTGTCTTCTTTCTTAGCTCTCTTAAGTCTAATCGTAGTCTGCAACACATACTACGTACATCACTAGGCTCCATATCACTGTTAATATAATTAGAAAAATAAGGTGTCCCATATTTACTTGTCATTTCAAAAAGCAGACGATTATTTTCTGTATCTGACCAATCAAAATCCTTGGTAATAGAATAAGTAGGAATGGGATACTGAAATCCTCTTCCATTCGCATCTCCTTCAATCATGGTCTCGATAAATGCCTTATTAATCATGTCCATTTCTGCTTTACAATCTTTATAGCAGAAATTCATTTCCTTACCACCTACGATAGCTGGCAATTCTGCCAGGTCATTCGGCACCGTCCAGTCAAGAGTGATATTAGAAAATGGTGCCTGGGTTCCCCAACGGCTAGGAGTATTTACTCCATAAATAAAAGCTTCTATGGATTTCTTAACTTCTGAATATTTTAAATGATCTATTTTTATAAATGGAGCTAAATATGTATCAAAAGAGGAGAAAGCCTGGGCACCCGCCCATTCATTTTGCATGATGCCCAGGAAGTTGACCATTTGATTACATAAAACGGAAAGATGTGCTGCAGGTGCTGAGGTGATTTTTCCACGAATTCCACCTAGTCCCTCTTTAATTAATTGTCTTAATGACCATCCTGCACAATAGCCTGTCAGCATTGATAGGTCATGAATATGTATATCTGCATTTCTATGAGCGTTTGCAATTTCTTCATCATAGATTTCTGATAACCAGTAATTAGCGGTGACAGCACCGGAATTGCTTAATATGAGTCCTCCTACAGAATAAGTAACTGTAGAGTTTTCTTTTACTCTCCAATCTTCAACCTTTACATAACTATTTACAACGTCTTTATAATTTAAAATTGTAGAGTTCATATTACGAATTTTTTCTCGTTGTTTACGATATAATATGTACGATTTCGCTACATCTGTATATCCAACCTGATTTAATACTGTTTCCACACTATCCTGGATATCTTCAACGCTGATTGCGTCATTCTTAACCTTTTTCTGAAAATCAGCCGTAACCCGCAAGGATAATAATTCAATCATATCATTTGTATATTGGTTGTCGCATGCCACAAATGCTTTCATGATTGCATCATTAATTTTATTCAAATTAAATTCTGATATCTCTCCATCTCTCTTAACTACATTAATCATGAAAAAAGCCCCCCTTTTTTCTCTTTTAGAAACCGAAATCCCAACTAAAAAAATTGTAACATTCCGGTAATAAAAAGTCAACAATAAAACACTATATCTTATGTCGATCTTTTGGACCAAGCACAAGATATAGTGTTTTATTTAGAAAGTCGTTCATACCAGTCTTTTGGCACAAAAGCCTTAATATAAATACCATTCTCACGATATTCTTCTGTTAATAATTCTCCGCATTTTCGCACATATTGTATTTTACCAGCTTCTTCATAAGGAAATACTCTTTCTAATAACATTCGGTTATCTCTTAGAAATTCTTCTAGTGCTTCCTTTACTTTTTGAAGTCCTTCCCCTGTTTTAGCTGAAATAGGAAGAGTTTTATCTGCTCTGAAATCTCTTAAATTCTGTTTTTCCTCTATCTGATCCTGCTTATTAAACAACGTAAGAATCTGCTTATTTTCAACTTCTAATTCTCTTAACGTCTCATAAACTGTATGCATCTGTATTTCCATTGTCTGACTGGAAGCATCTACAACATGGATAATTAAATTTGCATACTTTGCCTCCTCTAGCGTACTTCTGAATGCATCAATCAAATTATGTGGTAATTTTCTGATAAATCCTACCGTATCCGTTAACAGCACTTCCTGTCCCGAACCTAATTCCAAGGAACGCGTTGTTGGATCAAGTGTTGCAAATAGTTTATCCTCTTCTAACACCTCTGAGCCCGTCAGCGCATTTAATAGCGTTGATTTCCCAGCATTTGTATAACCTACAATTGCCACAACAGGAATTCCTGTCTTTTCTCTCTGCTGGCGATTGACGGTTCTATGGCACTTCACTTCTTTTAAATCTCTATTTAATGCCGCAATTCTATTCTTTATTAATCGGCGGTCCATCTCTAGTTTTTTCTCACCAGGACCTCTTGTTCCAATTCCACCACCTAAACGTGATAGGGAACTTCTAAGACCCACCAAACGAGCCAAACGATATTTCAGCTGTGCTAATTCTACTTGAATCTTGCCTTCTGCGGTGGATGCACGTTCTGCAAAAATATCGAGAATAATTAACGTACGATCCATGATTTTCGTATTCAGATACTGCTCCATATTCCTTATTTGAGCTGGAGAAAGCTCATCATCACAAATGATTCCTGTTGCCTGTGTCTCTTCTATTAAATTCAATAATTCCATTAACTTTCCTGTTCCAAGATAAGTACCCGGATGGATTTGTTCCCTATTTTGGATTATCATTCCTAAAGTTTCTGCACCCGCAGTCTTTGCGAGCTCTTCAAGCTCTGATAAGCTCTCCTGTGTATTTTCTTCTTCACTCGTACAAACCCCAACTAATATAACACGCTCTTTCTCGTCCATTCAATCTCCTATTTCCTTAAATAATGGCTACCTTGTTTTTAAGAATTCATACTCTCTTTTCGCTACTTTATCATCTGGATACAACTTCAAATAGCTCTCCATTAGAACGGCAGCTTTTTTAAAATTCGCCATATATTCATATGCAACAATCTGATTATACTTGAGGCTCTGGAGCATATTGCTATTTTCAACCTCTAATCCCTTTTCAAATGCTGCTAAAGCATCCTCATATTTTTTATTTGCTAACTGACATAATCCGAGCTGATTACATATCGTAACATCGTCTCCATTTTTTTCTAAATATGTTTTATAGAGAGACGCTGCATAATTCATGTCCCCTAGTGCCTGGTACGTACGCCCCAGATACAAAACGACACCATCTTCATCCGTTTTTCTTGCCTTTTCGAAACAATCTCTCGCATTTTCATAGTCTTCCAGGCAATAATAGAGCTTCCCTTTTTGAAAATCTGTAATTTTCGTATCGAGCTTCATAGCCTGATCTAAATAATCATGTCCCTGCTCCTTATATCCATTTTGTGCCATACTTTCGAAAATCCTGACATACATGTCGGGATTGTTTTTATCAAAATCTACTGCACTGTTAAAATCTCTGACAGCATCGTCATACAGCCCTTTTTCTAATCTTACGCGACCTCTTAAGCAATAAGCATCTGCTGATTTCGGTTTTAAATTAAGAATTGCTGTGTAAGTATCGATTGTTCCATCCAAATCACCTGACTTATAAAGAGCAGTTGCCAGGTAATAGGAAATATCATATTCCAAATCAGATACTTTCCCATTTGCCTGTGTTAACGCTAGTTCAAAATTTTTAATAGCCTTTTCATAATCAGCAATTCCCATATATGCCATTCCACGACCACGATAAAGTAACTCTTTATTTTCTCCTCCGGATTCTGCTTCATCAAAATAGGATAATGCACCTTCATAGTCAAGCTGCTCTATACTGTTCATACCTAATTGTGTTTTTGTCAGTTTATCATTCACAGAACTGCATCCACTTAATTGAATACATCCTACTAGGATCACTGTACATACCACACGCCTTATTGTCTTCTTCATAATATTCCAATCCCGCATGCTTTAACATGCATTCTTTTGTTTCTACATCAATCTCTTAAAGTATATCAAAATTTGTAGAAAAAAAGTATCTTTTTCATATTAAAATTGCAAAATTTTAGGAATTCATTTATAATATGTATAGTTTAAGTCAATTAAACATATTTATACCTATATACATGCTTTTGTATGTACTTAGATAAATTATTGAATATTATATCCTTAGGGGGAATCACATCATGACTTTTTCAAAGCGTGAACCTGTTTTGGTTCTTGTATTTTCTATCATAACCTGTGGTATTTATTATTTATATTGGATTTATAAGGTAAGTGAGGAATTAGGAACTTATTTACAAAATGATAATAATCCTGTTCTCGAATTAATTCTTTGTTTTTTTTGTGCTCCTTATACCATCTATTGGTCCTATAAGACAGGTCAGCAGATTTTTGTTGCACAGGATAGAGCTGGTTTACCTAGACCACAAGATAATGCCATTGTATACTTAATATTATGTCTATTTGGTTTAGGTCCTATTGCAGCATTAATTATTCAAAGTACATTAAATGAAATTAATGAATAATAATAAAAATAGAAAAACGCGGTTTTTTAAAGCCGCGTTTTTTGTGGTGTTATTCACTTTTATTTTATACTTTATTTTTTATGCTACAGGCATCCATACCTTATGCTATACAAAAGCTTTTACTGGTTTTCCGTGTCCCGGATGTGGGATGACTAGAGCTTATCTGGCACTTTTTCATTTAGACTTTAAGAGTGCTTTTTATTATCATCCGCTATTTTTGTTACCAATCGTTGTTGTCGTTTTACAATTCATACAATTTAAGACAGGGCATAAATTTAGTAAGTGGCTATGGGTCCTATTACTTTTCCTATTACTATTTACTTATGTTATCCGCATGATTCTATATTTTCCAAATAGGGAACCTATGACATATGATGAAACAGCTTATTTACCCCGACTTCTTCGTATGATATTTTCTCTTTTAAAATGATTGTAACTCATTCATTTATTTTTCAACTAATGAATTGTTATTAATTTTTGTTCTTTTATCTGCTCCTTCTTTTCTACCTTTGGAATCATCATTTTCAAGATTCCATTTTCGAATTTTGCATTGATTTGCTCCTGTCTTAACTCTTCTCCTACATAGAAACTTCTCTGGAAATGTCCTGAATAACACTCTCTTCTTATGAATTTTCCTTCCTGATTCTTCTCTTCATTCGATTCTTGATGTGATGCCTTTATTGTTAAATAACCATTTTTCAGCTCTGCCGCTATATCTTCTTTGGAGAAGCCAGGTAACTCAAGATCCATCTCATAGCAATTATCATACTCCTTAATATCTGTATTCATTTGTAGAGCCCCTAAACTCGAATTAAATTGTGGAGAGAAAAATTCATTAAATAAATCATTTGTAAAATTGTTTTTGAAAATACTTGGTAATAACATAGTCATTCTCCTTTCCTAACTAAATAATCTTAGTCTTTTGCTTGTTTTATCTGTTATATATGTTATATTACAGATGTTTTATTTTGTCAATGCCACTCAAAATAATTTATAGTTACTTAATATATTTTACACTTGCTTTATCATTATTACTGCTTCTCAATTTTATATCTTGCTTCTGTTACCAGCCAATTGACACGAAATAACTGCATGATCTGCCAGTAACCAGCTCCTTTTATACCGTATTCCTCAATTAAATTTAATTTTGCCTGAATACTTCTTGCATCCTCAAACCACACCTCATGGATAACATTATCCTCCGTATATTGGAAAAACGGTGATTGCGACTCTTCATCGAATTGAATAGGTACCCCATATTTAATTGCTAGTCTTACTGCTTCCACATTTCCAATTGTTTTTGCTTTTGTCGTCCCTTTTTCAAACGGCAATGGCCAATCATACCCGTAGTTGGGGATTCCCATCGTTATTTTTTCTTTTGGAATTGCTGTTACTGCATAATCTAAAACTTTTTTTACAGAAGGAATTGGAGATACTGCCATTGGTGGACCATAGGTATATCCCCACTCATAAGTCATAATGAGCACCTGATTTGCCACTTTACCTAGTGCCTCATAATCTTTTCCCTCATATAATAATCCTGTCTGATCTTTTGATGTTTTCGGTGCAAGTGCAACAGATACCTGATACCCCTTCTCATTCATAGCCGCTGTTATTTTGGTCACAAATGCAACAAATGCCTCTCTGTCTTCCTTTTTGATGTACTCAAAATCAATGTCGAGTGCTTTAAATCCCTTTGTGCTCATCATACTAAGTAATTCCTCTATCAGCCTTTGTATGGCTGATTCATTATTTACAATTGCCGATATTAATTCATTGCTAAACGCACCATTAGGTCCAAATGGTGTCAGGGTAAGGGCTGGTATGACTCCAAACTCAATCGCTGATTTTATCATAGGAACATCATCCCATAGAGGACTGAGTAGCTCACCCTCTCCTGTAAATCCATAAGAAAAAACTGACAGCCATGTCAGATATGGGAGTGTTTCCTTTAAAACATAGGTACTGATAAAGGGGTAGGCATATCCATTTGTAAATATACTACGGTTTCTTTCCATTTCCCCCTTATTAATATATAACGCTTGCCCTACAGCTAATTCATATGGAGCGATAAGCTGATTATCAAAGATAATTACTTCGGTTGTGACTTCAAATTGTTTTGCAATCAGGTCGACGGTGTCATTTGCTTTTACAATATATATTTCCATATCTATTCCTATCTGCACATTACTACATGCGACAACAAAAAAGTTTTCATATTTAATATATGAAAACTTCCTCTTCTCTGTCCATGTAATTCGATGCATTCCACAAAAAGTACTCCATTGCAGTTGGAATTCCCAGTGAGACCATCTAAAGCTTTCTACTCTGTTCGAATGAAAGATCTAATAAACCTTTATGATAAAGTTCCATTTCACCCTCTACAAAATGAATCACTGGAATTCTTTTCTTTGGTATAGAACACTCCAATTTCTCTTCTAATGTCCTTATATCTGTTTCTAGAATCTCTTCACCTGAGATTGCAATGTCAGAAACGTCTAAGACGGCTGATACAATCATAATTGCTTCCCTCAAAACTTCTATCGTCCCTTTTGACTCATCACAAACATATTCCAGTTCTCCAGCACATCCATGCGCCCCATGTAGCACCTGTCCTTCAGCAATCATTCCAAGTCCAATGCATCCATGATTCATGAAAATATGAGCAAAGTTTCTCCAATTTCCACGTTCTGAAATAACAATTGCATTAACATCATTCTGCATTAACACAACAACATTAAGAGTTTTCTCAATCTGTTGTTTTAGCTCCTTTCCTTCAAGCCGCGAAAGGTAGGGTAGGTAATCTATCGAGTCACCATTAACTACACCTGGTATCCCGATTGACACAAATGATAGTTTCGGATAATCTTGCTTTTTCTTCGTCAGAATCTGAATGATTTCTTCCCTGCATCCATTTTCTGTAATGTTTTCTACTACTTCTTCTTTTAGATTCCCACATGCATCATAAATCCGGATAATAATCTTAAATTCTTTCACAATCATATTTAAATAATATTGGTAATCAGGATTCATACAAAAAACAGCACCTGGTCTTCCTCCGCTTGATTCTTCTTGAATGCCTAGAATTTCACCTGTTTCTAACAAGGAACGAATGGCTACCGTAACCGTTGGAAATGTAAGTCCTGCTTCCTTTGATAATTCTTTCTTTCCTATCATTCCATTTCTAATTATAATATCTCTAATATTCCTTCGATTCGATTGTTTCACTTGTTCAAAATGTGCTAATTTTTCTTCATTATTTTCCATTATATACCTATCCGCATGCTTTAGCATGCATTCAAATCAAAAGTTGAACACGTTTTTTGTTCAACCTTACATCTATCTGCTTACAAATCCAATAGGGAAAAGAATCCATATGCTTAAGTATGCTCACTTATTAAAGTATCTTTAAAAAGTAGTTTAAATGAAAGATCATGATTTGTCAATATATCATGATCTGCATTTTTCACATATCCCATATAAAATTGATTTATCACATTGCAATTCAAATCCATGTTTCTCATAAATATGGTTTACTATTTCATTCATAAAATCGCACTCTAAATGTATGATTCCTCCACACTTTTTACATTTCAAATGGAGGTGTTTGTCACATTCATGACCTTTTCTAATATATTGAAAGGAAGCCATTTCTCCTTTCGGAGCAGGATATTTTAAAATGCAGCCCTCTTGCGCAAGCTTTTCAAGATATCGATAAATCGTAGTTTTATTCACTTCACTATTTTGTTCTTTTAAATAAACAGAGATATCATGTACATTTACTGTACGATTCGTATTGTTCTGCAAATATTCCATGATTTTAGTCCGACTAGTTGTCGTATAGCTCTGGGCTGTTTTCATCATAAACCTCATATTTTTCTAATTATAATGTAATCTTTAATAATTCTATGATTGTCCCCCATATAACTCCTGATGCATACAAAATGAGTACAATACTAAGATTTTGCCTTATATTCCTATTCAAACGGAATAAAATAAGAATACCAACGCCTGCGCTCACAAGTAATCCTGCTATTAAAGCTCCTGTAGAAATCATTCCCTGTAGATATAATTCTGTAATTACAATGGATGCAGCACAATTAGGAACAAGACCTACAATGCCCGCAACGAAAACTCCAACAAAAGGAAGATTCGTAAAAATTGCAGAAATATTATTTTCTCCGATGTAACTAATTCCCATATTTAGCAAAAAGGAAATCAAAAATAAAAATACAAAAATTTTCAACGTATGTTTCGATGCCGAAATCAAAACACCTTCCTCACAGCTACATTTCTCATGCTTACATACCGTATGAATATCCATTGCCTTTTCTTGTTTTTTTAGAATCTTCACATAAACGAATTCTATGATAAAACCTGTTATGATTCCAATCAGTACCTTTAAGATGAGAATCTTAATAATAATAGCCGGAGCAACGGATGCTGAAATCATAATAGGAAACATTTCATCTGAGGTCGAAAGATAGACAGATAATAATGTACCAATCGTAATGATTCTCCCTGCGTAAAGGCTAGATGCTGATGCAGAAAATCCACACTGTGGAAAAGCTCCCAATATTCCACCAATCAATGGACCAAATTTCCCTGACTTTTGAATCAGGCTCATCGATTTATGACCTGCTTTATGCTCTAATAACTCCATTACTAAATAAGTAAGAAAAAGAAATGGTAACAATCTTAAATTATCAACAAGTGTATCAGAAAACGCATCAAACATAAGAACCTCCAAAATAATAAAATGCAACTTATTTGCTTTTGCATCTTTGTTGCATTTTATTATAGCATGAAATTTACATATGTCAATTACGATTCAAATACCATTCCCAAAAATAAATTTCTTAGAACTTTCCCGGATAATCCGTACCAGTTTCATTTTCTATTAGCTGCATGTATCTTTCTGTTTCCTGTTCCATATTTAAGAAAGTATCAAAAGCCATTAAAAGCATGGCATCCGGATTACTCTGCATATCGTATTTTCCCCGATCCATAAAAGACTTGAAATGATCAATCTGCCATATCAGGATATCTATCACACTTCTTTCACAAATCTTCTTTTCACAGAGAAACTGTTGATGATTCATATAATAGATAAATTCACGGAAGATATCTTCTGATTCATCAAGCTTTCTGCAGAACTCCCTATAAAAATCCTCTCCTTTTTTCGAGTAACCACATAATTCCTTTGCCCACTCATAGGCTCTCTCTTTATCATTAGTCGAAATGTCTCTTTCTTTGTTTATCATACCCATACCTTCTCTATTGTTATTCTGATTCCCCACGTTGACTTCCTCATTTACATCAACTACAATTATTATATCATATTTTTGGAAAGAAGGATTCCATGTCTATAAAAATTTTTGCCATGACCCATAAATTATTCACTCAATCAAGTGATTCGTTATATGTACCTCTTCAGGTTGGCAGTGCTACCCATCCACATTTAGGCTATCTTTGTGACGATACGGGGGATCATATTTCTGAAAAGAATTATCTATATAGCGAATTAACAGGTCATTACTGGCTCTATAAAAACTATCATGATACAGACTCCATCGGCGTATGTCATTATCGTAGATACTTACTAAATGAAAAAGAACAGCTTATGTCTGCCATTGAATATGAGAATTTGTTACAAGAATATGATCTCATTACTACCAAAAAAATTCATTTGAATTTTTCCTACTATTACGGTTTCTCTCAAAATCATAATCAAAAGGATTTAGATGAAACAGAAAATGTAATAAAGGAATTATATCCCGATTATTATGACACTTTCGTGCAGCTCGTACATGGAAAAGAAACTTATTTTGGAAATATTTTCGCTTGTAAAAAATCACTTTACGATGATTACTGCCATTTTCTTTTTACTATTTTTGCCAAATTAGAAAAGAGAATTGACGTCACTTCTTATGATGACTATCACAAACGGGTCTTTGGATTTATTTCTGAATTTCTACTCATGGTTTATGCTGAGGTAAATCATCTTCATGTCTATGAATGTAAGGTTGGAATGATTGGTGAAAAAGCGGAGACAAAGGAGCTCAAAAATGATCTGTCAAAGTTTTTTCTTCAAAAAGATATTCAAGGAGCCAAAACTTACTTCTTAAAATATTTAGAAAAGCGTCCTGATGTGATGATGGAGGCCTCTGATGTCATGGGTGACTTAAGACTTGCTATGCAGCTCATAGCGACATGTGAACTACAGGAGGAATTGGGGGAAACTAGTTTACTAGAGAGGACAACGGATTTTCCATCACTTTTAAAGTATCTAGGAACTTTGAATGGTGTAATGGAGCATTATCACTCAAACCGTAATACCCCGGGGGATGAAATCATTTTACAAAAGTTAAACCCAACCCCTTTGGTTCTTGAGATATCGACAAAAATAGTAGATTCCTTTTCACCTTTCTCTTTCCCTGACATATTATGATAGGGAAAGCTGGCACAAAAGGAGCTGGAACGTATCATTTATGAAATTAAGAATCGTAGTCCTAGGAAATGATCCACGTCAAGAATATCTAAAGCAATTACTAGCAGCATCTGGAGCTTCACTTGTTTCCTTTCAAGATTCCTTTGATGTCCTAATTCTTCCGATTCCTACGAAAGAATCACTGCTAGCAGAATCTTTCTCTTATCTTTTGAAAGAACATATCGTCATAGGCGGACCCATCCCAAATGAGTATCGAATAAAATTCATGAACCATGGAATCACATATATTAATATCATGGCTCAAAATTCTGTTGCATCTAAAAATGCAATTGCAACTGCGGAAGGAGTGATTGCAGAGGCAATTCAGAAGAGCCCTGTTACGTTAGCACAAAAGAACTGTTTAGTGATTGGATATGGTAATTGTGGGGAAGTTCTATGTGACCGCCTATGTGGTTTACAATGTCGTGTCTTTGTGTCCGATATTGATAGCAAAAAGCAACTCGAAGCGCTTTCTAGCGGATATTATCTTCTGTCTCTTGAAAAAGAACATAAAGATGCACTTACCTCTTTTTCTTATCTTTTTAATACAGCGCCAGATAATGTGTTAACGCCCGATATTATCGACTGCCTAAGCAAAGACGTATTGATTCTTGATCTTGCGTCTTCTCCAGGAGGCACTGATTTTAATTACTGTAAGGAAAAGGGAATCGCTGCCTACCTTTGTCCCGGCCTTCCGGCTAAATATTCTCCTCTTACCTCTGCCAAAATAATGTTTGAAGAAATGGCATCCATTTTAGAACACCTACGATAAATCGAAGCAAACATTAAAATAATCTATGCATGATTATGGAGGTTAAACATGTCATCTGAAATAAGCAAACTTACGATAGGCTTTGCTCTTACTGGATCCTACTGTACTTTTGATACCATTATGGATGTACTAAAAGATATGGTAACTACGTTTGATATTGTACCTATTTTCTCCTACCAGTCCTACGAAACAGATTCTCGATTTGGCTCAGCGGAATCCTTTATCAAAAAAGTGGAAGAAATTACAGGAAATAAAATTCTCCATACCATTCCTGAAGTAGAGCCCATAGGACCAACTGGGTATCTGGACGCACTGGTAATTGCCCCTTGTACCGGAAATACCTTAGCTAAGTTATGTAATGGGATCACGGATTCTCCTGTACTAATGGCAGCAAAAGCGCATCTTAGAAACGAAAAACCACTTATCATTTCGATCTCAACAAATGATGCCCTCGGTATTAATTTTAAAAATATCGGCGAAATTATGAATATGAAAAATATTTATCTTGTTCCCTTTAGTCAAGATAATTGTGTAAAGAAACCAAACTCTATGATTTCCCATACGGAATTAATTCCTGAGACCATCCTCAGTGCTTTGAAGCAAAAGCAGCTGCAGCCTGTCATCCGGTAGCACATAAATTTGATTTCATGAAACGAACCCTATAGGAACTACTCTATAGGGTTCGTTTTTGTTATATATTTATTGAAATATGATATGTTTTTAACCAATGATTAATCTGAATGAGATAAGCAATCATCTGAGGTCCAGCCATTAACTGACCATACCAGGGACTTCCATAATCCTTTACACTCGACATGAATTTTACCACTTTTTCCTGATCAATCAGCTCTAAAAGAGGACAATCTGATTCCATCTCCTGTTTTAGCTGCTGTACTAATAATGTTTCATAGTCCGGATTGTAAGTCTTTGGATATGGACTTTTCCTACGGAATAGTATATCATCTGGCAACAATCCTTTTGCTGACTGACGAAGTACGTTTTTCACCTGGCCATCCTTTGCTTTCATTTCCCACGGTACATTAAAAATGTAAGAAACAAGATCTCGATCTGCAAAAGGTACTCTTGCTTCTAAGCCACTTTTCATACTCGTTCGGTCCATACGATTTAAAAGTGTCTGCATAAAAAATCTGATATTTAAATATCCAATCATTCTTCGATTGGTTTCCACTTCATTTTCCCATGGCAAGATATCAATCTCACTCACAGCCTGATCATAAGCATTCTTAACATAGCTATCTAAATCCAGATACTCTAGCAAGCTTTGATTTATTAATGCTTTTCTTGGTTCTAAGCTCCTCGTCCATGGGAACGTATTACACTGTAGGAACTCTTCTCTATGAAACCATGGATAGCCTCCAAACACCTCATCTGCACATTCTCCAGTTAAAGTTACCTTATGATGGGTTCCTACCTCCTTACAAAAATGAAGTAATGAAGAATCAATATCTGCCATACATGGTAAATCATGTGCCTGCACCGATTCCTTTAGCAATTCTACCTGCGTGATTTCATCGCACATTAAATAGTGATGATCAGAATCTAAATATTCTACCATCTTCTCAACATAGGGTCTGTCTTCCGTTGGCTGAAAGCTATTCGATTTGAAGTACTTCTTATTCTCACTAAAATCAAAGGAGTACGTGGTGAGTTTCTGGTTCTTCTTTTTTAACTCACTCGAACAAATACTAGAAACAATACTCGAATCCACTCCACCCGATAAAAATGTACAGATTGGCACATCGGAAATCATTTGACGTTTGATAGCCTCTACTACTAAGTATCTTGTTTTTTCAATAGTCTCTTCATAGCTGTCATCATGGGGCGCACTTATTAATCTCCAGTAATTCACCTCATTTTTCCCATGCTTACTAAATTTGATATAGAAACCTGGTTTTACTTCATAGACACCTTCAAATACTGCATTTCCTGGTTCTCTAGCTGGCCCCAGACCTAATATTGTACTAATGCCATCTTTCCCTACACAAGCTTTTACACCTGGGAAGTTAAAGATTGCTTTTATTTCTGATGCGAATAATACACTGCCCTGATCCATCATAAAGAATAAGGGTTTTACTCCAAAGCTATCACGGAATAAGTACAGGCTTTCATGCTTCTCATCATAGATTGCAAAAGCAAAAATACCATCTAACTTCTTAACAAAATCTGGACCATATTCTAAAAATCCCATTAATATGACTTCTGTGTCAGATTTCGTATCAAAGTGGCATCCTCGTAATTCCAAGTCATTTCTAAGCTCCTTCAGATTATATAGCTCTCCATTATAAACAATATGACACGAATGTCGACTCATTGGTTGTGAACCACCACTAATGTCAATGATAGACAACCGGCTGTGCGCTAATCCGCATTTACTAAATAGTAATTCCCCACAACCATCTGGACCTCTATGAAACATTGATTTTCTCATATGCACCAAAATCTCTTGATAATACGTTTCTTTTTTTAAATAGTTATCTGCGGCATTAAAAAATCCCGCGATCCCACACATATATACTCCTCCTATCTATTGATACTTCTAACCATGCCGCTTCAAGCGGCACAAATAATTAGTGAGAAGAAGGCGCTTGCGACTTCTTCCTGTGTGAGATTTAGTAATTCTTAGGAGTAGTATTTTTACTCCTTAGAATTGCTTCTCACACTTAACCTAACGCAACATCCAAAATCATCATAATGACAAAGCCGACTACAAATCCTAAGGTACCTATATTGTCACGTTCCCCCATATGTGCTTCTGGTATCAACTCTTCCACTACGACATAAATCATGGTACCTGCTGCAAAAGCCAATAGCATCGGCATGAGTGGCAGTAATAATTGTGCAAAAATAGCAGCTAGTATTCCAAAAACAGGCTCTACGACTGCCGACAGACTTCCTAAAATAAAAGCCTTTTTCTTATCCATTCCATCTTGCAGTAAAGGTAATGCCACAGCAGCACCTTCTGGATAATTTTGTATTCCGATCCCAATTGTTAATGCAACAGCTCCACCAAATAAATTAGCATCTCCCGGATTGGAAGCTGCTAGTGCGAATGCCAGACCGATTGCCATACCCTCTGGAATATTATGAGTTGTAATTGCAAGTATCAGCATTTCTTTGTCAGTTTTGATTCCCTCCAGTTTCACTTCCTTTACTTTTATAAAGCGATCCAGCAACAGTAATAATACAACTCCAAAAAGAAATCCCAAGGTAACTACCAACCAACTAATTTGATTGTTTGCTTCCGCTCTGTCTATTGCCGGAAGGAGAAGTGACCAGACGGAGGCTGCAATCATAACCCCTCCTGCAAATCCCAAGAAAATGCATTGTAGATCGCATTCCATTTTCTTTTTTACTAAAAAAACGTTAAGGGCTCCTAACGTTGTTATCCCTAATGTAAACATCGTACCTAAAAAGGTACAAAGAACTCCATATATCATTACATCACCTCTGTAATAATATATGGAGTTCTGTTCTGTTTGCTCCAAAAAAACGATTCCTTATTCATTATATTGAATGGCTCTAACAGGACAATCCAATATTGTTTGACTTAGTTTATCCTTGTCTATATCCGCATCAAAAGATTTTAAATATGCTTTCTTACCTTGTATCCCAAAAATCTCTGGGTAATTTCTGCTACACATTGCACACCCTATACAGGATTCCCTGTTTAATACAAGTCCACTTGCTTTTTGTTCTTTTCGAGTTATATCTTCGTCTTTAATCATCTTTGAAGCAATCCACGAAAATACGATGATAGCAATTACGGTTAATACCCATCGAATTGTCATAAACTTTATGCCCAAAAATTTTGCTTCGTTTAACAGCATAGGGACTTTTATTACTGCCCAAGAGCTTAAAATGATAATAAGATTTCGTACAGATGCCCCTTTTTTGTGGAGCATTACGCACATAGGAAATGCTGCATAAATCGGTCCTGCAGATATGCTGCCTAAAACGAACGACAATATGACACCTTTCACCTTGGATTCTTCTCCTAAGTATTTCATAATCTTTTCCTTAGCAATCCATGTATCCAGAAGCGCAGTAAGAACAAATATCACTGGCATTATCATAAGCATTTCTTTTATATAATAGGTACTATTTTTAATTGATGTAACACCCACATTTGGTTTCAATATAAACATCAGAATATAGGCAACTGCAACCACGATCAAAAAGATATTCTCTTTTGCTTTTTGTAAGATTTTCATATCATCACCCCCATTGCCATGGCGATAATTATGGCGAATAGAAAGCTTAATCCATTCCTGATGGCCGTAAACTTCAGTCCAAACTCACGCTTTTCAAGTGGAAATGTTAAGACCCCTACCATCGTAAGTGTCGTCAGAAATGCTACCGAAGGAACAATACTAACCCCTGCGTCAACCAGTGTCCCAACAAGTGGAAAAGCAATAAAAGCCGGAATCAATGTAATTGTTCCAAATGCCGCCGAACCCACCGTTGCTATGAATAAGGATTGATTCCCTACAAACTTTGCAATACTTTCTGGCGGTAGAATCGTTAGAACCAGACCAATTAAGAAAATAATTGATAAGATGCTTCCTAACATACCTTTGCCCATGCCAAATGCCATTTTAAGTGCTTTCACTGTTTTCAATTTATCCTTTTTTAAGGAAATCAAAAGAAAAATAATCGTTCCTATCCATATTGCTACTGTAAAAATATCCATACAAATCCTCCAATCCATTTAATAATACAATTATAAAATAGATTGCCATCGCCAAATAGACACCTATGTTTCTTTTTGCTATAATGTTTTTAAATGGAGGACTTATTCATATGAATATTGATATTTTACGAAGCATTTCATTATTTTTAACAGTAAAAGAAGATGATTTAAAAAAGTTAATGGTGGGCAATCATATTTATCAGAAACACTATATGAAAGGTGTCACCATTCATAACGCAAATGAAACATGCCATACATTAGATATTGTATTGTCAGGAAGTTTAGTTGCCTATTCTTTATCAGCTAATGGTTCCTCCACTGTAATTTTTGAATTTGGTAAAGAAAATGTGATTGGCGCGAACTTATTATTTGGTGAAAACCACAGTTACCCTCTTACAATCTACTCTCTTACAGATTGTCAAATTATCCATATGGATATAACTGCTGTTTTAGAATTTTTGCATGATTACAATTTTACATTGCATTATATAAAGTCAATCTCACAAAATTCGCAAGGAATTAACCAAAAGATAGCAATGTTTACACAAAGAACACTTCAAGAAAATATTATGGATTATTTAAAACAGCAAGCGATCCTACAGAAATCTTCCGTAATTCTACTTCCAATGAGTAAACGACAACTCGCAGATTATTTTGGTGTACAAAGACCTTCTCTGTTTCGAGAGCTTAAAAAATTAAAGAATGAAGGGATTATTGAGATTGATAATCGTACAATCGTACTAAAGAAAAATTAAAAAAGCATCCTTACGGATGCCCTTGTTTCAAAAAATTCATTTATCACCATAATGGTATCTGCAAGCCAGAATATAGATGTTTTCATAATCGATTTTATAAATCAAACGATCTTTATCATTTATTCTTCTACTCCAAAAACCAGCAAGATTTCCACTTAGAGCTTCGGGCTTTCCAATACCCTCATTCCCATTCCTAGCGATATCTTCAATCAATTGATTTAATTTTTTTAATGTTTTTTTATCTTCTGTCTGCCAATAAATATAATCATCCCATCCATTTTTCGTAAATACCTTATTCATCAGTTTCTACCTCAGAAAGTTCCTGAGCAGATGCCATTCCATTTTCTAACTGGGTCTTTGATTCCATTAACCAATCATAATTATTTTTGTTTCTCGTTACATAGATATTTTCCATCATATTGTTATAAGACTCTTCCGATAGCATAACAACATTCTTATTATTCTTTCTTGTGACTATCATTGTTTCATAATCATCAGCAATTTTATCCATATATGTCTTCATATTATCCCTTAAGGTTGTATAATTAACTGCTAACATAAAAGCACCTCCTACACGTACGTTTTTCTGTACCTTTATTATACGGTACAGATATCTGTACGTCAATAGTAATAGTATATGCAGAATAATTAATTTAATCCCAAATCTTAACTATTATCCCTATTCTATATGTAATGTCTTTGTATCCACATGCTTTGGCAAAATGTTCTTATATCGGTATACACTCAGTACAATTCCCATTAAAATATAGCATACGATGATACCGCTACCACCGGCCGAGAAAAACGGCAGAAACGTTTGTGATGGAGGTACAAAACCGATATTTTCTAAAATGTTTAATGTTGTGTTTATTAAAATAACAATCCCGCACCCACAGCCCATAATCATTCCTAACTGATTTTTCTGTTTGAATGATATCGAAAAAATCTTTATGATTAGAGCTGCCAAAATACAGGATACCGCAATTCCTACAATGATTCCATATGTTGATGATACATAGGCAACAATATAATTACTATTAAGATTCGGAAGATACCCTACCATTTCATTCCCACTATTTCCGACAAAAAAGCTATTTGATAAATAGGAACGGAGCAGTGTCGTCATGTAGCTTGCATCCCCACTCTTCGTTATAAATGCACGCAATCTATCCACTTGATAGGCTGCAATCCACCCAACAGAAAAGGCCAATCCCAGGAAGAAAATCGGAAGTCCTAAGATACATCCCCAAATCGTTGCGATTACTCTTTTCTTGGTAATCAAAAACCAATCACTCCAAATAGCAATGGAAAGAACCGTAGCCATGGAAACCAAGAGAATGACGACAAGACTAAGACTTGGCAATCTGAGTGCAATAAAGCAGGGAATTATCATCCAAATCAATGACTTGATTAATCCACCATATCCGGTTCCATGGTATTTATAAATAATGGAACCATACAGAGGAATATAAAGCATCATAAAGGAAAATAGGGATACATGAATTCCTCCCAAATTTAAATAAAACGTCATACCGTTTACCATTACACCAGTCACACCCATTGAAGCCATAAAAGTTACTACCAAGAATAAAAATGCAATGATTCTTGAAAACTTAGCTACTACGCTATAATCGATGCGGTAAATTCCTATCATGACTGTAAATCCAACCGCTGTGTATAATGCAAAGGAAGAACTACCCTCTATGCTGTTCCCTATCAAAGAATGAATGACGATTCCTGCTACGCTTATCATAGCCATAAGCGCAAGCATTCCCCATGAGATCTGTGGTCTGTGGATCTGATCTAAGGAAATACCTATTTCAACTGGGCTACCCATATCTGCAATCGCAGCTTGTTCTGCAGCTTCTTTTGTCATTCCGTAAGAAATACTATCCGCTATCTGATCCTCAATATGTCCTCGGATTTCCTCCTCTATAAAAGGTTTTGCTTTATTACAACGGATTTGTTCCAATAATGTATTTAAGAAATCCTCCATACTAGCACACCTCCAAAACTAAAACACTGGATATGGCTGTTGAATACTGATTCCATTCTTCCGTTTTCTTATCTAGCAGTGCTTTCCCTTGTTTTGTAATCGAATAATATTTTCTAACCTTACCCGTATGCTCCTTTTCATAAACCGTTAATATCCCTTTTTCTTCCAACCCATGAAGCAGAGGATATAGAGTTCCCGCCTTCAATTCAAATACATTCTGTGAGCGCTTACGTAAAGTATCAATCATCTCATATCCATACATATCCTGTTCTGATAAAAGTTTTAATATCAACATCGTCATGCTACCTGAAATTAGTGATTTGTCTATTGCCATTTTTAACCTCCATTTATATATCGACTGTCTATATAATATATCGACGAACTATATATGTCAACAAAAAAGTGCAAAATTCTGTATTACATTTGCTCTCTATTTTCCACTCTTCATCTCCTCATATTCCTCCCTCAACAACGCATACCATGCCGCATCGCAAATTCCCTGATTATTATGATCGGAGTTTCGTAAGGTACCCTCATATTTTAATCCACATTTTTTCATTACCTTACCGGAATTCTCGTTATTTGTATCATGCCTTGATTCAATGCGTTTCACTCCTACTTCCTCGAATAGGAATGGGATAATCGCTTGAAATGCTTCTGAGGTTAATCCTTGATTCCACCATTTTTTCCCTACGCAGTAACCCACGTGTACGCTTTCTACTACATCATTCTTATTTACAATTCCAATTGATCCAATCACCTGTCCCAGTTCCTTGAGTTCAATTGCCCAATCATAATAGTCTTTTAATTGATAGGAATCGAGTAACATTCCTATGTACTCTTCACTTACCTTTTCACTACTATGTGCAGGCCACATTAGATATTTTGTCACTTCACTGTCACTTGCCCAATTTTCATACATATTCTTAGCATCTTCCTTACAGAATTTCCTTAAGATAAGCCTTTTTGTTTCGATTGTTCTTGTTCCCTTATGGTTCATATTGCTCCTCGCCTGCACATTTTCTGTGCATCTACACTTATTTCCTTTTCCTAGATCAGACATTTTTTTATATGATTTGTAATGTTTTTTGCCACACTTCTGTCAAGCTGCATGACCCGGCTCCACATGCGGACACCTTGATAGGAATAGAGGATTAGGTCGACGATTTCCTTTACATCCACTTCTCTGAATTCTTTTCTTTCCACCCCATATTTTATGAAATCAGTCCAATACTCTTTCGCCCCCTGATTTGCCTTTATCATAAAGTCTGAATTATATTCATTCGAGAATTCATAGAAAGCAAGACTTAGAGAATTTTCAGCATCACACATCTCTTCTTCTATATCGAAAAGGACTTCCTCTAAGATAGTAACTGCAGAAATCCCCTTCTCCATTTTACATGCAAACTCATTTCTCTGATTCTCGCCCAGGTCTTTCAGAATCTCTTCAAATATTTGCTCCATACTTCCATAATGACGGTATAGACCTCCTCTGCTTAAGCTCGTCGCTTCGCAGATATCTTTCATGGTAATATTTTTATAACCTTCTCTTGCAAATAGTCTTTTTGCCTCTTTTTTAATCAGTTCCTTTGTTTTTGTACCTTTTTCTCCCATACGTTCTCCTAAATATGCGACATTTATGTCTCTTATTGTGCGACATAAATGTCGCATTGTCAACAGAAAGTTTTGGGATTCCATTCCAATAACTTGAATAAATTAAGCACAAAAAAGGAATACCCCACAGGTACTCCTCTTGTCTACTTTTAATTTTTATCATCCGATTTTTGACTCCAAACCTTACTCGGCTGCGATTTTAGGGTTGCACATCGCACCAATATCGTTTTTAATGCCTCCCAATTGAAGGGTCTTAATGGCCAGAAAAAACTCTTACCACCAAAGGTAGGTGTCGTAATAATAGAAATTAGTATTAACAACAAGCCAATCGCAAATCCCCAGATTCCAAAAAATCCGGTACAGATAATAAGGAAAATGCGGTAAAGCCTAATGCTTTCTCCAAACTCGATATTTGCTAAAGAAAGGGTAGCAAGCATGGTTACTGCCGCATAGAAAATGACTTCCTGCGATGCCCACTTGAGTTCAATCGCGATATCGCCAATAATAAGTCCGCCGATTATCGATAATGAATTTGCGAAGCCACTGGCGCTATGCGACGAGGAATATTTAAAAACATCTAACCCCATTTCAACGAAAATTACATACATAAAGATCTGCTGTGGACTTACATCCCCCTTCTTCATCAACCCTAGGGTATCTGCCAATGCTGGGAAATAAGCACTAATTAGAAAAAAAACTGGAAGTAGAAAAAGACTTGCTAACAAACACGCAAATCGAATCAAGCGAATATAATTCCCTAATCCAGCACTTTTATAATAATCTTCCGGACTCTGCGTGAATTGAAAAAAAGTAGTTGGCATCACAAGCGATGTCGGACTATTATCAACTAAAAGCAAGATATAACCTTCCATCAGGAAACTGCATGCAACATCTGGTCTTTCTGTAATATAAATACTCGGAAGAGGATTATACCATCTTTTCTTTATGAGTAGCTCCTCCAAACTTTTCGATCCCATGGTCAAAGAAGAAACATCTAATAGATCAATTTTATCATTTAGCTTTTTAAGCAGATCATGATCCACATATTGGCTGATATATGCAATGACAACATCTGTTTTACTATCTGTTCCAATTGTCTTAATTTCAAACGTCAGATTTGGATTACGAATCCTTCTTCGGATTAAATTCGTATTAAATAAAACAGTCTCCACAAAACCGTCGCGAGCTCCCATCGTTACTTTTTCCGTATCGGGCTCGTCAATTCCTCTTGTTGGATAGCTTCTGGCATCCAGTATAATCGCCTGATCGAAACCATCGATAAAAAGCATGGAAGGTCCACTCATCAAATTTTTTGTGATTTTATCAAAGTCATCGGTCAATTCTGCTTGTGCATATCCAATTTTTGATTCTAAATAGCTACTAATATTTTTAATTAATGTGTCTTTCGTATATATTGGATTTTGTAAGTCAGAAAAAATACTTTGCAATACACTGAGATTACAAAATCCATTAATACCAATCCAAAAAGCCCTTGTCTCTCCAAGATATAAATCTCTTGTAATAATATCAAAGCTCTTTCCGATTGGAAAAACATCTTTCAATTTGCTTATATTAACATCCAAAGAGGTAGATAATTTCATAATGATTTCCTTTTAGATTTAGTATAAGCATATCTCGATTTTTTATAAGTGAGAACGCAACTCTTTTTAGATATTCTTAAAGAGTCTTTGCTCTTTCATTAATATTTTTTTTAAAATTGATAACATCATGATCATAGGATTCCTCCATATAGCTGGATGTAATCATGAAATCTGCGGTTGCTCGGTTATTTGCAATTGGAATGTCATATACCTGAGCAATTCGAAGTAGTGCTTTCACATCGGGATCATGAGGCTGTGCTGTTAATGGATCGGAGAAAAAAATAACAAAATCAACTTTACCCTCTACAATTTTTGCTCCTATCTGCTGATCTCCACCAAGTGGACCACTATTATATCCTTTTACAGGTAGATTCGTTTGCTCCGTAATCATACGAGCAGTTGTTCCCGTTCCACATAAAAAATGTTTTTTTAAGATATCCTTATGTTCTTCACACCAATCAATTAAGTCTCTCTTTTTACTGTCATGAGCGATTAATGCAATGTTTTTTTGACGCTCAATGGTTAGTGTTATAAAATTTTCTTTTAACATTTCATTTCTCCTATTTACTTGGAAAGTATTTCAACAATCTCTCCAATATATAATTCGTGGTAATCTTTATCTTTATAGAACTGAGAATCAATCGTATCTAATAGAAAACTATCTGCTTTTAATGGCTGGTGACACATTTTTTTGCAAAGCAATACCATCGAAGCTTCCTCAAAATAGGGGATTTGTTCTTTATGATTGACCGTAAGATTTGCACCCTTAATTTTATCTTCATTTCTTCCTGATACTTTTCCCATATAGGAAAGCATTTCCTTATATTTTTCAGAGTCAAAAAAGGATAGGGAAAAGGTATCAGAGCCATCGATAAATTCCTTTGTATATCTGCTCTCACGGATAAAAATAAAAGCAACATTTTTGTTCCAGATTACACCAACGCCTCCCCAGGAAGCTGTCAGGCTGTTTACTTTTCCCTCTTTCTCAGCTGTAACTAACATCCAGTCCTTACTAATTTTTTGGAATGGATTAAGGTTAAAATTTTCTATTGCTACTGTTTGAAACTGATCCATCATAATCTCCATTCTTTCAATCACTTTATTCTATCATACATGATAGGATATCCACTACTTTACCGTATAATTTAGTTTAACGGTAATTGTGGCTGTCTTATCTCTTGAGCTGGTATTAAAGGTTCCGCCATAGCTATACTCTTCTTCCGCAGAATTTTTCGCTGTAATCTGGAATATTCCAAGATTTGCATCCACTAATTTTCCTGGAGCTTCGCCGGTGGCTTTTGCCATAATGTCTACTCTCTCTTTTGCATTTTGTGTTGCGTCCTCTATAAGCTGCAGTTTTAATTCATCTAATTTTGTATAATAATATTCTGGTGCATTTGATGTGAATTCTACCCCTGATTCAATTAATTCTGTAATGTCTCTGGAGATTTTCTCTACCTTATCCACATCATTGGATGTAACGCATACCTCCTGATAAAGGTCGTATCCATCTGGATAATCACCCATGACATCTCCTGCCTCATTATATCTTGTTGTATATCTTTTTGAAATATTGACGGAATTAAACACCATCTCATCCTCTGTAATATTATTCTTTTCTAAGTACTCTTTAATTAATTTTGAATCACGTTTTATGACATCGTATGCCTCCATTGTTGTTTGTCCATATGCGGAGAAGCTACCCCTCCAGACAATCAAATCTGATTCAAAATCACAATTTGCAGAACCTGTTGCTACGATTCCATTTTCCCCCGATGATTGCTTATAAGATAGAAATCCCATAACCAAAATACCTGCGCACGCAATTGCACAGATCCCTGCAACTAGAGCAATTACAATTCCCTTCCATTCTTTCATAATAAAAACCCTACCTTTCCCTAAATCATTCATTATTTCTATATTATACTCTATCTAGTAAAATAGTTCTATTCCTTTTCCTCTTTGATGGATTCCACTTGCTCCCTTGTGCTGCTCTTAATCATATCAAACAAATAAGAACGGCCCTTACTCTGCTGCTCCTGATAATCAAGACAAGCACGCTGCGTAACGGATTGGATTTCCTCCTTAAATTCTCTTGCTGAAATAAGGCTACACCCCTGACCTCTTATGATAATTTGCTCTAAACCATCCGATGTTGCCACTGTTACTTGATATTTTCTTCCATTTTCGTGAGCAAATTTTTCAATATACTGATCCGCTGTTTCTGCTTCCTTCGTATAGACAACGTGAATATTATGATAATCTAGAATTTCTGTCTGATGCCCTTGCACGCGATAGGCGTCAAATACCACAATTAATTTGCATTTTTTGATTGCCTGGTAATTGCAAAGAGTGTCCATCAACTTCCCTCTGGCACCATCAATATTTATTTCTGCCAGTTCTCTCAGGTCCTCCCATGCATAAATCACATTATATCCATCGACTAATAAGAATTCTTCCATCGATCGGTTCTTGTTTACATAATGTGGTTCGTAGTTGATTGGTGGTTTGTCTTTTTTACGAGAACCCCATTTACGGTTTGCAGCCTTCTCTTTTGTATTGGAATAAAAAGTACGGGAAATAATCTCGTCAATTTCTTCTAATCCCATCGGCGTACTTTCCTCACCTTTTTTTGTTAAAGTCTGTAATATCTCCTTTTCTTCCATTTCGAAATCAGTAAAGCTACTCTCTACGTGCATATAATCCCTTACCTGATCCCAATTCACGATAAATCCTGCACCATGCGCACAAAATACGGAGCCTGTCGGATTTTCTAAATCACGCTCGGAATCATAACCAATCTGTTCCACAATCTCGTCCTGATTGTGACAAGGAAAATATCCTTTTAATGTACAAGATAATCTTCCATGACCCTTAGAGTAACTAATTACCTCTTTTTGATATCCACGCATCGTTACAACGGGGGCTTCTCCTGTTATGATTGCCTGTCCTCCCTCCGTTTGCGGCACTTCAAAGGTACCAAACATCCGCTCGATATCCGTCATAGCTCGTCCTATCATTATTTCTGGAATTTCAAGCCGGAACTGATAGAAGGGTTCTAATAAAATTGTTTTCGATTGTTTTAGCCCTTGACGGACCGCTCGATAAGTAGCCTGCCTGAAATCCCCGCCTTCGGTATGTTTTAGATGTGCTCGTCCTGTTACAAGCGTTATCTTCATGTCGGTAATTGGTGCACCTGTCAGCACACCCAGGTGCTCTCTTTCCACTAAATGTGTCATAATTGATTTTTGCCAATTTCGATCAAGGACATCTTCTTCGCAATCATTTGAAAAAATAAGTCCACTCCCTGATTGCAGAGGTTCTAACAATAAATGTACCTCTGCATAATGCCGTAAAGGTTCAAAGTGTCCGACACCCTCTACGGTATCTGCTATCGTTTCTTTATACAAGATATTCCCTTCGCCAAACTCTACGTTCACCGAAAAGCGTTCCTTGATGATACTTTTTATGATTTCTAACTGAATTTCTCCCATGATCTGCACCTGGATCTCTTGCAGACTTTCTTTCCAGACTACATGAAGCTCAGGCTCTTCCTCTTCTAGTAAACGAAGATTCACAAGCATTGTAGTTTTATCAATTCCATCTGGCAACATCACTTGGTAGGTCAACACAGGCTCTAAAATTGGAGACATGGAAGACCTATCTTCTCCTAAGCCTTCTCCGACAATCGTTTTTGTTAAACCAGTAACTGCACAAATGGTTCCTGCTAATACCTCGGGAACGGTTTCATACTTTTCCCCAGAGTAAATACGAATTTGATTTACCTTTTCTTTTAAACTACCACCTTGATAGGTTAATTCCTCCCTTACTTTAAGACATCCACCAGTGATTTTGAGAAACGTCAACCGATTTCCTTGATTGTCCCTGGAGATTTTAAATACCTTTGCTCCAAATTCCAAGGGATATTCCTTTGTTATTATATAATTGTCTAGTGCTGTAAGCAGTTTCTCAACTCCCACAAGCTTTAAAGCAGAACCAAAAAAACAGGGGAATACCTTTCTATCTCTGATTAACCTAGAAATACTTTCCGGTTCAATTGTTCCGGTTTCTACATATTGTTCTAGTAAATGCTCGTCACATATTGCAATATTTTCCTTAAATGATTCGGAATGCTCTTCTTCGAATTCTATGCATCCATCACATAATCGTTCCTTTAATTCCTGCATCAATTTCATTTGATCCGTTCCGGATTGATCCATCTTATTCACAAATAGGAATACTGGAATTTGATATCTCTTTAGTAAATTCCACAAGGTCATGGTATGCCCCTGTACACCATCCATCCCACTGACCACTAAAATTGCATAATCTAGAACCTGTAAGGTTCGCTCCATTTCAGCCGAAAAGTCGATATGCCCGGGCGTATCAAGTAATGTAATTTTTGTATCCTGATAGGAAAACACTGCCTGCTTTGAAAAAATTGTAATTCCTCTTGCCCTCTCTAGCGTGGAGGTATCCAGAAATGCGTTTTTATGATCCACTCTTCCCATATTTCTAATGCTTCCACACAAATATAGCATTGCCTCAGATAATGTTGTTTTTCCTGCATCCACATGCGCTAAAACACCAATTGTCGTATTTTTCATTCAACATTTTCCCATCCGCATGCTTTAGCATGCATTCTAATATCTCTTTATTTTATCATAGGTAACGCAAAATGTATCAAAAATCGCATCAAAAAAGAAACCACAGAAATTCTAATTTCAAAATTTCTATGGTTTCTTTTTAAAATGTAATTATAAAAATTCTTTCAAATCTTTCATAAATTCTTCTTCAATCTTGACTAACTCTTTTGCTAATTCCACACTTTTATCATCTGCAGCTGCATACTTATTAATATACTCGCTTACCGATTGAATTCCCATATTACATCCATCCATCATGATTTTTGCAACCTGGTGAGCATCATCCTTGAACATCATTTTTACTTCTGTTGTAAGCCAGGAGAATACCTTTGCCATTTTATCCGGATCTTTTTCATCCGCTCCATACTCCTCGAGTAATTGAGTGATTTCCTCTCCCAGTTTAATGTGTTTTTCATTGTATCGATCAATGATACGTCTAAGTTTATCATCTACAATATACTCGTGTATTTGCTCCATACTATTGGTAGCCATTTTACTTCCAGCATTACATTCCTTTAATAGATTTCTTGTATCACTATCTACCATTTATGACATACCATTTGTAGTTTTATACTTGTAAATCATTTCTGCGTGATTTTGTTCTTCTACCTGAATATCTGCAAGTAATTTTCGTACCTCCGTATTTCCAAACGTGAAAACATCAGAATTATAATCGGAAGAGACTGATTTTTCTGTACTAATACAATCGGTAGCAAGAAAACAATCTGACTTTTTGTCCTCTGATGGATCCGTCATGCTATAAGTAGCAGCGGGAGCGTAGTTCTTTCCCATGGAATCATTGCAGTCACAGCTTGGTGGTGCTCCGTTAAGTACCTGCCCTAGTGAATTGTAATGTTTTTTTTCCTCTTTTTCAAGTGTCTGAAAGAGATTCTTTAACACAGGATCCTTAGCCTCACAAGAATATTTCTGATATTTTTGAATACAGAGTTGCTCTTGAGATTGTAAATCTTTGATGGTAGTAATTTCTTTTTCTTTTAAAATCATAATATTTAACCTCATTTCTTTTATCCGTGTGAGATTTAGTAATTCTTAGAAACAGTATTCTTGTTCCTTACAATTAGTTCTTACACTTTCCATATTATGACCTTTCTGATACCAATTTATGTATGGAAATCTATAAAAAATTTCCATTATCTTTCAATCCCCAATCTTGCACCTACCTGATGGTCATATGGGTGTGCAAGACAATCAATTTTAGAAATGTAATCGGCCAATTCGCACAATTCTTGCGGTGCTTCTCTACCTGATAAGACGATTTCTAAATTGCCTGGTTTATTCTTTAGCATGGTAATCAATTCTTCTTGATCAATCTGATTCAGCTGATAGGCTCCTAGTATTTCATCCAGGATGAGAACTGCACCAATATACGACTCACTAGGTACTCTTTTTGCCTGTAGGGTTGCTTCTTCATATGCCCTTCTCAGTAATTCTATGTTTGCCTTTTTTGATTCCTCTCTTTGATTACTATTCATATCTTTATAAAAACCATAAAAGACATTACTATGAAATAACTGCACTCCATCTAATTTCTTTAACACGTTGATTTCTCCGGAAGAATCATTTTTTAAAAACTGTGCAAAAATGACAGGAATGTCATTTCCAGTTGCGCGGACTGTCAGTCCAACACAAGCTGTTGTTTTTCCCTTTCCGTCCCCACAATAAATTTCAATATAACCTTTCATAGCTATTCTCCTCCGCATACTAAATCTAGTGAGAAGAAGTCGCTCGCAACTTCTTCCATGTGAAACTTAGTATTTCTTAGAAGCGGTTTTTTCGCTTCTTTAGAAATTCTTTTCACATTTCGCCGACATTTGCTTTACATATTCCTCCACATAGGGTACACAATCCTCTCCATACTTCTCACATAATTTCACAATAGCAGATCCCACAATCACACCATCTGAAATTTCTGCCATAGCTGCAGCCTGCTCTGGTTTCGAGATACCAAAGCCAATGGCACAAGGAATATCTTTCACTTCCTTCACTAATTTTACCATTTCTGAAATATCTGATGAAATCTGACTACGCATTCCAGTAACACCTAATGAGGATACACAATAAACAAAACCCTCTGCCTCTTTTGCAATCCTGCGGATTCTTTCCTTAGAGGTAGGTGCAATCAGAGAAATAAAGTCCATATGATGCTCCTTGCAAACCATATTAAATTCTTCCCTTTCCTCAAAAGGAACATCGGGTAGAATCAATCCGTCCATACCTAACTGTTCTGACTTTTTCAAAAAATGTTCTGTCCCATAAGAGAATACTACATTTGCATAAGTCATAAATACCATTGGAATATTCGTAGTCTTACGTATCTTTTCTACCATAGCAAAAATTTTATCTGTTGTCACCCCACCACTTAACGCACGCTGATTTGCTGCCTGAATCACAGGGCCTTCTGCTGTTGGATCCGAAAATGGAATACCAAGCTCAATCAAATCTGCTCCTGCTCTTTCTAACGCATATACTAACTGCTCCGTTTTCTCTAATGATGGATCTCCACATGTGATAAATGGAATAAATGCTTTTTTATTTTGAAATGCTTTACTTATATTACTCATAAATATCCTCCCCTCTGTATCTGGCAATCGCTGCACAATCCTTATCCCCACGTCCCGAAATATTTATTACGATAATTTGTTCTTTCCCCATGGTAGGTGCCATTTTCATCGCCTGATAAACTGCATGGGCACTTTCAATTGCTGGAATAATTCCTTCAATTCTAGATAGATATTCAAATGCTTCTACTGCTTCATCATCTGTGACGGGGACATACTCTGCCCTCCCAATATCATATAAATGAGCATGTTCTGGCCCAATTCCCGGATAATCCAGCCCTGCCGAAATGGAATAGACAGGAGCAATCTGTCCATAACTATCCTGGCAGAAATAAGATTTCATTCCATGAAAGATCCCAAGTTTTCCAGTTGCTATCGTTGCTGCTGTCTCTGCAGTGTTTACTCCCCGGCCTGCTGCCTCACAGCCAATAAGTCTTACTTCCTTATCCTCTATGAAGTGATAAAAGGCTCCCATCGCATTGGATCCGCCGCCAACACAGGCTAGTACAACATCTGGAAGCTTACCCTCTGCTTCTAACATCTGCTCCTTGATTTCTTTTGAAATCACAGCCTGAAAATCACGTACCATCATCGGAAATGGATGGGGTCCCATCACAGAGCCTAATACGTAATGGGTGTCATCAATACGACTCGTCCATTCTCTCATTGTTTCTGATACCGCGTCCTTTAGCGTTGCTGTACCCGAAGTAACAGTATGAACTTTGGCACCTAAGAGCTTCATACGGTAGACATTTAGCGCCTGGCGTTTTGTATCTTCCTCTCCCATAAAAACTTCACATTCCATTCCCATAAGTGCGGCAGCTGTTGCGGTTGCAACTCCATGTTGTCCGGCTCCTGTCTCTGCAATGACTCTGGTTTTCCCCATTTTCTTTGCAAGTAAGACCTGGCCTAGAACATTATTGATTTTATGAGATCCTGTGTGATTTAAGTCCTCCCTTTTGAGATATATTTTTGCTCCTTGAAGCTGTTCTGTCATATGTGCAGCATAATATAGCCTGGAAGGTCTTCCAGCATAATCGTTGAATAGTTTTTGAAGCTCCTGATTGAACGGAACATCATTCTTATAATAATGATAAGCCTCCTCAAGTTCTATCACGGCATTCATAAGCGTTTCTGGTATATATTGACCTCCATGAATTCCATATCTTCCATTTTCCATTCTATTTTCCCTCTCTTTTTCGATCTATCAAATAAATTCTTCACTTTTCTTTACTAATTGTACCATTCTTTGAATCTTCGCTGCATCCTTTGCTCCATCTGTTTCTACACCACTCGATACATCAATCGCATAGGGTTTTATATTTAATGCTGCATTCACATTTTCAAAACTGATTCCACCTGCCAGGAAAAAGGGTCTCCTGCAATGTTCTAATAGATTCCAGTCAAATACTTTCCCACTGCCACCATTTCCTTGATCCAGTAATAAATAGTCAGCCTTGCTTTCTTGCCAAAACAAAATGGATTCCTTGTTTTTTACAGACACCGCCTTAATAATTTGACACTTTGTCCGTTCCTTTAACCATCTGATATCCTCTTCTGTTTCCTGACCATGGAGCTGAGCAATATCTATTATTTTATTATCAAGTAAATCAATGATATCTTCCAGATCCTGATTTACAAAAACTCCAACGGATAAAATCCCCTCTGCAAGTGAATGACTTAATATTCTTGCCTGTTCTCTTTCTACCTTTCGTCTGCTATTCGCAAATATAAATCCTGCATAATCCGCCCTGCTTTTATTCACAGCCTCGATATCTTCTATTCTTTGTAACCCACAAATTTTTATTTTCGTCATGGATAAATTCATCCCCCTATTTTCATTCGAAGATTACAAAGCTCCTCTTTTTTATCCTCTGCTCTCATCAGCGTTTCTCCAATCAGAACGGCATCGGTTCCATTTTGATACAATTCATAGATATCATCTGCTGTCCTTATTCCACTCTCTGCTACAAACAAGTAATTGTCAGGTACCAGCTTTCGTAATTTATGACTTGTTTTGATATCCACCTGAAAGGTTTTTAAATCCCTATTATTCACACCGATGATTCTGCCTCCGCATCTTAATGCTCTCTCCACTTCCTCTTCTGTATGTGCTTCAATCAGTGCAGACAATCCTAAGCTATGTGCCAAATCCAGAAACTTCTTTAGCTCATCATCCGTTAAGATTGCACAAATAAGTAGGATAGCAGATGCACCAAGTACTTTTGCTTCATAAATCATATATGGATCGACCGTAAAATCTTTTCTCAAAATAGGAATTGATACAATCTGTGAAATTTCCTCCAAATACTGATTCTGCCCCTGGAAATAATATGGTTCTGTCAAACAGGAGATTGCAGCTGCTCCAGCTTCCTCATACTCTTTTGCAATTTTTTGATAAGGAAAGTCCTTTGCAATCAATCCCTTGGAGGGAGATGCCTTCTTAATTTCACAGATAAAAGACATCCCTTCCTTTTGTAACGCTTTCTCAAATGGAAAGTCATCATTGACAGGCAGCTTTCTGGCTCTTAAACCCATCTCCGTAAAAGAAATCACTTCCTTCTGAATTCGAACCCTTTCACGCGTCTTACCAGCTATTTCATCTAGAATCATTGCAATAACCTTGCCTTTCTTTTCGCTCTATTCTTCATTTGAATACTTAATAAAATTAAGTAATGTCTGCTTTGCTGCTCCACTATCAATTAGCTCTTCTGCAAGTCTGACGCCAGCTTCTAGTGTTTCTGTCTTACCTGCAACATAGAGACCTGCTCCTGCATTCAGAGCCACTGCATTCCTTCTTGCGCTATTCTCGCCCTCTAAGATTGCTTTTGTAATCTTTGCATTATCCTCTGGCATCCCACCTACCAGCTCAGACTTATCACAACGTGTAAATCCAAACTGTTCTGGCGTAATGACATAAGACTGAAATGCACCATTCTTTATTTCGCAGACAGAGGTTGGTGCACTCATTGAGATCTCATCCAATCGATCCTGCCCATACACTACCATTGCACTATGGACTCCTAATTTTGCAAGAACTCTTGCAAGGGGTTCTACCAATCCTTCATCATACACTCCCATTACCTGCATATTGGCACCTGCTGGATTAGAAAGTGGACCTAAAATATTAAATACGGTACGGATACCAAGCTCTTTTCGTACAGGAGCCACATATTTCATTGCTATATGATAATTTTGTGCAAACAGAAAGCAAATTCCTATTTTCTTAAGTAATTCTGTGCTTTTTTCTGGTGATATCTGAATCTTGACTCCTAATGCTTCTAGTACATCTGCTGCACCACTTTTACTAGATGCTGCACGATTTCCATGTTTTGCTACTGGTACACCACCTGCTGCAATTACAAGTGCAGAAGTAGTAGAAATATTAAACGAATTTGATTGGTCCCCACCAGTTCCTACAATTTCAAGAACATCCATGTCATGAAGGAGCTTAACACAATGTTCTCTCATTCCTGCTGCTGATGCAGTAATCTCATCAATCGTTTCCCCCTTTAATGACAGTGCTGTCAGATATGCGCTCATCTGTACTGCTGTCGCCTCACCACTCATAATTTCATCCATAACTGCCTGTGCGGTTTCATAGCTTAAATCTTCTTTTTTACTTAGTGAAATAATTGCTTCTCTTATCATTTTTTCTCCCATTCTTGCGCTTTTTACGCATACTGATTTTAAATTTCCCATTTCTATCACTTTTAAATTAGACTTACACTTATATTAGCTTCATAAAATTTTCAATTATTTTTTTCCCCGAAGGAGTTAATACCGATTCTGGGTGAAACTGCAACCCAAATGTCTTAAATTCCTTATGTTCCACTGCCATAATTTCTCCATCTTCCGTTTCTGCAACGATCTTTAGACAATCTGGAAGTTTATCTTTTTTTGCTGCCAGGGAATGGTATCTTGCTACTTCAATTTCTTCTGGTAGCTCCTGAAACAAGATGCTCTCCTGACTCACCTTTGCAAGGGATGTTTTTCCATGCATTAACTTCTTTGCATAAGTTACTTCTCCACCAAGTGATTGACAGATGACCTGATGCCCAAGACATACTCCCAAAATAGGAATCTCACCAGCCAGTTCCTCAACAATCTTTGTACAGATTCCAGCATCCTCTGGTCTTCCCGGTCCTGGTGATAAGAAAATGGCTTCTGGCTTCATTTTTCTGATTTCTGTCACACGAATCTCATCATTTCGTACCACCTGAATGTCAAGCGTTGGACTCGTTTGTTGTTCCAAAAATACACTTCCTATTAACTGATACAAATTATAGGAAAAGCTATCATAGTTATCAATCAGCAAGATCATAGGTCAATCCCTCCATTTGCTTGTTCTAATGCACTCATCACTGCTTTCGATTTATTAATGCATTCCTGGTATTCCATTTCTGGTACACTATCTGCCACAATCCCTGCACCTGACCTTACAAAGACTTTGTTATTCTTAGTAAATGCAAGTCGGATTGCAATACAGGTATCCAGATTGCCCGTGAAATCCAAATAACCAATTGCTCCACCGTAAATACCACGTTTATTATTCTCTAACTCACAAATCAATTCACATGCTCGTAATTTTGGTGCTCCTGATAAGGTACCAGCTGGAAGTATCGCAGCTATTGTATCTAGTGCATCCTTGTCTTCCCGAATCTTCCCCTTTACGGTAGAACCAATGTGCATTACATGAGAGAATTTTTCTACCTGCATATATTTCTCTACTTCTACCGAACCAATCTGGCTGATTCTCCCGATATCATTTCTTCCAAGGTCCACTAGCATATTGTGTTCTGCACGTTCCTTTTCATCACTTAATAGTTCTCTTTCTAATTCCAGGTCTTCCTTTTCCGTTTCTCCCCTTGGTCTGGTTCCAGCCAAAGGAAAGGTATGCAACACTCCATTTTCCAATTTTACCATTGTCTCAGGCGATGCACCTGCAATCTCAATATCATCACTGGAAAAATAAAACATATAGGGAGATGGATTTGTCGTCCTCAGCATACGGTAAGTATCTAATAAGCTTCCTCTAATATCAGCTTCCAAACGATTGGATAATACAATCTGAAAGATGTCTCCCTCTTTTATATAGTGTTTTCCTCTTTCAACCATTTTGCAATAGGTCTCTTTGTCAAAAAGCTGTCGAAAGGAACTTAATAATTCGAGCTTTTTATTTTCAGCTGTTTCTCCTTCCATAACAAGTCTTTTGATATTTTCTAACTCCATAATCCCTTTTGCATAAGAGGTATCAATATTATCTGCTTCAATATTCACGATTAAGATAAGCTTCTGCTTATAATGATCAAAGACAATTACTTTATCAAATAGCATTAAATCTACATCTTTAAATCCTTCTTCATCACGAACCTCTATTTGTAAACTTGGCTCACTATATTTTATATAATCGTAAGAAAAATATCCTACGAGTCCCCCTGCAAATGGAGGCATTTCCAAAAGGCGTGGAGTCCTGTTCTCCGTAATCATCTGACGAATTCTCTCTTCTGGATGATTTGTTTTTTCTACAACCTCCAGACCGCTCTTTATTTTCAATTCCCCATTTTGGCAAGTGAGTTCCAGTGTCGGATCATATCCAAGAAAGGTATAACGCCCCCATGTTTTTGATGATTCCGCACTTTCTAAAATAAAGCAATGGCGACTCACTTTTTTTAATCTTCGCAACACCATGATTGGTGTTACCATATCCGAATGAAACTCCATTTTAATTGGAATTCTTTTATAATCCCCTTCCTCTAAAATATTTTTTGCATCCACTAATGTTGGATAAATCATGCTTTTCTCCTCCTTATACAATTACCATCGTTCTTTTTTAGAACACAAAAAATCCGCCCACGACAATAAAATGTTTATTGTCGAGGACGGATATAAAACACCCGCGGTGCCACCTCAATTCGTAATTCATTACGCTCTTTGCAAGATACTAACATATCTCTGACAACTTACGTATGTCTACACGTCACAGAATACTCAGCTCTTTATTTGCTTTTGACTGTGCCCTCAGTGGTCCATTTAATAATCTGCGTTCTGTCCGGCTCTCACCTACCCGGGCTCTCTGTGAGTGCAACAACTATTGTTATCTCCACTTCATCGGTTTATCTTATTAAATTAATATCTATCTAACCACAAAATACTATTATTTGTCAACCCTTATTTATGTTGTTGTGTGTCTCATTACTATTTTACGGCTTGAAATGCTTCTTCTAAATCTTCGATTATATCATCAATGTGTTCGGTACCAATTGATAATCGAATCGTATTTTGCTTAATTCCCTGATCTTGCAATTCTTCCTCTGATAATTGAGAATGTGTTGTAGATGCTGGATGAATCACAAGTGATTTTACATCTGCTACATTTGCAAGTAGTGAAAATACCTGCAGGCTATCGATAAATTTCTTAGCCTCTACCGCACCCCCTTTGATCTCAAATGTAAAAATAGAACCGGCTCCATTGGGGAAATACTGATTGTATAAATCGTGGGTTGGTGCATCCTTTAAGGCTGGATGATTAACTTTTTCCACCTGTGGATGATTTGCTAAATAGTCAACTACCTTTAAGGCATTTTCCACATGCCTTTCCACTCGAAGTGATAATGTTTCTAGTCCCTGCAGAAAAAGGAAAGAATGAAAAGGTGAAATTGTTGCACCGGTATCTCGAAGTAAAATTGCCCTGATCTTGGTTACAAATGCCGCTGGTCCAGCTGCCTTTGTAAAGCTAATTCCATGGTAGCTTGGATTAGGATCTACTAAGGATGGAAATTTGCCTGATGCCTCCCAGTCAAATTTTCCTCCATCAACAATAACACCACCAATTGTTGTTCCATGTCCGCCAATAAATTTTGTAGCAGAATGTACAACGATATCAGCACCATATTCAATAGGTCTAATTAAATATGGAG
>JAQUUB010000003.1:62897-86302 GCA_028694115.1 Lachnospiraceae bacterium
TCCCAGTCAAATTTTCCTCCATCAACAATAACACCACCAATTGTTGTTCCATGTCCGCCAATAAATTTTGTAGCAGAATGTACAACGATATCAGCACCATATTCAATAGGTCTAATTAAATATGGAGTTCCAAATGTATTATCAATCACTAGTGGAAGTTTATTTTCATGTGCAACATCGGCGATTGCTTTAATATCTACTACATTTGAATTTGGATTACCAAGTGTCTCAATAAAGATTGCTTTTGTATGATTCTGAATTGCATTTCTCACTTCATTCAAATTATTCGCATCTACAAATGTTGTAGTAATCCCATATTGTGTTAATGTATGTGCTAATAAATTATAGGTTCCACCATAAATTGTTTTCGAAGCTACAATATGATCCCCTGCCTGAGCAAGATTTTCAAATGTATATGCAATTGCGGCTGCTCCTGATGCAACTGCGAGCGCTGCGACTCCTCCTTCTAATGCTGCAATTCTTTGTTCAAAAATATCTTCCGTTGGATTAGTTAATCTTCCATAGATATTCCCTGCATCACTAAGCCCAAATCTAGCTGCTGCATGTTCACTATTATGAAATACATAAGATGATGTTTGATAAATAGGAACTGCTCTTGCACCAGTTGCTAAATCTGGTGTTTCCTGACCTACATGAAGCTGTTTTGTTTCAAATTTAAAATTTCTTTCTTTTATTGTACTCATATTGACCTCCATTCTATCGACAACCTGCAAACTTTTTAGTTCTTATTTTTCAGGCAGGTTGTTATTCCTTCTTGTAAATAAATACTATCATGCAATTTATTCTTTGGATAATATTCAAATATTATTATCAGTTAAAGGCTCAGTCTATAGCAAATGAGCTCCTATAATTTTAAAAATGCATACAAAAAAGAAGCTGTCACATCAACGAATTTAAAATCGTTTATGTAACAGCCTCACTTGATATGTTATGATTATGAAATTTACTTTTTCATTTCTTTTCTATAATCATCAATCTGTTCATAATTACTTGAAAATCCAGTATTTTCAGGAATCATGGTTTCAGCATTTGCTGGTTTAGAAACTCCAAACTTAAATACAGGTTTTAAAAGGATAGGTGTTATAATTGTTGTTATTACCACAACAAGAACTACAGGACCTAAGCAGCTGGCACTTAACAGTCCAAGACTTTGACCTTTGCTTGCAACGATCAGTGCAACTTCACCTCTTGAAATCATTCCAACACCAATTCTTAATGCCTGATAATTCTTATAATGACAAAACTTTGCCCCAAGCCCACAACCTATAACTTTAGTTGCAACAGCTACCACCACTAATACAACAGCAAATCCAATTACAATCCCATTCATACCTGGCAAATTAACACTAAGTCCGATACTTGCAAAGAATATTGGGCTTAAATACAAATAGGACAGTACGTCAAACTTGGAAGCTAAATACTGAGACTTCTGTGTTGTGGAAATAATCAGTCCCGCAATAAATGCACCTGTAATATCTGCAACACCAAAATATCTTTCTGCAATGTAGGAAAGTAATAAGCAAAATACAAACGCAACAATGACATGTCTATGAAGTCCTCTTTCTGATTTCTCACTCCAGATTCCATAAACCTTGTGAAAAATAAGTCCTACAACGATTGCAAATACAAAGAATAAAGCTATTTTTAATAAAACAATTCCAATCTGTACGGATTTATCTGCCATACTTGTAATAATCGTCAATGCAACAATTCCAATAATATCATCAATAATTGCAGCACCTAAAATTGCATTTCCAGAACGAGTCTTTAATTTACCGAGCTCTTTTAACGTTTCTACCGTAATACTTACTGATGTTGCTGTCAAAATGACACCAATAAAAATGCTTTGTAAAGTTGCTGAAGACATTGTGGCAGCTTCCATTCTTCCAGGTTGAATAAATATTTTTCCAACCGCATAACCACCAATTAAGGGCAACACAACACCCATAAGTGCGATTACAAAAGATGCTTTTCCACTTCGTTTCAATTCTCCTATATCTGTTTCCATACCAGCACAAAACATTAGTATAATAACGCCAATTTCAGCTGTACTATGAATATAATCCGTTTGCGTAATAATATTCAAACATGCTGGACCTAATAATAATCCTGCCAATAATGCCCCAACTACTTGTGGCATATGGAATTTCTTTGTTAACAACCCAAGTAACTTTGTACTAAGTAAAATCAATGCCAAATCCAATAAAAACTTATATGCGTCCATCTTTTGTCCTCCTAAAACTTACTCTTTTTTCATATCTTAACGCAATCTTAACATTCTAAACTACGATATGATTGCATAAATATATAGTTTATTCTTGGTATTATTATAATCTTTGTTTCATATAATCCACTAGTTCTTCTATATTTTTTATATCCGTATGATCAAAAGAAGTTCCTAAAACATTCTGCATATACAAATCTTGCTCTGTTTTATTCTCTTTTTTTACGATTGACTTCTTGATCATTTTTAAAATGGATCTCTTTATAAAACCTAATTTTTCAAATTGAAATCCACCCTCCATGTAAAAAAATGGTAGATTATTTATATGATTCATTTCTATCATTGCGTCTTTTATTTCTTTTGATTTCTTCGAAGATCCCACACCAAATATGCATAACTCTTTTACTGGCATCTTTCGAATCTTATCTAGACCAACAATCATATTGCCCATAATCCATCCACCATAAATGACATGATCATAGCTTGCTACCATCTGTTCATTTACTTGTTTCATTGGTTTCACTTCGCAATCTAAGGCTGTTCCAATCCATTCTGCATACTTCTTAGTAAAACCGGTTTCGCTCTGATATACTACTATTCTCAAATATATTCCCCCTTTAAATTCTAATCCATTGCTAAAACTGCTTGGAATAATCTTACATGACCGGCTTTCTTTTGCTTAATTGCATTTTGTAATATATTCCTTATTTTCATCAATGTCAAGATTTATTTATTATTCATAGGCAATAAAATTCCTTATTCTACTTCATTGTAGAATAAGGAATTTTATTTATCTATTCCTGTGTTTAATCCAATACTACTATTGTATTGACTTTACTATTTTACTCCCAGTCTGTCAATGTTTTATCAATATAGTTTTCAAAAGTTACTCTTTCATCAATTTTGCATTTTGTTTTAACTATATTGTTTTTTTCACTAACCCATGTGTTCATCTCATCAATTTCAGTGGTATTTTCTACCGGAGCTGAACCAATCGAATATAGAAGAAGATTCTTGTTCTCAATCGGATTACGTGTCACATAATCCTTTAAAACAGGAGATACTTTTCCCGCATAAATAGGTGAGCCAAGCGCTATTACATCATACTTTTCCCAGTCATAAACTAATTCCTTTGTAGGACAATTTATTGTAACCGTATATCCATGATCTACCATAATCTGTGCAACTGACATTGATACTTCTTTTGCTGTATCATGTTTTGACGGCTCATAAATCAGTAGTGCTGTCTTTTCACCTTTCCCAAGAACTGTCTCCTCCATTGTGTACTCTTTATTAATACAGGAAACTGTTGATTGAAGAATTCCTACGCCCACCGCTATGGCTATTAAAAATATTCCTAAAATGCTAAGTATTATCTTCTTAATAACACCTTTTCTCTTAACCTTTTCTTTGCTGTTATCCATGTGAAATCTCCTTTTCTATAACCTGTTCTTTGTTGTATTCATACAATTTTTTTAAATAAAACTCATTGCAAAGCTTCTCGCTTGCTGAAAATCCTTATCATCAGGTAGGTTTTTAATGGAAAATAAAAACATTTTTCCTTTACAGCAAAATGTCTTTTCTTCTAAATTTAGTCCTTTCTTTCTAATTTCCTCCTTCAATTTCTCTGACTGGTCTATGCCAGAACCGCACGTCATAAAAAGCACTACTTTTTTTATTTTTGTTGGATTTAATGTTTTTATAAAATCTTTTACTTCTTTTGGAACATCTCCGGCGTAAATCCCGAATCCCAAAAAGAGGATGTCAGCTTCATCAATTTTTTTCGACCCATCAATTTTTATTGGCTTAATATGTAAAGCTTCTCCCATTACCTCTGCTATTTTTTTTGTGTTCTTTTTACTTTTGAATGCAATTTCAACCTTCATTTTGATACCTTTCTGCATGCATCAACATGCTTATAAATAAATTAGTTTAGTAACTTGTTACCTATTGGTTTTTTTTAATAGGCTTTTCAGCCTATTTCTTTTTTTGAAAATACTTATCTAATACATCAATTCCCCTCGAAAGCTTTAATATGCCATTAAAAAATTCATCAATCTGTTCATCAGAAAACTCACCAAACAAATGCTTCATAACATTTTCTGTTTCTGACTCCATTGTAGCCGAAAGTATTTTATACTTCTCAGTTAACTCTATACACAAAAATCGCTTATCCTTTAAATCGCTATGCAGTACAATATAACCCTTCTTCTCTAAAATAACTGCAATCTTCTTGACGTTCTGTCTAGAACACCCCATCAGTTCTCCAACAGCTGTCAGAGTTGGTGGTTCTGTAAATGAACTTGCAATTGCGAGAAGTAACCATTGTTTACTACTCACATCACCATTATTTCGATCAAATGCTGTCTGGAGTTTATTCGCTTCAATAAAAACTGCCGAAAATATTAATCGCTTTTTCCAAAGTGTATCAGTGCCTAGTGATTCTAAACTTACACTCATGATATCCTCCTAACTATTCAACTATTATCAGTATAGTAACTAGTTACTTATATGTCAAGTAGTTTTTTTGATTAGAACTTGTAATTTTTAGAACTAAGGAACGAAACGACAGTTGCATTCCCATATTTTTCAAGCATATCGTCTATGTAAGTAGAATCTTTTACTATCTGCTCTCCATTCTCCTGGTTATAATATGTGTAAGTAACATCTCCATTTGTATCAAATGTTTCACTTGCATATTCTGTCTCAACTAGCTGCTTCTTCACATTATCTACTACATATCTTGCAACAAAATGACCTCCTGCGGAATAAATACCCTCTTGGTCATAGCAAATCGGATATGCCGTCCCTGCCGATTCTATATGACCAATTTTCTGTGTTTTTCCATCCCATGTAGCATAGACATCGCACCAAATGCCTGCTTTTATGTCTTCATAGTCATAGGTTGCATCTGTTACAAGTAAAATAGGTGAAGTGCTATTTGGAACTTCAACATAAGCATAGAACTGGTCTTGCGTCAAAGACAGCGTCCCTGCTGTTTCATTTTGCTTCGGGTTGGTAAAAAGTAAGAAGGATACCCCTATTACTATTACTATTACTATTGCAATGATCATTGCCCCAAATATTGGTTTCTTATAATTTAAATTATTTTTTACCCTATACTTTGCATCTCTTTCACCATATGGCATTGAACCAACCTCCCTCATATTAATACCCTTATTTTATTCATGTTACACTGCATGAACATTTAGAACAGATAACAGATACAGGAGCGTAATAATAAGTCCAATGCAAAACAAAAGTAATCCAAAGGATACGCTCTTTGATACAAGTCTTGAAGTTCTAGTGAGCTCAAGATAGCCAACTGCTGTCCACTTTGTAAACGACTCTTTAATTGGACGTTTACGATAGATTGTCTTATTCAACAGAAATGTAACTCCATCCAGTACCACACCAATTGCATGAGTAACATAATTCCCATAAGATATGGGTTTCTTTGGCTGTGCTTCTCTAAATATTGTCTTCTGTAGCAATATTACAATTCCATCAACAAGTCTATCAAAAATCCGAAAAATAAAACCAAATATAAAAGGAAGCATATGTTGGATCACTGGTCGATAAATAAGATTTTCTAAATCAATCCAGTCTCTCCAAAGGTTTACATAATATTTTTTTCCCTGTTCATCCCTTTTCATTAGTAAGGTTCGAATTATAAAAAAGTAAATAATGATACCTATTGCAATCGAAATTACTCCTCCTGTCAAATTTTCAAAAGATAGATAATGCACCTCATACTCTGGTGATTTTCCATGCAGAAAACCTTGTGCAAGGTCAGCAACTTTATTCATTGTAATACTGGGTGATAATCCTATAATGGAAAGTAAAATTGCTGATGATACAAGTGCAAATGCAGTTTGTACATTCATATATTTCCCATTACTAGCATCCATTGCACCTTGATTATCATTTTTCTCTATAAATAATGCAACAAAGATCTTCATCATATAAGCAACCGTCAACCCACCAGTAAATAAGAAAATCCCTTCTACTACTTTTATAAAATCAAAGGCATCCGTTCCAATTACTAATTCTGCATATTCTACAATACTTTCATGGAGTAAGGTTTTGCTCACATAACCGCTCCAAAGTGGAATTCCCCCAATAGCAAGTGCTCCCATTAAAAAAGAGAAAAATAGTAGCGGTTTTTTACGACCAAAACCTCTGATTTTATTTAAGTCAAGTTGATGCAGGTTAAAATATACAACGCCTGCTGCCATAAACAGTACCAGCTTGATGAAAGAATGATTCACCATATGAAGAATTGTTCCCCTTACCGCCAGTGAATTTTCATTCCCTAATAGACCCTGCATTCCAATTCCCACTAAAATGAATCCAATTTGTGATACGGAAGAGCATGCTAATGTCCTTTTTAAGTTAATACTAAAGACTGCTAATAAAGCACCTAAGAACATAGTAACAACTCCAAGTGTGAGAATCACCATTCCAAAGGCCATATCATGTAAGAAAATATTACAACTGATAACTAGAATTCCAAAGATACCTGATTTTGTTAAAATACCCGATAGCAATGCGGAGGCTGGTGCTGGAGCAACCGAATGAGCTTTGGGTAACCAGATATGAAGTGGAAACATACCTGCTTTTGCTCCAAATCCAAAAAGCATGCAGCCACCCGCAATATAGAGTGTGGTTTTATCTTTGCAAGCCTTACAGGCAACGAAAAGCTCCTCCATATTTAAGGTTCCAACCGCATGAAATAAAAGGAAAAGACCCATCAGCATTACCATACCTCCAATTACCGCTATTGCTAAGTAAGTTTCTGCTGCAAAAAGTGATTCCTTTTTCTCGTCATGAGCAACCCATACATAAGAAGTAAACGACATAATTTCAAAGAAAATAAATGTGGTATACAAATCTGCTGATAAAAATACGCCTATGGTAGCACCTAACGTTATTAATAAAAAGAAATAATATCGATTACGATTGCGATAGTGCTTAAAATACTCTTTCGAAAAGATTGTGGTCATCATCCACATAAATGATGCAATTAGCCCATATAGAAAACGAAATCCATCTAATTGAAAGGATAATCCCCTACCACAGAAATTATCCATTTGATAGGTAATCTCTGCACCAGATATTGTTTGTATCCCTAATAGTAATATTCCTGCAAACTCTATGATTGTAATACTATTTGCAAAATAATCCCTTGCAGTTTTACTCTTTTTTCCGATTAGGTAGGCAATCAGTGCTCCTACCATTGGAAATGTCACTAGACCTAATATCAATTTCTAACCTCCCTTCTTTCTAGATGAAACCTTCTGCTATTTTTCTAAAAAACTCGACAAGTGGAACGGAATAAACACCAAATGTAATAATGGCAATGCAAAATACAATTAATGGTAGTTTCATTTGCCAGGTTGGATCTTTGACCCCTACAAGTGTTTGTTCATCAAAATCTTTATCTGGAAAATAAGCTCTAATTACAGTGGTCAACATGTAAATTGCAGTAAGTAATGCTGAGAAAAGTACAACACCGATTCCAATGTATGCCATGAAACTGCCTTCCTCTACCGCTGCTGTACATAGGTTCCATTTACTGATAAATCCAGCAAAGGGCGGAATACCTACCAGCGCTAGAGATCCAATTGTAAAAGTTGCAAATACCACCGGCATTTTGTGAGCCAATCCATCAAGCTCTCTGACATATTCTCTATTTGTTTTGCAAAGAACTGCACCTGCACAAAAAAATAATGTGATTTTTATTACTGCATGAAAGACCATATGACTTAAGCTTCCAATTAATCCAAGTGGCGTCATAAGTAATGCTCCAAAAATAACATAAGACAAATTACTAATTGTAGAGTATGCCAGTCTTCTTTTAAAGTGTGGCTCCTTTACAGCTCTTCCTGATCCAAATAGGATGGTTACAATTGCAAAGCCCATAACAACATACTGTGCCCATGTTCCTCTTAAAAAATCAGTTCCATAGCTATAATACGTAATACGAATAATTGCAAAAGCACCTGCTTTTACAACGGCAACCGCATGGAGTAATGCGGTAACTGGTGTCGGTGCAATCGAAGCAGTTGGCAGCCACCCATGAAAAGGGAAAATTCCTGCTTTTACACCAAATCCTAAGACAGCAAGAACATATACGAGTCGAAGTAAATCTTCCTTTCCTTGTATGTTTGTTCCAGTTAATACCCCACCATTTACAAAATCCATCGTAGAACCATAAGTAAAAATAAATATGAAACCAATAAATGCAAAAGATGCACCACCAATAGCATAGAAGATATATTTTCTACCAGCTAAAATAGATTCTCTGCTCATTCCTGCCATAACAAGAGGCAATGTCACAAGAGTCAGCATTTCATAAAACATATAGAGTGTCATTAGGTTTCCTGCAAAAGCAATTCCAACAGTAACACCAAATGTCATGGTATAAAATGCAAAAAACGTATCTTCCTTTCCTATATGCTCCATATATTCAAATGCATATAGCGTCGCAAAGGGCCACAAAGCTGAAATCAAACCAGCAAATACACATGACAATCCATCAATATGAAAAGTAACTGCCAGATTTCCGGCTAAATTAATTGCCATAAAGGTGCCTTTAGGACCATATAGTAATAGTAAAAATACAAAAACTGAATTTAGTACTGTTACTATTTCCACGTAAATATTTCTACATCTTCTTGATTGAAAACGAAGTGCAGGAAGAATTGCGCCCATAATAATCGGAAGTAAAATTGGAATTATTAAAATAAACTGATTCATTTTTAACCTCATTTCTGCACTGCTTTTTACGAAAGTTTGTGTGCACAGCGGCACAAGTAATCAATGAGAAGAACGCTCCGCGTTCTTCCTGTGTGAGATTTAGTAATTCTTAGGAGCAGTTTTGTTGCTCCTTAGAATTACTTCTCACACTTACCTCCTATTAGATAATGGCAGATATGATTGTCTGCAAGAAATTAGTTAACATAGTTGGAAACATTCCTAACAATACAGCTCCTGCTGTAAGAATTACCATGGGAACCACCATATACCATAAAGGTTCCATATTTTCTAATGTTTCATAATGAAAATCATCACCTGGAAAAAATCCCTTCATACTAATGGTAATTAAATAGCCTGCTGTAAGCAAGGCACTCACTATTAAAATAATAGGTCCAAGCCATGACAATATTGGAATTGCAGTTTCTAAGGATCCCGTTGCCAGATACCATTTACTTAGAAATGCGCTTGTCGGTGGAATTCCCACAAGTGTAAGGGAAGCTAAGGTGAAGCACCACATGGTAACAGGCATTCGTTTTCCAATCCCCGTCAGCTCACAAACATTTTTCTTTCCGGTTTTGAAAATAATTGCTCCAGCTGCAAAGAATAATACGCTCTTAACCATGGAGTGAAAAATTATATGCATAAGTCCACCCATCAGACCAATCGGATTCATTAAAAAAATACCAAATAAGATATATGATACCTGACTCACTGTTGAATAAGCTAACCGTTTTTTCAATGCAGGCTCTTTATATGCCATCATGGATCCCATTAAAATAGTCAAAAGAGTGAATGAAATAGCGCAATACTGTACCCACGTTCCGCGTAGGAAATCAGCACCAATTAAATAGTAGAGATAGCGTATGATTACGAAAACACCCATTTTTGTCATAATACTAGATAGAAAAGCAGAAGCCGGTGCGGGTGCAACTGGATGTGCCGTAGGAAGCCACCCATGTAATGGAAACATTCCTGCCTTTGAACCAAATCCTATGATTACAAGTAAGGTTACGATAAGAAGCGAGGTTTCATGACCACTGACTTTTGTAAGATTTAAGACTCCACCAGGTGTAAATGCTAAACTTGTTCCGTAAGAATAGATAAAAACAAATCCCGAAAATCCAAGAAACGCCCCGCCTATCGAATAGAACAAGTACTTCTTACCAGCTTTAATTGCCTCTTTGCTTAAGGAGTGTAATACCATTGGCAAACCAGCCAATGTCATAAACTCATAGAAAATATACATAGTAATCAGATTACCCGCAAAACATATTCCCAAAATTGCTGATAACGCTAATAAAAAGGCTGTATCATATCTTCCTTCATTCTTCTCATGCTTCATATACTCAAAAGAATAAATGGCACTCATCAACCACATAAATGAGACCAGTACAGCAAATAAGGCTCCTAATTGATCCAGATGAAAATAGATAGGAATATCCTTTGTAAGATTCCATAAAAGCAACTCTGTATTTCCCTGATACACTGTATACAAAACTGATACAAATGTCAGTATGATGACAAGTAATACATAACCGTTTCTTTTCCTTCTATCCTTTAAATTTTTCTGTAAGGGCAGAAAAATCCCCCCTACTAAAGGGAGTAAAATGGTTATAGGTATCATTACTTTTTCCATAATTACACTCCGTTCTTTCTATCAGTTAATTAGCTAAACATGAATAGACCATTTAAGATTGCATTGGCAATTGGATAGGACAATGTTCCTAATACGATATTTAAAGCTACAAATAAAACAATTGAAATCACCATTGTAAAAGATGGTTTGTATAAAGGATTATACATATGTGCATTTCTTGGTGTATAAATAGAGATTACCGCGCGGATAAAATAAATGGCATTTAGAATCGTACTAACAGCTAATGTGATCATTGCAATCTCCATCTTCACATTGCTTGCAGTAAGTGCTGCCTCTGCAAAGTATACTTTGGATGTAAAACCCGCAAAAAGAGGAATCCCTACCATTGAGAAAGCACCCACAGCAAATCCAACACCTGCTATTTTATTTCTAAACCCGGATCCTTTTAGGTCTGTAAAATCTTTACTTCCTTCTGATACTTCACTTAATCCACTCGCCGAAATAAATAACATAGATTTTGATGCTGCATGGGACATCATGTGAAAGATTGCGGCAACCATTCCTGAGGTATTCCCGATACCAATTCCCATATAAATATATCCAATCTGGGCAACGGAAGAATATGCAATTAACCGTCTTATGTCATGCTGACGTATTGCTGACAGTGACCCCATAATCATTCCAACAATACCAAAAATAAACAAGATATTTGTAATCTTATGTCCGACCATAACATCTAGTCCAATCACTCGATAAAAAATCTTAATTAATAAAAAAATATATCCTTTGCTAACTAAGCTGGATAAAATGGCACTTGAGGATGCTGTTGAATATCCATATGCATCGGGAAGCCAGGAATGAAAAGGATACAATGCACTTTTTATTGCAAGACCAACACTCATGAGTGCAATGACTACCGTAAGTGGTATAGCATACTCACCTGTTATTGTAAGTTTCGAAACCTCTTCCTTAATATTAGACATTAATAAATGACCTGTTAAATCGTAAATCATACAAATGCCAATCAGAAGCAAACCCGATCCTAAAAGGCTCATAATCATGTACTTTGTTGCTGCAACTAACGTATGACCATTCGTTCTTATCATAATAAGCGCACAGGCCGCTATCGTATTGATTTCTACAAATACATAGGCTGTGAAAATATCATTTGTATAGATTAGTGATAAAAGAGAACTCAGCATAAGATCTACCATTATAAAATAGAGATTCATTCTCGATTCATCAATATCTAGATCAAGTGCTTTCATACCACCCAGAATAGATAAAAACATAATGATACAAAAAAACAACGCAAGTAACCCTTCTAAAGTTCCTGCTCGAAGTTCATTTCCCCATGGTGCCGGGAAACGTCCCATAACATACACAAAGTATCCTCCAGTTTTTACTGTAAACAAGAGCACAAAGGCTGACATTACACCTACGGCGCTAATTAATACAACGCTTAATCTTTTTGCTGCCTTCCCGCTCAGTGCTGAAGAAATAATTCCACAAAGGAGACATAAAATAATACTCAGTGGAGGAAAATTCTGTATAAGCTGCATCTTATAAATCCTCCTTTTTTGCCTTCATGGATATTAAATCAATATCCAACGTATGATATCTCCTATATAATCGTACCGTGAGGGCCAACATTAAGGATGTAACACTTACCGATACAACAATACCTGTAAGTACGAGTCCTGTTGGAATCGGATTGATATATGCTTCCACATCTTGAACACCATTTACAACGATTGGTGCTTTTCTTCCTACAACATAGCCTTTCGACGCCAGAAACAGATAAATAGCTGTATCCATTACATTAAATCCCATGATCTTCTTAATTATGTTTCTATGAAGCAAAAGAGTTGTAAATCCTACCGTAAATAAAACCATTGCCACTGTTTCATAATAATTTGTAAATAAATTAGGTCCCATTACTCAAAGACCTCCTTTTCTAAATAGCGCATAAAATGCATACATCGTGCAAGCTACCTCTGTACCCACAAAGATATTAATAAATAAAATCAGTCCACTACTCAAAATTTTCCCAGGTATTCCAAGTGGTATTCCATTATTAATTCCGTTTGCTCCTGTATAGAAATAATAGCTTAATGAACAAACATAAAAACATAGAGCACTTATTTTGGCAACTTTATATACTGTTTCATTAAAAAATTGTTCTGTTTTCTTAAATCCAAATGCACTTACATATAAGATTAATCCAGCACCTAACATGGCACCTCCAGAAAATCCTCCTCCCGGAGAAAGGTGTCCATTTAAAATAACATAAATTCCAAATATAAAAACACTTGGAACTAAGACTGCTGCTACTTTTTGTAATATCACATCATTCTTTGGCTCATATCTACGGTCATCTGCATCCGCTACATCTTTTTGCTTTCCTTCTGCAACAAAAAGTAAAATCATAACACAGCTTGCCGCTATAAAAAGCACATGTGTTTCACCCATCGTATCGAATCCTCTATAATTAAGAATCAACCCGGTAACAATATTAACGGCCCCTGTTTCTTGAACTCCATTTTCTATATATCTTGCTGCTACTTCATTATTGACTGGATTATCTGGTGCACCAAACTCAGGTAAATAAGAAACCGTCATTAATAACAGTACCATTATACTTCCACCAATTATTACTGATAACACAACATAGATTCTGTGAAATAATACAATTCCCCTTTTCTGTGGCCAATTTTCATATTTTTGCAGTAATAGCAGCTCATCTTCTTTTTGCTGTTTACTTAAATAGTCCTCCATAAAGCCTTCCTCTTTTATAGAGGTAGACTCTGCCATTTCTTGTTTTTGTAAAATTTCTTCTTGAAAATCCGATAAGGAATCCCCACCATTTACAAAGTTTTCAATTTTGCTCCAAAGAGTACGATTATAATCACTCCTCTTCTTGCTCATTTTCTGCCTCCTCAATTGCATGTATCTTTTTTAGTGTGATAAAAAACAAAACACTTGTCACACCAGCACCAACAGCTGCCTCTGTAATTGCTAAATCTGGAGACTCCAAAACGATCCAGATAATACTCATAATCAAACTGTATGCCATAAAGATCACTATTGAAGTTAAAATATTTTTATGAAGACATGCCGCTATCGCACAGACAACCAGAAATCCTAATAAAAGTAAAATAAACAAGATCATTCAGACCGCACCTCACATTCCTCTCTAATCATATCTTCATCAATTGTTATTTCCATTCTGCTAAGTACATGACTAGAAACAGAGGATGCCATCCATAAAAATAGTAAAATCATTACTGCTTTTAGTGAAAACATCGAAAAACCCCTAATGATAATTGTACCGAGTGTAATAAGTCCAAATGCTAATGTATCACCGATTGCAGCAGAATGCATTCGATTTAAGACAAACTTGAATTTATAAACTCCAAATACAGCAATGATCTCCATCACAATGCCAAAGGTAATAAAAAAAGCAGCAAATATAAAACGAATCCATTCTATCATGATGTTTCTTCCTCCTTTTGTTTATTATGATTACTATTTTCTAAATGAACCCCCATATAAACTTTACTTAAAATTACAACTGCCAAGAAGCTTATCATAGCGTAAACGGAACCTATATCTAATAAATAATCTTCTTTCATTTTCAATGATAAAATGAAAACAATCATAATTGTCATAGTTCCTATCATGTTAATTGCCATAATGCGATCTGCTATTCTAGGTCCTATTACTGCACGAATTAAAGCACAGATAATGAGGATTGCTAAAACGATCATGGCACTGATAAATAGTACTTCATAAGATTTTTCTAAACCACTCATATCTATTAACCTAGACCTTTCATTTTTCTTTCAATTTGGAATAGCTTTTTAACAAAAATGGATTCGAAAATACCCTCAGCCAGATCGGAATCCAAGCAATGTACCCTGTATTCATCCCCTTCAAGGCTAACGGTAATTGTTCCAGGCGTAAGTGTAATTGAATTTGCAAGGATTACTTTTGCAATATCTGTTTGCAGTGGAACATTAAAATGAATTAATTGAGGCTCTATTTCTATTTTCTGATTCAATATATATTTTGCTGTTACAAAATTTGCTTTTATGATTTCCCAGATTAATAGCAAAGCGTATTCCAATAGAAGTGGAAGGATTTTGATAAGTATTATTTCCTTTTTTATACTATAATCCATAAATTTACAAACAAAGAAAAAGATTGCCGCTGATATTCCAATACCAAACAAAGCAATCTCTGTAGATATTGTTCCATTAAAAATAATCCAGAGTAAAAAAAATAAAATAAACATAAAATACCGTTCCCTTCCTATATACTACGCATTTTACCGATTTAAAAAAACCTTATACTGGTTTTTCCCTGATTTTTTTGCTTCATATAAAGCAGAATCAGCATTTTTTAAAAGTGTATCGTAGTTTTCCCCATCCCTACCGTAATATGCGATTCCTATACTGCAGCTAATGGAAACTGAAATTTCATCCTTTTTAAATGTTTTTTCTATCGCTCGATTTAATATTTTTGCTCGCTCCTCTGTAATATGCATAGTTGTATGCTTCATAAAGACCATAAATTCATCTCCACCTACTCGTCCGATAAAATCAGATTCACGAAATGTTTCTTTTATCGCATTTGCAACAAAAAGAATCGCTTCATCACCATACTGATGACCCAGATTATCATTTACGGCCTTAAAATTATCTGTATCTATCATGAGCATCGCATGACAAACACCAATATCACAGTCTTTAATGTAATTTTCTATTGTTATTTGCATGGCAACCTTATTTAGTAACCCTGTCATCCCATCCAGCTCTATTTTTGCTTTCAGTTCCTTCTGTTGTGCCTTTTCTTCTGAAATATTTTTTGCACTACCCACTAATCTTACCACCCGGTCATTTTTATCTGCAAAGCTCGCATAGCTCAAACGGTACCAAATATATTCGCTACCTTCTAGACAACTTTGAAACTCTACTACTCCCTTGGTTGGTTCACTCAAGGCATTCATCCACATATCATAAAAGGTTGGAAAGTCTTCTTCATGAATCGAATGTTGCATTTCACCACTTGCCATATAATTTTCAATTTTTAGACGATTTCCATCTGCGTCTTTCAAGGATAAGACAAGTGTATCCGTTATGACCTCATAATCATACTGGATATTATCAACAGCCTCTTCAATCAATTTGTAACGTTCTGTTTCTATATAGAGTTTTTCATTAATCTGCTGAAGTTGGGCCTGTACCAACTTTTCTTCGGTAATATCACTAATTACTATATAAAATTTCGAATTGCCTTCACGATCCTTAACTAATCTCCCCTTATGATAAATCCACATAATATGATCCATCATATCTTTCACGCGATAGGTAAGCTCTACCGTGTCAAAAAATTGAATCTGATTATCGATTAACTCTTTTACTTTTGCACGGTCCTGTTTGATTACCATTAGTTCAAATGAATTGTAATATTGTTCTCTGAATTTCTCTTCTGTACACTGAAAAATAGCTAAGCAGCCTTCACTGACAAAATCAAATTTTCCGGTATTTGCATCATAGCTTAAAACACCACCTGGAATATTACTGAGTAATATATCTAATTTTGTGTTCGCTTCTTCAAGCTTTTCTCTTGTCTCTTTTAAAACCTGACAATCGTTCTCACATGATTTTTTAATATTTGACACGAAATACCTCCCCTGATTATTACCAATTTATTCTATTATATAATAGTCAAAATAATAAACAAGCTGAATTTATAAAACTCCTTGAACAAAAAACATTCTCTCCATACAATTATTTTTTGCTACATTTTCTAATTCAAAGTTAAAATCTGCAATATCTGCTTTTAAATAATTACCTAACAGCTGATTATTTGCAAATTGATGTAATATGCATTCATCCGTTAAGCGATCCAGATATTCTTGTAATTCTTTTCTATCCATCCGGTTTACGATTTGTGTGATTTTTTTCACTTCCTCTGAATTAAGCCCCATCCCTGCATCTTTTTTTCGTAGTATCATGCATCCAATCATGTTACGATATACAATATTACATATATTAAAGAACATATCCTCATAATCTTCATGATAAGCTCTTAATACAGTTCTAATATAATTCTCTGAAAATCTGTGTAAAAACAATTGTTCCAATTGGATACATTTTAAATAATATTCAATTGCATCAATTCCACATTTTCCATCTAGTTGCACAATTGTAGGATAATCCAATGTTAAAATATGATTTTGCGGTTCAAACCGAGCATCGTAATGCAAAAAAAATGCTGGCATTCCTTTTACAATTGTATCATAATAATTTCTATTTCCGTAGGATTCGAAACTTGTCACTAGACTTTCAAATTCTTCTTTTACCCTCTTTGCTTTTTTAATAACAATCTGATATCCCCTTTCATAACGTGACTTTGCAGACTCCTTTTCATACAACGTTTGCAGTTCCTTTGTATCTACTTCACTTTGATATGTCTCATTAATGCAATATTGAACTGCTCCCATTAGTTGTTTTGCTTTTGAAAGTGTAATTGATGTGCTTTCTTTACTTGTATATTTTTCAGTGAGTTTTGCTACTATTGGAAGAAGCTCCTCCATCTCATAATTCATCTTCATCTTCACCTTCATCCTCATTCCTACTTAGAAATCTATGAGTCCCTTCTCGGATTTCTCTTGCGAATTTTTCAAGACTCGTATCCTCTAGATGCTCTAGCGAGCCTTCACAAACTCCCTCAAATTCTCTTTTCATATACGAAATGAGCTCATCATCTGTTAGTTCATCCAATGATTCATTTTTGTACAGGTAGAAAATGTCTTGTAATGTTATGATTGTTTCTACATAATTATCCTGATAGATATAGGGCGAATCACAAAATTCGAATATCAGTTTATGAATAATTCCCTCTCCAAATTCAATTCGTTCCTGTTCTACTAAGCTGGACTTGCGTGCCTCTGTTATCATAAGTGCTTCTTCTTTCGATAGTTGAAGTCCAAATTTTTGTGTATACTGATTCGTTTCCAAAACCATCGTCAATGCATTGGAACTTTGATTATTAAAAATGCTGAGCCATTTCTTATCGTCCATTCGATTCTCCATTCTTTTGATAACTTGAAAACTTTGGGTTACAATTAGAAGGCAATCTTATACCTTATAAGCGATTCTACTCTCAGTCTGATAGGCTTTCAAGACTTGACATTTTTTACAAATTATGTTAATATAAGTATAGAAAAAAGTTAGTAATCAATTAATTTTTATGATTACTAACTTTTTTTATTTCTGTTCCTTTTATTTCGTTTGAAAATATCTATATTGATAATTCCTTATGATTTTTAAAGTAACTCATCATCTCTCTCGTGATACTGACTCCATCATCTTCCTCTGCCAAATCCTCCCTATCAATCCATTCTGCAACTGCTAGTTCACTTCTATCCATTTGTATGGTTTCATCCCCATCAAGATGTGCAAAATACCCAACCAGAAGATTGGAGTCAAATCCCCATGGCTGACTCTTATAGTAAGAGATATTTTTTACATGTAATCCTACCTCTTCCATTACTTCTCTATGAACTGTGTCTTCTAGGCTCTCACCCACCTCTGTAAATCCAGCAAGTAGTGCATACTTTTTATATTCTCTTCCTGCGTATTTTGATAATAGGATTTTATTACCATTAATTACTCCTACAATAACCGCTGGCGCAATTTTAGGATAGATTAAATTCCCACAGGCTGGACAGCATAATACTCTTTCCTTCGTACCATATTGAACTTTCTCTCCACATCTTCCGCAATATTTATTATCACGGTACCATTGGTATAAATGAAATGCAGTTACCGCTGCAAATCTTAAATCCTTCCTCTTAAACTCACGAAGTATTTGTACCGTTTCATATTCCCATCCCTTACACTCGATTTGCTCTTCTGATAAATTAATATAAAAATCTATATTATCAATACAAAACAGATACTGAATGGATTCATTTACTATCGAACTCGCCAAATCTTTATATTGTGGGAATGTTACCTCTTCGTCATTTTTTTGTATCACTACCTCTTTATTAAAAAAGCTGAAGATGATATCCTCTTCTTTGGGTATTTTATTTTGATATTCATTATGGAACTTGTATGGATCAATTTCTTGTAACATAGATACTTACCTCTCCTGATTCATTTAGAGAATTATATACCCATTTCATCCATTTTTCTATCCTTAAGTTTATTTTAATTACTTTTGTGCAACTATAGCATTTCCATTAACCATCTCATAGGGCTTATTCTACTAATCATCTGAAGGCAGCCTGGCATATTCGATACAGCTACAAACGTACCACCCAATATTGCAAATAGGATTGCAATGGATGTGCTTAATACTCCTGCCATTAAATCGGATTTACTTATTAGTGTAATAAAAATGCCATATAGATTAGAAACAATAAGAAGGAAAAGAAACACGGCAATTCCTTTGGAAATTGAAATAGAAAAGTTCTTATCAAAGACCATCCAAATACTCAGGATCAGTACTATTTGAATTCCCGTAATCACAGACGTCGAGAATCCATAACCACATAAGTAATTGATTCTTCCATGCCCTGTATAGCAGAACCTTTCCACTGCTCCATCCCTTGTATCCTTTAGATACTTCATGGTATATAAGGTTGCCACGATCATAAATGTCGTTAGCATCATAGAAATCATTCTTTGCGTCTGTGTCAAATCATTTGTCTGCAAAAACATCTTGTTCTCAGATGCTTCTTTCACCTTATTTAAAATCGAATTTTGCTCTGTTTCTAGGTCCTTTTGATTAAGCACAAAATGGTATTTGCCCATAATCACATCTGTATGAATACTCTCGATATCTGCTATCTGAAAAGTTATTTTATCAAGAAGCTTTAATTGTTCTTCCATTTTTTGAATATAATCACTATCGCCTACTATTCCAACCCTGATTTTTGACTGAGGTAACCGAACACTTACCGAGCCAATGAAAGCTAAGAGAATCGGTACTACTAAAACAATCAGATACGTGCTTTTCCTTTTTAACGCACGGTTTAAATTATTTTTCATAACCAGGTAACTCGCCATTTCCATACTCCTCCTTTTTAAATAGTACGATTCCTAAAACAGTAAAAATAAGAGCTATTAAAATCATTAATCCACTAATCAACCATAATAATTGACTTTTTTGATCATAAATCATTAAAAATATACTGCGATTAATCCAGGTAAGTGGAGAAAGATTAATCAAAAGCTGAAATCCTTGGTTTAGTGTACCAAAACGATAAAAACTACCACCTAAAATAGCAAATATACTAATTGGAATTGTGATGAAATTCTTTATCTTCATGAAATCTTTCATTCCTAAACCAATATAGGTTCCTAAAGCTGCAACTAAAAATGAAAAGCTTGTATATAGCACTACAAATTCTAAGAAATAGGAAAAAATCTCTAACCCACTCAAAATATCCTCTAGTATTAACACGCCTATCGTACAGCCTACAAAAATCACAGTCTCAGCAAATATTTTGGAAATTACAATTGTAAAAACAGAAACAGGTGCGATCATAATTCTATCTGATGTTTTGGCATATGCATCATCCTTACCTGCGTATGCAGCAGTCACTACCGCCATTGCCGTACAATACGGCACTATTACAACTCCGTAATATTGATATCCTGTTATTTCTCCTTGAAATGCTCCTTTGCATAAAAGGCCCAATAAAAATATCATTATCATTGGGAAAATAACGTTATATCCAATTGCAAATCCATCTCTCATTCTACTTCTCAAATTGAGATAAAACATTGATTTAAATTTATTCATTTTTACTCCTATCTCTTAATTTTTTTCCTGTGATCTCCAAAAAAATTTCTTCTAATGTTTCAAAACCTTGATTGTTATACTTTTCCATTAATTCATCTTTACTTAAATCCTCCTTAATCTTTCCTTCATCCATAATAATAATCCGATTACATAATGCCTCTATCTCTTCCATATAATGCGAAACATATATGACAGTTGTGCCTCGCTTATTTAAAATTCGAATTGCTTCTAAAATATAATTCCTAGACTGTGGATCAATGCCAACCGTTGGTTCATCTAATATTAACAGCTTGGGAGAATGAGCAATGGAGCATGCAATATTTAATCTTCTCTTCATTCCACCTGAAAATCTTCCAGGTTTCTCTTTTCTCCTATCCCACAAAGCAACGAATTCCAAGGCTTCTTTCACTCGTCTGTCTAACTCCTTTCCATGGTAACCATACAAGGAACAAAAGAATCGAACATTATCATACGCACTTAAATCCCCATATACTGCAATATCCTGTGGTACCAATCCGATTTCTTTTTTCATCTCACGCCGATTTTCATCAACTATTTTCCCTTGGTAAGAAAGTGTCCCTCCATCAAACTTCTCAATCCCAACTAGTGTACGAATACTAGTACTTTTACCTGCTCCATTAGGACCTAGAAATCCTAAAATCTCCCCATTTAAAATGGAAAAACTAATTGCATTGACTACTTTCCTTTCACCATAGCTTTTTTCTAGATTACTAACACTTAATAATTCACTTTTCATTTCTTTCCTCCATTCTTATATTCAATGTTATATATCCAATATTGGATATATAATTTTTTTATTAGGGATTTCCATTTGAAATCCCTAAATAAATCCTTGATTCATCATTTCTTCCATATACTTATTTAATTGGTCAATTGCTTGTTTTGGATCTTGTTCAACTGTTTCTTTTATTTTTTCTATAAAATCGTATTTTTCTTTCCAATCTTGATTCTTTTCTTGTGGTTCTATACATTCGGGCTCAAACTTACTAATTACATTTTTCATGCCCTCTCCCATTTGCACATAGTCTCTTAGATTTAGAAGTAATTCTTCATGCCATGAGATTTGATCTGCTAAAGAATGAATCGCAATTTCAAAAGAAAGCTCCGAAAGTCTGTTAACTTCTTTTTCACATTTCGCACTCTTCCAAATCTCCCAATATTTCTGCTTTTCTTGCAAATCTCTAATATGTTTTTGTAGAATGACTCTCATTTCTGACTCATCTAATGTATTAATCATAGGATAAACAATGTATTTAAGTGATCCTATTTCCATAATAGGAGTCGCTAATTCAATACGCATTTCACTTTTTAATATATTCCTACCCTGTGAAGTAATTTCATAAATTTTACGAACTCTAGAACCTGTTCTTTCTTCTTTTAAAACCTGGATATTTTTTTCTTTTTCTAACTTTGTTAATGCATAGTAAATAGATCCTGATTGGATTTTAGCCCATTGATCCAACCCCATTAATTGAATAAATCTTTGAATTTCATATCCATGTGTTGGTTTAATATTTAGATAATATAGAATAAGTCCACGAATCATAAGTCCTCCTAAAGTTTTATCCAATGTTGAGTATATCATATGTCCAACATTGGATAAAGTCAATAAGTTTTTTCTATTTACTTAATTCTTTCTTTAATTGGATTACATAATTATTATATTCCTGCTCTGATAAATTGCTATCCGTTGGATTAATTTCAAAGGTTTTTCCCCATGATGGCTCATCAAAGTACTTTGGAACAATATGAAAGTGAAGCCGTTCTTCAATGTCTCCATATTCCCCATAATTAAGTGCCTGAGGCTTGAATATCTTTTTTAATACTTTTGCAGTTTTTTGAATATCTCCAAAAAATATGTTTCTTTCTAAGGTGGATATATTACTCATGTCTTTTACTTTTTCTTTATAAATCAGCACAACTCTCCCTTTAGGGTTTTGATTCTTTAAGAAATAAACTCGGGAAACATCTAATTCTATAATTAATTTCCCATATTTATCTTCATACTTATCCTGCACGGATGGTTTATCACAGGATACCTGCTCCTTATTTTGCATATATTCCATATATTGTTTTGCCATTAGCAAATCTTCGCCAAGAAGATGGCTTAATACCTTATCTTTAATCATATCTTTTAAAATAGGCAGCTCTATTTGAGGATTTTTACTTAACTTTGGCAAATCAACCTTTGTAATCAGTTTTTCAAATTCTTTATGCTCCTTCTTATGTTTTTGAATATTAGAATAATTAAATTCCTCCATCATTTTTTCTTCTTCATAGAAATGATATCCCATATATTCTCTCATAGAACAAACAATATCTAATAATTGTGCCTGAGTAACCCCAATACACTCCGTACGTATCAGTTGCTCAATATCCCGGCCAATTTTAAATAATTGTTTATGTTGGTTATCAATAGAATCAATATTTGTATTTAATTCCTTTTTCCAATCAAAGTTAAAGTCAAACATAATTGTTCCTCCTTTATCTTTCGTATGTATATTCACTACACCATTAAACGATAAATATTTTTTACATCCTTTTGTACCAGATTTACAAATCCGCCAATGGTACCGTTATTTCCATTTCCATAACATGCCGTATGCGCTAATTTTTCAATATCTTCTTCTTTCGCTCCTAAGCCTGCAAAATTCTTTGGCATACCAATCGAAATAAGGAAGTTACGTAATGCTTCAATTCCATCCCGTGCTGTTTTTTCTGGATGTTCAAAATCCATCTGACATCCCCAAACCCTGGTTGCTACTTTTGCAAATCTCATAACATCATGCTCCATATTATATGTGAATACCGCTGGCATAACTACTGCAAGCCCTGCACCATGAGCACAATCATAAAGTGCTGATAATTCATGCTCAATCTCATGGCTCGTCCAATCCTGCGAACGTCCTACACCACATGAATTATTATGTGCCATCATACCTGCCCACATGATAT
>JAQUUB010000003.1:86402-101793 GCA_028694115.1 Lachnospiraceae bacterium
AGCCCTGCACCATGAGCACAATCATAAAGTGCTGATAATTCATGCTCAATCTCATGGCTCGTCCAATCCTGCGAACGTCCTACACCACATGAATTATTATGTGCCATCATACCTGCCCACATGATATTTGCCCGAGCATCATAATGATCTGGATTTTTCATTACCCTTGGTCCTTCGTGTATCATCGTTAGCATCAGTGCTTCTATCATTCGATCCGTCACTTCTACTTCTTTCGTGTTGGTAAGATAACGCTCATACAAATGTGCCATAATATCCGTAATTCCACATGCTGTCTGATAAGGAGGGAGTGACTGGGTTAAGGCAGGATTTAGTACTGTGAATTTAGGTCTCAGTGCATCTCCAGTACTTCCGCGCTTAAACATCCCATTTTCATTTGTAATAACAGAATCAGGAGAGCCTTCGCTTCCAGCTGCCGCGATCGTTAAAACCGTTCCTATGGGTAATGCTTCTTCAACTCTTTTTCCTTCATAGAAATCCCAAAAATCGCCGTCATACACAGCTCCTGCAGCAATTGCTTTTGCAGAGTCAATGGTACTTCCACCTCCAACAGCTAGAATGAAATCAATCTTCTTTTCTCTGCAAAGTTCAATTCCCTCATATACTAATCCACTCCTTGGATTTGGTTTTACACCACCAAAATCAATATATTCTATTTTTTCTTTCTGTAATGACTCCTTTACTTTGTCAAGTAAACCGGAACGCACAACAGAACCTCCACCATAGTGAATCATTACTCTTGTACCACCGAATCTCCTTACATAAGCTCCAGCTTCATTTTCTGTATCCTTACCAAATGCAAAATATGTTGGTGAATAAAAGGTAAAATCATTCATCTTACTATCCTCCTATTAATGGAACCTAAGCTACTTGCTCAAGTCATTTCCTACATTTCTTCCTTTTAAGCTTAACACAGATTACCGTTGTAATACAATGGATTACAAACGGTATTACAAAGTTTATTTTAACTTATCTGCCATGGTATAGAACTGGTAATAAATTCCTTTTTCTTCCATGAGTTGTTCATGTCTTCCCTCTTCGACAATCCCCTCTTCCGTTAATACCAAAATACGATCAGAATTCTTTATACTTGATAATCGATGCGCAATTGTAATTGTAGTACGCCCCTCTGATAATTTCTGCAGAGATTCTGCAACAGCAAATTCACTTTCATTATCAAGTGCTGACGTTGCCTCATCTAATATCATAATTGGGGGATTTTTCAAAAATACTCTGGCAATACTAATTCTCTGTTTCTGACCACCAGAAAGCTTCACTCCACGTTCACCCACATATGTGTCATATCCATCCTTTAACTGCAAAATAAACTCATGTGCACCTGCATCCTTTGCTGCATCTACTGCCTGTTCTCTTGTTGCATCAGGATTTCCATATAAAATATTTTCTATAACGGTTCCTGAAAACAGGTAGACATCTTGCTGCACTATCCCAATATTCTTTCGGAGGCTCTTTAAGGTATATTGTTTAATATCCTGATGATCTATTCGAATACATCCGGCCGTAACATCATAAAATCTTGGAATCAAATTACATAAGGTTGTTTTTCCGCCACCGGAGGGGCCAACAATTGCTAGCTTTTCTCCTGATTTTACAACAAGATTTAAATTACGAAATACTTTATTATGATCATCTGGATATTCAAAAGTCACTTGTTCAAATACGATACTCCCATTTGGCTTCGGCATTTCAATGGCATCTGGTTCATCAAAAATTTCTAAATCGGCATCCATAATCTGAAGGAAACGTTCAATTCCTGTCAAACCCCGTTGAAACTGTTCTGCAAACTCAATAATTCGTCTAATTGTTGCAATTAAAGTAGATACATACATCGTATAGGCAACTAAATCACCTGCGCTAATTTTGCCTTTTATCAAAAACAATCCTCCTGCTACAATAACAGCAAAATACATAAGACCATCAAATGCTCTTGTGGAAGTCTGAAAAGTAGCCATATAACGATAAGTATCCCTTTTGATATCTAAAAATTTGAGATTGCCTCTTTCAAATTTCTCAATTTCCATTTCTTCATTTGTAAATGCTTTTACAACCTTTTGTCCTAACAGGCTATCCTCTATACTGGCATTCAATTCACCAATTTGATAACGCTGCCTTGCAAATGCACGGCGACTTCTTCTATTTAGATGAATACAGGTTACAGCCATCACAGGAACAATCATAAATATGAGAATTGTAAGTGGTAAATTAACAGTGGCAAGTATCATAAATGCCACCAGTGCCTTAATCGCTGCTATAAAAAATTCTTCTGGGCAATGATGAGCAAATTCTGTCACATCAAATAAATCATTTGTGATTCTTCCCATAATCTGCCCCACTTTAGTATTGTTGTAATAAGTATTTGATAATTTTTGTAAATGAGCATATGCATCACTTCGCATATCTGTTTCGATTTTTGCTCCCATAACATGTCCCATATCAGCCATATAAAAATTAGCACAACAATCAATCAGACGGAGCATTAGATATAAAAGTCCTAATTTTCCAATGACTGCAACTGTTAAATTTGTAACATCATTTAACCCCGTATTTGTAATAAAACGAAGAATCATTGGTAATACCAATTCACAAATTGTAGTCAATGCTGCGCAAAATAAATCGATTGTGATTACAATTTTATGCTTCTTATAGTAAGGTAGAAATCGTTTCATTAATTCTTTTGTTTGATACTCTTTTGCTTCCATTTTGACACCCATCCGCATGCTTAAAGTATGATTTACAAATTGATAGTTGATTTATTACTTCTCACACTTACCTCTTTTCTGTGATAAGAATAACCCAATTAGTGTACAAAGAATTCCAATAATAGATACAAAATTAATTTTTTCTTTCAGGACGATAATCGATGTTGTCGTTGTAATGACAGGTACCAGATAAATATAAATACTTGTTGTAACAGCCCCCAGTGTTTTCACAGCATAGTTCCATATAACAAAGCAAATTGCTGATGCTCCTACTCCTAAGAATAGAACATTCATCAAAATGGCAGGTTCTAAAAGCTTAGCATAATCTGGATGATAATTAAGCACATACAATGCCGGAATCATAAATAAAATTCCATAAAAAAAACTTCTCTTTGTCATTTGGATTGATCCATATCCCAGACTTGAAATTTTACGTATCAGAATAGAATAAACTGCCCATACAAGAGCTGCAAGAAGTGCTAAAATATCACCAATCGGATTCAGCTGAAAGCTTGTACTTCCATTATAGCTAATCATGATAATACCCACCATAGCCACAATAAATCCCATCATAAAATTAAGGCTTAGTTTTTCACCTTTAATAAACAAATATGCAAAAATAGCTGTAAAAAACGGAGCCACCGAAATAATGACACCAACATTCGTTGCCTGCGTATAAACAAGTGCAATATTTTCAAGTAAATAGTAGAATGTAATTCCGGTCAGACCAGCAAAGACAAAATATTTCTCATGTGTCTTTTCCACTTGCATCTTCTTTGGTGAAATAATCATTAAAACGAAATAAGCAATAACAAAACGAAAAAAAAGAATCTCCACTGGCTGAAAACTCTGTAAAAGCACTTTCGTGAATATGTAAGTAGTTCCCCATATAACAATCGTAATAAAAGCTACCATGTGTGCTTTGGTTTTCTTTTCTATATCTAATTCCATTATTATTTTCTCACTTTCCATATCTTTTGTATTCTTATATAATGTCACCATATTCAAAACGGATAAGCTTCTGTAGATCTTGTGGTGCTACCTCAACTTGATAACCAATTTTTCCTGCACTAAAAATGATAGTATCAAAATCTTTTGCGTTGGAATCAATCACCGTAATCAAGGATTTTTTCATCCCAATTGGTGAACAGCCGCCGTGTATATAACCGGTAAGTGGTAGCAGTTCTTTTGATTTTATCATTTCAATAGATTTTTCACCTACAGCCGCTGCTGCCTTTTTAAGATTCAGTTCTTCTTTCACAGGTACAACGAAAACATAATTTATTTTACTTTTGCTTACTGTAACAAGTGTTTTAAACACCTGTGCAGGATTTTGATTAAGGATAGCGGCAACCTCTACACCACTTATCGCATCTGTACCAGCATAACTGTATGATTTATATTCTATTTTTGCCTTGTCCAAAATTCGCATTACATTTGTTTTGTATTCCATATTAATAAATTCCCTTCTGTTGTAAATACAACAATGATCCTGTACATCATCCCATAAACTGCTTCGCAGTTCATGGGATGTAATGGGCGACCAAATATCCAAGCTTAGGTAAACTTTTCTTTTCAAAAGGGGCGTATACAAACAGAAGAAACTGGGGTTTCTTCTGCTGTCAGACTTCGTCTGACAGTACGACAAATAGTAATGTCCGATTTCAAGCGAGCTTGAAAATCGGACTTTATTATTTGTCTATTTTGTATACTAGGTGCATGCATAAGATAAGTTGATCTATTCTGTTTAGTAGCCTGCTTGGTCGTTGAGTTTGCTGAGCTTGGCTGCTTGGTCTGCTGCAATCAAAGTATCGATTAATTCATCGATGTCTCCGTTCATAATTGCATCTAATTTATACAGTGTTAATTTGATTCTATGATCTGTTACACGGCCCTGAGGGAAGTTGTAGGTTCTAATTTTCTCAGAACGGTCACCTGTTCCAACCTGGCTTCTTCTTAATTCTGCTTCTGCATCGTGCTGTTTTTGTAATTCCATATCATATAGTTTTGCACGTAATAAGGCAAATGCTTTTGCTTTATTTTGAATCTGTGATTTTTCTGTCTGGCTATAAATGACGATTCCCGTGGGCATATGGGTTAAACGTACTGCAGAGTCCGTTGTATTGACACACTGTCCACCACTTCCCGATGCACGCATTACATCAATACGAATATCATTATCATTAATTTCAACATCTACTTCCTCTACTTCCGGCATCACTGCAATGGTAATGGTTGATGTATGAATTCTTCCACCTGACTCTGTTTCTGGAATTCTTTGTACACGATGTACGCCACTTTCATATTTTAGTTTTGAATAAGCACCTTGACCGTTTACCATGAAGCTGACTTCTTTCATTCCACCAATGCCAATTTCATCACAGTTTACAAGTTCAACTTTCCAACGTTGCTTTTCTGCATAATGTACATAAAGTCGATACATTTCCGCTGCAAAAAGTGCAGATTCATCTCCACCAGCACCTGCTCTGATTTCTACGATAACATCTTTATCATCATTTGGATCCTTGGGTAATAAGAGTACCTTTAATTCCTGTTCTAATTCTTCAATGCGTTTCTTAGAAGTGTTTAATTCTTCCTTTAGCATTTCTCTCATTTCTTCATCATGCTCTTCTTCTAACATGGAAACACTGTCTTCTACATTTTGATTGCATTCTTTGTATTCAGAATATGCCTCTACAATTGGTTTTAAATCGCTTTCTTCTTTCATAAGCTTACGATAACGATTGGGATCATTTGCTACTCCTGGTTCACCCAATTCGCCCATAATTTCTTCATATCGGATTAATAAATCATCTAATTTGTCAAACATTATTTTCTTCCCTTCACGACTCTGTCAAGTCCTGCTAAATCTTTTATTACAGTGACATCCTTAAAGTTATGTGCTCTTAACAATTCCGAAACTGCTTTACCCTGGTCATAGCCAATTTCCATTATTAGCTTTCCTCCAGATTTCAGATAATCCAAGGCTTCTTCTGCTAATATTCTATAAAAATACAATCCATCTTCTTTTCCATCAAGGGCTAGTCTTGGATCGTGATTTTTTACTTCTTCGCTTAAATCTTTTATTACATCAGATCGAATATAAGGGGGGTTTGATAAAATTGCATCAAAAACATCATTTACATTTTGAAACATGTCACTCAATGTCAAATTTACATGGACTCCTAATGATTCTGCATTTTTTCTTGCAACTACCAGTGCCTCTTCAGAAATATCCACACCCATTCCTTCTATTGCATTTTTGTATTTCATAAGCGAAAGAAGAATGCACCCCGATCCTGTGCAGATATCCAGCACTTTCGATCCATCCGGAATTTCTATCAGAGCTTCTTCCACTAGACATTCTGTATCCTGTCTTGGAATTAGTACTGATTCATTTACCATAAACGGGAATCCCATAAACTCCTGGATACCTGTAATATGTTGCAGTGGAATATGCTCGCCTCGTTTTTCTATCACTTTAAAATAGCTATCTTCTTCTACCGTTGAAATCTCTTCATTTCCATATACAAGAAGATAATTTCTATCCTTCCCACAAACATGTTCTAATAGAAGTCTTGCATCTAATTCTGCATCTAAAATTCCTTGCAGAATCAGTTTCTGCTTTCCATATTCATATGCTTCTCTATACGTCATCTTCTTCTGATCCATCTACATCATAATCAAATTTCTCTTTTAAAAATTGTTTCCAGTCAAATACTGCTTCTACTGATTTAATCGCTACTTCTACCATCTCTTCATCTGGTTCTCTTGTTGTTAACCTTTGAAGCCATAGACCTGGAGCAGATAATATTCTTATAATAATATTGTTACTACTTCCTGCCAACCGAATAATTTCATAGGAAACACCCGCAATTACTGGTATCAATAAAATTCGCACGACCACCCGCATGATTGGGCTTTGGACATGAATGAAAATAAAAAAGATAACACTGACAAACATTACAAACAGCATAAAACTTGTACCACAACGCTTATGTTGTTTGGAAGCTTTCATTACGTTTTTTACTGTTAGCGGATATCCCTTCTCAATACAATTAATACATTTGTGTTCTGCGCCATGATACATATAAACACGTTTTATTTCTTTCATGAAAGAAATAGCAGCTACATAACAAACAAAAATCAAAATTCGTACGACACCCTCCAATAATGCGAGAAGGCTGGTTGACATAATGTACATTTCAAATATTCTGGATATATAATATGGCAGAACCATAAACAAAGCAATTGCTACAATAATAGAGAAAGCAACTGTCAATCCAGTAAATACTTTTGTAGCTTTATCTCCTAATTTTTTCTCAAAAAAACCTTTTTCTTTTTTTTCTTCCTCATCCTCAAAAAATTCTGAAGAATAAGTCAGGCATTTTGTTCCTAATACCATAGAATCTACGAAATTAAAAACACCTCGGATAAAAGGAATTTCTGTTAATTTTTTATTTGGAGCAATGGTCTTGTATTCACTTGTCATAACTTCTATTTCTCCGTTTGGTTTGCGAACGGCAACAGCGTATTTTTCTTTGTTCTTCATCATTACGCCTTCCATAACCGCCTGACCGCCAACTCCACAGGAATTATTTTTTTTTATTTTCGCCATATTCTTTCCTCACAAAATCCAAAAATGCCGTCACCAAAAGGCAACGGCAATTAAGTTTCATTTATTCACAAATAACTATTTCGTAACGCCATATTTCTTATTGAACTTATCAATACGTCCGTCAACTCTTGCAGATTTCTGCTGACCTGTATAGAATGAATGACATTTAGAACAAACTTCAACATGGATATCTTTTTTCGTTGAACCTGTTACAAATGTGTTTCCACAGTTGCATGTTACATTTGCCTGATAGTATTCTGGATGGATTCCTTCTCTCATTATAATTCACCTCTCTATATAAATTAGTAACCATTTGTCAATTAAACAGCTCACTTATTGTAACATAGGAATATCACCTATGCAACACTTTTTTAAATAAATTTAATTTTTTTAACAAATTCTATGAACTCTTTATTATTCTTTGTTTTCACAAACATATCTAAAATCTTTTCTACTGCTTCCTCAGGTTTTAGACCATTAAATGCTTTCCTTATGATATTAATAGCCTCCAATTCATCCGAATCCAAAAGTAAATCTTCTCTTCGGGTGCCTGATTTTGGTATATCAATTGCAGGAAATACTCTTTTCTCTTGAAGCTTACGATCAAGAATCATTTCCATATTACCAGTTCCTTTAAATTCTTCATACACAACATCATCCATCTTGCTTCCTGTATCAACAAGCGCTGTTGCCAGAATTGTAAGGCTACCGCCCTCTCTCATATTTCTTGCAGCTCCAAAAAAACGTTTTGGCATATGGAGTGCTGCTGGATCAAGGCCTCCTGATAAAGTTCTTCCTGAGGGAGGAACTGTTAAATTATAGGCTCTCGCTAAACGTGTAATACTATCTAAAAGAATAATGACATCCTTTTTATGTTCCACCAATCGTTTTGCCCTCTCAATTACCATTTCTGAAACACGTTTATGATGTTCTGGTAATTCATCAAATGTGGAATAAATCACTTCTACATTTTTTCCTTCGATTGCCTCTTTAATATCTGTAACTTCTTCTGGACGCTCATCAATTAATAAAATAATTAACTGCATGTCAGGATTATTTGCTGTGATAGATTTTGCCTCTTCCTTTAGAAGTGTTGTTTTTCCAGCTTTAGGAGGTGAAACAATCATCCCTCTCTGACCTTTACCCACTGGACTCATCAAATCCATAATTCTCATTGCAACACTACTTTTTCCGCTCTCTAAACGAAGTCTTTCATTCGGAAAAATAGGTGTCATATCTTCAAAATTACGACGTTTTGCTGCCTCTGTGGGATGATAACCATTAATCGATTTTACATATAACAAAGCACTGAATTTCTCGCTCTGTGTCTTAACTCTGGTATTTCCTATTATAATATCACCCGTCTTTAAATTAAACCGTCGGATTTGACTAGGTGCAACATATACATCATTTTCACCAGGCATATAATTTTCACAACGAATAAATCCATATCCATCTGGCAGCACTTCCAAAATACCATTTGCTATCATTCCACTGTCTAGAGTTTCCTTATCCACTGGTACTGTTTCTTCCGTTTTAATCATATTCTCATTCTTAACAGCTGGTGTCTCTGGTTCAATCTCTTTTATCATATTTTTTTGTTTTGCTGTCTCAACCTTTTCATCTTCCTTAAGCATTGCATCCACAAGATCACTTTTTTTCATACTTGTACTACCTTTAATCCCCCTCGTTTTTGCAATATCTTTTAACGCAACAAGGGATAAAGACTCATACTTTTCTCTCATATATTTTCCTCCAAAAATTAACTCTATCTTTTAAATTGTAATTATTCATTTGTTTAAATGGGATTTTATAATAGAATTCTGATACATTGACAGACCCAAGAAAATAACATTTTGTTATCATTGGTTAAAGTATACAACCAGCAAATAAAAATTACAAGAAAAATGTATTTGATTTGTTTTCTATAAAAATGTAAAATATTACTGAAATACAAACAAGAAGGAGACTTAAAATGACAATCGCAGAAAAAGCTTTAGAATTGCACGAAAAATGGAACGGTAAAATCGAGACCATATCAAAAACTCCTGTTAAATCCAGAGAAGATTTAGCTCTTGCTTATACTCCTGGCGTAGCAGAACCATGTAAAGTCATTGCAAATGACAAGGAAGCCGCCTATAAATATACAATGAAAGCAAATACTGTTGCTGTTGTTTCCGACGGAAGCGCAGTTTTAGGACTTGGGAATATTGGACCCTATGCTGCTATGCCTGTTATGGAAGGAAAAGCAGTTTTGTTTAAAGAGTTCGGAAATGTAAATGCAATTCCTATTTGCCTTGACACTCAAGATACAGAAGAAATCATTAAAGCTGTTACCTATTTGGCACCTGGATTTGGAGGTATTAATCTAGAGGATATTTCTGCACCTCGTTGCTTTGAAATTGAAGAACGTTTAAAGGCCACCTTAGATATTCCTGTTTTTCACGATGACCAGCACGGTACTGCTATCGTTGTATTAGCAGGTATTATTAATGGTTTAAAGGTTACAGGCAAAAAGAAAGAAAATTGCCAGGTAGTTGTTAATGGAGCTGGTTCCGCTGGTGTAGCTATCACAAAATTATTACTTACTTATGGATTTAAAAATGTAACCATGTGTGATAAGGTAGGTATTGTTTCTAAAGAGACAGAAGGTCTTAACTGGATGCAGCAGAAAATGACTGAAATTACAAATTTAGAAAACAAAACTGGAACTCTTAGTGACGCTTTAAAGGGTGCCGATATTTTTGTCGGAGTTTCTGCTCCAAACATTGTAACTCCTGAAATGGTCGCTTCTATGAATAAGGATTCCATTTTATTTGCAATGGCTAATCCAGTTCCTGAAATCATGCCAGATATTGCACGTGCTGCTGGTGCAAGAATTGTGGGTACTGGTCGTTCTGATTTTCCTAATCAGGTGAATAATGTAGTTGCATTTCCTGGTATCTTTAAAGGTGCTTTAGAAGGACGGGCTTCTCAAATTACAGAAGAAATGAAATTAGCTGCTGCTATTGCAATTGCTGGTCTAGTGCCTGATGATGAGTTAAATGATGAAAACATTATGCCTGAAGCCTTTGACCCTAGAGTCGCTGATGTTGTAGCACAAGCCGTAAAATCTCATATTAAATAATGATGGAACGTTTTTTTTCTTTAGACAAATATTACCGTCATCTATTTGGTGAAAAAATATATAAAATATCATTAAATGCAGGAATGAATTGTCCCAACCGTGATGGTACCATCGGTAGAGGTGGATGTATTTTCTGTAGTGAAGGTGGTAGTGGGGATTTCGCAGGGAATCCCCTTCTGTCCATAACAGAACAGATTGAATCTGGAAAAGAATTGGTGAAACTAAAATCGAATAGTCAAAAATTTGTAGCCTATTTTCAAGCATTTACAAACACCTATGCACCAATTGAATACTTACGAAAAGTTTTTTATGAGGCGATGGAACATCCTGATATCGTTGGTATATCGATTGCCACAAGACCTGATTGTTTTTCTGATTCTATTTTTGAATTAATAAGAGAATTATCCTCTATCAAGCCTATTTGGATTGAACTTGGATTGCAAACGATTCATAAAACTTCCATCGATTTTATCCGAAGAGGCTATGCAAATGAATGCTTTGAGGAAACAGTAAGAAAACTGCAAGAATATGACATTCCTGTCATTGCACACGTCATTTTGGGTTTGCCTTGGGAAACAAAAGAAAATATGTTGCAAACTGTTCAATATGTTGATGCACTAAATATTAAGGGCATTAAACTACAGTTGTTACACATACTAAAAAATACCGACTTGTATTACCACTATGTGAACCATCCATTCCCTATTTTATCTATGGAGGAATACATTGATATTACTATTTCTTGCTTAGAAATAGTATCCCCTGACGTGGTAATTCATCGTATTACAGGAGATGGACCTAAAGAAATACTAGAATGCCCTTTGTGGAGCACAAATAAAAGGATGGTACTTAATTCCATCCACAAAGAATTAAAAAAACGGAATACTTATCAAGGAGCTAAAAAGAATGCAAGATCCATTAACTCTCTATAAGTTAATCGTTCTCTATATGTTAGAGCAGGTGAATTTTCCTCTTACAAGAGTTCAGATTTTCGACTTTATACTAGCAAAAGGCTATACTACTTTTTTTACTCTTCAGCAAGCAATTGCTGATTTAATTGATGCTGAATTAATTTCAGCAAAGTCCATTCGAAATAGTACTCAGCTACATATAACGGAAAAAGGTCAGGAAACTTTATCCTATTTTAGGAATCGTATCTCTGACGATATTAAATCCGAAATCAAAGAATACTTTTCCGTTAATGGAATGGATATGCGTAACGAAGTATCTACAAAAGCCGATTACTATAAAGATACTAATGGTGGATTTACGGCAAGCTTGTCTATAAAAGATAAGCAGGAAATCCTAATCGAATTATCTATTTCCGTCCCTACCGAAGAGGCCGCAGTTGGTATTTGCAATAACTGGCAGAAAAAAAATCAGGATATTTACGCATACGTTATGCAACAGCTTATTTAAAAATCATATCCATACATTTACCATCCGTTTTTAAAAGATTTACAGAAATTACTTTTGCTAGTGTTGGACCTTCATCGACAAGACTCATCTTTTCAATCTTGATTCCTTGTTTGATGGAAGGTCCTTTTATTGCAAAAAATGTCTGATAATCTTTCTTGTCTGGATGATATCCGTGTGTAGCCCACATTACATGCTTTTTTGCGTCCTTTACAGGTTCTGTCAATGTTTCAAATTCATCCAGATAATAGAATCCCTCTTTTGCTTCAATCATAAAATCACAGGCAGAATCCGCCCCCATCTTCCCTGCTTCTTGTCCTGTATATACTCTTTCTATCCCATAAATAGGATTTTCTTCACATTGTTTTAATAATTTTTCCACATCGCCTTGTATTTTTCGATTCTTTACATAGATATAGCATGATCCATCTGCATTATGACATAGGACTTGATAATCCCTAATTTTCCCATTTTTTACATTGATCCATCCCTTAGTTAAAAACAGGTAATTAAAATATACGATTTGTTTTACATCCATTTGATAGTGATCTCCCAAAATGGCAATTGTAGTCTCTTCGTATATTCCAAGATCTTTCAACTTTTCTTGTATTTCTCCTAATCTTTTATCATGACGAAGCAAAGCATTTGTCACTTCTTCATGATCCAGACCATTTTCATGACGTTTCGTATCCACATCTGTATAATGAATCAACATTAGATCTGGATGATATTTTTCTAAAGTATATAGCGCAGACTGATGATTAAAGTTATCAAGCTGAGGCTGGTGTACTCCATCAACCTGTTTACCGAATTTTTTTAAGAGCTTAAATTCGTATAAAGGTGTCCCATTTTTTAATGATACCACAATCTGATTCTGCCATGGACGATTCGCCAATACTTCTGGCATGTTATATGTTATTTTAGATTTTGCTGTTACAGGCCAAAAAAGTGACGCAACTGTCATATTGTTCTTGATTGCTTCGTCATAAAGTGTAGTCCCTTTCACATACTTTCTCTGCCACATCCAATCTGGACTACAAATTCTACCAGGTTGCACCAGCGTATTATTTACTACCCCATGGTGACTAGGATACCTTCCGGTTACAATTGAGGTGTGCGCTGGGTAGGTCACAGAAGGATAAACACTGCTTACATTCTCGCAATATGAACTTGTTTCAAAAAACTCTTTAAAATTTTTTAATGTTTTAAGAAAGGGTAAATCCCTTGCCCCAACCGCATCAAAAGATATCACAATCAATCTATTTTTCATATATATTCCCATCCACATGCATCGCATGATTAAAATTCATAATTCGTTCTTTATTCGTTTCATATGTTCCTTTATTTTTTGCTCATATCCATTATCAGAAGCATGGTAAAACTCTTTTCCGTTTAATTCATAGGGTAGGTATTGCTGTTTTACATAATTATTTTTGAAATTATGTGCATACTGATAGCCCTCACCATGTCCTAGTTTTGCAGCTCCCTTATAATGTGCATCTTGTAGATGTACTGGAACTGTTGCATCCTTTGTCTCTTTTACTGCTTGCATAGCCTCTTGTATTCCCACACAGGACGCATTACTTTTTGGTGCAGTAGCAATATAAGATACCGCTTGAGATAAAATAATCTGTGCTTCTGGCATTCCTATTCGTTCGACTGCCTGCGCTGCTGATACTGCAACAGTTAATGCCCTTGGATCTGCATTTCCAACATCTTCTGATGCACAAATCATGATTCTTCTCGCAATAAACGTCACACTTTCCCCAGCATAAAGCATTTTTGCCAGATAAAACAGTGCTGCATCAGGGTCTGATCCTCGCATACTTTTTATAAATGCGGAAATCGTATCATAATGATTATCTCCCATCTTATCATAACGGACAACTCTTTTTTGAATACACTCACTCGCAACAGAAAGTGTAATATGAATCTTTCCATCTGTACTGCGTTCCGTTGTGAGTACACCTAATTCAATTGCATTAAGAGCTGCCCTTGCATCACCATTCGATATATCCGCTAGAAATTCTAATGCATCCTGATTAATTACTGCGTCAAATGCACCCATTCCCTTCTCTTTATCAAAAACCGCTCTTTTAATCAGTTCTTCTATATCTTCTTTATCCAAAGACTTTAATTCAAAAATAATCGATCTACTAATTAATGCGCCATTCACTTCAAAGTAGGGATTTTCTGTAGTAGCACCGATCAGTATAATTGTACCATCCTCAACAAAGGGTAATAAATAATCCTGTTGACTTTTATTAAAACGATGAATCTCATCAACAAAAAGAATCGTCTTTTTCCCAAACATACCAAGGTTATTCTTTGCCTGGTCAATGACCTGCTCCATATCCTTTTTCCCAGCGATTGTAGCATTAATCTGAGTGAATTCCGCACTGGTCGTATGTGCAATAACCTTAGCTAAGGTGGTCTTCCCTGTTCCTGGTGGTCCATAAAAAATAATAGAAGACAGCTTGTCCGCTTTGATTGCACGATATAGCAGCTTGTCTTTTCCTATGATATGTTTTTGTCCAACAACCTCATCTAGTGTTGTTGGACGCAGCCGTGCAGCTAAAGGAGCATCCTTCTCCAAATTAGAATTTCTCATATATTCAAATAAATCCATAGTTCCTCCATCTTAATACAGATGACCTCATCCATTATTCTAGTACGATTTCATCAACGGTTACGATATCATATCCTTTATCCTGTAAATAATCTATAATCTGTAAAGCCGCCTCAACCGATGTATCATAACAATCATGCATCAATATTATATCATTTTCCTCTACTTTGTTCACTACTCTATTTACGATAGTAGAAACATCTTTTGTATTCCAATCTACCGTATCGATAGTCCAAAATACGGGTATCATTTCAACGCAGTCATCGTAGCTATCTTTCCATTCTCCAAAAGGGGGACGTACAAACATTGTTTCCTTTCCAGTTGCCTCATAAATAAGATTATATGTCTTTGAAAGCTCGGCACATACGGTTTCTTCTGAAACCGCATTTAATTGAATATGACTGTAGGAATGATTCCCTATTAAATGGCCTTCCTCAGCTACTCTTTTAACAATATCTTCATGCCCTTCAACACTTTTACCCATCATGAAAAAAGTTACCTTGACATTCCTTTTTTTCAAACCATCTAGCAGCTTCTCTGTAAAAAATGGATGTGGTCCGTCATCAAAGGTTAATGCTACTTTAGGCTTCTCAACCACTGTTTGAATGGTTTTACCCATCATATCGAGTTTTAAATTGATGTACCCCTTTTCCGCAACGATGATTGATATTACTATTAAATTAAGAAGCAGAAATAAAATACAGCCCTTTTTCATATCTATCCCGCCACGTTGAATATCTAAGGATATATATGCAAAAAGGGCTTTGTACTATACTAGAAATTTATGGCCTGTAAATATCTTTCATCAAATTCTGATAAATTAGCTAAATTAATAGCAGAACATTTTTGCTTTATTCTATTCA
>JAQUUB010000003.1:101893-135415 GCA_028694115.1 Lachnospiraceae bacterium
ATCTAAGGATATATATGCAAAAAGGGCTTTGTACTATACTAGAAATTTATGGCCTGTAAATATCTTTCATCAAATTCTGATAAATTAGCTAAATTAATAGCAGAACATTTTTGCTTTATTCTATTCAAATCTTCTATTTCTTTACGCATACAATATTTCTTTGCACCAGCTAAACTAGTGTTTCCTACCATCTTAACTTTACCTCTGAACTGTTTTGGTAATAGACCAATCGTAAATGCCATCTCTGTATCTAAATAATAGCCAAATGCACCTGCCAAATATACTTTTTCCACATCTTCTGCTGTGATTCCATATAGCTCTAGAAGACTTTCAACACCTGTATAGATTGCCGCCTTTGCCATTTGAATATCACGAATATATCTTTGCGTTAAATATCCGTTTTTAACAGGATATCCCATTTCAAAATACTCATCTCCTAACAGGCCCGTTTGGTCAATAATTCCTTTTTGAATAAGCTCTCCAATCAGTGCTATCACATCTGTTCCTTGCAATTGTACAGAGATATCCCCTTCAAACGCAGGGCCTGCTGCCGTGGCTGTGCACAAAATATTTGTTCTGTCTCCAAGGGCCATTTCTCCATTGGTACCTAAGTCAATAAAGAGATTTGGTTTTTCCCATTCATTTGCATTCAATGCATATAAACCACTTAGAATATCCGCACCCACAAATGCTGAAATGCCTGGTAGCAAGATGGTTTCTCTTTCTGCAAGAATAATTTCCTCTTTTTCCAGTGTAACCGGTCGAAATGGATGTTTTGACATCGTTTCTAGAGAGTATCCCTGCAATAGATGGAGCATCGTTGTATTCCCCGCTATCACAATTTTCTCAGCTTTCTCTCCAGAATCTAATTCATATACTGCCTGGTTAATTGCGTTTAAAATAATTATTTTTAATTCCTTGTCATGACCTTCTCTCGAAGCTTCCATCCTCGATATGACATCTTTTCCATATTCTCTTTGCGGATTAACAAAGCTAATTTGATTTACAATCCTGCCTTCTTCATCTATTCGCTCCATTACGACATTCGTTGTACCTAAATCTATGGCTATTCCATTCCTCATACAAATTGATTCCTTACCGTATCGTAATGATAATTAATACTTTGAAGTTTCCTTACAATTTCTTGTTCTTCTACATCGAGATCTTCACAGAGAGCTTCCAAATCTGAATAATAGTCTCTTAATTTCAAGTTAACATAACTCAACAACATAACTGGATCTTTTGGTATCATACGAAACCTCTTTCTATTTCTAGCGTCCTATTTTACTCTTGCAATTAATTCTTCGCTTTCATCTGTATCAATCAAAATTGTATCACCTTCAGATACCAAATCTTTTAGAATTAATTTGGCCGAAAGAGTTTCTACATTCTTTTGCATATAGCGTTTTAATGGTCTTGCTCCATACACCGGATCATAACCTCTTTCCACTATAATTTTTTTTGCACGATCCGTCAACTCGATTTTCAAATCCCTATCAGCCAGCCGTTTATTCAAATCTATGATTAATAACTCAATGATTCCTTCAATATTTTCTTTTGTTAATGGCTTAAATAGTATTGTTTCATCCAATCGATTTAGAAATTCTGGTCTGAAATGTGCTCTAAGTTCATTCATTACCAAGCTTTCTGCTTCTTGATTAATTTCGCCTGCATCATTAATTCCCTCTAAAAGATAATTTGCACCAATATTAGACGTCATAATAAGAATCGTATTTTTAAAATCAACGGTTCTACCCTGTGAATCCGTTATTCTACCATCATCTAATACCTGTAGTAGTACATTAAATACATCTGGATGAGCTTTTTCAATTTCATCAAATAGTATTACCGAATATGGTTTTCTGCGAACTGCTTCTGTTAATTGACCACCTTCTTCATATCCCACATATCCCGGAGGGGCTCCGATGAGTCTGGATACCGAGTATTTTTCCATATACTCACTCATATCAATACGAACCATATTTTGCTCATCATCAAATAGACTCAGTGCAAGAGCTTTTGCAAGTTCTGTTTTACCTACTCCCGTTGGCCCAAGGAATAGAAAAGAACCAATTGGCTTTGTAGGATCTTTAATGCCTGCTTTGGAACGGATAATTGCCTCTGTTACTTTCGTTACTCCTTCTTCTTGTCCAATGACCTTTCTATGAAGTTCTTCATCTAAATGAAGGGTCTTATTACGTTCACTTTCTGTCAGCTTAGCAACAGGAATTCCAGTCCATCTTGAAATAATCCTAGCAATTTCATCATCTGTTACACTTTCATGCACAAGTGAAAAATGCTGCTGTTTGATAATTTCTTCCTCAATCTCTAACTGCTTCTTAAGAGCTGGGACTTTACCATATGCAAGTTCTGCTGCTTCTTCGAGATTCCCTTCTCTTTTCGCTATCTGAATTCGATTATTGATTTCTTCAATCTCTTCTCTTAATTTCGATAGTTTTTCTACTGACTTTTTCTCATTATCCCACTGTGCTTTTTGTCCTTTGAATTCCTCTTTCAGCTCTGCTAAATCCTTTTGTAATGCTTGCAAACGTTCCATACTTAATTTGTCCTGTTCTTTTTTCAGGGCTGCCTCTTCAATCTCCATTTGCATGATTTTTCTCTGCATTTCATCAAGTTCTGTGGGCATGGAATCTAATTCTGTTTTTATTAATGCACATGCCTCATCAACTAGATCAATTGCTTTATCTGGCAGAAAACGATCAGATATATAACGATGAGATAATAATGCTGCTGAAACTAACGCTGCATCTGTAATCTTTACTCCGTGAAATACTTCATATCGTTCCTTCAGACCTCGTAAAATAGAAATGGTATCTTCTACGGTTGGTTCATCTACCATAACTGGCTGAAAACGTCTTTCCAGAGCCGCATCCTTTTCAATATATTTTCTATATTCATCAAGCGTGGTTGCTCCAATACAATGTAACTCTCCTCTGGCTAACATTGGTTTTAACATATTTCCAGCATCCATAGCTCCATCTGTTTTTCCCGCACCTACGATTGTGTGTAATTCATCAATAAAAAGAATTATTTGACCATTACTATTCTTCACATCCTCTAATACTGCTTTTAAACGTTCTTCAAATTCTCCTCTGTACTTTGCACCTGCCACTAAAGCACCCATATCAAGTGCAAATATTTTTTTATCTTTTAGTCCCTCTGGCACATCACCACGCACGATTCTCTGTGCAAGGCCTTCTACCGCAGCTGTTTTTCCTACTCCTGGCTCTCCAATTAAAACGGGATTGTTTTTTGTTTTTCTTGATAAAATACGAATTACATTACGGATTTCCGCATCACGCCCAATTACGGGATCCAGTTTCTGATTTCTTGCTCTTTCTACCAGCTCTTGTCCATATTTTCCCAACGTATCATAGGTTGCCTCAGGATTATCTGTCGTAACTCTTTGATTCCCTCTAACAGTTGATAGTACCTGTAAAAAACGTTCCTTTGTAATCCCATATTCTTTAAATATTGATTTTAAAGCTTGATTTGGCTGTTTCAAGAGTGCAAGAAAAAGATGCTCCACTGAGACATACTCATCTCCCATTGCCTTTGCCTCATCTTCAGCCGAGATCAGTGCTTTATTAAGGTTTGCCCCTACATATACCTGACCTCCCTGGACCTTTACTCTTTTCTGAAGATACTCTTCCACACGATTAAAAAAATGTTCTTTATTAATTTCCATTTTTTCAATTAATTTTAATATTAGGCTATCTTCACTTCTTAAAAGACTGTAGAGTAAATGTTCTTGTTCAATCTCTTGATTCCCATATTCATATGCAAGTTTTTCACAGTCATTCACCGCCTGAATAGACTTCTGTGTAAATTTACTTATATTCATCATAACACCTCCTGCTAATAATCACTTGTTCTATAATAAATATAACACCATATTTTTATTTGTCAATTTACTTTATATTTATTTAATATTTTGCTATTAAAACGTATGATTCTCTTTACACTTCAGATTGTTGCAGTTATTACATATATTACAGCATTTGTCATTTTCTCTTTCCGTCAGCTTTGCTTTAAAAACAACCGTATTTCTGGGTTTCATTCCAAAACATTGATTATAGATAATCTCACTTATATTTAGTGACTCTAATATATCTCCTACTGTCTCAAGTTCTATCCCCTGATCTCCAGCAAAAATGAAACTCTCAATATAGTATCCTGTAATGATATTGATATGTTCCCCAAATAAGCGATAGGATTCTCTAAGAATGTCAGATGCTAAGCAATCAACCATATGAGCTTTTAAATATTCTTCCTCTTTCTGATATTGCTGCTGCATACAATCTATTTCATTTCCCAATGTAATAGCACCTAGTAAACAATCTTTCTTAGATAAATCATGCTGAAAGAACCCCCAACATTTCGTCAGTGGTTCCATTCGGTTATAGATGAATTGATATTCATTTATCGTACAGACGCCATCAAAATGATGATGATAATAGGACTTCTCAATACCCTCTTGATTCAGTTTTGGCGAAATCTCTATCTTCATAAAACTTTTCCTCTCTACTTTGGTACCTTCAATGCACGAATTGCATTTAAAATTGCAAGAATTGCAACACCCACATCTGCAAATATTGCAAGCCACATAGACGCGATTCCTAATGCTGCCATAAGCAATACAAGAATTTTAACCCCTATCGCAAATACAATATTTTGTTTCACAATTCGAAGTGTCTTTCTAGATATTTTAATTGCAGTCGCGATTTTTAATGGTTCATCTGTCATGATTACAATATCTGCTGCTTCTATAGCAGCATCCGAGCCAAGCCCTCCCATGGCAATCCCCACATCTGCCCTTGCTAATACCGGTGCATCGTTAATTCCATCTCCTACAAAGGCGAGAATCTTCGAATCACTTTTTTCTGATAGTAATTTTTCTACCTGTTCTACTTTATCAGCGGGGAGTAATTCTGTATGGGTTTCCGAAATACCCAGATTCTTTGCAACCGCTTCTCCAACCTCCTTGCGATCTCCGGTTAACATAACGATTCTTTTTATTCCTGCACCGATAAGTGCTTGAATTGCATCTTTCGAATCTTCCTTCACCTGATCTGAAATCAGAATATGTCCAGCATACTTATGATTAATGGCTACATAAATAATGGTTCCAATTTCTTTTGTTGCTTTAAATAGGATTCCAAATTTATTCATTAGTTTTTCATTACCAACATAGACTTGGTTTCCATCAACCATTGCTGATAATCCAAAACCAGGAATATCATTCACCTCTGATACCCGATTTTTATCAATTTCTTTTCCATACGCTTTGCAAAGGGAGAGAGAAATTGGATGATTTGAAAAGCATTCAGCAAGTGCTGTTATTTCTAATAATTTTTCTTCATCCATCCCTTCACTTGGAGCAATGTCAGCTACTTCAAATACACCCTTTGTTAATGTTCCTGTTTTATCAAATACCATAACTTCTACATTTGCCAAGGCTTCCAGATAATTGCTTCCCTTTATCAAAACCCCAGCCTTACTTGCTCCGCCAATCCCACCAAAAAAGCTAAGCGGAATAGAGATTACAAGTGCACATGGACAGGAAATAACTAAAAATGTTAATGCTCTATAAATCCAATCATTCCAATTACCCCCTAAAATAATTGGTGGGATAATTGCTAATAATAATGCTGCTACCACAACAATTGGCGTATAATATCTTGCAAATTTTGTTATGAAATTTTCTGCTTCTGCTTTTTTACTACTTGCATTTTCAACTAGATCTAAAATCTTAGAAACGGTGGATTCTCCAAATGTTTTTGTAACTTCTACCTCTATTACACCGGAAAGGTTTATACAACCACTAATTATTTCATCTCCTACTAATTGTTCCCTAGGTACTGATTCACCCGTTAATGCCATCGTATCTAGTGTTGTATTGCCTGAGATAATCCTTCCGTCTAGTGCAACACGTTCTCCTGGTTTTATTACGATTATCTCTCCAATCTGAACTTCTTCTGGATCAACCGTTTCAATTTTCTGATTTCTCTTTACATTTGCAAAATCAGGACGTATATTCATAAGTTCCGTAATTGATTTTCTGGATTTTTGTACTGCATAGGATTGAAAGAGTTCACCCACTTGGTAAAACAACATAACTGCTACTGCTTCTTCATAATCACTTACTAAAAACGCACCAATCGTAGCAAGTGCCATTAAAAATTGTTCATCAAAAATCCGACCACGACCAATATTAGAAACTGCTTCCTTTACGACATCTCCACCTACTATAAAATAAGAAATCAAATACAATAGTAAAGTAATATTTTGATTGAGTACAGCCCCTAATTTCTCTATTACCAGAGTAGCAATCAATAAAGCAGCACCCAACAATATTCGGTACATTCTCTTCTTTAATTTTTTTGACATGGCTCTCTCCTACTTAGCAATCACTGTGACATCTGGTTCGTATTTTTTTACAATTTTTTTGACTTCTTTTTCAATTTCATTTTCTATCTCATCCGCTATTTCTAAAACCATTTTTTGAGCCATAAGTGATACACTGCATTTATTCACTCCACTTAATTTACCGACTTCATTTTCAATCTTTGAAGCGCAGTTTGCACAGTCTAAATCCTCTAATATAAATATTTTTTTCATTTTTACTCCCATCCGCATGCTTTAGCATGCACTCAAATCATTGAGAAGAAGAAGGCGCTCGCGACTTCTTCCGTGTGAGATTTAGTAATTCTTAGGAGCAGTATTTTTGCTCCTTAGTATTACTTCTCACACTTCACACTTTATTCATTAATATGTTCCAATCCTTGGCTTAAAATCGTTTTTATATGTCCATCTGACAAGGAATAAAACATTGTTTTCCCATCTCTTCTTGATTTAACTAATTCGCTTTGTTTTAATATCCGAAGCTGATGCGATATCGCAGATTGTGTAATGTTTAAAAGATTTGCGATATCGCATACACACATCTCCGAACAAAGCAACACATAAAGGATTTTAATTCTTGTTGAATCTGCAAATATCTTAAAAAAATCTGCTAAATCATATAGATGCTCTTCTTCTGGCATTTGTGAATGAACCTTTTTCACTATCTCATCATGTACATGGATAAATTCGCATCCTAAATCACTATCATTATGATATTCCATAAGTTCTCCTTTCATATGAATATCTGTTCATATGTTCATTCTATCACTCTTTTCTGTTTTGTCAAGTAGGTTTTTTAAGTAATAATATTCCAATATTTTAAACACTAAATTTTAAATATTTACAATTTGTTCATAGAGTTTAAGATGTAATTTCACACTTTTAAGATATACTAATAAAAAGGTGGGGTTCATATGAAAAAATATCATTGGTTAATACCGATAACTGTTTTTTTTACTGTACTTGTACTCAATATAGCGGCTATTAATAGTCTTAGTTTTAGCGATTTTTATGTAGAAAATATTTTTCCATTGTGGCTAAATACCTATGGAAGATTGATTAATATGTTTCCTTTTTCTGTCGGCGAATTAATGATTGCAGTTACTATCTTATTAGTTGGTTCACTTCTAATATTTAGTCTTCTTGCGGTCATTTTTTTATTCTATTTTAAAAGCAAAATATTTACAAAAAAATTTTTCTCCTTCTATAAAAAATATTCCATTTCCATGCTTTATTTCTTTTCCTTTATCTGTTTCATCATGACTTTGAATTGTTTTCCACTTTATCGTTGTTCCTCTTTTGAAATAAAATATCTGAAAGAACAAAAAAAAGAATATAACTATAAAGATTTATGTGCATTAAGAGATTATGTCGTTGCAAAATCTAATTCTTTATCAAAACAAATGGAGCGTGATGAGAATGGTAATGTTATATATCATGGAGATATGGAAAGCTGTGCAATAGAAAGTATGAAAAACCTTGGTGGAATTTATCCAAGACTATCAGGATATTATTCCACTCCTAAAAAACTTGCCTCCTCTAGTTTTATCAGTCAGCAAAATATGCGTGGCTACTATTTTCCTTTCTCATTAGAAGCAAATTATAATACACTTATGACCGTTATGAATAAGCCTTCTACTATGTGTCACGAGCTTGCTCATACAAAGGGATTTTTGTTAGAAGATGAAGCTAATATGATTAGTTTTCTTGCTTGTATTAATTCCGATGATCTTACTTTTCAATATAGCGGTTACCTAAGCGTGCTAAATTATATTGATCGTGATTTTTATAAGTCAACTGGATACAATAAGGAAATATATAACTCTCATGTGAAAATAAATAATTTTGTAAAAAATGATAATAAATTTTTAACAGAAGAAACCCGATCAGTTGTGGAAAGCCGTGCATTGATCAAAACAGAAACTGTAAAAATTGCAACAAAAAAAGTAGTAAATATCAATCTTAAGGCAAATGGTGTTCCAGATGGTATTATCAGCTATGAACATGTGGTAGGACTTCTTATTAACTATTATGATGGGGAATATTTAGAAATTCCAATGGAAGAATTACTTGGTGATGAATATCTTGTTGCATCTGCTAATTAGAAAAAAAGCAAAAGAAGAACTGGTATATTTCTCAATTGAAATATACCAGTTCTTCTTTTGCCGGCTCTGCACTTTCTACATTTGTTGCATAAAGCACCGGTGCCATTTTCCCATATTCGCGGCTCATGGCTCCACCAATCTTAGCCGTAACAGTAACCCATTGTTTCATGCTTAAGAATTTTGCATCCTCATATTTACAAGGAAAACCTATAAAAGCAACGTCATCTGCACAACAAGTCATAGCGAACCTTCCAGGTACAAATACATCTTCCTTCCCCTTCCGAGGATGGTAAACAATCCCTTTGAATTTAACCGTTTTCCCCTTGTATACATCTAAATGTTCCATTGCATCTAAATACCATATACCAAAATCATCCTCACCAACTTCAATAACCTCTGTATTCAAATCATAAGGTAATTCTTCTTCTACCTTATCATCTACTACTCCTTCTGGCGTTTCAAAAAGTATTTGAGCTCTTTTATTAACTGCTCTCACCATACGTTTGAACATTGCACGATCGTACTGTTCTAGGCATCGATTGAAAAGAACCAAATCAGCATATGTTACCTGCGACATCATCATTTGCTTCATGTTAGATAAATACATTTCAAAGGTTGAAGCATCTATGGTTGCAACTCCTTCTGCCATAACCCATTGGTCTGGAAAGGCTTCAATAATTGTATTCAGATCCCACGTTCCATTTGCCTCTATCATAACTCTATGAGGCCGGATTGATTTATCATATTCTAAAAATAGTGATTCCGTAATTTCTTCTTCATTTTCAATACTTTTTACAATCACTTTGTTTTTAGTTAACAGACCTGAATCTAACTCCTCTTCCCCTTCTTCACACATGATTAGAAGCGTTTGTTTTCCATCTTCAAATTGTCCTTCTGATAATGTTTCTCTAATAAATGATGTTTTACCACTTTCTAAAAAACCCGAAAATAAATATACCGGTATCTGTCTTTTCCCAAGCATATGAAACCTTCCAATCTATTCTAATTATAGTCCAAACAATAATTTTAAAGAGTCTTCTTTTAAATCAGTCCCAATTACACAAAGCCTTCCAGTATAATCTGCACTTCCATCTCTAATTTCAAATTCACCAGGTGTCAAATCAAAATGAAACCAATCGCCCTCAACATTAGGTAAAATTCCTTTTGCACGTAAAACGGTACCAAAATCCGTTCCATCTGCCAACTGTTCTAAAATATCTTCTAATTGTCTCTTTTCAAATTTATGTGCTGTTTCCATTCCCCAGCTAGTAAATACATCATCTGCATGGTGATGATGATGTTCCCCATGATTACCGCAGGTACATCCTTCCCCATGTTCATGATGATGTTCCTCATGATTACCGCAAGAACAACCTTCTCCATGTTCATGGTGATGTTCCCCATGATTACCACATGAACATATTTCCCCATGTTCATGGTGATGTTCGTTGTGATGTTTTGCTTCGTCCATTAGGTCTTCTGCTAAAGAACTCCTCTTCTCCATTGCCTCAAGAATTTTCATACCATCAATTTCTTCCCAAGGCGTAGTAATTAATACTGCTTGTCCGTTATGACTACGAATCATCTCAACACAGGTATCTATCTTTTCTTGCTTTAAATTCTGTGTACGGCTCAAAATAATTGTTGTCGCATGTTCGATTTGGTTATTAAAAAATTCGCCAAAATTTTTCATATAAATTTTTGCTTTTACTGCATCAACGACAGCTATCTGGCTGCTGATTTCAACTTCTTCATGCTCCATTACTGATTGTACTGCCTTAACAACATCAGACAGTTTTCCAACACCCGAAGGTTCTATGATAATTCGATCCGGATGGTATTTTTCCAAGACTTCCTTTAATGCTGTTCCAAAGTCTCCAACTAAAGAACAGCAAATGCATCCTGAATTCATTTCTGTGATATTGATTTTAGCCTCTTTAAGAAATCCTCCATCGATTCCGATCTCTCCGAATTCATTTTCTATTAATACAATCTGTTGCCCATTAAAAGATTCTTTTATTAATTTTTTAATCAAAGTTGTTTTTCCTGCTCCCAAAAATCCTGAGATAATATCTATTTTTGTCATTTTTATATCTCTTCTCCTTCTGAAATTATAAATTCGTTTCTTTTGATACTATAATACCACACTTGTCAACTCGTACTAATTAATTCTTTATAAACTCTCAATACATTCTTATAACATATTTTTTCTATTTCAGAGTTCGTAAAATTATTTTTTTGAAGTTCCTTCTCTAATAATGATAAAGAAGAACAATCTTTCATCTCTGTAATCCCATGGAATCCATCAAAATCAGATCCTATTGCAATACAGTCAACGCCACCAACCTTTTTTAAGTATTTCATGTGATCCACAATTCTGCAAATGGTGCTCCTCTCATCCAATGATAAGAATTTGCCATAAAAGTTTACTCCAATGACTCCTCCCCTATTCGCAATACAAGTAATCATTTCATCTGTCAAATTGCGTTGATGCATACAAAGTCCTCTTGCATTAGAATGGCTCGCTACAAATGGTTTATCTGTTATGCTGGCTACATTCCAAAATCCCAGATCAGACAAATGGGATACATCGATTATTATTCCCATCCTCTCCATTTCCTCAACAAATTCAAAACCTTTCTTCTTTAAACCCTTACTTGAACCGTTTGGAAATGCAAGTTCATTCTCATAATTCCACGTAATCGTCATCATCCGAATCCCATACTGATAAAATTCTTTTAATTTTTCTATTTCTCCTTCGCAGATATCCCCCTCTTCAAGTGTTAATAACGCAGATATCTTATGATCTTTCCTATTCTCAGATATCTGAGAATAGGAGGTAACCTGACTGATATATTCTTGAAATTCTTTCATTTCTTCATTAAATAATTTTATCATATCAAGCGCTGCTTGATATGGATTTTTTTCCTCTTCCTTATCCACGAAAAGCGCAAAATTTTGTAAAATAATATTCCCGCTTTGTAATTTATTTAATGTGACCGCAAGATTATCGTTATGTAAACCAATTATAGTACCCTTATTTCTGCTTTCTCTAATTGCCGATATCGTATCGCAGTGCATATCAATAAACTTCATAATAATCCCGCTTTCAAACATACCACTACAAGTGGTACAAATAATTAGTAAGAAGAAGGCGCTTGCGACTTCTTCAGGTGTGAAACATTAAAATAGACTTGCACATACCTTAGGCCAGGAGGCTAAGTCTTCTCTATAATTTGATGTTCCTTCATTAAAACTATTAATTACAACTGCATCACTGCCTGCTCTGCCTGTTGCATGTATGTACTCCCCATTTCCAATATACATTGTCACATGACCTTCATAATAGATTAAATCTCCAGGCTTTAAATCAATTTCATTAATTGGATGCATCGGATAACCACTTTTTAAAATAGCATCCCGGTAGATCGTAACTCCGCATAAATAGTAAGCCATAAATGTAAGACCAGAACAATCAATTCCTAACGGTGTTTTTCCACCCCATCGATATTGGACGCCCATATAACTTTTTGCAATTTCAATCACTCTTTCTCTAAAAATATCTTCTTCCTTTGTAAATGGTTCATCATAATACTCCCCTAGATATGTACTCTTGATATATCCATCCATTCCATTGTAAAGTTTGATTTTTTGATACCCATTATCCGTTTCGGGAAGGATTTCTACTCTGGCTCCTTTCGGAATACTAATTATTTTTTTCCCTTTTACTTGCGGCTCCATTAAAACATCTGCATAGGGCCATATCACAAATTTAATATTCTTTGGTGCCTCAATATCCCAAATAAAACATTCTGATTTTGCATATCCTTCATATCCATATTCCGTTTTAATTTTACAAAATCCTCCTGCCTGTTCCTCTGAAAGTTCTGCTTCCATACCATACAATATCTCATCCGCCATAACACCTTTCCAATTATAAATTGGCACTATTCCACGTTTTGTAGTCACCCACATATGATTTTCTCTCCATTCATAAGAAAAAGGATGTAAGATTACATCCCTTATGTTTATACTATCATATGCAAAAACTATTCCTAATATTTCACTAGAAGCAAAGTCAAACCTTGTGCTGGGACAAGTGGCCCTGCTTCTGAACGCTCCTTTTGTTCTAAAATCCTAATAATATCCGTAGGTTTTTTCGTCCCATTTCCTACTTCCATTAATGTTCCCGTTACAATTCTGACCATATGATAAAGAAAACCATTTCCTTCATAAGTAATCTTTATTTCATCACCTGTCTTTTCAATATCTATTGAAGTAATTGTACGAACTGTTGACTTTTTCATTTTCTTTTTGGTACAAAAGGATTTAAAATCATGTGTACCAATCAAATAACCTGCTGCTTCTTTCATTGCTTCTATATCTAATTTTTCTTCATATGCATACGTCCATCTACGCTCAAAAACGTTGCGTCTACTGGTATTCCATATTCTATATTGATAAATCTTTCCTTTTGCGTTCAATCGGCTATGAAAGCGTTCCGAGACTTCCACACATTCTATGACAGCAATATCTTCTGGAAGATATCGGTTAACATAACTCATTATTTCTTCAGGATTTTTCTTGTCTTCTATATGAAAATTCAATACCTGACCGAAAGCATGGACTCCACTATCTGTTCTACCTGCACCATGAATTTCAACTGGTACCCCGCACATCTTGCTTAATATTGCTTCCAGCTTTCCCTGAATGGTATTATCTGTACTATCTTGTCTCTGCCATCCATTATATCTGGTACCTTCATATTCCAAAATCATTCTAATATTCATTGAAAAATCCTCCTGAATAATTATACTACACAGGATTCAAAAAATCTAGCAATAAGGTCTAGGACAGCGTCATCATGCTGGTTAGCTACTTCTCTATTAAGTTCTTGATAAAATTTATCAAGAACATCTGCCGGAACGTGTAACTCTCCTCCATATTGCTCAATTATTTTTTTTCGTTCCACAGTCTTCTGCTGATAATACCTCATAGCTTCCTCACTTCTTACAATATCATGTCCTCTACCATAATAAAGTCTTGTGTAAACGTTTTCTTTCTTTAGGAATTTATCTCTTTGACCATAGAGACTATGTTTTAAAGATACAATCGGATCATCTTCACTCTGCATTAGGTAAACCTTTACCTTTGTGTTTTTAATTGCTGTTACACTATTTTTCAATGCAACATTTCCAAATAAAAAAATACGATAGGGTATGATGAAAGGAAATAGTAAAAAGGAAAATTTTCCAATTGTATTTTCTAATACATCCATAATAATTTTGTTAGGGCTGATAAATCCTGAGCGTAATACAACACCCTTTATTCGATTCGAATAGTTTAATACGGTTGCGCCTGCATAAGCACCCATACTATGTCCATAGATGAACATCGGTGTTACTTTTCCCATTAATCCTTCTATATAATTGAGTGCATATTTCAAATCTATAACCGTTTGCTCAATTCCATATGTTTTCTCTCCACCACTTTCATAGCATCCACAATTATCATATCCAAATACCATAAAACCGCATTTAACTAAATAATCAATATCGTATAAATAATCCAGGTGGCTTTGCATATATCCATTTGCTAAAATTATGATTCCTTTACTTTCTTTCACAGGATTCTTAAAATGTCCATTATAATAGAAATAACCAACTAAATGGATGTCATTTTTCGTTGGAAATACAGCTTTTATTCGACTTATCTCCTCAAAATGATCTACTCCATACTGCCAGCCTTCCTCCCTCTTATCTAATCTTTTGTAAAAAACATCGCGATATATTTTATTAGAGAATATTTGCCCTACTGCTATGATACCAAAAGCTATGAACAGGCTTTGCTTTACATTTCTTTTCATAAAAAACCACCTCACATATACTAACTTACATTCTTAAATGCTTTGTTAGTATGTGCAAAGTGGAATATTTTATGAATTAAATTATTCTATAGTTTAAAGAATTTCCCAAGGATTATTCTCTTGTTTCATAAATGCATAACAGCTTCTTAGTGACGTTTCCACCATTGTTCTAATTGCATTATCTGTATAAAAAGCCATATGCGGTGTCACGGTTACATTAGGAAATCCTCTCAAAATTGACAATTCTCTATTGTCAAGAATATCTGATTTCAAATCATAGTAATAAAGCCCGAATTCTTTTTCAATTACATCAAGTCCTGCCGCCCCAATTTTTTCTTTTTCAATCCCTTCAATGAGCGACTCTGTGTCAATAAGACCTCCCCTTGCTGTATTGATGATTACAACTTTATCTTTCATCTTTTCTATAGTACTACGATTGATCAAATGATAATTATTCTCTGTTAACGGTGCATGTAACGTAATCAAATCTGCTTCTTTCCATAATGTTTCTAAGTCTACATAATTTCCATATTTTTTTACTTCTTCCGATTCAAAAAGATCATACATGATAATCTCGCATCCAAAACCGCTTAATTCTTTTACTACTTGTCTGCCGATTCTTCCTGTTCCAATTACACCCACTTTGAAATCTGCCAACTCACGTCCTTGAATACCTTTCAATGTGAAATCCTGAATTGTAGCTCTTTCCATAATACGCTTCATCTTTCTGATACTCATTAGGATGAGCATAATCGTATAATCTGCAACTCCGTTTGGACCATATGGTGCATTCCCATATCTGATTCCAAGTTCTTTGCACTTCTCGATATCAATATGATCATATCCAATCGTCCTTGTATGTATATATTTCACACCTACTTCATGAAATTTTATTACTAAATCACTCGGAATTTTGGAAGTAATAATACTCACTGTTTCACAATCTCTTGCCAATTCAATATTTTGGGGATTTGGGGCCTCTGTACAGATTACAAGATTGATTCCCAATTCCTTGCTAAATCTCTGAAACCATTCTCCCTCATCAAAATCACGATAATTATATACAGCTACTTTCATAAACTCTTCTTTCTGTGCTTAGTGCACTCATTCATCATCAAATTTTCTAAATTTATTTATTTCTTCTAGTAACAGTTTTATGCTTTTCAATGTATTACTAAATATACCAGCTTTATAGAGATTATAGATAATTAATCCAATCGGAACAGCAATAATTAAGCCAAAAGCACCCCAGATTCGAAAACCAATATATAGTAGGAACAGCGTTGGCAATGCTGGCATTCCCATAGAATCTCCTACAATTTTAGGTTGAATCACTTGACGCACCAATTGACTGACTCCCCATATAATTAGTAATCCTACAGCCATTTTATAATCACCCGAAATGAATTTAATAAATGCCCATGGAATCATTACGGTCCCTGTTCCAAAAAAAGGAAGAAAATCTAAAATAGCAATTAGAACCGAAAATAAAATTGCATACTGAACCTTTAAAATACTAAATCCAATAAGTAAAATGATTGCAACCACTGCCATAATCTTAATCTGTGCTTCAAAGTAACCTCCAACTGCCTGCTTTAAACTGTTATAAACAAGTGAAAATCTAACTTTAATACTCTCTGATGTATTCTTTCTTACAAATTCAAGAACCATTTCCCTGTCTGCAATGAAAAAATATGCTGACATCAATGTCATAATTATATAAATAATCAATAACGGTATGTTTTTTGCAAATGAACTAGCAGCTTCTACTGTTGGAGTACCAAAGCTACTTACTAAATCACCAACATAGGTGCTAAAATTCATCTGAAGGTCGATAAAACGCTCCTGAACATCCATAGGTAACTTATCATAATAGGTCGTTAATTTTGTTCCAACTTTCAATAAATCTGCTTCAACAGACATCCACGTCTCTGGTAGATTTTTTAAAAATGCAATTAACTGTTGTAATAAATTAACTACTACCGCATACGCCAATAAAGCTATTAGACCCATTACCGTAATTATAACGAATGCGGAGCCTGCTTTTCGTACAATTTTAACTTTTTTCTCTAAAAACCGTACAAGCGGATTAGCCACCATTGATATGAACCATCCAATAATAAAAGGCATAAAAAATCGAATCATTTGTGGTAAGAAAAAAATACAAAAAACGATCAATAATGCAGATATTATTAAGTTAACGATTATCTTCAGAAATTTTATCGATGATTTCATAAAGTTCTTCCTTTCCCTGTTTCGTCGTTGCAGAAAATGGAATTACAATTGTTCCTTTCTCTACATCTAGCGCAGTTTTAATTAGTTTGACCTGTTTATCCTTTTGACTACGATTTATTTTGTCTAATTTTGTTGCAATAATAATCGGATGAAATCCGTTTTCTACTATCCAATGATACATATTTCGGTCATTTGCAGAGGGTTCGTGTCGAATATCGATTAGTAAGAAAATAGCCTTTAATTGTTCTGACGAATGAAGGTATCGTTCAATTAACTGCCCCCACTTTTCCTGTTCCTGTCTGGACACTTTTGCGTATCCATAACCTGGAAGATCCACAAAATATAGTTCTTCATTGATGTTATAGAAATTAATCGTTTGTGTTTTGCCAGGCTGTGCAGATGTTCTAGCAAGAGCCTTTCGATTCATTAATGCATTGATTAAAGATGATTTACCAACATTACTTTTTCCCGCAAATGCTATTTCCACTTTATCGTTTTTGGGAATTACACTTGTTACTCCACATACTGTTTCCAGATTTACATTTTTAATTATCATTTAATCTTAGCCTTCCTCATTTTGTTTACATAATGCACATTTCAAAACGTCATCCATATGTTCTACATATTTGATTTCTAATCCCTCTTTAATCTCATTTGAAATCTCATCAATATCCTTTGCATTCTTAAGTGGAACTAATACTGTTTTAATTTTTGCATTTTTAGCTGCTATTATCTTTTCTTTCAATCCACCTATGGGAAGCACCCTTCCCCTCAAAGTTATTTCACCCGTCATAGCAAGGCTGGCTTTTACTGGAATCTTTGTTATTGCAGAAATTAATGCCGTCGCCATTGTAATTCCTGCTGAAGGACCATCTTTGGGTGTTGCTCCTTCAGGAATATGAATATGGAAATCGTTCTTTCTATAAAAGTCTTGTGTGATTTTATAATCTTTACTAATCGAACGGATATAGCTGAGTCCTGTCTGCGCTGATTCTTTCATTACATCTCCCAGTTGTCCTGTCAATACAACCGTACCTTTTCCTGGCATTACATTGACTTCTATTTCTAGTGTATCTCCACCAACACTCGTCCATGCTAATCCCCTTACAATTCCTATTTCATCTATCTTATTCGCCTCATCAAACGTATACCTTTCTTTTCCTAAAAATTCCTCTAAATTTTTCGTTGTAATTTTAATGGAACGAACATCCCCTTCATAAATTTTTCGTGCAGCTTTCCTACAAATCTCGCCGATTTTTCTCTCAAGATTTCTAACCCCCGCTTCTCTTGTATAATTAACAATAATTTTTTCCAAAGCATCATCTTGAAATTTCAACTGTGCACGAGACAGACCACTCTTCTCAAGCTTCTTTTTTAATAAATGTTCTTTTGCAATATGAAGTTTTTCATTTTGGGTATAGCTTGTAACTTCAACAAGTTCCATACGGTCTAATAATGGTTTCGGTATATCCGCCACTGAGTTTGCAGTTGCTATAAATAACACTTCCGATAAATCTAATGGAATCTCAATATAGTGATCTCTAAATTTATTATTTTGTTCAGCATCAAGCACTTCTAATAAAGCAGAAGCGGTATCTCCCCTATAATCACTGCTTACCTTATCAATTTCATCAAGAAGCATTAATGGATTTTTTACTCCAGCGTTTTTAATTCCCATTGCGATTCTTCCTGGCATAGCTCCTACATAAGTTTTGCGATGCCCACGAATCTCTGCCTCATCTCTTACTCCGCCAAGGCTAATTCTTACGTATTCCTTATTCAATGCCTCTGCTACAGACTTGGCAATTGATGTTTTTCCTGTTCCAGGAGCTCCCACTAAACAAATAATTGGACTTTCTCCTCTGTTTGTCAGATTACGAACTGCTAGAAACTCCAACATACGATCCTTGACCTTATCCATACCATAATGATCCCGATCAAGAATTTTTATGGCATTTTTTAAATTTTTATTTTCCTTTTTTGTTCGATCCCAGGGCATTTCCAAAAGTGTTTCAATATATCCTCGCATCACGGCGCTTTCAGAAGAGTTATTTGAAATATTCTTGAATCTTTGTATTTCCTTCTTTATTTTTTCCTTTACATCCTCTGATGCATCAATTTCTTCTACTTCTTGCAAAAAATGCTGTGCATCACTTTCTGAATTGTCTTCTCCTAACTCCTCACGAATATATTTCATTTGTTCCCTTAAAATATATTCCTTTTGATTTTTATCGACTCTTCCCTTGACCTGATTCTGTAGCTCACTTCTTATTTTGGCAATTTCTGTTTCTCTTTCGAGAATTTCTTTTACAGCCTCATAACGTTCTATTAATTGTAACTGATCTAAAACTTTTTGCTTATTTTGATAGGATATTGGTAAATTGGCAATAATTTCATCTAACAATCTTGATAATTCTTTTATCTCTTCAAATTGTCCAGAAAGTGCTTTTCCAACCTTTGGATAAAAAAAGGCATAATCCCTAAATAAATCTATAATATTTCTTATGAATGCTTCCATTTCCAACGAAGGAATTTCTTCATCTGGTTGTGACACATCTGTCATAACGTTAGCTAGTAAATAGGTTTCTTCTTCTTCAAATGCTACTAGTTTTCCTCTTGAAATACCTTCCACTAATACTCTTACTATATTATTGGGTAATTTAATAACCTGTTTAACATATGCTACGGTTCCTATGTTATACAAGGTATCAATGGTAGGTTCTTTAATATCGGAATCTCTTTGGCTTAACAAAAAGATTTTTTGGTCTTGCATCATTGACTTTTCTACTGCTAATATTGATTTCTTTCTGCTTAAATCAAAATGTATGATCATATCCGGCAAAATAGTCATACCTCTAAGTGCTACTGTCGGAATTAATATTCTATTCTTATTTTCATTCATATCGATACCCATTCAATTTTCTCTATTGTCTTTATTGCTATAAAACATTCTACGAAATAATCTTTAAAATTATACACAAAAGGCCATTGCAGTATCCTTACACTGCAACAGCCCAATTTTATTTTACTTTACGTTCTGCTTCATGGTATACAATAAGAGGTTCACTTTTTCCTTCTACTGCCTCTTTTGTAATTACACAACCACTAATGGATTCATCGGATGGAATTTCGAACATTAAATTCGTCATAATCCTTTCCATAATGGAACGCAAACCTCTAGCACCAGTTTTTCTAGAAATTGCTTTATCTGCAATTGCTTCTAATGCCTCGGATTCAAAAGTTAATTTGACATTATCAAACTCTAAAAGTTTTTTATATTGTTTTGTTATCGCACTCTTGGGCTCTGTAAGGATACGCATCAAAGCTTTTCTATCAAGTGATTCCAGCGAAACATTAATTGGAAGACGTCCTACCAGCTCTGGAATTAAACCAAATTTTGTCAAGTCTTCTGGAAGAACCTCATGGAGTAATACTCCTAAATCCTGTTCCTTCTTTTCCTTAATTTCTGCACCAAAACCAATTGATTTACGATCAAGACGAGACTCAATAATTTTATCAAGGCCTTCAAAAGCACCACCACATATAAATAAAATATTCGTTGTATCAATCTGTATTAATTCCTGCTGTGGATGCTTTCTTCCACCTTGCGGTGGAACAGAAGCAACGGTTCCTTCTAATATTTTAAGAAGTGCCTGCTGCACTCCTTCACCAGAAACGTCACGTGTAATGGAAACATTCTCACCCTTTCTGGTAATTTTATCAATTTCATCAATATAAATAATTCCTAATTGCGCTCGCTCGATATCGTACTCAGCTGCCTGAATCAGTTTCAATAAAATATTCTCAACATCTTCTCCAACATAACCAGCCTCAGTTAATGCGGTAGCATCTGCAATTGCAAACGGAACGTTAATAATTTTAGCAAGTGTCTGAGCAATTAGTGTTTTCCCAGACCCCGTTGGACCTAACATTAATATATTGCTTTTTTGTAGTTCTACCTCTAGGTCCTTTTCTGCTGTAATTCTCTTGTAATGATTATAAACAGCAACAGAAAGTACCTTTTTAGCCTCTTCCTGTCCAATCACATAATCGTCAAGAAACTCCTTTATCTGTACTGGCTTTAAAAGATTAATATCGATATTACTTTCCGTCGATACATCTTCAAATTCCTCATCTATAATATCTGCACAGATATTGATACATTCATCACAGATATAGGCACCATTCGGTCCTGCTATCAATTTTCTGACTTGATTCTGCGTTTTATTACAAAAGGAACATCTGACCTTATCATCTAAATTCTTTCCTGCCATATTTTACTCCAACTATTCCTTATCACTTTTTAAATCACGACTTGTAATTACGCGATCGATTAAACCATATTCTTTCGCCTGTTCTGCTGTTTTCCAGTTATCTCTATCGGTATCTGCCGCAATAACTTCAACTGGCTTACCTGTTGCATCTGCCAGAATCTGATTTATCTTTTCTTTTGTCTTCAAAATATGCTCTGCAGCTATTTGGATTTCCGTAGCCTGACCTTGAGCACCACCAAGTGGTTGATGAATCATTATTTCTGCATTTGGAAGTGCAAGCCTTTTGCCTTTCTGACCACCAGCTAATAAGAATGCACCCATACTTGCTGCCATTCCGATACAAATGGTAGAAACATCACATTTAATAAAATTCATAGTATCATAAATTGCAAATCCTGCTGTAACGGAACCTCCAGGACTATTAATGTATAAATGAATATCTTTTTCAGGATCCTCTGCTTCCAAAAACAGCAACTGAGCTACAACAAGACTAGCCGTTGTCTCATTTACTTCCTCTCCCAAAAAAATAATTCTTTCTTTTAGTAAACGTGAAAAAATATCGTAGGAACGTTCCCCTCTGCTACTATTCTCAATGACGTAAGGTACTAACATGCAATCATCTCCCAATCTAATTTTATTTTTCCTCTGCGTGGCTCACAACGAATTCTACTGCTTTTTGAATTGCAATATCCGTTTTAATTTGTTTTTGTTCATACTCGCCAATTAATTCATGTAATTTATCAGCTTCCATTTGATACATCTCTGACATTTTTTCAATTTCTGCTTTAAAATCATCTTCTGTAGCTTCAATATTCTCTGCTTTTACTACTGCTTCTAATATTAATCTGCTCTTAATGTTCTTTTCAGCCTGAGGTTTCATTTGTTCTAATAATTTTTCTGATGTCATTCCAGTGAACTGCATGTATTGATCAATAGAAAGGCCTTGCTGCTGTAATCTTTGAGCATAATCCTCAACCATTTGTCTTGTTTGAGTATTAATCATTGCTTCAGGAATATCCATTTTAGAATCTCCTACGATTGCATCAATGACTTTGTTTTCTTTTTCTCTTTTTGCTTCACTTTCTTTTCTCTCTGTAATTTTAGACTTAACATCTGCTTTATATTCATCTAATGATTCAAATTCTGAAACTTCACTTGCAAATTCATCATCTAGTTCAGGAAGTTGCTTTTCTTTGATTTCTTTTACAGTACATACAAATTTTGCAGGTTTTCCAGCTAATTCTTCTGCCTGGTATTCTTCTGGGAATGTGACATTAACCGTTACTTCTTTTCCTATTTCTGCACCAATTAATTGACTTTCGAATCCTGGAATAAATGTGTTAGATCCAATTGTTAATGGATAATTTTCACCTTTTCCACCTTCAAAAGCAACATCATCTACAAATCCTTCGAAATCAATAACCGTCATATCTCCATCTTTTACTGCTCTGTCTTCTACAGAGATTGTTCTTGCATTGCTTTCTCTTTCTTTATCTATTTCAGCTAAAATTTCTTCATCTGAAACGGAAAGATTCGCTTTTTCTACTTTAACACCCTTATATTTTCCTAATTCCACTTCTGGTTTTAATGCTACTTCTGCAGTAAATATAAAAGGCTTTCCTTTTTCTAATTGAGTAACATCTACATTGGGTTGTGAAACGATTTCTAAATCACATCCTTCTAATTCTTTTGCATATGCTTCTGGAATCAATTCGTTTGCAGCATCTTCATAAAAGATTTCTGGACCATACATTTTTTCAATCATTTGACGTGGAACTTTGCCTTTTCTGAAGCCTGGAACATTGATCTTGTTTTTATTTTTTAAGTATGCAGATTGCATTGCTTTTTCTAATTCCTCTGCGGAAGCTTCAATTGTTAATTTTGCCATGTTGTGTTCTAATTTTTCTACCTGTAAACTCATTTAATTTGTTTCCTCCTAAAATTTATCTTATCCATTCAATGATATCAAGTGTAACTATAAAATAACCAAAACAACCGCCTATTTACAGCCATTTTATGATTATATCATAGTAGTTTACAAATTGCTAGTATTAAAAAAGAGTTGCCACATATTTAATAATATGCGGCAACTCAAACCATCTTACAATACTGTTTTGATTACTACTTCATTTGTTCTTCCTGGCGAGCGATCATTCTTTTAACCATTTCTCCACCGATTGATCCAGCTTCTCTAGATGTTAAATCTCCATTGTAGCCATCTTTTAAGCTAACACCAAGTTCTGAAGCGATTTCTGTTTTCAATCTGTTCATTCCTGATTTTGCATCTTTTTTAACTGAACTGTTCGTCATATTTGTTCCCTCCATTATTTGTATTTGTCTAATAGTTTTTTTCAAGATACCGGCCACGTTTTATTGAATCCGGTATCTTGACTATGTCAATCTCCGTTTTCTTCTTTTCGTAACTGTTATCTTGATACTATTATTTGCGAAAACACATAAATTATAATGGTAAGTTTTTCAAACAATTTTATTCATTTACAAACGTTTCTTTTTCATACCCAAATCCCTTTAATTCGTAGGAACTTGTAATACCACTAACTAATACCTTTTCACGTAAAATTGCATATAACTCGGCATTTGTATGCTGAATATAGGGTGCAACATAAAAAACACTAGCAATCATACATGTAAATATAGAAAGAATTCCCCAAAGAATAAACGATAAATCCAAAACAAACGTATTCCATTTCTCTCCTGTCATCATTTCTTTACTCAGGTGAAATGCTTCCTTATAATCAATTTCAGGGTTTTCTGCTAATATGTAAGGAATCATACGATATTCATATCCTTTAATAATTCCTGGAATAATAAACAACAAAGTCCATAACCAAGTAAATAGTCCTCGTAAAAATTCTATTTTCACTACATTAAAATAACCTTTTTTAAATGCAAACCCCAATTCGCCAAGTCCTGCTTTTTCCTGTCTGCTAACCATAAAGAATCTCTTTGCACCTACGACTAAAGGATTAATTGCAAAAAGCGTAATAAGCACAGAAATTAATAGAACAATTCCTACTACTCCAACAATAATTGCTACAATTAGAGCGACTACAGTCCCAGATATATCAGAATTCATACTAAATAAATCTGACCAGGATGATTTAACATCCTCTGCATTCCCCTTATACCCTGATCCTGATCCTCTTCCTACGCCACCTGTTAATAACATTAAAATAAAACAAACCAGAACGGAATTCCAATAACAGGTATGCAAAACATTTTTTGCCCTATCTTTTAATTCACTTCTTTGCCACATTTTTTTTCCTCCCTCAATGTGAAACTAAAATATGATGATTGATTTCCATAAATTATATCGTCTAAGATAATGATTGTCTATAAATTATTTTGTCTAGTAATTTCTTACTCTCATCCTTTGATAAAATTTTATCGATAATTGCAGATGAGAATGCAATGCTTGTGCCCATTCCCCGACTCGTAATTATATTACCATCCGTTTCCGTCTCATTTTTGCTAATAAATGCCCCCATTAAATCTTTTTCATAGCCCGGATAACAGCATGCTTTTTTACCACTTAATATTCCCAATTGCCCCAATATACTTGGAGCTGCACAAATAGCTCCTATTATTGTTCCTTGTTTATTATGTTCCTGTAGGATCAGTCTTAGTTTCTCACACTCTCTAAGATTTTCAGTTCCTGGAAGTCCTCCTGGAAGAATAAGCGCATCCGCATCCTTAAAATCTAGTTCATCTAAAATAAAATCTGATTCTACTAAAACTCTATGAGAACTTTTTACCATTTTACTTTCTTGTATTGAAACCGTATAAACATCAATATTTACTCTTCTAAGCATATCTACAACAGTTAGTGCCTCTATCGTTTCAAATCCATTTGCTAAAAATACATATACTCTGCTCATTGGTAACTCCATTTCTGTTTAAAAATATTTTTAATTCTTGTTTATAATTTTAACAGACTATTGTAAAATATACTATAAAAACAATGAAAACAATCACTGTATGGAGGTTTAAATAATTGCCTAACTTTGAAATCGAAAAAAAATTTTTAATTAAAAAAATCCCTGAAAATATCACTTCTTATTCTTATCATATTATTGAGCAGGGATATTTATGTACAAATCCTGTTGTGCGAATTCGAAAACAAGATTATGAGTATTACTTAACCTATAAAGGAAAAGGAATGATGATACGTGAAGAATATAATCTTCCACTAACAAAAGATGCTTATGAACATTTATTAGAAAAAGTGGATGGTAATATCATTTCTAAAATCAGATATCTAATTCCTCTTCCAGATGATTTAACAGTTGAGCTTGATTTATTTAAAAGTCCTAATCCAAATTTAATACTCGCTGAAGTTGAGTTCCCCTCCGAAGAGGCAGCCGATTCCTTTCAACCACCAAGTTGGTTTGGTGAAGAAGTTACAAAGGATTCCAAATATCACAATTCAAATATGAGCAAAGCAACTACTCTGGAGTAGTTGCTTTGAATACTTCATCTATATCTTCTACGATTTTCAAATCAATAAAATTATTTTGAGCCATATCTCTCATAATATTTATGCTTTCTTCATGACTCATTCCATCCTTATAAGGTCTCTTTTCGGTTAGTGCCTGATAAATATCAATACATCCCATTAAACGTTCCTTTTCATCAAGCTCTTCCCCCGTTTTTCCAAAAGGATAGCCTTTTCCATTTAATTTTTCATGATGATATGACGCCCAACGGCAGATATCTTCAAATCCTCTGATACTATTTAATATTTCGTAGGTATAATAAGCATGATTTTTCATGTAAATAAATTCTTCCTCTGTCAATTTATCAGGTTTTTCTAAAACGTCGGTATCAATTACTAATTTACCAATATCATGAATTGCACCCGCAAAATAAATTCTATCCTTTGTATCCTTGTCATAATGATAAAATTCTGCCATTTTGAGAACCTTTTCTGCTATTCCGATGGAATGGATACTAGTAAATTCTGATTTATAGTCAACAATTTTTGCAAACATATGTGCAATTCCTTTTACTTCTTCTGTCGAATAATCCTCAAGTTGCGGCGGAATCTCCAGTAATAAGGATTGATCTATTACCTCATTTTTCATTTTAAGCATTTCTTCCATACTACAGCTTTTTTCAAATGCACGAACTACACTTTCAGAAAATAAGACATTTACTTGATTCTTTATAAAATTTAAGACTTTTGCATATTTCGTTTCATCCACACTACTCAAATCCCACTTTGCATCAATTTGGTCGCTTATATGGATAATCTGAGCAAAAACCGGTGTATCTTCTTCCTTTTTTCCTAAACATCCACTACCATTCGCATGTTCATGATGATACAAAATGGCATTTTTAATATGGGAATAAAAAGGAAGACATTTTACATTTTCTTCTCCTATTTCAGAATGCCTTTTCAGCTCAACTGACTCTTTATTATGTAAGATACGTTTTCCTTTCTTTGCTTCTTCTTCAATGTATTCCGTCAGCGCATTATCATGAAGTATGGCAGCCGCTGCAAGATATGGCAATTCGTCGTTATTTATCCCCATTTCGCGTCCTATTAAAATCGATAAATAAGCAACTCTCTTTCCATGATTTGTATTTACACCAATCAATTCTTTTTCTACACTATCAAGACCAAAGGAAAAAGCCTTTAACAATTCCTGCAAGTAAATTTTCATCTAAATACCTCTTCTTTTGTAAAATTGAAAAATCCATCGAAGTTTTGGCTCCGATGGAAGATTCTTATATTTTCTTTGTTGAATCTCTGATTACGAGTTTTCCTTCGAACACCTTATGTTGATGCTCTGCTTTTTTAGAAATAATATCAAATAATATTCTTGTTGTTTCCTCTGCCATCTTCTCAACTGGCTGTTGCAACGTAGTAAGAGATGGATTTATATATCTTCCAATTTTCACTCCATCAAACCCAGCCAAGGATATATCATCTGGAACTTTTTTCCCAGCCTCTGACAACGCCTTTCCAGCACCAATCGCCATAATATCAGAAATTGCATAGATAGCGGTACAAGGTATTTTCTTTTTCAGAAATTCCTTCGTGACTACATATCCATTTTCTAAAGAATAATCTTCTATTTCTGGCTTCATGGCTAATATCAGGTTTTTGTTTTCCTCAATCCCATTATCATGTAACGCTCTCTTGTAACCTTCTAAACGTAATTGTCCAATACTGACATCTGTAGTCTTTGCACATATAATAGCAATATTCTTATGTCCTAGTTTGCAAAGATGATCTACTACTTTGTAGCTTTCCTTTTCGTCATCAACAGTAACCGAAGAATAAGTGTTTCTGCTATATCCTTCTGGAGAGGTACCTATCGTACTAAGCACAAATGGAACATTTAACTGAGCCAGTTTTTCTTCACTATGTAAAAAAAATCCACCCAGGAAAATAATGCCTCTAAGCCTTTTTTCCTTTACCAGCTCTAATGCAACATCAACTTCGTCTTCACTAAAATCGACATGATGTAAGACCAAAGAATATTTCTTATGTTTAATCTCTTCTTCCATTATTTTAATCATTTCACTAAAGAAGGAGTTTGTGATACCCTTTACTAAAACTGCAATTGCTCTCGCATCTTGTCGCTTTAAATTTCTTGCACTGTTATTAGGAATATAATTATTTTCCTTAATTACACGCATAATCATTTCTTTGGTCTCCGGATTAATATCCGGATGATTATTAATTGCTCTAGAAACTGTGCTTACCCCAACACCACATAGTCTAGCGACGTCCTTAATTGTTATCTCTTCCATGGGATCAAACCTTTATTTCCTTCCGTAAAGCTTTGTAATACTGCTTATTTTCTTAGTAAGCTCCCCTGTAATTTCTCCCTTAGTCAAACGCCATTTCCAGTTATTACCTAATGTGGATGGTGTATTGATACGAGCTTCTTTTCCTAATCCCAGATAATCCTGAATAGGAATAATACAGGTAGCTGCAACACTCGAAAGAGCCGCCCGAATGAATTCCCAATAAATTAAATCCTTTTCGCAGGATTGTAGGTGGAGGTATCGATTGCAGAATTCCTTATCCGCACTCTCTAATGTATCATACCAGCCCCTAACCGTATCATTATCATGAGTTCCAGTATAAACCACACAATTATTTAAATAATTATGAGGAAGATAATCACTCTCTTCTCGGGAGTCAAATGCAAATTGAAGAACCTTCATTCCTGGATATCCAGATTCTTTCACTAATTCTAACACAGAATCTGTTAAAAATCCAAGGTCTTCTGCAATCACTTCTTTTTCTCCTAATTTCTCCTTCATAACTCGGAAAATATCATATCCAGGACCTTTCCGCCATTCTCCAAATTCTGCTGTTTTATCACCATATGGAATGGAATAATATTCATCAAACCCACGAAAATGGTCAATTCGTACAACATCGTATAATTTAAAACAACTCTCTAAACGCTTCATCCACCATTCATAATTTGTTTGCTTATGATACTCCCACTTATACAAAGGATTTCCCCAAAGCTGACCCGTAGCTGAAAATGCATCAGGAGGGCATCCAGCAACAGCGATTGGGTTACAATTATCATCAAACTGGAACAACTCTTTATTTGCCCATGTATCTGAACTATCAAATGCAACATAAATGGGAATATCACCAATAATTTTAATTCCTCTTTTATTTGCATAATCTTTTAATTGTTCCCACTGGGAATAGAACATATATTGTTGAAATTGATAAAATTCAACTTCTTCTGCAAGATTCTTACGGTATTCTTCCATCACTTCTTTTTTACGAAGCTTGATATCTTCTTCCCATTCAACCCAGCAAATATTTCCGAGAGAATTTTTAATTGCCATATAAAGTGCATAGTCATCTAACCAAAATGAATTTTCTTTATTAAATTTAAAAAAATTAGAATCTTCTGAGATTCTGCTTCTCTTATAAGCCTTTTTTAGGATTTCAAACCTAGATAAATATAGTTTTCCATAATCGATATAGCGCTCATTATCACCAAAATCATATTCCTCACATTCCATTTTAGTAACATATCCAGCTTCTATTAACTTTTCCAAATCAATAAAATATGGATTTCCTGCAAATGTGGAAAAAGACTGATACGGAGAGTCTCCATATCCAGTTGGTCCGAGGGGTAGCATTTGCCAATAGGATTGACCCGCTTCTTTTAACTGGTCAATAAATTGATATGCCTCCTTTGAAAAGGAACCGATTCCGTATTGGGATGGCAGACTAGCCACTGGTAATAAGATGCCACTTTTTCTCATAATTTTTCTCCTATCTTCTGCTTAACCTTTTACAGCGCCCGCAACAACACCTTCAATAATATATTTCTGGCATGCCAGGTAGAATATGATGATTGGAATAATTGATAAAACAAGTAGTGCCATCATAGCTCCCATATCTTTTGATCCATAAGAACCAATCAGATATTGTACCGCTACAGGTATTGTTTTATATTTTGTGCTTAGTCCAATAACGAGATATGGCAATAAATAGTCATTCCATATCCACATTGCATTTAATATTGCAACTGTAATTGCTGTTGGTTTTAGAATTGGCATTACAACTCCAAAAAAGGTTTGCAATGGGTTACATCCATCGATCATAGCTGCTTCTTCAATTTCAATCGGAATTGATTTAATAAATCCACAGAACATAAATACAGAAAGACCAGCTCCAAATCCAAGATATAAAATTACCATACCTTGTGGATTATTCAAATGACATATATTAGCCAGTTTTGACATGGTGAACATAACCATTTGAAAAGGAACAATCATAGAAAATACAAACATATAATATAGCATGCTTGTCACTTTGGATTTTACCCTTGTTAAATAGTATGCTGTCATCGATGTAAACAATAGAATTGCCACAACTGAAAATACCGTAATAAAAAGTGACCATCCAAAAGCTCCAAAAAAGTTTGTTTTTTCAATCCCATTTGTATAATTCGTTAATTTAGAAAAAGTCTCTGCTGTTGGTAATGCAAATGGTGCATCACTGATAAATAATTTGCCTTTGAACGAATTCATCAAAATAAAGAGAATCGGTACTAAAAATATAAAAACTAATGCAGAAAGCACAATCAGAACGATTCTATCCGCTATCGATTTTTTCATTATTGTTCGACCTCCTTACTTCTTGTAATCATTAATTGCGATAAAGCGATTGCAGCTACAAGGACAAAGAAAATAACTGCTTTTGCCTGACCAACACCCTCAAATCCCGTACGACCATAAAATGTATTAAAAATATCTAGTGCAAGCATTGCCGTTTTCTTTGATGGTGCACCTGCGGTCAATGCTAAGTTCTGATCAAATAATTTGAAACTGTTAGAAACTGTTAAAAACAAACATATCGTAATAGATGGCATAACCATCGGAATTTTCACTCTCGTCAGTACCTGCCAATGAGTCGCACCGTCAATTTCCGCTGCTTCCAATAAATCTGTAGGTACATTTTGCAAACCAGCAACATAAATAATCATCATATAACCAATCAATTGCCAGTTCATTAATATCACCAGACCCCAGAAACCATAGGTAGCATTTGCAACCAGCGTCGTTTCATATTTTAATAATACTGCATTTATCATCTGTTGCCAAATATATCCTAAAATAATGCCACCAATTAAATTAGGCATAAAGAAAACCGTTCTAAAAAGATTAGTTCCTTTTATTTTTCTAGTTAGTGCTAACGCCAAAATAAATGCAAATAAATTAATTGTTAGAATTGCAATAACTGAAAATTTAAAAGTAAATCCTAGCGAATTAATAAAATCTCTATTAGAAAATATATTAACATAATTTTTAACGCCAATCCACTTTGCGTTAGTTACTGTTGTAAATTTGCAAAATGACAAATAAACACCCATCGCAAAAGGGATAATAAATGCAAACCCAAACGCCACTAAAGTCGGCAATACAAAGATTGGAAAATATCGTTTTAATGTCTTTTGCATAAGCTCTCTCCTATCAACTACCATTCTGTTTTTGAGTAGAAAGCGGGCAGTGGCATTGCCACTGCCCGCCATGTAATTGCTATTTATTATTATTCTGCAATTGCGGCTTTTTCGGTAGCCCATTCATCTACTACTAATTTTGTTACATCTTCCCATTCAACGCTTCCTGAAGCATATTCAAGTAATACTGCACCGAAATCATCTTTAAACTGCTGGCTTGGGAATGTTGTAAAGTTCCAAGCTACAGATGTCTTAGAATCATCAGCCATGTATTTAAGAACTTCCTGTGCTAATGGATCGGTAGGTTTTTCATCATCACTAAATGTATTGAAAGGAGCAATAAATTTTAAGTCATTTGTTACAGCTGCTTTCCCTGTATCAGAGCTGAATAACCATTCAACAAAAGCAATGGATGCTGCCTGGTCTTCTGCTGAAGCCTGACTGTTGATTGAGAAGAAGTTCTCTGTTCCTGTACATAATCCTTGATTCTCTTCACCTTTTACACCTGTATAAATAGGAAGGAATTTTACATCTGTATCAGCTACTGTATTGCCTTCAACACCTGATATCTGTCCCCATCCCCAGTTACCATTCTGTACCATTGCAACCTGGCCTAAAGCAAATTCAGACATGGAATCATCAACTGATTTACTTCCTAATAATCCAGGAGCCGTGCAAGAATTGTTAATATATAAGTCAAAGATATTTTTGTAATTTTCTGAATATGTAAATTCTAAAGCGTCTGTATCAGTTACACCTTTTTCTTTATATTCATAGTATACCGGGATATTAGCTAAGTGAGTCTGCCATCTCCAGTCTTCACCAGGTGTAAGAGAGGTTGATGCGAATACTCCCTCAATACTTAACTCATCTTTTTTAGCTGTCATGTCTTCTACAACTGCTTTTAATGTAGCAAAGTTATTAATTTCCTCCATGGATGCTGCTTTTGCTCCATCAAGTGCAAAATATTTATCCATAATAGCATTATTATAAATAATACCATATCCTTCCACTACATATGGGATACCATAAATTCCACCATCATCTCCTGCTACAACAATACTTTTGTCAAGTAGCCAGCTATAAAGTTCCGTATCTTTTAAATCTGCACAATAATCTTTCCAGTTCTGATATCCGATTGGTCCATTAATTTGGAACAAGGTAGGTGCATCTGTATTTGCAATTTCTGATTTTAATGTTTGTTCATATGTTCCACTAGCTGCAGTTACAACTTTAACCGGAACACCTGTTTCTTCTGTATACTGCGCTGCTAATTTCTGCCACACTTCGTCAACTTCAGGCTTGAAGTTCAAATAGTAAACCTGGCCTGCACCAGCTGCTTTTTCCTCTGCAGGTGCTGTTTCATCTGCTGGAGTCGTCTCCTCTGCAGGTGCTTCTTCTGTTGTTGTATCGCCTGCAGAAGTCGATTCTGCTGTACTACCACATCCGGCTAACAATGTAGCCACCATGCTTACACACAATAATGCGCTTACAAGTTTCTTCTTCATAACTTTACCTCTCTTTTTATATGTTGTTTGGTTACCTAAATGTGCCTCCCTGTTTACATTACACATTTAGCGTGATGGAATTCATTTTGGTAACGTTTTCGGTATCGTTATCGGTAACGTTACCAATTCCTTGATTTAATACTAGCACATTGACTTATAAAATGCAATAGTCATTGTGTTTTTATTTGTTTTTTGTATAGGTTACTCAAATATAAAGCATGATTTTTGTACTTTTTTAACAAATTCATGAAAGTATTTTATAATTTTATATAATAATTATCGTATGAATATCTATATGAAAATAAGTTTTAAAATATGAAAAACATTATTGAAAAAGACCCACAAAAATTTGTGAGTCTTTCATAAGTCTTAATTCCTATTTCAATTTCCAAATATCTCTATTATACTCTGCAATGGTACGGTCTGATGAGAAGAAACCAGCTTTTGCGATATTTACAAGCATCATTTTCTTCCATTTCTGTTGATCCTCATAATCGGAAAACATTCTGTCTTTTGTTGTAATATAATCCTCCAAATCAAGAAGTGTCATAAACCAGTCTTTGTTTATCAATTCCTTATATAATCTTTCAAGGTTTTCTTTGTGACCGACTTTCATAGCTTCTTCACCGATAATGAAATCTACCGCTTCCTTTATTGCCTTGTTTTTCTCATAATAATCTTTTGAAACATAATCAGCCTCTTCATAATGTTTGATTACAGTATCGCTATCCTTTCCAAAGATATAAATATTATCATCTCCGACCAATTCATGAATTTCAACATTAGCTCCATCACTCGTACCAAGTGTAACTGCACCATTCAACATAAATTTCATATTACCTGTTCCTGATGCCTCTTTCGATGATAATGAGATTTGTTCCGATACATCGCAAGCAGGTATTAATTTTTCTGCATAGCTAACATTATAATTTTCAACCATAACTACTTTCATGTATGGATTGACATCTTTATCATGATTAATAATTTCTGATAATACAAGTAATAGATGAATAATATCTTGTGCAATGACATAAGCCGGTGCAGCTTTTGCCCCGAAAATAAATGTAATTGGTGTTGTAGGTCTTTTTCCGGATTTAATCTCTAAATACTTATGAATGATATAAAGTGCAT
>JAQUUB010000151.1 GCA_028694115.1 Lachnospiraceae bacterium
GATATGAATGCCATAATCACGCTGAAGAGCATATGTAATCTTGTAAGCACCGAGGCGCTTATTATAATCTGCATAAATCTGAAGAATTGCTTTTGCAATATCCTGATTTTCCTTGGTGCGTTCAGCTGGTTTTGAATTGTAGTGCTTGTAATAGGTACTTCTGCTAACACCTAATACCTTGCATAGGATTTTGATATTATGCTAAAAACATAGCTTATGAACAGCTTCTAGTCGTTGCTTGAGTGTGGCGTGAAGATGGCAATCGCTTTTTTTAGTATTAAGAGTTCTTCTTCAAGTTGGGCATTACGTTTTTGAAGATCCTTAACCTGTTTGGCAGTAAGAACTTCACCATCATCCGTTTTAACGGTTGAATATTGTTTGATCCAGCGTGTAAGAGCTGTAAGTGATACTCCGTATTCTTTACAAAGTGTGGACTGGGCTTTGCCGCCGGATTGATAAAGGTTAACGAGGGTACGTTTAAAGTCCTCATCGTACCGATTTCCAGTTTCATTTGTGGACATGAGTAGATACCTCCTTTTTGTGTCTACTTAATTATAAGGGATAATTACTTTTCGTGTCCGCTTTTATAATATAGATCCAATATTGACCTGGTTACCGGTATGCAAGTAATGAGAAGCAAATAATGAAGCCGCTGAGGACGGCAAGCAGGAGATAGTAGTGCGCTTGGAGATTTTCGTGCGCCTACGGGCGTGGCAAGTAAAAGCCCTTATAGGGGCGCAGCGTAAACCACCGGCAAGAAGTTCAATCTGATTTAAAAAATATCGATTTTTTGCTATTTTTTGAAAAATTATTGGTAATTTGTTGCTTTTTTTGGTATTATATACTATAAGTGTTATAAATTGTATTATTTTAAGGGAGCTGTTTATATTATATGAATAGAATTGAAGTTTTGATAAAAATACAGCGGATAATTGAAGGGTTAAAAAAAGAAACCGTACAAGTTGAAACAAGAATTAAAAATATTTTAGCATGCATTGATAATGATGATTTCATATCTGAGTCGAACATTCAAGATGCAATTACTCATTTGAAAATGATTAATCAAATGCAGAAAGAATGTAAAGAAAATTATCTTGGTTTTATGGAATCCAAAGAATTCCCGGATAGCGTGATAAAGGTAATTACTGAGGTGCAAGATAAAGCAAAAACATTGTTTGCAAATCAGAAATACAAAAGTGCAATTGAAGTATTTTTTAGCTTGCATTCAGCACAGGCAGTGTGTGAGTCTGAGCTAAAAGATTTGAAACATGAACTAAGTATGGATGAAATTTTTAAACTTTCTGAAAAAGAATGTAAGGAAAAATACAATAAGTATCTAGATTTTGTCAATGCTTTTAAAGAATCAGATCCAGAAAAATTGTTGGACTATATTCAGAAACTAAAACCGCATTTTGATGCAAGATTAGTGGTTGAAGTTATGCAGAAGAGTCTTTTTATGGAAGAAAACTCAATAACATGTAAAGAAGCTCATGAACAGATTATTGCTGAAGAAGAACTACATATTTCTGATTATAAAAAGGACAACACAGCGGAAGAGTATACTAACGAAGAGCAGCCTGCTGAGAAACAAGAAAATACTGGTGATGAGACGCCGGAAGGAAATGCATATGAGCATAAAATTCATCGATTGATTGAAAATGAACACTTCATCACAGAGTCTGATTCCCAAAAGGCATACAAGACTTTTGGAGTAAAACTGTTTAAAAGCGACATTAATGGTTCGCTTAATGCTATTAGAGTTGCAATTCTAAGATGTGTTTTTAAATTTGAATGTGTAACATGTAAGATTCTGCAATTAGATATCCCATATGATAAGGCGCTTATTGAAAGAGAGAGTAAGTATTTAATTAACAAGGGATATTTGAAGGAATACATTATTGATGGCACGAATGCTTTATTTTGTTTGACAGCGAGAGGCTTAAAGGCATTTTCCACAAAGGATTCGGCTTCTTATTTGCAGCTTAGTTCACCAAAAACAAAAAAAGAGATATTATTTGATGGAATTGATAGTGCAATATTATATTTAGTGAGAGCTAAGGCGTTAGTCCATGCAGTAGAATCTTTAGATACTATAAAATTTTCCTGTAAAGAAATAATTTTTGACAAAACAATGATTTTATGCGTATGTGATAAGGATGCTTCAGAGTATGTGTACACCACAATTCTTAATCATGATATCATGGCATGCGAGAAATTTCTTGAAGAAATTGGAGCTTTTATTGAAGGCATGGAGGATGTAGAGAGTTCACGTAGATATGTACTGGGCTATAATTCTGAACATTCACAAAATCTCAAGGCTATCTTAGCGAAAAAGCTGAGATGCGAGAATTTGGGTTGCTATGTTTTAAATGAAGACATATGGTATGAAATGGATGATCACACACAGGAAGTTATTTCTGACAAAAACAATCAGTTGGAAATAGTAGAAGATGCTACACTGGTAATGAATGATAAAAGTTCCGAGGATGAACTTGTAGTGTCTGAACACAATGTAATCCGTGATGATGGGGATAAAGAAAAGCAAAATAGTAATGTGCCAGTAGATGAAATTGTTAGATTAGAAAAGGAAGAAACGTTATTACAGAAGATACCTGAGTCAATGTTAAAGGAAGAAAATCATCATATTGGTGTCAAACCAGTTGATAATGCTGAAGCAATTAAGCAGTGCGTGGAACTCTTAAAACCAAAACAGGAAATTGTTGATGATTTTCAAAATATGATTTGTGAAGATAAGTTGTATTGTGCAACAGCTTATTTAAAGGCGGCTGCTGTTTGCGATGCACAGATTTTACCTATTTATAGAAAGCTGGCATATGCAGTAAATGATCCATTGGAAAAGTGTAGCTATTCATCAGATGCACTCATGGGATTGTATTTTGATGAAAGTTCAGTTTTAAATGATTATTTTTTGGCAGCGGCATTAGTACGAAATTATTTTATGGATCATATCGGGTATGATTATAGTATGCAGCAGTTGCAGTCAATGACTAAAGGAAGTGCTGTGTTGGCTAGATATACGAGTCTTAATAAAATTGCATATGATCTTTTCGAGTTTAAGAATAAGGTGCATAGTGGTATAGATAAATATGCTGATTATCGCGCAAAGGATAAAGTTAATTGGGACGAAAAATTAATCTCGACTAGAAATGAGGCAAAGGGACAATATGATGCATATGTTTTAGGACAGATTGTAGAGCGTGGTTCCCATAAGCGTTTTATTGAAACGCAAAAACTTATTTTTGCGAAAGAAGGAGATCTTGCCGCATATTTAAAAGTTGTTGTTGATAATGACAATGGATTTTTGGATTTAATGAAGGAATTTCTTCAGAGTATGTTCATAAAAACAGAGACGCTTATTGATCAAGTTAATATTGATGACGATAAGATTAATGCATTTATTGACAGTTATTGGGCAAAGGCAGGTCAACAAATGATGGTTGTTCGGAAAACTTCAGACTTAATGGGGAGTTTTCGAATGAATTTGTTTAAGCGAGTTCAGAAAGTTGTGAAGGTACTATGTGAATGGACAGTTCTGATGAAAAGTTCTGAAATTGATGAGGATGACAGAAGCTTTGCAAGTTACAAAAAAGTTAGAGATGTTCTGCTTGGCAATATGGATTCCATTATCGATACGCTTCAAGATGGGTCGGAAAAAAAACGTCTTAAAGAAGAAATTGTTGGCAGGAAAGTACTGTTGTTTACAATTTTAGAATTAAAGAAAAGACTTACTGGTGAGTATACAGAAGCTGAAAGTAAATATTTCTATATTGGTTTCTTAAGAAACACAAAAGTGCTTCTGAATGATGAATATCTTCCTAATATTGTTGAAAGAGTAAATGAATTACCAGAATTTTTTCCTTTAGAACGAATTTTTACTCATTCACAAGAACCAGAAATTGAAGAAATTGAGCGTATTCAACAAATTTTTGATAGCGACGATGATTATGGAACCGCCCAGCTTCTTCTAAAGTATATAAAAAGTAAGGGAATAGATGAATCCGAGTTGGATATTCTTCAGTTGTCAATTGAGGAATCAATAAAAGGTGCTAAAAAACGTGCTGAATTAAGAAAAGATGAATTCATTGAAAATCTTGAGTTGGCACAGAGTTATGGACAGATAGAAAACGCTCTTGAAGATAAGAAGGATATAATTCTTCAAAGCGTTAATGCGTGGTTTGCGCGATGTAGCGAAAGCGGTAATTTTGGTTTCTTTTATAGAATTCTTAAAGCATTCGATGACAAAATCAAAAAAGAGGCTAAAGGCAGAGCGGAAACAATCAGGGAGGAATTAGAAAGCTATTGCAGTATCTATCAAAATTTATTAGATAATGAACGTAGCAAGCAATGTATTACAAAAATTAAAAATATGATAGAGCAACAGAATTATACTGTTGCGGAGGACTTGATTAACCGTTTAGTAAATGATGAAGTGGAATCCGAAATAGATTTACTCCAAAATGATTATTTACAGAAATTTATGGATAGTCATGACTATAATTCAAAAAGAATACATGATACTGGACAGATGCTAAGTCGATTGGTTGATGCCAAGTCAAAAGCAAAAAAAGACATCAAAGGTGGTACTCGTTTAGTTGAGTACTGGCTTTCTAATGGTGGCCGGCTTGGCGTGCAGAAACTTGAAAATCTCCTTTTTACTCTGGGATTTGCTGTCGGAAAAATTCAAGAGCAAAACAGAATCGCTGAAAAAATTGAAACCTATAATGTTTTCTTGAAGAAACCAGAGAATGGTCGAAGAAATAACTATAAACACCCAATAGCAGCTTTTGGTTCAAGAGCAGTTGAAGATGGGTTCCGCGTTGTTTGCCTATACGGAAAGTATGACGCAGATACTCTCTTAGCCACATTCAAAGAGATTGGCAATGCAAAGCACACATTAATTTTTCTTGATTTTGTATTGTCACTTAGTGAAAGACACCGCTTAGCACGGAAAATTAAAGCGGAAATTCCAGATAAAATTTTTGGAGTGGTAGACAGGGTTGTATTGATGTATTTGATTAATAATTACGAGGTGACATCAATAAATCAAATGTTAATGTCTATAATTATGCCATTTTCCTATTATCAACCATATGTTGTTAAATCAGCGGATGTTATGCCACCAGAAATTTTTATTGGACGAAAGGACGAACTCAATAAAATTGAGGCGCCATTAGGGGTTAATATTGTATATGGGGGCAGACAGCTTGGTAAGTCTGCTTTACTGCGTATGGCTAAGACAGATATTAACTTTGATGAAAATGGCGATAGAGCAGTACTGGTTGATATAAAGGGGCTGGATTACAAAAAGGCTGCGCGTAAGGTTGCACAAGCTTTAACTGATGAACATGTGTTTACTCATAATGTTGATTCAGATGATTGGGATGAATTAGCGCGTGAGATCAAGAAACGCTTGATTTCTGCTAAAGAACAAAAGATTCCATATCTTCTGTTACTGATGGATGAGGCAGATGTATTTATTGAAAGCTGTGAAAAGGTGGACTTTCATCCTTTTGATGCTTTGAAGGATATTCAAAGTATTGGTCAGGGAAGATTTAAGTTTGTAGTTGCAGGGTTGAGAAATATTGTTCGTTTCAAACGAAATATTGCGCTTGGAAACAATAGTGTTCTTACACATTTGTCATCCATTACTGTTAAACCATTTAATGTTATGGAAGCAAGAGAATTGTTGGAAATTCCGTTGTTTTATCTTGGATTGCGTTTCACGAAGGAAAAAGATGCGCTTGTTTCAATGATTTTAGCAACAACTAATTACTTCCCTGGGTTACTTCAAATGTATTGCGCTAAATTGTTAGAAGCAATGAAAAAGGGTGATTATGCAGGCTATAATGAAAAAGATACTCCGCCATATGATGTTCAGGAAAAACACATAAAGAAGGTTCTTTCAGAAGCTGGCTTCCAACAGGATATTCGCGAAAAATTTATGATAACGTTAAAAGTTGACGAGGATGATTATTATTATGTTATTGCATTATTAACAGCATATTTATATTATATTGACAACGATAAAAACGGTTATTCTTCTGGGGACATTATTGAAGCCGCCAGAGAATTTGATGTTGCTAAAATCCACCATTTATCTATAGATAAATTAGCTGCGCTTATGGAAGAAATGAAAGAATTGAACGTGCTCCGGGTTACGATGAATGACAGGTACTTGTTCACAAGATACAGCTTTTTTCAAATGATGGGAACTAAAAATCAGATAGAGGAAGATATCATGAACTATATGGGGGAATAAAAATGGATAAGCTATGGTGGGAAAAAATAACCAATGCCAATGTCTTTATAAATATGGTTGTTGATACGGTTTTGTCTGAAAAGAGTATAGTGCTTGTATTGCCGGATTATGTGCCGTGGTGTCAAAAATTATATGATACTATTGAAACGAAAATTTCAAAACAGAATTCAAAAAATTCTTTTGATTTTATTAATTCGCCTAAAGAGAATGTTGGTGAGTTTCTCCTTCACAAATACTGCAAAGAAGAAAAACGAGTTCAATATCGCCCAACTAAGACATATGCACGTTTTCTTGCTGAAAGCGATGATATTGTACTGAATGATAGATATGTATGGGTTCAAAATATCCCTGAAAATTTATTTGATGGGTGGGTAGATTTTTTATCAGATTATCATAAAAATATGCGAAAAGATGTTTCGCCTGCAGTTTTTATCTTGGAAACAAACAATGAGACTTTGATGCGGAAAACAAAAAGAGGTATAAAAAAAATTGTCTATGATAAGCAGATGAATTTCTTTGATACATATACTTTTTGTGCATTGGCAGTTTCTGGTATGTCCATAAAGATACATTTGAAAAACTATCTAGCTGAGTTGGTATCAAACATATGTGGAGATGATATTGAATTATGTGCACATTGCATTAAGCGTGGAAAGCAGTTTTTATTGAATCCGTTGTGTGTGATTTCTGATTTGAAGTTAAAAGAATTTCGAAGTAATGGCAGTAATTTTGAATTTGTTCTTGATGATGAAATTATTATTAACAAGCTAATCTGGAAAACACAAATCAAGACCATATTTCCCGTTATTGAAGATTATCGTGGCGAATTTATAGCAAAATACCGTTTAGATATTAATAAGCAGTTACCGATTAAAAATTCTAATGGAGAAGAGTTTACGGAACCAGAGGAAGTTGAAATTGGTACGTTACACTATATGGTAGTTAAAGATTTATTTACTGTTGAAGAAATACAAAATAATAAACTGTATCAGTTTAAGAAAGCTAGAAATACACTTGCGCACTTAAAGGTATTAAATTTGGAAGAAGTTGATAGAATTTTAGGAGAATGATTGAGAGAGTTGAATTTTTGTGAAACTAAAAAATCTGATATAAAATATAGGAATAGTTTCTGAAGGGGAGAACCGATTTGGTTCTCCCCTTACCAGCATACTACAGGTATTTCATAAATTCCTCGATCCAGTTCATCTGGCGAATGAAAGGAATATAGGTTAAAATATTCATTTTTAAGTGTATTATAAAAACGCTCCATTGGCGCATTATCATATGGACAACCTGCACGGCTCATGCTTTGCTGCAAACGATTTTTCTCGCAAAAATTATTGAAATCCCTTGATGTAAACCGGCTTCCTTGGTCGCTGTGAAAAATGATACCTTTTTCTGGCTTATGTCTTTTTAATGCGATTGTAAGCGTAGTTATCGCCAGTTCGGTGGTGATATGATTGCCATTTAGTGTCGCCACTACGGAACGATCATATAAATCAATTATTGTACAGTTATAGCGCATTGTTCCATCTTTTTGAGGAAGATACGTAACATCTGTACACCATATTTTATTTGGAGCATCTACTTTAAAGTTCTGGTTCAAAAGGTTTGGAAACGCTTTGTGGACAGTGCCTTTTACATAATCAGGTTTCCTTCTACGAACAACGGAACGTAGGCACAGTTCTTTCATATATTTGTAAACAGTTATGCAAGAATAATTAATATTACACTGTTCAAAATAATCATGCATCATTCGATAGCCAGGGACACCATCATTTTTATGATAAATTTCAACGATTTTTCGCTCTACCCTTGCTTTGTCTTCGTGATATTGATATTTCCTGTTTTTTATGTAATTGTAGTAAGCATTCGGATAAATGTTGAATCTTCTAAGAAGCCATCTCAAGCCGAATTCCTTATTGCTTTTCTGGATGAACTGGTACTGAGCTAATCGATTTCCTTCGCAAAGAACGCCGCCGCTTTTTTTAAGAAGGCATTTTCCTTTTGTGCCTCTGCAAGCTCTTTTCGTAGGCGTTTGATTTCTTCATAA
>JAQUUB010000035.1 GCA_028694115.1 Lachnospiraceae bacterium
TACAGCTTTTACAAAAACAATACTGTACAAGCTGACATTTTCGACCATACTCTTTTTTTGGTGGGATAAACTCGCACCTTAAATACTTGTGCCCAAAATCTACTTTCTTATTTCACACTTTACACTTATTTTGTCAATTCAAGGATGCTTGCTACTACTTCTTCAATTGTCATAGTAGAAGAATCCACTAGGATTGCATCTTCCGCCTGTACCAACGGTGAATTTTCTCTTGTCATATCTCTTTCATCTCTTTTTATGATATCCTTTTCTATTTCATCTAAATCACATACTTCCCCTTTTGCAGTAAGCTCATCAAATCTTCTTTTTGCACGACATTTCGAGGATGCCGTCAGATATATTTTTATATTTGCATTTGGCAATACCTTTGTACCGATATCTCTTCCATCCATTACAACATCATTCTGACGTGCTAATTCCTGCTGTAACTCAACGAGTTTCACACGAACATCTGCATTTGCAGAGCTTATGGAAGCCATATTACCAACTTCTTCTGTGCGGATATAGCCGTTTACATTTTCATCACCCAATAAAACGATTTGCTCTCCATTTTCATAAGCAATACTGATTTTAGCATCTCTACAGGTAGCACTTATTTTATCGGTATCTTCTTTTTTAATCCCTTTTCGTATTAAATAAAGTGCCATAGCACGATACATCGCTCCTGTATCCACATAGATAAATTGCTTCTCTTTTGCAACTTTCTTTGCAATTGTACTTTTCCCTGCTCCTGCTGGTCCATCAATTGCGATACTATAACTCATTCCTTTTTCCTCCAAAATCCCTTTCATTTTTCTACTTTAGAATTGCTCTTCACGCTGTGAAATTTCTGGCCGCTAATACAGCTGTTGACCATGCAATCTGGAGATTGAATCCTCCTGTCAGCGCATCTAAATCCAGAACCTCACCTATAAAATAAAGATTCTTACATTGTTTTGATTCCATGGTAGATGGATTAATATCCTTTACATCAATGCCACCTTTTGTAATAATTGCTTCTTGAAATCCTCTTAATGCAGTAATTGTCATTGTGAAATTTTTGATTAGGTCAACAAATTGTTTTCTTTCCTCTTTCGTGATATCATGTACCTTTTTTTCTGGATTGATTCCTGAGCGAGCAATCATAACTGGAATTAATTTTGCTGGAAACAAACCAGTGATTACATTTTTAAACGACTTGTTGATTCCTGCCTCAAAATCGCGAACAACTCTTCGATCAAGCTGTTCCGTCGTAAGTGCTGGTTTGAAATCAATCGATAAAAGTAAGTTATGATTCTTTATTTTTTTACCAATATAGCTGGAAGCACTTAATATCAGGGGGCCACTCACTCCATAATGTGTGAAAAGCATTTCACCGAATTCCTGATAAATCTGTCTTTTTCCATCTGTTATGGTAGCTGTCACATTTTTAAGTGAAAGACCTTGTAATTCCTTTACAAATTCCTCTTGAATTACCAGGGGCACGAGTGCTGGATATAATTCTGTTACATGATTTCCTGTTGCTTTTGCAAATTCATATCCATCCCCTGTAGATCCTGTTGTGGCATAGGAGAATCCTCCGGTTGCTACCACCACTGCATCTGCCAATACTTCTTTTTCCTTTAGTTTCACACCAGCCACACAGCCTTCTCTTGTTATTAATTCTAAGACAGGTGTATTCAGGCAGACAGTAACCTTCCACTTTCTCAATTCTCTCTCTAAAGCAGCAATTACATCATAGGAATGATCACTTTGTGGGAATACACGATTTCCACGTTCCACCTTAAGATTAAGACCTAATTCTTCAAAAAACTTTATCACTGCCTGATTATCAAAACCATAAAATGCACTATATAAAAATTTGCTATTCGTTACAACGTTTGTAAATAAGTCCTCTATTTCACATGCATTCGTAATATTGCATCTGCCTTTTCCTGTGATAAAGAGTTTCTTTCCAAGTTTTTCGTTTTTTTCATAAATCGTGACCTTGGCCCCATCTCTTGCTGCAAAAATACCACAAAGCATTCCTGCGGCCCCACCGCCTACGATAAGTACGTGTTTTTGTTTCACATTTACTCCCACCTGCCGCTACAAGCGGCACAAATAATTAATGAGAAGAACGCTCCGCGTTCTTCCGTGTGAGACTTAGATATACTTCGCATGGTTCTTTCATGCGTTAGTATATCTTCTCACACTTTCTTCTTATATTGTATTTGGATAATTACGAATAGCATCCTCATCAAGAAAATTGATTTCATCACTTCCATCTACTTGATAGTCCTGCCAGATTTTTTCTAACGTTTCCAGGTTATCAACTACCTGGTCCTGACGCTTCATACAAAGAGCTACTACTAAAGCATTGATTACGCTTAATGGTGCAACAAGGGAATCGACAATCGAAACACTGTCACTTCTGGCCAAAAGGTTACAGGAGGAATATAAATTCATAGGAGAATGTACACTATCCGTAACCGTGATTACCTTTGAATTTCGATTGTTTGCAAATTCCATTGCTTTTAAGGTACGCATAGAATATCTGGGAAAGCTAATACCTATCACGACATCTTCTTCATTAATACGAATCATTTGTTCAAAAATCTCACTGATGCTTGTCGTTTGTACCAAACGTACATTTCCAAACATAATATTGAGATAAAAGCTAAGAAAATTAGCAAGTGGTGCACAGCTTCTAATACCAATTACATAAATATTTCTGGCATCAATGATGGTATCAACTGCTGACTCAAATGCAATTGCATCAAGTGTTTCCAAGGTATCCCCAATTTTTTCTATATCAGCCCTTAAAACAGAGGTCAGTATTTCGGATTGACTGCTTTTCCCATACTTAGCACCCATTTTCTGCATAGACGTCAATTTTCCTTTTACAATTTCTTCTAATGATTTTTGAAATTCTGGATATCCTTCATATCCTAAAAGAGTGGCAAATCTTACAACCGTAGATTCACTTACCCCAACCTCTTTTCCAAGTTTTGCAGCAGTTAGAAATGCTGCATGGTCATAATTGTCAGAAATGTAAGTAACTAATGCTTTCTGTCCTTTGCTCATATCCGAGTATTTTTCATTCATTTTAGAAATCAAATCATTGCCCATGTTATTCCATCCTTTTTCCCCTCTGCTATTATTTTCTTACAAAGGCCTGATACGTTTCTATTAACATTTCTTTTGTTTCATTTTCTGTTAAATCAAAATCATTGCTTAATGCCATACATGCCATACCGTGGATAAATATCCATATTTTCGAAAACAACATGCCTGCTTCATCCTGACTGATATCCGAAATCTTTTTAAGTTCATTTCTAATAAATCCATGATTTCCGCCATTTACCAAATCATACGTACGAATCCCCTTTTTATTTTCATTTAAAAATAAGATTTCAAACAGGAACTTTTCATCCCTTGCAAATTTGATATATGCCATACCAAGATCAAGAAATGGTGTCTCACTATTATGGGGATATTGTAAATAATAATCACTGAAATAATCAGCTGTCTGATCAAATAATTCTATTTCTAATTCACTCATATTATTATAAATACGAAAAATGGGCTGTGTGGAACATCCTATCTTTTCTGCAAGTTTTCTGGCGGTCACCATAGCAAAACCCTTTTCCTTTGCTAGTAAAAACGCTCCTTCTTTTATCATTTCTTTTGTAACTGTTTCTTTTCTTGCCATTTTTTCCCCATTTCTGCGTTCGTTTCTGGTGTGAAACATAGTATTTCTTAGAAGCAGTTATTTCGCTTCTTTAGAAATTCTTTTCACACTATCATATGTTATTATTTATTTCTTTTAAAAACTTATCATATACTTCTGGAAATTCCTTTTTAAAATTAAATGGTTTCCATTTTCTATTCAAAAAACAATGAGAGGTTTCTCCCGTTGTATTAATATCGCCTGTTATTTTATCGTACACTTCATACTTTATCGTCATTTTTAATCCATTAAACTTTACGATTGATAGTTTGATTCGGAAAGCATCCCCATATCGAAATACCTTTCTATATTCTGCAAATGCCGTTAATACTGGAATGAAAATTCCTTTTTCTTCAAGCTCTTCATATGGAATTAAGATATCTTTCATATAGGATAAACGAGCCTCTTCAAACCACCTGATATAGTTTGAATGGTGCACAATTTTCATTTGATCTGTTTCGTAATATTGGACTTCTCGCTCATAAAACCACTTGTTATTTATTATGTTACTCTTCATTCTTTCACACTATCCTTTTATCTTAATTAAATTGCAAACTTGCTTATCTTTCCTTTGAAATTTTTAGCGTCTTTCCAGCGTATATAAATAGTCTTTACAAAAATCAAATAAAATATCAGATGCTATCTTATGGCTTGGGACTCCCGGATGTTCTCTTGATCCCACTGTTTCTTTATTTGTAGCTGGTAACTGAAGAAACTCGACATTATTATCCCCTGATTGCTGTTGATATTCATCAATTGCATGTACAATTGGTTTGGTAAGTAAATATCCCAGCATTCCATATACCCAGACAATCCTTGCATTTTTATGATACTTTCTTAGCTTATATAAAAATGCAATCACTGTTTGTTCTAATCGTTCTCTATCTTCCTTTTTAAACGAACCATTCAAATTTAAATGTTGCTTGAAACAGTCACCATTTACTTCATCTATAAATTCTGGTTCAACAAATGCACTTGCATCATTCGTTCCCAAATTAACTACGATAATATCTGGCTGCCATTTTGTAAAATCATAATCTTCAAAAGCACCCAGCCTTCTATTATGTTCACCCTTCAAAAATCCACATACCTTTTCATAGTAGGGTGGAAGTACCCACTTGGGATCATTATTCCATCCACTTACCAGCCCCCATCCGCTCTGGGAATAAATGCGAAACTCCGCATTCAGTTTTTCTGCTGTATATACTGCATAATTTGTCACACCACTAAAGAACATAGAAATCCAGTCAACTTCCTTTTTTGCGCCTACAGTTCCCTCGCCAGAGGTAATGCTATCACCAATAAATTCAATTTTATATGGCTTTTCTTCAATAGGTTCAAACACACCATCAAATCGAAAATTCAGGACTTGTAGATAATGACCAGGATCCTCATTCATGGCCTGAACATCTTTTACAAAATGAACATGTTTTACTTCCTCTTTGTTCATATTGCGAAAAAGACAAATCCAATGTTTCCCTGGATATGCCATTTGCCTTGTCACGTGTGCTCCATTAATCAAAACAGAAAACCATGGTTCATGAAGATCAAATCCAGCTTCAATTTCAACCCATAGTTCACTTCCTCTTGCATTCAGTTCAAAACCACTTGCTGTCCAAAACAAGGTTAACGGTTCTAAACATTCGGTTGTACGTCCATTTATTTTAATATGATTGATTTCAGAAACTTTATATTGTTGTAACATTTCTACTCCTAGAATTATAGTTTTATATATCATTTATTTCCAAATAATATATTATCACACCTGTTATCTTTTCTCAACCTTTATAGATGAATTACCAACAGAATGATTATTCGTCTACTATATTTTTTTGTTCTAATCCATTTTTCAATACTTTTATTATGAAAACTAACTTTTCTTCCATCTTTGATATATCATCGTTTTCATCAATTAATTCATTTATATTATTTAATATGAATATTACAAATTTATCTACAAACTCTTTTGGAAATTTATTACTTATAGTTGTTCTATCATATTTCATTTCAGCTATATAATTTAATTTTTCATTATTGCATTCGCTTGCAATTTCTGATAAAACACGGTTATATATATTTGTACTTTTTTCTTTTGCAAACCTTCTGCTAAGTTGATAATATTCCGGGTTTTCTTTCGAAAACTCGATTCCTGACAGCACTTGCTTATACAAAAATTCAAAAATGTCATTCTCATCAGTACAATTCATAAATTCCATTTTTTTTCGCCAAGCTTTTTTCAACAATGCAATATATAATTCTTCCTTATTGCTAAAATAATGATAGAAATTGCCTTTACTAGTGTTCGCATCCTTGATAATCTTATTAACTGATGCATTTTCAAAGTCATGTCTACTGAATTCTGTTAATGCCACCTTTAATATTGTTTCTCTCTTAGTCATTACTTTTTGTCCCATTCCCATAATAATCGTTCTATATGGCTCACTGCTTTTATGTTAGCTTTTTCTTGTTTTATAATTGCTGCAATTTTCTCAGCTTGAAGAATTACATCCTCATTGTTCATTTCTATAAATCTACTTACAAACTCATCCTTAGAATCACTTTCTTTTAAAGGTCTTAGTGAATATCCCAACTCAAATAGTCGTTTTGCCCAAAACGGTTGGTCTACATTAAATGGCATAATAACTTGTGGTATTCCACTACGTAGTGCTGCAGCCATTGTTCCAACTCCGCCGTGATGTAAAATCCCTTTTGATCTTCCAAAGACTGCATCATGAGGTAAAAAATCTTTTATAAGGACATTGTTACTTGAATACATATTAATTCCACTATTTCCAGTAATAATAATTCCTCTATCTCCACTTGCTGATATAGAATCAATTAATTTCTTCAAAAAAGACCCTGGATTATTCAATGGCATTGACGAAAAAGTCACTATAATTGGCTTTTGTCCATTCTTTAAAAATTCTTCTGTTTCTTTATCAAGAGGAATCTTATCATCTATCATCGGAAAACCTGATAAGTATACTTTTTCTTTAAATTCTTTCCTATCAAAAAATAAGCTTGGAGAAATTGGATAAATGATTGGTATGGGATAACCATTTCTACTAATCATATACTCACCAGATTTCCTTTTTTTCAATTTAAGCTCTTTTTCTCTAAATTCATTAATATCCTTGATATTATTACTTTCAGCTGCCAAGTTGGCCAACTTGTATGTCAGTTTATTCAAAAATCCGCCGAGATTTCTAGTCGTTATGGCAAGATTGGGGAATTCAGAAACTGGATATATAATTGGTATTGGCGGCATTGCTATACATAATATACCTAATTTTTCTGCTATATCAACTGCTCCAAATGCTTTCGGATGATATACGATAACGTCTTTATTATGACATGCTTCATAAAATTCTTTCATCGCTTTTCTATATAAAGGATTAATTACTCTTTTCGCATACTGCATTGCTTTTATGGGATGTTTTAAACCTTCTTCAAACACTTGCTTTCCTTCTTGCGTTTGCAATATTGCCATTAAATCTAAGCTACATTCATTAAAATCCAATCCATTCTGCTTCACAAAACTTTCAAAAGTTTTTCCAGTACATATTGTGACATTATGCCCTGACTCGCTAGCAGTTTTTCCTATTGCCACATAGGGTTGTACATCTCCTCGTGAACCTAAACATAAAAATATAATATTCATCATTACCTCCATAGACCACATAGTCTACATTTACATTAGACCATATGGTCTGTTTTGTCAAGGACACAAGAAAGGAGCAGTCAAAACCGACTGCTCCTGATTCATTTACTATTCAATTACACTGGATAAGCACCACTTTTTGTATCTGCTTTTGTCACATCAACTTTCTGTTGCTGTGCCTGACGATATTTAAAGAAGTCAGTAGCAACCTGTGGGAATAAAGCGTAAGATAAAACGTCTTCATCCTGTTGTTTCCATTCTTTCATTTCTGCTTCGATTTTATCAAGTTCGTTCTCAATTAAATCTGCTGGACGACATGTAATTCTTGTTTCACCAGGGATAACCTTATCAATAACTTCCTGATTCATAGGTTTTACTGTCTGGCCATATTCACCACGAAGAACAGCTTTTGTTTCTTTTGTTGCCATCTTATAACGTTCTCCCATAAGTACGTTAAATACAGCCTGTGTACCAACGATTTGAGAAGAAGGTGTTACAAGTGGACATTCACCAAGGTCTTTACGAACACGTGGGATTTCTTGTAATACTTCATAATATTTATCTTCTGCGTTCTGCTCTTTTAACTGTGAAACCATGTTAGAAAGCATACCACCTGGAACTTGATATAATAAAGTCTTAATATCAACACCCATAACCTTAGGATTTAATAGTCCGTTTGCAAGACATTCATCTCTGTAAGGTCTGAAGTAATCAGCGATTTCTGCAAGTAAAGTCTGATCATAACCTGTATCAAAAGGAGTTCCTTTGAAAGTTTCAACCATAACTTCTGTTGCAGGCTGTGATGTTCCCATAGCAAGAGGTGACATTGCACAGTCAATTACATCAACACCAGCTTCAATTGCCTTCATGTAAGTCATTCCAGCAACACCTGATGTGTAATGAGAATGTAATTGAATAGGAAGTTTGGTAGCACTCTTCATTGCACGAATCATTTCATCTGCCTTGTAAGGTACTAATAAACCAGCCATATCTTTGATACAGATAGAATCCGCACCCATATCTTCAATTTTTTTAGCCATTGTCATCCAGTATTCCATTGTGTAAGCGTCTCCTAATGTGTAGGAAAGAGCTACCTGGGCATGACCTTTGCCCTCTTGTTTTTTTATTTTGTTTGTAGCATCTACAGCTGCCTGTAGGTTACGAAGATCATTTAAGCAGTCAAAGATTCTGATGATATCAATTCCATTCGCAACAGATTTCTGTACGAAATAATCTACAACATCATCTGCATAAGGACGGTATCCTAAGATATTCTGACCTCTAAATAACATCTGTAATTTTGTATTTGGAAGACCTTTTTTCAATAATCTAAGTCTTTCCCATGGATCTTCTTTTAAGAAACGAAGAGATGCATCAAATGTAGCTCCACCCCAACATTCAATTGAATGATATCCAACTTTGTCCATTTTATCTAAGATAGGAAGCATTAATTCGGTAGGCATTCTTGTAGCAATTAAAGACTGATGCGCATCACGTAAAATGGTTTCCGTAATCTTAATCGGTTTCTTTTCGATCTCTGACATTTATATTTCCTCCTATTATTCTATTTACCTTTTATTTTACACCAAAGATTGCCATAAATGTTCCGGCTGCAACCGCAGTACCAATAACTCCGGCAACATTAGGTCCCATGGCATGCATGAGTAAGAAGTTTGTAGGATCTGCTTCTGCTCCGACCTTCTGGCTAACACGAGCTGCCATAGGAACTGCGGATACACCCGCGGAACCAATCAAAGGATTTACTTCACCATGTGTAACCACGCACATCAATTTTCCAAATAGTACCCCTGCTGCTGTACCAAAACAGAATGCAAGAAGTCCTAATATTACAATTTTGATAGTAGCCATATTCAGGAAAGCTTCTGCACTTGTTGTAGCACCTACCGATGTACCAAGTAAAATTACAACGATATACATCAAAGCATTTGATGCAGTATCTGTTAACTGTCTTACAACACCAGATTCTCTAAATAAATTACCAAGCATTAACATACCTACAAGAGGTGCTGTGGTAGGAAGAATCAAACATACAACTACGGTAACAACAATAGGGAATAAAATTCTTTCCAGCTTTGATACTGGTCTGAGCTGTCCCATCTTAATTTTTCTTTCTTTTTCCGTTGTTAATAATTTCATAATAGGTGGCTGGATAATAGGTACCAGTGACATATAAGAATATGCCGCCACGGCAATCGGTCCTAATAGGGCTGTTTGACCTAATTTACCTGCAAGGAAAATGGACGTTGGACCATCCGCTCCACCAATAATAGATACTGCTGCTGCTGCTTTGTCATTAAAGCCTAATGCAATTGCACCAAAGTATGCTACGAAAATACCAAACTGTGCTGCTGCTCCCAAAAGGAAGCTCTTAGGATTTGCAATTAAGGGACCAAAGTCTGTCATTGCGCCAACACCCATAAAAATGAGGGAAGGTAAAATTGCCCATTCATCCAACAGGTAGAAATAGTGAAGTAATCCACCCTCTGCCATAATATCTGGATAAATATTTACAAGCAACATACCAAATGCAATCGGCGTTAACAACAGAGGTTCAAATCCCTTAGCAATTGCTAAATATAGGAAAATAAGAGCAACAAAAATCATAATTATGTTGCCAACTGTCATACTCATAAATGCGGTCTGATCAATTAAATTTCCTAATGTATTAATAATATAAGACATTTTGTGACCTCCTGTTTTATTAGAATCTGTAGCCTTTTATTAGTTTAATGTTGCAAGGACTGCGCCTGCTTCTACGGCATCTCCAACTGCTACATCAATACTTGCTACTGTACCATCTTCAGGAGCAACAACTGGAATTTCCATTTTCATAGCTTCAATAACGATTACAGGTTCTCCCTTTTTCACTGCCTGTCCAACTTTTGCTTCTAGTTTAAATACTTTACCTGCTGCACCAGCTTCAATTTTAATTCCGCCTGTTGTTCCTGCTGCTTTAGGTGCTGCTGCAGGTGCTGCTGGAGCTGCTTTAGGTGCTGCTACAGGTGCTGCTTTAGGTGCTGCTACAGGAGTTGCTCCCTGTACGCCATCATCTACAGTTACATCATATACGTTTCCATTTACAGTAATTGTATAATTTTTCATTTTTTTCAACCTTTCCGTCTGGTTCACAGACCTTCCGTTTTTCTTTATTAGTACTCTATTTTTACTTGGAATTAGCGACGTTTTCTAATCGTTCTGACAACATAACCATCTAAAGCTCCACCATTCCCACTTTCATAAGCTGCAATTGCTGCTGATATAACAGCTACAAGCTCACTATCATCAGATAATTCTTCTTTTTCGATAATCTGTGCGATTGTCTGATCTACAACATCCGTATTCGTCTGCTCTTTTTTCTTTTTCATTGCTGCTTCTATCTTAGGCATGAAAGAGAATAAATAAATAATCAAACTAATTAATATCAGAACTATAAATACAGTGCCCATTCCTAACAACGTATTTAAAGCAGCTTTTTCCATCATTTCACCAAAAGTATAGATTACATTTGTGGTGCAAGATGTCACTTTATACTTACTGTTTAAAAGTATTTCAACTGTTGCATTTCTCTTACTGCCTGTAATAGCCACTTTAACCGTTATGGTATCTTTGTTTGCTGTTACAGTTGTTCCTGTTATCTGACCAAAATCACCTAAATCAGCTTTTGCTGATCTCCATGACTCAAGACCGCTCTTAAATCCTTCTCCGTCCACCTGAATACCTATCTGTTCGGAGAACATTTTTTCAATATCAGCTGCATCAAGCTCTAAAAACTTGTTTACCTGCTCCTCTGTAAATGTAACCAGTACTCCATTTATTACAAAGTCTGAAATTGATTGAACGCTTTTTTCATCATAGGTGAGTGAATCATTTTTATTAGAAGAACTACCACATGCAGTTAATCCAAAAGCACAGGTTATTATACATAATACTAGTAATAATCTTTTTAAATGATTTCTCATATTAAGTACACCCTTTCTAAACCGTACCATGTTTTTTGCTTGGACGATCTTCTCTCTTTGTGAATAACATTTCAAATGCTCCGATTACATATTTTCTTGTATCCTCGGCATCAATAATAGTATCCACATAACCTCTCTGAGCTGCTGATACTGCTGACGTTTGAAGTTTCGCATATTCAGCTGCTTTTTCATTAATTACATCTGCGCCTTGACCTTCATACATAATTTTAGCTGCCAATTTTGCATCCATAGATCCTATTTCTGCTGTTGGCCAAGCAAAAGTCATATCTGCGCCAATGGCTTTTGAATTCATTGCTACATAAGCACTTCCATAAGCTTTTCCAATTACAACGTTCACTTTAGGTACATTCGCATTTGCAAATGCATAAGTTAATTTAGCAGTTGCAGCAGAAATACCTTTTTCTGCACATTTTGTTGCTGCATATCCTGCAACATTTGTTAATGATAATACAGGAATATCAAAAGCATCACAGAAATTAACAAACTCAGCTGCTTTTGTAGCACCTTTAACAGAAAGAACTGCATCAAATTTCTCAGCTACTTTTCCTTCTTCATTATAAACTTCTGTACGGTTAGCTACTGCACCAACAGTTGTTCCATTTAATTTGATAAATCCTGTTACCATATCTTTTGCATAGTTTTCTTTTACTTCAAAGAACAAATTATTATCAGAAATCTGAGATAATGCAATAGAAGTATCTCCTACACAATTTGCAAGATCTGCACATGCACGATTTAAATCGTCTGTACAATCTTCATATGCACCCTCTTCATTGTTTGCTGGAAGTAAGGATACTAAAGTTCTAATCTTCTCAAAAATAGTTGCTTCATCAGCCACTACATCTACGATACCTGCTTCTTCACTCTGGAATTTTGCAGCTGCCGTATCACATTTTGCTTCAAAGTTTCCTTCTAATGCATTTGGAGAGTTAACAAATAATTTCGCGTTTTTCTCATCCATAAATGTAAAATCAGTTAAACTTGGAATTAAAGCAAGTCCACCACCACAATTACCAAATACTGCTGTAATCTGTGGAACTACACCACTTGCCATTGTCTGCTTCATATAGATTTCACCAAATGCATTTAATGCATCAGTTGCTTCCTGAAGTCTTAATCCTGCGGAATCGATAATGCCGATTACAGGTGCGCCTGTCTTAATTGCCAGGTCATAAATGTTTGCAATTTTCTTTGCATGCATTTCACCAACAGAACCACCTAATACAGATGCATCCTGGCTGTACACATAAACAAGATTGCCGTCGATTACTCCGTATCCAGTGATAACACCGTCTGCTGGAGTTTCTTTTTGTTCCAGGTTGAAGTTTGTTGCTCTAGCTGTAACCTTTGCACCAATTTCAACGAAACTGTTTTCATCGAGTAAAGATGCTATTCTTTTACCCGCTGAGCTTGCTGTGAGATTGCTCATCTTTCAGTCCTCCATTTTATATTGATTTTTAGTTAAACTTTTTAATTGCGAATCATAAAAATACTTCAAAAAAATGCGCAGTATCCCATATATTTCGCCCATGCATCAGTATAACACAAACCTTTCATTTAGCAAAGCATGAAAATAGACGTTTTTTGCCTGAATTGTCAGAATTTTTGATCAAGCATTTCTTTTAAGGCATCATCACTATTCTCAATCCAGGTATCTTCTTCCTCACTATTAAGTCCTAAGTACTTTGCAAGAGTTTGCTCTGTATCGCTATTATTCCAACGACTAATATATCGATCTATTTCTTCGAATTCAATTTCCAAATCCAGATATTTCTCTTTAAAGCTTTTTTCTAATTCTTCCATAATATACCCCTCCGCATGCTTTAGCATGCAAAATCATGCAAAAAACATGATTACAAATCAATAGTTAATTAAAACGGATTGTAAAACCGGCTTCCATCTGCAAATGTCACAATCAGTGATACAATACTAAAAACAACAACAAATAGAATGGTTAAATAATCATTTCCCTGTAATGGCTTTCCTGAATACCATGTACGTTTTGTATGCTTTCCGAATCCTCTTAGCTCCATCGCATTACTGACTGTATCAATGCGGTCCATACTCGAAAAGATCAAAGGAAAGATAATGGTTGCCATACTCTTCATTCGTTCCATAAATTGGGCTTTGGGGGACATTTCAATCCCTCGTGCCTCCTGCGCATGTTTAATTTTCACAAAATCACTTTGAACATCTGGAATGTAACGAAGTGCAATAGAAACGGAATATCCTGCTTTATACCCTATCCCTATACGATTTAATGAAGATGCAAATTCGCTTGGATTGGTCGTAACAATAAACATTAATACCGCTGGAATCACGGTAAAATATTTAATCATAATATTTAGTTCATAGAAAATCTGTTCTTTTGTAATTGTATAGAACCAAAACAAATGCAATAAATCCGTTCTGCTTCCATAAATTTTCACACCTTCATATGGCGAAAAAATAAATATAGCCAACAAATTGAGTGCTAAGAATACTAAAATAAATTTAAAAACGGTACCAACCTGTTTCCAATCGGTTTTTGACAATCTAAAAATAATAAAACTAATGATTAACATTACGATTAATACTCTTGTATCATAGGTAATCATACTTACCATTGACCATGCAAGGAAAAATAGGAGTTTTGAAACGCCGCATAGCCTATCAATCCAAGTATCTTTCGATTCATACGTAAGGATTCTTGACATTATCTTCTCTCTCTTTCATATTGGATAAATCTCTGAACAAATTGAGATTCATTCTCAATTTGGCATTTTTTTGCCAGCTCATACAAAGATGTTTCCTTTAAATAAGCTTTTCGCGCGATTCCTAAGTTTGTAAGAATATTGGAAGGTTTATCATCTGCAATCAGGTATCCATCTGCAATTACAATTGCCCGATCTGTATATTCAAGCATCAAATGCATATCATGAGTAATCATAAGGATTGTGATTCCCTGTTCCTTATTAATTTTTTTCAGAAATTCCATAATTTCTGTGTAATGCCTGTAATCCTGACCCGCAGTTGGTTCGTCTAAAATTAATATTTCTGGACGCATTACTAAAATGGAAGCAATCGTTACTCGTTTCTTTTGTCCAAAGCTAAGTGCTGATACCGGCCAGTTTCTAAATGGATACAAACCGCAGATTTTCAAAGTGTCATACACACGTTCTTTTATCTCTTCTTCTGGTACGCCACGAACTTGTAGTCCTAAGGCCACTTCATCAAAAATCATCGGTTTTGATATCATCTGATTGGGACTTTGCATAACAAGTCCAATTTTTTCTCCTCTTTCCTTTATCGATAAAGATGAAATATCCTTACCATTTAAATATATCTTCCCACTGTTTTGAGGGAAAAATCCACAAATAATATTGGATAGTGTAGACTTTCCTGCTCCATTTTTTCCTACAATACTCACCATTTCTCCTTGGCAAATTGAAATCTTAATATCCTTTAGAACTGGCTCTCCCGCTTGATAGGAAAAATTAAGATTTTCTATAGAAAGTACCTCTTTAGCACTAATTTTTTCTTCTTTAATCTTAATCTCTTTCATCCATTCTCTGATTCTTACTGCTATACTTTCCACATTCATCTGCTCAATATGTTGAGGATGCATTTCCTTTGTAATATCACAACCAGCATGTCGGATTGCTGCTAAATAAAGTGGCTCTCTGATTCCCTGCTTTTGTAAAATATCCTTCGAAAGTAATTCATCTGGAGTCATATCCGCTACAATTCTGCCTTCACCCATCACAACGATTCGATTAACATCCCGATATAGAGCATCTTCCAAACGATGTTCAATAATGATAATTGTAGTATTGTTTTCTTTTTGAATCTGATCAATACGTTCAATCGCTTTTTTTCCAGTTGCTGGGTCTAGATTTGCCAACGGCTCATCAAAAAGAAGAATGTCTACTTTGTCAATCATGACCCCCGCCATGGATACTCTTTGCTTTTGTCCACCTGACAATTGGGAAGGTGCATGCTGTAAAAGAGTTTCAATATCAACAGATTTTGCCGTTTCCAGCACTCTTCTCTCCATTTCTTCCTTTTCCACCCTATCATTTTCCAAGGCGAACGCCACATCCTCCGCAACTGTTAAACCAATAAACTGTCCATCCGTATCCTGCAAAACAGTGCCTACAAGCTTTGACATTCCAAAAATACCTAATTCTTTGGGATCATTTCCTTTTATTTTTAAACTTCCTGTCACATCGCCTTTCATAGAAAATGGGACCAACCCGTTGATACAGTTGGCAAGCGTTGACTTTCCAGATCCGGATGGTCCCACGATCAGAACTTTTTCTCCAGGATAGATAGCTAAATTGATATCTATGAGAGTCGGCTCTATCTGTGAGCGATATTTAAATGTATAATTTTTAAAATCTATTATAGGTTCCATATCTCTCTCTCTTATTTTTATGTACTAGTCCTCTTTTGTTAAGCTAGAAGATTTTCCACCAATTTTTGTATAGCCTACTGCTAATAATGTTCCAAGAATGCCGGCTACGATCACATTTCCGATACAAGCTCCAACTCCCTGTGCAAAAACTTTATTTGCTGGCTCTGCATAAATCAAAATATCGAGTACAGGTGCTACAACAATCCATGCAATAATATTGGCAATTACCTGAATCACATTAAAATGAATGATATTCTTCTTATCAAATCCACCGTCCTTAATCGCATATTTTGCTGCAAAAAGTCCGAGAACGATACCGAATAATGCATCTGGGAATACCCAGCTCCACCAAACGCTACCATAGAATAAAGCATCTCCAAGTGCATGTCCTACAAGTCCTACTATTCCACCTACGATAGGTCCAAATACAGCTGCAAAGAAAGCAAGTAATGCTACCCTTGGCTGTAAAGCAGTATTAGGTAAGAATCCCAACGGAATCTGCACATTGGTTAGTACAACGAATAATGCTGTTCCAATTCCAGTTGCTACTACTTCTTTAATACCAAATTTCATTTTCATCTCTGTTTCCTCCTACAAGTGATTAGTTTCCCCTATACTATATTTCTTTCTTCTTTATTTGACAAGAAAAAATTAATTATTTGAATACAAACTGAATGAGAAACATATAAAGAACTGTTCCGCCACCAATACTTAATAAAACATTATTTTTCCACTTGTGCACCAAAATAATCACAAAAATAGAAATTAGTTCTGGTAGACCATAAGGAACTTTTTCAATAGAAACATCCTTTAGACAGTAAACAACTAAAAGTCCCATCATAGCTGGTGGAAGTACTTGTCCAAGATACAGGATTATTTGTGGTGGCTGTTTCTTTTCTGGAAATAATAAAAACGGAATAAATCTTGTAATCATCGTTCCAAATGCAATTGCTAAAATCATAATGATTGTTTGTATCGGCGTCAAAAACATAAGTTACCTCTTTCAGACTATATTATATTTCTTTCCTGCAAGTAAAGAGAGGAAAATCAATATCATGGATGGAATAATTAATTGACCACTTCCAAAAAGCTTTAAGCAAATTACACTTGCCAAAACGCCAATCACTGCTGCCATCCGATTCGTTGATTTTTTCCATTGCTCCAAAAAAAGTACCACAAAAAGAGAGGTTAACACAAAGTCAAGTCCCTTTGTATTAAACTCAATTAACTTTCCAGCTACTCCACCAATAAACGTGCCCAAAATCCAATAAAGATAATCTAATAAAGAGATAAAAAAGTAAAAGTACTTTCTATTAATTTCCTTCGGTGGCTCCACACTAGAAGATAATGAAAAGGTTTCATCACAAAGAGTATAGATCAAAAACCCCTTTATTTTCCCAAGTCCTTTATATTTATTTAGCATAGATATGCCATAGAATAAATGCCTTGCATTTACCATAATACTCATAATGAAAGCCTGGATAGGATTAAATGCTACCGTTAACAAAGTGATAGCGACAAACTGCATACTACCGCAAAATGCAATTGCGCTCATTAAAACAGACCAAGTAACAGAATATCCCTTGGTCTGCATTAAAACACCGTATGCCATCCCTAAAACCAAAAATCCGGTAAGCACTGGTAACGTCACTGGAAATGCTTGCAAAAAAGCTTTTTTTAATTCCTTTTTTTTCTGTTTATTCATCTTATGTAATCTCCGAGAATTATTTTTCCCATCTTATCACTTTTGTAAAAAAAATTCAAGGTTTCAAAATTCATGCTTTCGGATATTCATTACATAATAATCGATAAGGTGCTTCATCCTCTTCAATTTCAGGGAATCTGCCAATTGGCTGATAAAAACGATTATCTGTATTATCATCATTGACCATTGATACTTCTCCAAGCAGTACAGGACCAGTACCAGGCTCTAATTCAAAATCATGATACATATATGGATAAATAGTTATAGATTCTCCAGGATGCAGCAGAATTTGAGTGCCTGCCGGAACAACCGATTCTACCCCATCACAATGTACGGTAACTGGCTCTTGTGATAAGCCTTCCTTTTCATCTGCCTGATATACCCTAATCAGTACATTTCCACCACCGCGGTTGATGATATCCTCCATCTTATCCCAATGGAAATGCATGGGAGCCGTCTGTCCTTCTTTCAAATAAAGCAATTTCTCTGCATAAGGCTTTGGATATTTTTTATTATTTAAATTTCCATTGCGAAGTGTAATCAAAGAAAATCCAACCTGATCAAATCGATTCAATCCAAAATCAGTAATATCCCATCCTAACATGTTATCTCTGATTTCATCATATTCAGACCCTTTTTGTTGCCATTCTTCTGGTGTATAATTGCAAAATGGTGGCAGTGCAAACTTATATTTTGCAATCATTGTTTCCATTTCCTTTAATGCTGCATTAATTTCTGATCGTTTCATTTTTTTCTCCCATCCACATGCTAATATATTATATTATTTATATTGTCTGTACAATTCCATTACTTTTTCATAGGAACGTAATCCTGCAGTTCCACTTGTTTCTGATAAGGAGCATGCAGCACATGATGTTCCAAGTATCATGGATTCTTCTAACGACTTATCCTGATAGGCTCCATATAGAATCCCACTGCAGTAAGCATCACCAGCTCCAGTAGAACCTTTGATATACCCTTCTGGCAAATGAAGGCTTGGCACCTTTACAATCGTCTGACTATCACAATCAATTCCATATCCACAGGATGGTGAATGAATAATTGCCCATTTTGACACACCACATTTTACCAGTTCTTGTAATGCTTGATGTGCATTTTCTTCATTTACTTTGCCATCATGTAAGATTTTAATTCCTGTAATCATCTCTGCTTCCATCTCATTAATCGTACAGTAATCTGTATATTTCAAGGCGGCCTTCACAATTTCTCCTCCTCTCCCACTTGTCTCAGTTACCATGTCAATAGAAGTCTTCATGCCACGTTCTCTTGCATCATGCAAAATTCTCGCACCATGTGTCCCATATTCTGCGTCAGACTCATCTATTTTCTTCATGAGAAGGATATATTCTAAATGGAAGATATCTGCCTCCACCTGCTCCCAGTCAATCACGCTTTCCTCATACTCATCACTTGCACCTGCCAGATAGAAAAAAGTTCTCTGGTGATTATCCATCGCATCCATTACAATTGTCACTGGTGTCTCCCCACCATCAACCACATTCTGCAGTTGAATATTCGGATACTCAGAAAGGATCTTTCTAATGAATCTTCCATTACTGCCGGCGCCAATCATTGCACTCACTTTTATTGGTATATTGGCGTCTAACTTTGCAAGATCAATAATCAGATTACCTGTTCCTCCAACCGCTCTATCCGTAGCTCTTATATTTGTAAGCTTTGACTGTTCTGGGTAACTGTCTATCAGATAGTAATTGTCTGCAATCAGTGACCCTGCTACTGTAATTCCCTTACCTGTCATATCGGTTACTCCTATTGTAAACTGAAAATGTTAATTGCATTCTTTACATCCTGCTTCATTGCTTCGATAGCAATCAGTGGAATATCATGGAAAAAGATGTTATCATCTGTTTTCATTTTATCCAAAGCTTCCTTCACTGCTTTGCCACCTGCTAATGTCATGTAGGTATAGTAATTGATTTTACGTACTCCATTACGTATTGCTGTCTGGAATTCTTCTTTGCTAAGTCCCGAACCACCATGCATAACAAATGGAATATCAATATTTTTCTTAATGGCAGTAATTCGATCTAAATCCAGTACGGGCTTTTTCGTATAAACACCATGAGATGTTCCAAATGCGATTGCCAATGCATCTACACCCGTTCTTGTAACAAAATCCTTTGCCATGTCAGGATCTGTATAGACATCCTCTACATTCTCACAATTTTCTGCTGTTACTGCGTCTTGGGATCCTTCTCCCACACCAATATTTGAGGCGAAAATATGTCCAAGCTCTGCTTCTACCGTTACTCCTACACTATGTGCTAATCTTACTACTTCTGCTGTCTCTGCAACATTTGCTTCATAATCGCTTCCAGAAGCATCAATCATAACAGAGGTGAATCCTAGTTGGATTGCCTTAATACAAGTTTCAATAGAGGAACCATGATCCAAATGTACACAAACTGGTACGGTAGCTTTCTTTGCAAAATCAAGCATGATTGGGGCAACCAGTTCCATTTTAATTAGTGGACTATGCACCTGTGCATAGTTTAAAATAACCCCTTTTCCAGTCTCCTCTGCTGCCTGGATGATAGCCATGGCTGATTCCAAATTACATACATTAAAAGCTCCGACTGCATATCCTCCTTTCACTGCATTTTCCATTACTTTCGTTAATGATACTAACATATCCTACCTCCTATTTTTTATTCCATTACCTTTTATACAATTACAATTTTTCTATTATAAAAATCAATAGATGGCCTATCATTTATGATAGACCATCCAGATACTGCAATTATCAATGTTATTTTGATTTTTTGTTTCTAATGTAGTCTATAAATACTGCCAAAAGAATTACAACACCTTTTACTACATATTGCCAGAAGGAATTGACATTTAATAAGTTCAATCCATTATTAAGTACACCTATGATAAGACCACCTATGATGGTACCGCCAATTTTACCACTACCACCTGCCATACTGGTTCCACCAACTACAACTGCTGCAATGGCATCCATTTCTGCACCATCACCTGCCGTAGGCTGACCAGAATACATACGAGAGGCTAGCACGATGCCTGCAATACCTGCCATGACACCTGAAAATGCATGTACAAAGAATTTTACCTTTGCAACATTAATTCCTGAAAACTGTGCTGCCTGTTGATTTCCACCAACTGCATACATATGACGTCCTATCTTTGTCTTATTCATAAAAATTGCTGTGACAATCAATACAGCTACTAATATTACAACTGGAGTTGGAATTGGTCCAATGTAACCAGCACCAACAAACTGCCATTCTTTTGTTACTACACGTACTGGTGAACCACCTGTGTATACATAAGCTAGACCCTTCGCAATATTCATCGTTGCAAGTGTTACAATGAAGGGTGGTATAGTTGTCTTAGAAATTACAAGACCATTGAACATACCCACAATCAAGCCTACAAGAATACCGATTATGATTGCTACCCCGATAGGCATATTATAACGCGATACGCATCCTGCTGCAATACATCCTGATAATGCTATAATGGAACCAACCGATAAATCAATTCCACCAAGAATAATTACCATTGTCATACCACATGCCAGATAAAGATTGGTTGATATCTGTCTTAATACATTAAATAAGTTTTTTGCTGTAAAAAAAGAACCGCTTGTTGCCGGATTTACTGATAAAAAAATACACAATACCAGAAATGCAATAATAATACCTAAATTATCTTTGAAATATGCCTTAACCTTCTTTACTGCCTTAGAAGATGAAGTGTTTTTTGTAACCGCTTTTGTCTGTGTCATTTTCGTTTCTCCTCCACTCATTATATAGCTGCTAATTGCATGATGCTTTCCTGCGTGACTTCATCATGATTCAGACAACCTCTTACTTTTCCGTCTGCCATAACATAAACACGGTCACTCATATTAATAATTTCTGGGAGCTCTGATGAAATCATAATAATAGACATTCCAGTTTTAACAAGTTCATTCATAATGGAATAAATCTCTGATTTTGCTCCTACGTCAACGCCTCTTGTCGGCTCATCCAATATCAACACTTTAGGATTTGTTGCAAGCCAACGGCCAATCATCACTTTTTGTTGGTTTCCACCAGACAAATTACCAATTACTTGTTCTCTAGTTGGTGTCTTTGTATTCATCATATCAATATACTTCTGTGTGATCTCATCTTCCTTGGATTGGTCCACGAAAATACCCTTTATAAATTGATCTAATACTTCAATTGTTGAATTATATCTAACACTTTGTACTTTATATAAACCTTCGAATTTTCTATCCTCAGGAACAAGGGCAATACCTGCTTTCATAGCCTGTACCGGTGAAGTAATCTTAACTTCTTTTCCCTTAAGAATAATCTTTCCTGTATAGTCTTTTGTTAACCCAAAGATACATTTCATCACTTCGCTTCGTCCAGCTCCAACCAAACCAGCAAATCCTACAATTTCACCTTTTTTGAGTTCAAAGCTAGCTCCCTGTGCCATTTTACCATCTGCAATATCAACGCATTTCAAAATGACTTCTGTTGCATTCTGATAGTCTCTTGTATAGTAATTCTCCAATTCTCGTCCTACCATCATTGCAATTAATTTATCTTTTGTTGTATTCTTTACAACCTCTGTTCCAACATAAGTACCGTCACGCATAACCGTAACTCTGTCACATATTTCTTCCAGCTCACTCATCTTATGAGATATATAAATAATTCCTACCCCTTTGGCTGTGAGTGTTTTCATAGTCTTAAATAAAAAAGCAACCTCTTTATCTGCTATGGAAGATGTTGGCTCATCCATAACTAAAATCTTAGAATTAAATGAAATTGCCTTAACAATCTCAACCATCTGCTGTTGTGCAATTGTTAAATCCTTAATTAATGTGTCTGCATCAATATGCATATCATAATCATCTAATAAGGCTTGTGCTTCCTGGCTCATCTTTTCTTGATTTACAAATCCTGCTACCTTTGGTTCTCTCCCTAAGAATATATTTTCTGCCACTGTCATGTGCGATACCAGCACCAACTCTTGATGAATTATTGCAATTCCATTTTTCTGAGCTGACACCACATCATGAATCTCAACTTTTTCACCATCAATTATTATTTCTCCCTGATCGGCTAAATAAATACCTCCAAGGACCTTAATCAGTGTTGATTTTCCTGCACCATTCTCTCCTAATAGTGCATGCACCTCACCAGCGTGTAATTCGAAATTAATATCTTTCAAAGCATATACACCAGGAAATTTTTTATGAATATTTTTCATCTGCAATAATACTTTTTCGCTCAAATTATCACCTGCTTCTTTCTAAAGTAGGAAAGTGCTTTATCCTAATTCTCACTGAATAAAGCACTTCCTGTTTTTCATACTTGCCACTCAAATCGGTATAAGCAATTCCGGTATTTCCGCTTCTTTAGAAATACTTTTCGCACTGTGAAACTTAGTGTTTCTTGAAATGGTTCTTCCATTTCATAGAAATACTTTTCACATTCTATTGCCATCCGTCTGTTCCGTAATCTGCAACATTATCTGCTGTGATTAAGAATGTTTCAACTGGATATCTCTCATCTACTTTTTCTCCAGATAATAACTTGTACATAATATCTACAGATGTATTAGCAATGTTGATTGGAGACTGTGCGCCAGTTCCTTCAATTAATGATGTGCCAGATGCTAATTCTGCCTTGATATCAGGAGAACCATCAACACCATAGATTTTACAATCTGTAATTCCCGCTGCATTTGCTGCTGCTAAAGCACCAAGTGCTGTTGGGTCATTACCACCAAAGATTGCTACTACATCACCATGTGCCTGTAATAAATCTTCTGCAATTCCCATAGATACTTCAAGATTACCTTTTGCATCCTGCTGTGCAACGATATTGAATCCTTTTCCTTCAATTGCATCCAAGAAACCATTCGTTCTATCAACAACTGAGTTCATTGTTGGGGAATCAAGTACGATGATATCTCCACCATCTGGACATTTTGCAACTAAATCATCACCACATACTTTACCAGCATTATAGTTATCTGATCCTGCATAAGATGCTACATAAGATAAATCTGCTACTTCTGTATCGAAGTTGATAATTGGTATTCCTGCTTCTTTTAATTGATCAAGTGCAGGAAGAATTCCTTCTGCTTCTGCAGGATTTAAGAAAATTGCATCAATTCCCTGAGAAATCATATCTTCGATTTGTGTAATCTGTAAAGATACATCGTTTGCTGGATCTGTTGTAATTAGAGTATCGCCGTTTGCTTCTACTTTATCCCTGATTGTTTGTTCAAGAATTACGAAGAATGGATTTGTTCCGTCCATACATGTGTAACCAAATGTATAGCTTTCTTTTTCTCCTACTGCTTCTTTTGCTGCATCGGTAGCTTCTTCTGCTACTTCTTCTGCTGCTTTCTCTGGCTGTGCTGTTTCAGCCTTTTCTTCTGTTTTTGTGCTTCCACATCCTACTAATAAAGTAGCTACCATGCTGACACATAACAACGCGCTTAATACTTTTCTTTTCATATTTTCTTGCCCCCGTGTGCTAGTTTTTGTTTACATCCATATCTTACCCATTTTTTAATACTTTCACACGTGAAGTTTGTAACTTTATTTTCATGACAATTGTAATGTTTTTATTGTTTCAACAGAGAAGTTACATTTCTTTGAATAATCTTTAATGTACTTTCTACATTTTTATCATCGCTCAATATCTTATTGATTTCACCTTCTGCTAAAATCATTGTCTCATGATATTTCGTAAATTTGGGAACAATAGTGCCTTTTTCAATTACTACATCCAAAAGTGCATTATCAATAACACGTTCTCGATCATCCGTATCTTCACTCAATATAATTTCTGCTTCCTTTGAGTTGGTAACATTCTTAAGAACAGAGGCACCTTGTGAGTAACGGAAGATATCTAATTGATTCTCCTCATTATACGTAAATAATTTGAGCAATTCCCATGCGAGCTTTTTTTGCTTGCTTTGCTTTCCGATTCCCATCAGAAGTGTATTTACTTCTGATACATTATCACCTTCTGGTCCGGCTGGTAACGTAATACAATCCCATTTGAACGTAGTGTATTTCTTTATCTTATAAGGATATGTTTTATAGGTTCTATAATCTGCAAATGAAAGGGGCATAAATGCAACATTTCCTGCATCGAATTCATCCTGACTTACATTCTGTCCCTGATTTAAATCTGACAGTTTTTTTGAAAACTTCACCGAGTCTATTACCCTTTGATCGGTGAAATAACTTTCTGTTCCATCTTCATCAAAAAAATGAGCTCCATTAGAGTATACCGCCTCCTGCCAGCTATAATTACACGTTCCAAATTGGTCTATGACACCATCTTGATCCCGGTCTTTCGTGATTTTACCGCAGATTTGATACATATCGTCCCATGTCCAATCAGACTCTGGAAGTAAAAACCCTTCATGATTCAATAACGATCGATTTACAAACATCAATGTTGGTACTGTTTCATAAGGAAGCGCATATTGTGCACCTCTATACTTTCCAGTATTTAATGCTGTTGTATAATAATCATCCGTATGGAAAGTTCTATCTTTACTCTCCATGTTATCCAGATTTTCCAATACATCAAGAGATACCAGAGTATCAAAATCATCCGATAGAATCATTGCAACATCCGGTGTTTTTCCCATGAGAACTTGTTTTGCATACCATTCCGAATAATCCGCTTTTCGAATACCACTTGTATAATGCACTTTTACGCCAGGATGTTCTTCTTCAAACTGTGCAATCACTTTATCTATAATTACATAACTATTGGCATTCGCAACATCCCAATTGCTCCCTGCAAACATTCCAAATTCCAATATAATAGGATTCTGATTCCTATATACTTTATAACCGCAAAATAAAACTGCTGCTATAAATATAAGCAGAATGACAATCATCATCATTTTTCTCTTCATTGTTATCCCTATCTGCATGCTACCCTTTACTTTGGTGATTGCACTGCCCAAATTGCCAATTGTGTACGATCACGAAGCTGAAGTTTATTCAATATGGTGCTTAAATAATTACGTACCGTACCCTCTGACAAAAATAAATTCTCCGCTATTTCTTTATTAGAAGATCCTTTTTCTACTTCTCGTATAATCTTCCATTCTGCTTTGGTCAAATCTGCAATCGCTTTTTCATCCACATGAATGGTATAATCGCCTTTTGCCATTTGCGAAAAAAGTCTTACTACTTTTGCCGCTACATCTGGATTAATCATAGCTCGTCCACTATATACAGTCTCTATCGCATCAACCAATCCATCCATAGAAACTCCTTTTAGGAGATATCCACTTGCACCGTATTTCAGTGCATCATATACAAATTCGTCATCGTCAAAGGTGGTCAAAATAATAATTCTTATTTCTGGATAATTTTCTTTAATAATCTTTGTACACTGCACCCCATCCATTTTAGGCATTCGAATATCCATAAGTATAATATCGGGCATCTTTTCTCTTACACTTCGAATCACTTCTTGTCCATTTTCTACCGAATCAGTTACTTCAAGATTTTCTTTGCTATTTAACACAATTTCTAAACTTTGTCGTATCAGTTCCTGATCATCCGCTATTAATATTTTAATCATATTCTTCACCCCATCTGATTGGTATTACTGCATGTACTAAAAAACCATCTTCACTTTTATAAGAAACTGTTCCGTGTAACATCTGTAATCGCTCCTGCATATGTTTGGTCCCAAATCCTTTTTTCATATCTATGCATCCGATTCCATTATCCTTAATTTGTACGTGAAGCTCATAATCCTCTTTTTGTATTGTAACCCATATTTTATTCGCTTTTCCATGTCTTAATGCATTTGTAATACTTTCCTGGACAATTCGATAAATTGTATTTTCCTCATCCTCATCAAATTTCAAATTTTCTGAATCACACTGAAAGAAAACTTCTGCCTGACTAACTGAGGTCATATCTTCAATCATATTACGAATGGCAGAGTCTAAACTTAATCGTTCCAATGAATCAGGCCTCAGCTCATTTACAGAACGTCTAATTTCACCAATCCCGTCTCTTGTAACCTTTGATATCACTTCCAGCTGTTTTTTTGTCACCTGTGGATTGCTGTCAATCATGGTAAGACAGGCATCAATTCCAGCTGAAATTCCTGTTAAGGTATGTCCTAACGTATCATGGATTTCCCTTGCAAGTCTATTTCTTTCTTTTGTTTTACCCATCTTTTCTTTGATATCTGCAAATTGCTTTAGTTCTTCGTTAACAATCTCAAGCTCTTCATTCTTCTGACTCAGCTGGCTATACAGAGAATTTACTTTTTCAATAATCCCTTGCTGTGTTTGAATTACATAGATACAGAATAAAATAAATATGATAATATTCAGTGATACCAACATGTTATATCCGCCAAGCAGATATTGTTGGGTATGTGCATTGTAATATCCAATATAATCATTTATGGAATATAAGTGATAGTTTATTGTCAAAAATTCATGATCTGTACCTACATAAATCAAGATTGCCACTAGCATAAAAATCAGTTTAACCTTATCTTGTACATAATAAATGATATTGGCAAATACCCAAAACAAAATACCATTATAGTTGAAGTCAAGCACAATCATTAACACGCAACTTGTCAGAAAATCAAATGCAAGCGAACTATAGATAAAGGACATTTTCTGCTGGTATACAAATTCTCGCAACAAAAACGAGACCAAAAGGCATACCAATAGTATAATTGTTGTATATAAGGTCCACTCTGGTTTTTGAGGGATTGCATTTGTACGTCCTATAAAATTCCTTGCTATGTTAAAATCGCATATTTTCTCTGTTGTTATATAGATAAAAAATGCTGGGAATGACACTGCTGCAATATTTAATATTAACATAATATACTTCACATATCGAATACGTTTGTCACTCATTTTTATTCACCTTTTCAAACATGCCGCTACAAGCAACACACAGTATATTTAGAGCGAAGAAGGCGCTTGCGACTTCTTCCTGTGTGAGTTCTAGTAATTCTTAGGAGCAGTATTTTTGCTCCTTAGAATTACTACTCACACTTCACACTTTATTGCCACCCTGCCATATCATAATCTTTTAAATTTTTTTGTGTAATTAATGTTACTGGGATTATGATGTTCGATTCTACCTGTTTCCCTGCAAGATATTCATAAGCGGTTTCGGCAGCCATATTGCCAATTTCTATCGGAAATTGTGCACTCGTACCCTCTAAAAATCCTTGCTTGATCATTGTCTTTCCATCTGGCGAACCATCGATTCCATAGATAAGGATATCTTTATCAATCCGCTTTAATTGTAACGCTGCAAGGGCACCCAAAGCCGTTGGATCATTTCCGCCAAGCACGACATCGAATTCTATACCTTCATCTATAATTTCTTTTGTAATTTCCATGGAAACCTCAAGTTCCGCTGTAATATTTTTGTGTACAACAACCTCATATTCATCATGTCCTTCTATCGTATCAAAAAAGCCTTGCACACGAAGTGCAGTAGAATTAATATTCTCGTGGTTAATAATTGCAATTTTCGCTCTGGAACGCTTCTTCATAACGTCATTTGCAATCTGCACGCCGGCATTATAATTATCCGACAAGATACTTGACACTACATATTCAGAATCATATACATAAGTATCCACATTAAAAACAGGAACTCCTGCTTCCTTACATTTGATAAGTGCTGGCTTCACACTTTTCCAATCTACTGGACTTAAGAAAATAGCAACAACTCCACTATCTAACATTTCCTGAATCTGTTCATTTTGTTTTTCCTGATCTTGCGCAGGATCCCTGCTGATCAATACGTCACCATTTGCCTCTACCACTTCCTCGATACTGTCATCTAATGCTTCAAAATAAGGATTATTCATTGTCATATAAGTAGCCCCGAATTTTTTAGGAATGTATTCTCCGTTTGTACTCTCTTTGTCTACCATTTGCTGCTCATTTTTGCAGCCGCTCAGCTGTAACAAGATTCCTATTATAATCATTATTATTTTCCATTTAGCAATGCTAAATTTTTCTATGCTAAAGTACTTTCTTTTTTTATCCATCCCGCATGCCTGCTTCCAAATAATCTATGGTTGTTATTTCCTCTATGTACTACTAACATTATGTTTAATATCACAAATATCATATTATGAATTACGTTTTTCGTCAACGTGGGGTTATGATTGGATCAATTGTTTTTTATATATAATACAATTTCATCAACTGCTTTAGACACCAACTAAAATCTATTTTTTTAATACTATCCTCAACTACTACATTTTTAACCTTCCATGTTTCTCCATTAATAGTATATTTTATACTACCCACATAATTCCCTTTTTCTACAGGTGCTTCTAGTTTCTTCTCCATTTGATATTTAATATCTATCTTTTCCCCTTTTTTAAGTAAAACTCCAGATACTGTTTGTTCCTTCGAATTAAGTTGCTTTCCATTAACTACTTTCAAATTAGTAGACGCTGTCTCTCCAATATGATTTGTCTGTCCACCTAGTACTTCAATTGGTTGTAGCTTTGATTGATCTATTTTTACTTCATCAAAAGAATGGTACGTATAGTTTTCTAGTCCATAGCTCATCATTTCTTTTGTATCACTCCATTTGTAGCTTCTATTATTTGGCCACCCACAAGCAAGTAGTGCAACAACAAAAGTCCGATTATCTCTCTCTAATGCTCCCACATAGCAATAACCTGCATTCCCTGTAAACCCTGTTTTTCCTGATAATGCACCTTCCATCATGCTCAAAAAAGCATTATGGTTACTGCATGAAAAACTTCTGTTTCCATTTGATACCTTGCCGCTCTCATCCTTCACTTTATTGGTAAAACGATATTGTTGTGTTCTTGTTATTTCAAGAAATTTTTCCTTTTGAGGAGATTGTCTGATACAGTAGGACATAATTTTCGCTAAATCCGCAGCTGTTGTGGAATGTTCTCTTCCATCAACCGTCTTATCAAGTCCGTTAGGAGTAATAAAATAGGTGTTATAGCATCCGATATCTCTTGCTTTCTGATTCATAAGATTCGCAAATCCTTCTACACTCCCCCCTACACTCTCTGCAATTGCAACTGCAGAATCATTATGTGATTCAAGCATTAGAGAATATAGTAAATCTTCTAAACGATACTGTTCATTGCTTTTTATATTCAATTGAACATCCGGCATTGAGGCAGCATAATCAGATACCGTAATTAAATCATCTAAGTTTCCATTTTCAAGTGTCACAATTAATGTCATAATCTTTGTGGTACTGGCCATGGGAAGTTTCTCTTGTGCATTTTTTTCAAATAAAATACGCCCTGAATCAGCATCCATAAGGACTGCTGATCGGGCGAACAAATCATTTTCCTCCATTTCAGAAACGGTTGTCTCTTTTTCCACGGAAGTCTCCGTTGCCTGAACTCTAAAAGTAATTGTGCAGGTAATTGATAGAATTAAAAGGATACAAAGAATTTTCTTTTTTGGATACAGTTTTTTCATACATTCACTTCTTGAAAATAAGGTTATCCTAATATATGAGTGAAAAAACTTTTTCATTCATATTTTTCATTTTCTTCGTAAAATGCAAAGCCATTTTTACCACCATGTTTCAACTGATATAGGGCTAAATCTGCTTTTTTATACAGATTATTAAAATCATTATCATCTTCATTTTGTAGTGCAATTCCTATACTTGCGCTCAAAAATTTTGTTTGTGTATCCTCCACTACCTTTATGGTATTGATTTCTTCTACCAAAAAAGCTATTTTGTGCTCAATTGCCTGCTTACTCTTCATTTCCTGCAGATATACCATAAACTCATCACCACCAATTCTACCTACAATATCGGTGCTCCGAAAATTTCTTTTAATTGTCTGCGCAAAAGATATCATAGCTCGATCACCGATATGATGACCATAGGTGTCATTAATTGACTTAAAATCATCCATATCAATGATCATTAAAGCACATACCCCTAAATTCTTTTCCAACATTCTTTTTTTAATCAGATTTTCTGTCGTCGTCTTATTAAAAAGAAGGGTCATCCTATCCTGCTCTGCCTGCGATTTCAACTCTTCCTCTAATTGTTTCTTTGGATTGATATTTTCAAATTTACCTACAATCCTATTTCTACTTCCAACATCATTGATAAGATTTGTTGCATAAAAATGAAACCATTCGATTTCTCCCGTTTTTATCTGGAACCGAATTTCGTTATCAATGTTTTCACCGTAATATATTATTTTATCAAGAATTTTCCTGTAGTGTTCCAAATCCTCCTGATAGACATCTCTTCCCTCAAATAACCAATCATACGGATTATTGATTTTAAAATATAATTTACTATTCGTGCTGATATAGTATTCCATTTTTTCCATATCAAAATCAAAAGTAATAACATTTGTTCCATTAAGTAAGGCACGATACCTTGTATCATTCCATTGAAACTGAGCCTTACGTGTTATATTCTGCATACTGTTCCTAATCGTATGATATGAAATAAAATTTCCGGTTAAATAGAAAATAAATGCATTCATACAATCGATAATCCAAACATTGAAATCCTTCGTAATAATGGAACAAATGCAAAATAGTATCGTCATACAGAATTTATAGAAAAATAATCTTTTTGGTATATCAAGCATAAGTATTGGAAATACCGTAATAGCTACAATAAATGATAATGCACATTCCTTTTGATGTAGAAATGTTCCTAATATGAGATTGGAAATAAGAATAATCGTTAATAGTAAGTAGATTGCATACGTAGCGTACTGTTGTTGTTTTTTTATAATCATTTGATTCATGACAAGCATCATGACCAATAGAATCGTAGAAATAAAATACACAAAAAATGCATGATTAATAAGTGAAAAATTCAGCGCTACTATGGTAAGTATGAAATAAATAATAGCTGAATAGAATGAACAAGAAATTAATAAATCATAATTCGTCTGATTAATTTCATTCTTATAATCCTTATAATCATTCTTTGAAAATGTCCCATAATGAATTTTTTTTAATAAACCAAAAAATCGCATAAATGTACCTTTCGAAAGTTAATATTTTCTAATTCTAGTACATTTCCTTGCGATTATCAACAACTACTTTTTAGATATCCATTTTTAATTGCACTTCTTTTTCTGCCTCTGCCTGAAAATCAGCTATTTTATCGGTATTAAGTGTGGGTAATTCTTCCAGCGATTTAACTCCAAAACACCTTAGGAATTCTTCTGTGGTTCCAAATAATAAGGGCCTTCCAGGTGCATCTAACCTCCCGAGTTCTTTTATTAGATTGTACTCTACCAGCTTATTGACTGCATGGTCACAACTTACTCCGCGGATTTTTTCTATCTCAAGTCTTGTCACTGGCTGCTTGTAGGCAACAATTGATAACGTCTCAAGTACCGTATCTGTAAGAGAATAATTTCTTGGTGCCTTCGCTATCTTCATTAAATAATCATACATCTCTGTTTTCGTGCAAAGTTGAACTGCATCTTCTAACTGGATAAGCGAAATCCCCCTTTCCTCCTGCTGATATTCTTCTGTCAATTCTATAAGAGCCTGCTCGATTTCTTTTTTATCTACTTCTATGATTTCAGCTAGTTTTTTTATTTCTACCGAGTCACCCATAGTAAATAAAACAGCTTCAATGATTGCTTTTATTTTTTTTTGTTCCACATTTTTGTTCCTCTACTTTCAAAATCTTCTACTTCCTATGAGACCATCGCATAAGTAATCATAATATCGTCAAAAAGATTGTCCTGCCTGACTAAAATTTTACCTACTTTCATCATTTCAAGTACTACCATAAAAGTCACTACAATTTCCATTTTACTTCTTTGTTTTTCTAGTAAAGATCGAAAGCTGAACACTTTATGTTCCATGGCAAATCCTTCTACATACGCCATCTTTTCTTCCATGTTCACCTCATCCTTTTCAATTTTCCCAAATTTACTGCGAATTGGATCCACTTTATCAACTTGGCGTCTCATCATATCTTTAAAAATACCATTTAATTTTGACAAAGTAATCTCTCCAATTAACTGTTCATAGTCAACAGGATGTTTATATTCTGCAATCTCTTTTGGCATCGTCTGAGGTTTATAAAGGACTTTGTTAGCACCTACCTGTCGATCTTTTAGTTCAAAAGACATGTATTTATACATCTTATACTCAAGCAGTTGCTTTACCATCTCTGCCCTTGGATCTTCCTCTTCCCCCTCTTCATTCACTTCTTTGGGTAAAAGCATTTTACATTTAATGTCTAGGAGTGTTGCTGCCATAACCAAAAACTCGCTCATTATGTTTAAATCACGCGTCTCCATATCCTTTATGTACTGCATATACTGGTCTGTAATGAGTGCAATCGGAATGTCATAAATGTCGACTTTATTTTTATCAATCAGATGTAACAACAAGTCCAGGGGCCCTTCAAAAGCCTGTAGTTTTATGGGTATCGCCATCTTATTCTCTCTCTTGTCCTATTTTTTACAACAGTATCATTTTACTATATTTGTGCCAACTTATTCAAGGTGTTTCTTAAGCTTTAGTACCACAAGTTCCGCTCGGTTAAATATTCTGACATGAATCGAATGGTTTCCAAGCCCACGACTAAGAATCATCGTTGTATTCCCCTTCTGATATTTTCCACCATCATATTTAGGAAATAATGTGAGCTGTGGAGAAATCACTCCTCCAATTCCAGGAATACGTACCATCCCCCCATGCACATGACCAGAAAGTACGACATCAGCCCCCCATTTTACATAGGACTCAAACTGGTCTGGATTATGTGCAATCAAAAGATTAAAGGCACTCTCATCTTTCTTTCCAACGAGCTCTGAAATATGCGCAGCTGACACCGGAAAGAGCTTGAATTTTCTAAAATATTCTCTTTCCAAATTTAATCCATAGATTTTAATATTTTTATTTTCTATTTTTCTTGTCTCATTATCCAACAGTTTGATAGAAGTTTTTGAAAGCTCACGCTCAAATTCTTCCACTTGTTTTGGGTAAAGCTCTGGTCTTGTTCTGAATTTTCTCTCATGATTACCCATTCCATAGAAAAAAAGAAACTCTTCATCAAGTTTCTTCAAAAATCGAACCGTTTCACCTGTTCCCGTGGAATCCTTATAACCTTCTATCATATCACCTGCACTGATTACCGCATCAGGATTTACTTTTCTTAATGCCTGCAATAATTGTTCATTATGATTTCCATAAACATAATTATGCAAGTCAGCCAATACGGTAATCGTACAGTCCTCTTTTATTTTTTTAGATTCCACCTCATACGTAGTAATTTTGAATTTTTTATTTTCCCTCTTAATCATTCCCACACAGATTAATATTGCAAAAAGAACCAATAAGAGTAGTTGCAATAAGTTCATATTATTATCCTATCCCAAAATCGTATCTATCTAAAGTATCTACTTTGTTATCATATCATGAAACCTATCTATTTACAAAAGCATTTTAAAATATACCTTCTTTATATAGTCACTCATTCTTGCCTTCTTAACATCCATATCATAGACAATATCAACACTGCCCAATCGTTTTCCATTTAACATATAAACAGCTTCTCCAGCCTTATTTCCTTTTACAATAGGAGCCTGTGCAACCTCTTCCATCCGAATTTCTTTTACAATCCCTTTGAAATCTTCATTTGTTATAGACAGATAGCTAAATGGGGAAGCATAGCTTACATCAACCTCATCTTCAACACCACTAACAACTTTTTGTGCACTCAGTGTGTCCTTATTTTCATCTTTGTAAACAGCACTTACACTATATCCATAATTCAACAAAGTTACTGCATCATGAAAACGAACCTTATGATCAGGTGCTGCCATTACAACTGCAATTAATTCAACACCTTCCTTATTTGCAGTAGCGGATACACAATACTTTGCTTTATCTGTTGAGCCTGTTTTTAATCCTGTTGCGTATTCATATTGTTTCATTAGTTTATTCGTATTAGACAGTCCAAATTCTTCACTGCCTTTTGCTGTTGTATGGGTAATGTTCTCCATCCAGATTTTTGAGTATTCATGTATTTGTGGATATTTTATAATAAGCTCTCTGGACATTTTGGCTACATCCCTTGCTGATGTTACATGACCATCTACATCAAGTCCATTACAATTCATAAAGAACGTTTTATCCATTCCAAGACCTTTTGCACGTTCATTCATTCGATTGACAAATTCTGTTTCACTAGCGGATATAAACTCTGCCATGGCCACACATGCATCGTTTGCACTAGCAACAGCAATACATTTTATCATGGTATCTACCGTTTGCTTTTCTCCCGCTTCTAAAAACACCTGCGATCCGCCCATTGAAGCTGCATATTCAGATACTGTAACTTCATCATCTAACTCAATTCTACCTTCTGTTAAAGCATCAAAGATGAGTATCAGTGTCATAATCTTTGTAATACTTGCCGGACGTAATACCTCATCTGCGTTTTGTTCAAGTATTACCGTTTGTGTTGATGGCTCCATTAAAATGTAAGAAGGAGCAGATAATCCCAAATCTACGGTTATCGGCTCCTCTTCTGTTTCTGTTACTTCTGATGTATTTTCTGATACAGACTCTGCTATATCTTCTGTTGTTGTATTTGTCTCACTTACTTGATCCTCTGATTCATTGGCTGAAGCACTTAGCTCCTCTGCCCAAATTTGTATAGCAAACGGACATAAACAATTGGTAGCAGCACTTCCTAACATCATTAGAATCAACAGCCAAGCAACTATTCTTTTTATGGACATCCCAAAGCCTCCTATTGGCCTCATAGGTCTTGTTACTAATGTAGTTTGCATCCATAAAAATTATGACTTTTATTTATTGATTTTAGAAATCGTACAAACCAAATTTAATAAAATCTTCTTTTAAATTCCCCATATGTATCTTTCACTTTATCAATCTTTTCACTGTAATGATTTTTTAACGCTCTGGCTAGTTGATATCCAAAGTCTAATACAAATACAATTAATATGATTTTACATACTCTTAAACCAACATTCATTGATACTTTATCTGAAATATTCATCACGAAATTCTGTAGAAATCCGAATAAGAATAACGTATAAAAACCCCAGGCAATTGTACTTTCCAGGCAGATAAGACCTTTATAATTACAGGGTTTATCATTATAATCCCACCACACTTCACCTAATACCTTGAGCATCAGCTTTGCAACCAGATATTCAAATGCGGTAGCAAGAATCGCTCCCGAAACATAAAGCCATATATAATGACTTGCCACAGGTTCTAATATAAAATATGCGCCAAGTGCTCCGAAACCGTAGATAGGGCAGAACGGTCCTTTTGCAAAACCCCTGTTTGTAATTTTTCGATTACAAAATGACATATAGATAGATTCAACTACCCAGCCCAACATACTGTACAAAATAAACCAAGATACAATATGATAAACATCTGTTCCAAGTAATTGCTTACTCCACATAGCACCCTCCCTTAATTTGTAAAAATACTAAAAAAGTCCCTGACAAAGGCCAAGGACTTCATTTTTAGTTATATTTACGTTTACGAGCTGCTTCAGATTTCTTTTTACGTTTTACGCTTGGTTTTTCGTAATGTTCTCTTTTACGAATTTCCTGCTGGATTCCTGCCTTAGCACAGTTTCTTTTAAAACGACGTAAAGCGCTGTCCAAAGTCTCATTTTCTTTTACGATTACATTTGACATACTCTCACACCTAACCTCCCTTCAGTCCACTCAAGTAACACGACTGATTGGGTATTTTTTGTATGTTCCCACATACACATTGAATTATATCACAAATTTCAGATTCGTCAATACTTTTTATTGAATTTGTTCATCTAAAATTTTTGTTGCTTCTGCAATAGCATTTTTTATTCCTGCTGGATTTTTTCCACCAGCCTGTGCCATATTAGGACGACCACCACCGCCACCACCAACAAGAGCTGCAATTCCTTTAATTAGATTACCTGCATGTGCTCCCTTTTTCATAGCTGCATCCGTAGCCATGGCAATCATGTTTACTTTTCCATCTGCATTAGATAATAGTACAATCACACCATCCGTAATCTTATCTTTTAATTGGTCACCAAGTTCTCGCAGACCATTCATGTCAACACCATCAACTTCTGTAGCTAAAAGTTTCACACCCTTCACCTCAACTACCTGATCCATAACATCACCCAAAGCTTCTTTTGCCGCCTTGCTCTTTAATGATTCATTTTCACTCTGAAGTGCTTTCATTTCCATCATTAAATGATGTAATTTCTCAGTCAATGTGTTTGGCGTACATTTTACCACCTTTGAAGCTTCCATCACTTCTTTTTCTAACTCTTTATAATAATGGAAAACACCATTCCCTGTTAAGGCTTCTATTCTACGTACACCGGCAGCTACACCACTTTCCGAAAGAATTTTAAAAGCTGAGATAACACCTGTATGGTTAACATGTGTTCCACCACAAAGCTCCGTCGAGAAATCTCCCATTTTAACTACACGAACGGAATCCCCGTATTTTTCTCCAAACAATGCCATCGCACCTGTTTTCTTTGCCTCTTCAATGCTCATAACCTGAGTCGTAACACAAATATTTTCTGCTATCTTTTCATTAACGATTTCTTCTACTTTTTTTAATTCTTCCTGTGTCATAGCTGAGAAATGACTGAAATCAAAACGAAGTCTTTCCCCATCTACAAAAGAACCAGCCTGTTCTACGTGTGTTCCAAGAACTGTACGAAGAGCTTTTTGCAATAAATGTGTTGCACTATGGTTCTTGCAGGTATCTACTCTTAAGGTTTCATCAACAGTTAAGATAACCTGATCATTCACCTTTAACATTCCTTTTGTAACTCTTCCGATATGTCCCACTTTGCCACCGAGAAGTTTTACAGTATCCTCTACCACAAATTCGCCTTCTGCTGTTTTAATCAACCCTTTATCTGCATTCTGTCCACCCATTGTTGCATAAAAAGGTGTTTTCTCTACAAAAATGGTACCAACCTGACCTTCTGTTAACGCATCTACTAATTCTGTCTCTGTTGTAAGAACGGTTATTTTTGATTCAAACGTCAACTGATCATATCCCACAAACGTTGTCGTTACTTTTGGATCAATGGACTCATAAACAGTAACATCAGCCCCCATATAATTTGTGACTTTTCTTGCATTTCTGGCTTTATCCTTTTGTTCTTCCATTGCAGCCTTGAACCCTGCTTCATCAATGGTAAATCCTTTTTCTTCTAATATTTCTTTTGTAAGGTCGATAGGAAATCCATAAGTATCATACAGCTTAAATGCATCTGCACCTGCAAGTTCTTTCTTTCCTGCTTTTACCATACTATCTTCCATATCAGCAAGAATAGAAAGGCCCTGATCAATGGTATTGTTAAATTTATTTTCTTCCTGAGTCAGGTTATTTAAAATAAAATCTCTTTTTTCTTCTAATTCTGGATATCCATCCTTAGAACCCTCAATCACTGTTTTTCCAAGCTCTGCAAGGAATGTACCTTGTACGCCTAATAGCCTACCATGACGAGCTGCACGACGAATAATTCTACGAAGTACATATCCTCTTCCTTCATTTGTTGGAAGGATACCATCTGAAATCATAAAAGTAGCAGAACGAATATGGTCTGTGATTAAGCGAATAGAAACATCCTTATTCTCATCTTCTTTATAATTTACTTTTGCAATCTCACATACTTTACTACGAAGAGCTCTTACCGTATCTACATCAAAAATAGAATCAACATCCTGAACAACCGCTGCTAAACGTTCAAGACCCATACCGGTATCAATATTTTTCTGCTCTAACTCCGCATAATTTCCATTTCCATCACTATCAAATTGTGTAAATACATTATTCCAAATCTCCATGTAACGGTCACATTCACATCCTACCGTACATCCTGGCTCCCCACAGCCGTATTTTTCTCCACGGTCATAGTATACTTCTGAGCATGGACCACAAGGACCTGAACCATGCTCCCAGAAATTATCTGCTTTTCCAAAGCGGAAAATTCTTTCTGCTTTAATCCCTATTTCTTTATTCCATATTTCAAAAGCCTCATCATCATTCTCATAAATAGAGGGGTATAATCGATCTGCATCAAGTCCCACGACTTCTGTTAAAAACTCCCAAGTCCATGCAATTGCTTCGTGTTTAAAATAATCTCCAAAGGAAAAGTTTCCAAGCATTTCAAAAAAAGTACCGTGACGTGCAGTTTTACCAACATTCTCAATATCACCTGTACGGATGCACTTCTGACATGTTGTTACACGTTTCTTAGGTGGAATTTCCTGTCCTGTAAAATATGGTTTTAAAGGCGCCATACCAGAATTAATCAACAGCAAACTATTATCATTATGTGGCACAAGAGAAAAGCTCTTCATTGCCAAATGACCTTTACTTTCAAAAAATTCTAAAAACATCTTTCTTAACTCATTTACGCCTATGTTCTTCACTAAAATGTCCTCCTAAAATCTATAATCATCTATTATTTCCCATGAACATTCCTATTATAATGTCATAGTGCAACCTTGTCAAATAGGTTTTATTCTATTACTTCAAACAGATACATTCTTGCACTAAAGTCTGGCATATGGCGGATTCCCTCCTGATATCCTGTACCCCCAAAGGAAGGGCTCAGCCAAATGCCCGCATATTGAAAAAGATCTCCATATGCTTCATAGCATTCCTTTTCCACAGTTTTGCAGTTAATTTTTAAGATAATATAGCTCGATTGCTTTATTTATAAGGCGTTCGGGCATTTTTTATTCCTATTTTATGTCATATTTATGTTGTCTATTTCTGTCTAGTATGATATA
>JAQUUB010000036.1 GCA_028694115.1 Lachnospiraceae bacterium
TACAGCTTCCTTCAGATTCCACCTCACGATGAACACCCTTGCTGTTCAGCTATACATTTCCCACTACCTGGGCATGTTCGGGACTTACACCCGTTAGAGCGCGCCCATGGCGCGCAAACAAAAACACAGGCACAGCATTGCTGGCCCGTATCATAATTAAATTAATCCGCATATTCTATTTTCTTATTGCGAAGCATTAATTCACTTACTGCTTCCCCAGCATTTTTTCCTTCAAAAAGCACTTTATTAACCTGTTCGATAATAGGAAGCTGTACCTGATATTTTTTAGCTAATCCAATCGCAGCCTTTGCTGAATAAACTCCTTCTACTACCATCTTTACCTCATCCATTGCTTCTTCCATCGAGGCACCTTTCCCCATGAGAATCCCTGCCCTTCGATTTCTGCTATGCATACTTGCACAAGTAACAATAAGATCACCAATGCCAGTTAATCCGTAAAATGTTTCCTTCTTACATCCCATTGCTGTACCTAGTCTGGCAATCTCTGCAATACCTCTTGTAATCAGAGCAGCCTTGGTATTATCACCATACCCTAACCCATCAGCCATACCTGCTGCCAGGGCAATTACATTTTTAAGTGCTGCACCAAGCTCAATCCCTTGGACATCATCGCTTGTATAGACACGGAAAACTTCACTCATAAAACTGTCCTGCAAATAAGTTGCTTCCTCATAATCTTTACAGCCAATTACAATTGTCGTAGGCATTCCTTTTCCAACCTCTTCCGCATGCGATGGACCAGATAATACAGCAACCTTTGCCTGGGGTACTTCTTCCTCAATAATTTCTGATAATGTCATCAACGTAGTTTCTTCTACACCCTTTGCAACATTAACAATAATTTGTCCTTCTTTTACAACATCCTTTAACAATTTTGATGTGCTTCTTGTAAAAGGCGATGGAACTGCAAGCACAAGAAAATCTTTATCTTTCACTGCTTCCTTAAGATCTGCTGTGAAAATCATATCTTCTGGTAATTTCACGCCTGGCAATTTATCTTTATGCTCATGTTCCCTCTTTAGCATCTCAATTTCCGGCTCAATAATGGACCAAACAGTAACCTGATTTCCATTATTATGTAATAGCCATGAAAGAGCGATTCCCCAGCTTCCTGCTCCAATTATTGCAACATTTGCCATAATTATTAATTCTCCTTTTTCTTTAAATAGGTTTTCCTCTCATTGCCGGATAAAAGCCTTTTAATATTATCTTTATGCTTCCAATATGCCATCACTGATAAGGCAAATGCAACCGCATATAATTCGTTCAGATACGGCTGACTCATTGCAAAATATCCTAACTGACCCATCACTACAAGTTCAACCATAATTCCCAAATATACAAGTAACGAACCAAGTGAAACATAGTGTGTTGTAAAAAATGTCGTAAAAAATGTAATGATTCCTAAAACTGCAATAACAGGATGAAAAGATAATACTAATCCTGCCGTAGCTGCTATTCCTTTTCCTCCTTTAAAATTAAGGTAAAAAGGAAAATTATGACCTAATATCGTACCCGCGGCAGTATACATTTTTAGTAATGGAATCATATCCATGTGACTACTTCCAAATAATACCTGTACCGTTATAATAGCTAAGATGCATTTTAGCACGTCGCCTGCAAAGGTAATTAATCCTGCCTTTAATCCCAACGTGCGAAGCATATTGGTAGATCCTGCATTTCCACTGCCATGCTCCCTAATATCGATTCCATTGGCCTTTCCATAAATAAAACTAGTCTGAAAAAGGCCGAATGCATAGCCAATGACTAAGCATGCAATTCGAACCATATTACTGTTCCTTCCTTTCCCGAATAATGAATTTCAAAGGTGTTCCTCGAAATCCAAAGGACTCCCTAATTTTATTTTCTATATACCTAGTATACGAAAAATGCATTAATTCCTTATCATTTACAAAAATTACAAATGTTGGTGGTTTTACAGCCACCTGCGTAATATAGTAAAGACGCAGTCTTTTCCCTTTATCTGTTGGTGGCTGCTGCATTGCAACTGCTTCTGACATAATCTCATTCAATACACCTGTGCCTACGCGAAGTGCATGATTTTCTATCACTGTATCAATTAAGTCAAATAACTTAGGTAATCTTTGTCCTGTTTTAGCAGAAATAAACAACATTTCTGCATATGGCATATATGCTAATGTATCTCGTACCTTTTCTGTAAATCGATAAATCGTTTTATCATCTTTTTCGACGATATCCCACTTATTGACTGCGATAATCACGCCTTTTCCACGTTCATGAGCGATTCCTGCTATTTTTGCATCCTGCTCAGTAACTCCCTCATCTGCATCTATAACAAGAACTACAACATCCGCTCTCTCTACCGCACCAACCGTACGTATAATCATATAGCGTTCCAAATCTTCTTTAATTTTATTCTTTCTGCGAAGACCTGCTGTGTCAATAAATACATATTCCTTATCATTGTGAAAAATAGAAGTATCAATCGCATCTCTTGTTGTACCAGCAATATCAGAGACAATGACACGGTCTTCTCCAAGTAATTTATTAATAATGGAAGATTTTCCGACGTTTGGTTTCCCTACAATTGCAATTTTAGGACGCTCATCCTCTTCGTCCTCTCCATTTTCTTCCCCAAAGTGTTTGATTACTTCATCAAGCATATCTCCCACACCAAGTTTTTCAGAAGCTGAGACTGGAAATGGTTCCCCAATCCCCAAATTATAAAATTCATAAACATCTGTCATATATTTATCAAAATTATCTACTTTATTAACAACAAGAACAACTGGCTTTTTAGAACGCCTTAACATATCAGCAACTTTTGAATCAGAATCCACAAGTCCCTGTTTTACATCTACTAAAAAGATGATAACATCCGCTGTAGCCATTGCTATCTCAGCCTGTTCTCTCATTTGTGATAAAATAACATCGCTACTGTCAGGCTCTATTCCACCTGTATCAATAATTGTAAAATTTCTATTAAGCCATGATACATCTGCGTAGATTCGATCTCTTGTAATCCCTGGTGTATCTTTCACAATTGCTATTTTATCTCCTGCAAGTGTATTAAATAGGGTCGATTTTCCTACATTAGGACGCCCTACGATTGCCACTATTGGTCTACTCATAATTATTTTCCTTTCACTGCATCTATAAAATCCATACCGCTTGATTTTACAATAGTAATCTTGACTTGTAAAGCCTTCGACATATCTGTTAGTGTAATATCATCAAGAAAAACTTCTTCTCCACTTCTTAAAACATTCTGTGGTAAATAAAGTACTTCTCCTAATTTTTGGTTTTTTAATTGTTCTATAATATCTTGTCCTGTTAATAAACCAGATACTGTTATTTTTTCACCAAAAAAGTGATTTGTAATTTCATATAAATGAACCTTTACATTAGGGAAATATTTTGTGCATTTCTTGATTAACTCTTTCATAAATGGATAAACAAGTTTTCCTGTTGCCATAGAGATTTCTCTTTCAATCGTTTCATCTATCGTTTCTTTTCTAAGTGCCTCTTTTATTTCTTCTTCTAAAAGTCGTAGCATTCCTACGCCATTCTCTAATTGAACATAACCATCATACGTCTCTTCATCCGGCAGCTCCTTCTCTGCCAAAATGTACCACTCATCACTTAGATGGATAAAATGTGTCCCATGCTCTTCAAATAGTTTCTTCTGCCACGTTTCTACCATATTGATTGTTGCGATTGCATCTTCCTTGGTAAATGGAACTAATGGATAAAGACCTTCTCTAAACTTACTAAGCCCTACCGGAACAACGGAAACGCTTTCCAGACAGGGGATATATTTTGTTAAATCCCTGATACTTCTTTCTAATTCTTCCTTATCATTTACATCCTTACAAAGAACAATCTGTCCATTCATCCTTATCCCGGCCTGAAATAATTGATCTACCTTGTCAAGTGCTTCTCCTGCAAAACGATTATGAAGCATTTCGCACCTTAATTCCTTATTTGTGGTTTGAAAAGAAATATTAATTGGACTCAATCGGTATTTAATAATTCGGTCAATATCTTTATCTGACATATTTGTTAATGTTACATAATTACCTTGTAAAAAGGAAAGTCTTGTATCATCATCCTTAAAATATAAGGTTTCTCTCATTCCTGGTGGCATTTGATCAATAAAACAAAAGATACATTTATTATGACAGGATTTGTATTCATCCATTAATCCATTCTCAAAAACAATTCCTAAATCTTCATCTTGCTCCTTATCTATCTCTAACAGCCATTCTTCTCCATCTGCTTTACGTATTAAGACTTCTATATATTCGTCCTCTGTCAAAAACTGGTAGTCAAAGATGTCTTCCATTTCCTGACCATTGATTGCAAGCACGGTATCTCCAGCTTCTATTTCAAGCTCTTGTGCAATACTTCCCATATTTACTGACTTTACAACATGTTCATTCCTCATTTTACCAGCTCCTTTTTCCACAATTCATTCTACTAAAAATTTCTTGACGTGTCACTATCAAAATGTTATATTTATCACGAATATCGGGAACTTTTGTAAACAGTTCCTCCCCAAGGAGAAATTTCATGGCAAACACTGTATACTTAGAAAACACAATGCCTGTCGCCCCTCTAAAGATTATGTCTCTTGACAGTTGTAAGGATTTAGGGAAACAGGTAAACAATTATTTAGTTGATTTTCGTCATTCGATTAATCAACCACATAGAGAAAGTCCTGCTTTTCAGGGATATGTAGCCGATAATTATCTTGCAGATTTTTCTTGTCCCCGTTTTGGTTCCGGTGAGGGAAAAGGTGTGATTAAAGAATCTGTTCGTGGAAAAGATCTTTTCATACTTGTTGATGTGTGTAACCACAGTCTTACTTACCAATTAAACGGTTTTGAAAATCATATGTCTCCCGATAATCATTATCAGGATTTGAAACGTATTATTGCCGCTGTCGCAGGCAAGGCACATAGAATTAATGTTATTATGCCATTTCTTTATGAAAGCAGACAACATAAAAGAAATAGTAGAGAATCTCTAGATTGTGCACTTACCCTCAAAGAACTTAGTGAAATGGGTGTATCTAATATTATAACCTTTGATGCACATGATCCCAGTGTTCAAAATTCTATCCCTCTATGTGGATTTGAAAATTTCACTCCTTTTTATCAGTTTATCCGTGCTCTTCTAAATTATGAACAGGATTTAATTATTGATAAAGATCATACAATTGTTATCAGCCCTGACGAAGGAGCCTTGAACCGTGCAATCTACTTTGCAAATGTACTTGGTGTAGATACTGGTATGTTTTATAAGCGAAGAGATTATTCAACCATTGTAAATGGAAAAAACCCAATTGTTGCCCATGAATTTTTAGGAGACAATATTGACGGCAAGGATATCATTATCGTTGATGATATGATTTCTTCTGGCGAAAGCATGTTGGATACAGCCAAACAACTGAAAGCGATGAATGCAAAGCGGGTATTTATCTGTTGTACCTTCGGTTTATTCACAAGTGGACTTGCCATGTTTGATGAAGCATATGAAAAGTGCTATTTTGATAAAGTAATTACAACAAACTTAAATTATAGAAATCCAGAATTATTAACAAAGCCTTATTATATTGAAGCTGACATGAGTAAGTTCTTAGCTTCCATCATTGATTTCTTAAATCATGATATATCGATGCAGGCGGTTATGACTCCAACAGAAAAGATTCGTGATATCTTAAAAAAATATAATGATAGAGAAGATATTCCCATGTTTGATAACTAACTTTTTTCTTTAACGTGTGATTGTTCTCTCAAAATCTTAAACAATTTAAGATATAAAATATGATTCTTTCATATTTTATATCTTATTTTTTAATGTTAGAAATGCACCAAGATTTCCTCTCTTCCCATTACTTGCTCGATGAGAATATAAAAACTCAGGATTACAACAAGTACAAATCCCCGGCATTGCTATATTTTCTGATAAAATTCCTGCTTCTTCCATTATGATCCGGTTTGCTTCCCATAAATCTAACTGATATTTAAAAGGTTGTTTTCCCTCTTTCAAAAATTTTTTTACTTGTATTTTTGTAAAAACCTTCTGAAATTCACAGGCAACATCTTCACTTACTTCATAGCAATTAACACAAATAGAAGGTCCAATTGCAGCTACAATGTCTCTTGGATTCGTTCCATATTCCTTCGTCATCATTTCCACAGTTTTTTTCCCGATTTTACCGACGGTACCTCTCCATCCAGAATGTGTAAGTCCAATCGCCTGATGAACTCTGTCAACAAAGAAAAGTGGAACACAGTCTGCATAAAAAGTCGATAATACTAAACCTTTTTCATCTGTAATCAATCCATCAACATCTTTGTAATCCCGCTGCTTCTCAAATCCTTTTCCACGATCTTCTTTTGTAACTTTTCTAATATTTGTAGTATGTGTCTGTTCACTAAAAACCATATTCTCTGGTTTGAATCCGATTGCCTTTGCAATTCTTCTATAATTTTCATCTACATTTTCTTTTTTATCACCACGTGTGTAACTTAAATTCATACTTCCAAGATAATCTTCACTAATTCCACCGACTCTGGTTGAAAATCCGTGTGTGACAATACCTGTTTTATCGATGTTCTGATATGTTATGTAAACTGCTCCGTTTTCTTCACATCTTCGAATTTGCATAGTTTCTCCCATCTGCATGCTTATTTTATATAATCAAATGCATTCTGATACCAGGTAAGCTCTTCACTTAATATTGCAATTACATCAAATCTGCAGGAAATATTTTCCCCCATTCTTTTTGTCATTCGATAATAATCAGCCACTTTCGAAATAATCTTTTGTTTTCTATTATTGACTGCTTCCGCGGGATGTCCCTCTTCTACATTCTTACGAAACTTTACTTCTACGAATACATAGGTAGGTCCATCCTTTGCAATAATATCGATTTCACCAATACGGCATCGGAAATTTTGCTCTAAAATCTGTAAACCTCTCTGTTCTAAAAAAAGACAAGCTTTTGCTTCATAATCATTTCCGATTTTTCGCTTATTTATCATACAGCTTTCCTTTTATCTTCTCCATTTCATCTACAAATACTAATATTTCTGCAACAACTTCATATAATTCAGGCGGTATCATATCACCGATTTCAAGCTTAGATAAGGTATCTGCAAGTTTTTTGTCCTTATGAACTGGGACATGACTATCCTTAGCTTTTTCAATAATTCTCTCTGCAATTACACCTTTTCCTGTAGCCACGATTTTAGGTGCTGCCTCCCCTGGCTGATATTCTAGCGCAACAGCAGTTTTTTTCTTTAATTCATCATTTTCATTCATATTAACACCCACCCACATGCTTTATCATGCAAAATTATGCTTCGCATACAAAATTATGCTTCGCATAATTACAAATCAATAGTTGAATATCCTATATGCTTTTTTTATATGATAATATTCAACTTCCAAACGTACTGCTACCAAGTGGTACAAATAATTAAGAAGAAGGCGCTTGCGACTTCTTCAGGTGTGAGATTTAGTAATTCTTAGGAGCAGTACTTTCGCTCCTTAGAATTAGTTCTCACACTTCACACTAAGCTTTCATGTCAAAAGAATATTTAACAATCGAAGTAGCGTTTTTATCATTTGGAAACATTTCATCAATTACCGCATTATCCGTATGATTTCCATTTCCATCTCTTTTTCTAACCGAAGCATTGGTAGACATATGATATCCTTTTTTTATTAATCGTTCATTTAAAATATGAATATGCTCCTCCATAAAATCTAGCAATTCATCTTTCTCTAGGTAAAAATGTGTTTTTACTTGATTTCCATCTTTCAATGTAACATGGACATCAACTGTTCCCAATTGTTCCATCTCTAAATGTAAAAGAGCTGAAATACTTCCATCTTCCGATGTTTGTTTTTTTCTATTTCGATAAACATAGAAATCACCATGGCAATTCTCTCCACTCATTTTAAGAGGAAGCTGAACATAATTATATACCTGGTTCATTTGGTTCATAAACGATACATTTGTCCTAAGATTCTCCGTATTTTTCATTAGCGGAGAATCTGCTTTTTCCAATTGTGCTAATAATTTTTCCGTTCGATCTGTCTCAGTTAAAATCTTTTTATAGAAATCCTGAATACGCTCCTTATCTTCTACATCTCTTGGTTCTAATGTCCATTCCTTTTGAATACTTTCTTTTAATAATTCAGACATTTCCTTAGAATTCAATAAGGAGATAAAGCTATTTTTCAGCTCCATCTCTGGCTTTATCAGAATGGTATTTATATGTTTTAAAACATCCGCTGGTAACATGTTCCCTGATTTTATTTGCGCACACTTTTCTTGATCTAATCCCATTTCAAAGAGTGCATTTGCAATTTGATTCCTTACTGATTTAGGAAATATTCTAGCTAATGCCCCTTCCGAGTCTTCTGTTCCACTTATTTTTGGAACTTCGTCTGCCTCCAATAGTTCGTCTGTCTTTGGTATCACATCAATCTGTAAGATATCCATTTTAGTTGCACGTTCTTCTTGCTCTATCGTTGTTCCCCAGAAAATATCGAGAACTGACTGTTTTGTTTTATTATCTCCTTGTTCAAACAACTCGATATATCCACGTACTAATTCATCCATTTGATTAACAATTTGATGATCATGATTCAGATATTTTTCAAATTGTCCTGCATTTTCATTTGTGATTGGGAGTTCAAGATTTGTCATTTCAACGATGGTCTTTGATGGTATCTGATCATTTGCATAAACAATTCGATACATTGCCTGCAAGGAATTTCGGTCAATTGGCATTCCCTTTTCCATCATCGTATTTACCATAGCTATACTTCTCTCATTACAGGGAATTTGTGCTTGCTCGATTGCTTTTGTAGCCGCCAGATTATTTAGCAGATTTTCATTTAAAGGAGTAAGTGCAATTTGCTTTCCATTATTTGATTTCACAACAAATGTGATCGACTGTCCAATGCAAAAATTAAGCTCTTGCTCTAGCTTAGCTAATATCATTTGTTGATTTTCTAATAATAATTGTACTTCGTTTCCATTTATTTGAATAATTTCACCATTAAGAATCTGACCCGAAAGAAGATTTGTTAATTGACTTGATTGCGTAGACAAGGAAGAGCCTTGAGAACTTGTTGAAGCATTGCTCGCCAATCTTTCCTCGATTTGAGATTCACTATTATAATTACCTAAATTCAGGTGTAATTCCATAAACACCCTCCTATCTGTTGCCTGCAAACCCCTATAGGAAGTTCTTAATAAAACTTTTTCTATGAATGGGAGTTGGTCCAATCGTTTTAATTGCATCAATGTGGCAGGGTGCACCATATCCCTTGTTATCTGCAAATCCATAGCCTGGATAGATTGCATCATATTCTACCATCATCCTGTCTCTTGTTACCTTAGCAATAATACTTGCAGCAGCAATTGATATACTCTTTGCATCTCCCTTAATAATTGGAACTTGCCTAATACTTACCTGCGGGATGGTAACTGCATCATTTAATAATATATCGGGCTTATGTTCTAAATTATTAATAGCCTCTCTCATAGCTTCATAGGTTGCTTGTAAGATATTTATTTCATCGATTCTTTCTGGTCCTACTACCCCAATACCAGTCGCAACCGCCTGTTCCATAATCACATCATACAGTTCTTCTCTCTTTTTTTCTGACAACTGTTTTGAGTCATTTATGTATAAAATATCACAATCCTTAGGTAGGATTACTGCTCCAGCTACTACAGGTCCTGCAAGTGGACCCCTCCCGACTTCATCAATCCCACAGATTGCTTCATAAAGATCATAACATTTCTCAAATTCTTTCATTTTCTCTGTACGTTGTTTTTCTGTCTCTAGATTATTAAGTGTCTTGACAGCTTTTGTAATAAGCATCTGTACACCTGATCTACTATCTTGCTGATATCTATATATGAAAACTGGAAGCTCCTCTACTTTTGTCTCTTGAAATTCTATTTTAATTAAGTCAATTTTCTTATCCATCATAAACCTCATATCTTTTTATCTATCTATTGATGCTTCATAATACCAAAGGATTCAAATGGCCAGATACGAATCCAAGCCTTTCCTAATATATTACTTTTTTTAATGTTTCCTACCTTTTCATCACGGCTGTCAGAACTATCATTTCGATTATCTCCTAGAACAAAATATTCATCTGTTGCTAGTGCGATTTCACTATTTGCAATTCCTGCAGAGTAAATCACTTCTTTTCCATACGATTCCTCTAATTCCTGATTATCAATATAAATAATTCCCTTTTCATCAATTCTAACCGTTTCACCCGGTAGCCCAATGACACGTTTGATATAGTATGTTTTTTTTGATTGTTCTACTGGAAATACGATAATATCAAATCGTTCTGGTTTCTTAAACCGATAGCTGATTTTATCGACAATTAAATGATCTCCATTATATAATGTATTCTCCATGGAAGTACCATTTACAATCGTCTTTTGAGCCAAAAAAGTCAAAATAAACCAGGTAATCGCAAGAATCATCAATAGATAAAGACTCGTACTGATTATACTTTTTAAAGCGCTTATAATTTTAGATTCTCTTTTTCTTTGTTTTACCATTAAGATTATACCTCTTGTGGGATTTCCAATGTAATTCTTCCTAGTTTACCTGCTCTGAAATCATCAATCAGTAGACTCGATGCCTTTTGTAAATCAAGTTCTTGTCCTTTTAAAATGCAATGCCTGCTCTTTGCAATTGCCATTAATATAGCAAGTGCAGGTGGTTCTATCTTCTCCACAGATTCTGAATCAAATTTATATTTATCTCCCAAAAGACCCACATAATTTTTTTCTAAAAATTCAATCAATTTTAATGACATATCTTCAATATCAAGAATTTGATCGTTCATGGATCCAATTAGAGCTAATTTCAAGCCTACCTGCTGATCTTCAAACTTGGGCCAGAGAATCCCCGGTGTATCTAATAATTCTAAGTTTTTATTAAGTCTAATCCACTGTTTTCCCTTGGTTACACCAGGCTTATTACCTGTTTTTGTACAAGCCTTTCCTGCAAAGGAATTTATAAATGTAGATTTACCAACATTGGGAATCCCTACCACCATTGCTCGTATGGGACGATTGATAATCCCTCTTTTTCGGTCTCTTTCAATTTTTTCCTTACATGCCTCCTGTACGACACCCTGAATAGCTTTTAGACCGGTTCCAGATTTCGAATTGACTTTCACTACATGAAACCCTTTGCTTTGAAAGAATTTCATCCATGCTTCATTTTGCTTCTCGGATGCTAAGTCTGACTTATTTAATAATATTAATCTTGATTTGTTCTGACCTAATGTATCAATATCTGGGTTACGGCTACTCATTGGTATTCTTGCATCCACAAGCTCAATAATTAAATCAATCAGCTTGATATTCTCCTGCATCATTCTCTTTGCTTTCGTCATATGACCTGGATACCATTGATAATTCATACTATTTAATCCTTCCTATTCCATCTGTTTCTGTCGCTAAATGTAACCATGCTTTTCCCATAATCATATTTACATTTACATTTCCTACATTCGCTGATCGGCTATCTTCACTGTTATTGCAATTATCCCCCATAACAAAATATTCATCCGTTTGGAGAATGATTGCTTCTTTGGCTACTCCCTCATCTGCAATCTTATCTGTAAACAGATCTGCCATTGGGATATCATTGATGTATAAAACACCATCCATGATTTGAATGGTATCTCCTGGTACTCCTACCACACGCTTTACATAATAATGGGAATTCTCATTTCCATTTGGTTTAAATACTATGACATCTCCCATTTTAGGTGGAATAAAGTTATATACAATACGATTAATAAGTACTTCCTGACCATTATGTAATTTAGGTTCCATCGATGTTCCAATCACACTCGTCTTGATTCCTAACGAGTATATTAAAACAAAAGCTAATAAAATCGCTGTAAACGTAAAAAATATATAAGATCCAATTTCCTTGATTTTTTCATTGGATATTTTTTTCTCTTTCTGATAAAAAGTAAGTCCACCTTTTTTCTTAATCATATGGCTACCTCCGACCTTAGTATACTATAAAGCATTAAAAAAAGGAACAAATACTGTCGTATTTGTTCCCTCTCATTACAACTTATTTTACGATTTCTTTTACTCTTGCACGTTTTCCAACGCGATCTCTTAAGTAGAATAATTTTGCTCTTCTTACTTTACCTTTACGTACAACTTCAACTTTTTCTACGTTAGGTGAGTGAAGAGGGAAAGTTTTTTCAACTCCACATCCGCCAGAAATTTTTCTTACTGTGAATGTAGCTCTATTGCTTCCACCTTGTTTTTTAATTACGGTTCCTTCAAAGATCTGAACTCTTTCACGACTTCCTTCTTTGATTTTGTTGTATACTTTTACAGTATCTCCTGTGTTGAACTCAGATACGTTTTCTTTTAACTGAGCACTTTCAATGTTTCTAATAATTTCATTCATTTTTGTGACCTCCTATTTTTTATGTCGACGTTCTTATCGCTTCTGCAACAGAGGACCATCTCTACTCTGGCTTATCCCGAACCAGGACTTGCCGATTCACAACAATTTACTTTAACACATATTCACTATGAAAGCAAGTGCAATTTTCTATTAATTTCTTTTTATTTCGTTTTTTTCTAGATATGCTTGATACATGTCTGGTCTTCGTTGCTTCGTTCTATTAATTGACTGTTCCTGTCTCCACTTTTCAATATTGGAATGATGTCCAGACATCAGTACTTTGGGCACTTCTTTTCCCCTCCATACTTCCGGCCTTGAATATTGTGGATATTCTAACAAACCATCCTGAAAAGATTCAAACTCAGCGGATACTTCATTATTCAAAACTCCTGGAACCAATCTTGAGATTGCATCGATCATAACCATTGCTGGAAGTTCTCCTCCTGTTAAAACATAATCGCCAATGGAAACATAATCGGTAACAATTTCTTCTAGAACTCGTTCATCAATACCCTCGTAATGTCCGCATAGAAAAACCAAATCTTCTTCTTTTGCAAACTCTTCTGCCATCTGTTGCCGAAATGTTGGTCCTTGTGGTGTTAGGTATATGACTCTTGGTGTTTTCCCTATTTTCTCTTTCATTGCTTCAAAGGCAAGATAAACTGGCTCTGCCTGCATCAGCATACCTGCACCACCACCATACGTATAATCATCTACTTTATGATGTTTATTATTTGCATAGTCCCTAATATCTATCGCTTCAATGGATAAATATCCATTTTCTACTGCTCGTCCCAAGATGCTTGTATTCAAACCATCTAAAACCATTTGTGGAAATAATGTCATTATATGAAATTGCATTTCAAGCCTCCAGAATCATCTTCGTTTGACTATTCATCCATTAATCCATCTAACAAATGAACCTTCATCATTCGATTTTCTATATCAATATTTAAAATACATTGCTTAATTGCAGGAATTAAAACTTCTTTTTGATTTTCCATTTTAACGATATATACATCATTTGCACCTGTCTCTAATACATCTGACAGAATACCAATCTTATTTTCATCTTCATCTACAACAGTGATATCAATTAAATCTGCAATAAAGTACTCATCCTTACTCAGCTTCACTGCATTTTCTCTGGTAACATATAAAGATTTTCCCCGATAACGCTCTACTTCACTTATATTATCAATTCCTTTGAATTTCAAAATAGCAAACTGCTTAAAGAATTTCACTCCTTCAATTTCAATGGACATTTTTTCTTTTCCAGTATCAAGAAGTATTTCTTTTAATTTTTTAAATCGATTGAGATCATCCGTTGTGGGAAATACTTTTACTTCTCCCCGAATCCCATGAGTCGATGCTATGACACCCACTTGTAAAATTTCTTCCATTCTAGTTGCTATACCCCTTTCCATTCATAAAAACATCTTGTGTAAGAAAAAAGGGGCTATTTTTCAACAACCCCTTTGTACGAATCCCTTAAACTATTGTACAATTTCCACATTAACTTTCTTGTTCTCTTTGGATGATGCTGCTTTTACAACGGATCTTATTGCTTTTGCAATACGACCTTGCTTTCCAATCACTTTACCCATATCCGAGGCTGCCACACGTAATTCCACTGTGATAGACTTATCATTCTCAGTTTCAGTGACTACAACTTCATCCGGATTCTCTACAAGTGCTTTAGCAATAACTTCTACTAATTCTTTCATACATCCACCTCCAAAAGTAGTCAAGCCGTTCAAACGGCAGATGAATTATTTTTCAATACCAGCAAGTTTGAAGATTTTACCAACTACTTCTGTAGGCTGAGCACCAGTTGCTAACCATTTTTTAGCTAATTCTTCATTTACTTTGAATTCGCTAGGATTTGTATTTGGATTATAAGTTCCAATCTCTTCAATACATTTTCCATCTCTAGGAGATCTGGAATCTGCTACAACGATTCTATAGATAGGATTTCTTTTGTATCCCATTCTTCTTAATCTGATTTTTACTGCCATTTTTTTCACCTCCATGAATAATTTTATATATGTTAAAAAGGAAGTTTGAACTTGCCTTTTTTACCACCCATACCGCCTAACATTCCAGGCATCTGTTTCATCATTTTTTTAGATTGTTCAAATTGCTTTACTAAACGGTTAACCTCTGCGATATCTACACCAGCCCCCTTAGCAATTCGATGCTTTCTGCTGGGATTTAAAATATCTGGATTTCTTCTTTCTTTTATTGTCATGGAAAGAACAATCGCCTCTGTTCTAGCAAGTGATTTTTCATCAACCATCGACTCAATATCACCAAGTTTTCCACCGCCTAATCCAGGCATCATGGAAAGAATACTTGATAAGCCACCCATATTTTTCATCTGGTTCATGCTTTCTAGGTAATCCTCAAAATCAAACTTGCCCTTCTTAAGCTTTTCACCAATTTTCTTCTCTTTTTCTTCATCTATATTCGCAGAAGCCTTTTCGATTAGGGTTAATACATCCCCCATACCAAGAATTCTTGATGCCATTCTATCCGGATAAAACTGTTCTAATTGATCCAGTTTTTCTCCCATACCAACATAAAGAATTGGCTTACCAGTAACTGTCTTTACAGAAAGAGCCGCACCACCACGGCTATCGCCGTCCATCTTTGATAGCACTACGCCATCGATACCGATTTTGTCATCAAATCCTTTTGCAACGTCGACTGCTGCCTGTCCAGTACAAGCATCAACTACGAGAATTGTCTGATGGACTTCCATATGTTCCTTGATTTCAACAAGCTCATCCATTAATTCTTCGTCAATCTGCTGACGACCAGCCGTATCAAGAATAACAACCTGATGTCCGTTTTTCTCCGCATGCTGATATGCTGCTTTCGCAATGTCTAAGGGTTTGTGATTCTCACCCATTGAGAATACATCGACTTCCTGTTTTTCTCCATTTATCTGTAACTGTTTAATTGCCGCTGGACGATAAATATCACACGCAACTAGTAAACACTTTTTACCTTTTAATTTCAATTTCCCAGCAATTTTTGCCGTAGTTGTTGTCTTTCCGGCACCGTTCAAGCCGCACATCATAATTATGGTAATTGCTTTACCCGGCTGTAAACTAAGCTCTGTTGTCTCAGATCCCATCAAGGCTACCATTTCTTCATTAACAATTTTAATAACCATCTGACCAGGATTTAAACCATTCATAACATCAGTTCCGATTGCTCTTTCCTGAACTGACTTAATAAACTGCTTTACAACCTTGAAATTGACATCTGCTTCTAAAAGAGCCATTTTCACTTCTTTTAACGCAGTCTTTACATCTTCTTCTGTTAATCGGCCCTTGCTTCTAAGGCTTTTGAATACACTTTGTAATTTGTCAGTTAAACTCTCAAATGCCATCTAAAGCTCCTCTAATATGTGATCAGTCAAATCTTTAATCTTTTCAATTATCTCTTTTTTTTGATTGGGATCATAATCTGTTAACAACTGATTAATCTCTTCGACCTTTTTTTTGGTCGCTATAAACTTCTCAATCAAGTGTAATTTTTGTTCATATTCTTCTAAGATTTTTTTACTTCTTTTAATTAAATCATGAACACCTTGTCTACTGATACCTTGCTCTTCTGCAATTTCACTCAATGACAAGTCATTACACACAAAATCTTCATAAATTTTCTTTTGATGTTGCGTGAGCAGTTCGCCATAAAAATCATATAATAATGTCTGTTCCACAAATTCTTCCATGGAAAACCTCCAATAAACTGCTTCCTTACATCTTCACCTGCATTATCATACTATAACGCCAAAAAGATGTCAAGCATTTTTACTTGACATCTTTTTTGTATTATAAGCATGAAACACATGACCTTTTGACCCTAGTAGTATCATATTAATGTTCTGACAACCTTTGGTTTATATCCGTTTTCTTCTAAAGCTACTATAATTTGTTCTTTGTGTTCCGTTCCAAAGGCCTCTAATGTAATACGAAGTTCTACCGCTGCACTACGGTTGGTAGAAACAAACTGATTATGTTCTAACTTAATTACATTACCATTCTGCTTTGCAACGACATCTGAAACTTTTGATAATTCTCCTGGCTTATCAGGAAGCAATACCGATACGGTGAAGATTCTATCGCGATAAATTAATCCCTGTTGAACAACAGAAGACATCGTAATGACATCCATATTTCCACCACTTAGGATGGAAACAATCTTTTTGCCCTTTACATCCAAATGTTTCAATGCGGCTACTGTTAATAATCCAGAATTTTCAACTACCATTTTATGATTTTCTACCATATCAAGAAATGCCACGATTAATTCTTGATCATCAATTGTAATAATATCATCTAAATTTTGTTTGATATATGGAAAAATGACGGAGCCTGGTGTCTTCACTGCAGTACCATCTGCAATTGTCGATGCACTTTCCAAGGTTACAACCTCACCCTTTGCAAAAGATGCTTTCATGCAGGCAGCTCCAGATGGTTCTACACCTATTACTTTAATCTTTGGATTCATTAATTTAGCAAGAGTAGAGACACCTGTTGCTAATCCGCCTCCACCAATAGGAACAAGTATGTAATCAACCAATGGCAGTTCCTTAAAGATTTCCATTGCGATGGTACCTTGACCTGTTGCAACTGTTAAATCATCAAAAGGATGAATAAAGGTATATCCTTTTTCCTTTGCAAGCTCTAATGCTTTTTCACATGCTTCATCATAAACATCACCATGTAACAGTACATTTGCTCCATATCCCTTTGTGCGGTTTACCTTTATCAAAGGGGTTGTTGTTGGCATAACAATTGTTGCAGGTACACCAAAGCATTGTGCTGCATAAGCAACACCCTGTGCGTGATTTCCCGCAGAAGCTGTTATGATTCCCTTTTCCCTGTCTTCTTTTGAAAGAGTACTCATTTTATAATAAGCGCCCCTTACCTTGTAGGCTCCTGTAAACTGCATGTTTTCTGGCTTTAAATAGACCTTATTCTGTGTCTGTTTACTAAAATAATCACTATATACTAACTTTGTCTCTAATGTGACTTTTTTCACTACCTCCGACGCTTCTTCAAAACGTCCCAATGTTAACATATCCTCTTCCATTTTATAACCATGCTCCTTTTTCAACTTCTATCCCTTTCACAGGCATAAATAGTGCATTAATAAATTCCTCAGCATCAAACTTCTCTAAATCTTCGATGCTCTCCCCAACTCCAATATACTTTACTGGAATGGATAATTCTGACTGAATCGCAACTGCAATTCCACCCTTTGCAGTTCCATCAAGTTTTGTAAGCACAATTCCTGTAATATCTGCTACTTCCTTAAATTCCTTTGCCTGCTGTAATGCATTTTGTCCGGTTGCACCGTCCAATACTACTAACGTCTCACGAAATGCATTAGGAAATTCTCGGTCAATGATATTATTTAATTTTCTTAGCTCTTCCATAAGGTTTTTCTTATTATGCAGTCTTCCAGCCGTATCACACAATAGAATATCCACATTTCTGGCTTTTGCAGCATTCACTGCATCAAAGATAACGGAACCTGGATCTTGTCCCTCTTTTCCACCAATTATTTCTACTCCTGCTCTTTTTGCCCATTCCGTGAGTTGTTCTCCTGCCGCCGCACGAAATGTATCCGCTGCTGCTAACATTACTTTTTTACCGCTATCTTTTAATTTACCAGCAAGTTTTCCTACGGTAGTTGTTTTACCAACTCCATTTACGCCGATTACCAGAACAACGGATTGTCGATTTTCAAACTCATATGCCGTATCCAAAACCTGCATCTGTTCCTTCATTGTTTCAATTAGTAATTCTTTGCAAGCGGTAGGCTCTTTAATATGCTGTTCCTTAATCTTTTTCTTAAGATCCTCCATAATTGCAGAAGTTGTGTTTACACCAATATCTCCCATGATAAGAGTCTCTTCAATTTCCTCATAAAAATCATCGTCAATTGATGAATACCCATTAAAAATCGCATCGATACCACCTACAATATTATCTCTGGTTTTACTTAAGCCTTTTACTAATCTTCCAAAAAAATTTGCCATACCATAATACCTTTCTTATATTAATTATCTAACTCATTATCAATTAAATTTACAGATACTAATGCGGATACACCTTTTTCCTGCATTGTGATTCCATAGAGCCTGTCTGCCTTTTCCATTGTACCACGTCTGTGGGTAATTACAATAAACTGGGTGTTTTTTGTTAGTTTTGTCAGATAGGCAGCAAATCTCCCTACATTGCTTTCATCAAGAGCGGCCTCAATCTCATCAAGTAGACAGAATGGGGAAGGTTTCAGATTTTGGATTGCAAAAAGTAACGCAATTGCGGTTAATGCTTTTTCACCACCTGATAGCTGCATCATATTTTGCAATTTCTTTCCAGGTGGCTGGGCGATAATCTTGATTCCAGCTTCCAGGATATCCTCATCCTCCATTAACTCTAGAGTTCCTTTTCCACCACCAAACAATTCCTTAAACACTTTATCAAACTGTTTACTAATTTCTGCAAATTTCTCTTCAAACTGTTTTCTCATAGCTTCATCAAGCTCTTCAATTATCGTAATCAGGCTTTCTTCTGCATTAATCAAATCATCTCTTTGTGTTCTTAAAAATTCATATCTTTCCATTAGATTTTTATAATCTTCAATTGCATTTACATTCACATCACCTAGTTCCCTGATGGAAGATTTTAATGCAATAATACTTCTCTTCATAAGAGACAAATCATCAAACGATTGATCTCTCATTTCAAGTGCTTGATTATAAGTAATCTCATACTCATTCCACATATAATTAATCTGCGATTCTGCAGATTCTTCAAGTTTTTCTATCTGATTATTTAACCGGAATACTTCTTTATCAAGAGCATTTCGATTCTCCGACAGCTCTTCTCTGGTCTTAAAGAAATTCTTTTGTTTTACGGTAAGTTCTTCTTTCATTTGAAGCTTTTCTTTTAAAAATCCCTGACTGTCATCTGATGATGATTCAGATGCCTTCATTGTTTTCTCAATTTCAGTAATATCCGCATATTTCTTTTCTACATCTTCTGCGGTCTGGGCCAGATTTCCATTAATAAAGGATTCCTCATCTTGTAAACGTTTTATTTCTCCCTGAATACGTTCTACATTATGTTGCTCAAATTCCTGCTTCTGAAAAAGATTTGCTACTTCTAGCTCTAATTCATTCACTCTTAAAGTGAGTTCACTTTCTATTGTTTTCTTTTCTTCTAGTGTTTTCGTATAGGCGGTAATGAGCTCTTCCGTAGCTTTTTCTAATTTTTCAGAATCTTCTAATTCTTTTCGTATTGTTTCTTTATTTTGTTGAATCTCAAGAATCTGATCCTCTATCTCATTTCCCTCAGTTTTTAATTCAAGGACACCCTTTTCTGTATCCTCTCTCTTTTGTACCGCCTGATTTACATTCATTTTGGTCGTATTCTGTAAAATGAATTGTTCCTGCTTTTGGGTTTTTAATTCTTCAATTTCCCTTCGAATAGAGATGCGCTTTTCTTTTGCTTCTTCCATTTTATTTAAAACTTTATCAATTTCTTTTAAGATATCTTTTACATTCTTTTCAAGCTCTTCAATTTCACGGTTCCTACCCAACAAATTGCTGGAATTACGGAATGCTCCACCTGAAATAGAACCTCCAGGATTCAATGCCTCTCCATTCAAGGTAACGCATCGTAAGGTATATCGGAATTTCTTACAAAGTGCAAGTGCATTCTCAACATTATCCATAACGATATAATTTCCCAGCAAATGGCTTGAAATATTGCCATACTTTTTATCAATCGTTACGAGGGTATCTGCCATACCAATGACACCCTTTTCTTTTAAAGCTTCTGGTGCATTAAATTCCCTTTGTTGTACACTTGTTAATGGTAAGAATGTTGCTCGTCCAAGTTTATTTTCTTTCAAATAAGAAATCATTTTCTTGGCAGTTTCCTCATCCTCTGTTACAATATTCTGAATATTTCCTGAAAGGGCTGTTTCAATTGCCGTTTCATATTTTTTATCTACCTTAATTAAATCTGCCACAACACCGCAGATTCCCTTATAATTTTCTTTCTTCTCCATGACCTTACGAATACTATTACCATATCCCTCATAACGCTCCGTAAGATTTTTGAGTGATTCCAATTTAGATTTTTTTTCATGATAAGTAACCTGGGTATCACGAAGTACCTTATCTTTACTATCGATTTCCTGTGAAAGTATTTCAGATTGCTCCTCTAATACAACTGTATTCTCTTCCAACACACGTATTGTATCGTTGATCTTTGCTAAACGATCTTCAAAAGCCTTGATTGCCTCCTCATGTTCTGCCTCATCACTTTTCACACGGAGTAATTTTGAGTTCAGCTCTGCTTTACGAATGCTTACTTGCTCTAGCATCGTGTCATAGCGTCCCATTTTTGCTTTAATTGTAGAACGTTCATTTAAAGCATCAATAATCTCATTTTTACCAGTTTCAATCTTGTTATTTAATTCCTCTAGCTCTGCTTGAACAGCAAGAAGATTGACTCTTGCTTCATCTCGTTTTTTCATAGAATCAGAAACAACAGAATCTATTTCAGACTTATCAACTAGAATGGTATCTAGCTCATTTCTTTTTATGTATAAATCACCCTGAATGGTCTCAAAACGATTTTTAAGATGTTCATCACTTAATTTTGCAGAGTTAATCTGTTCTTTTAAGACATTAATCTGTCCTTCTAATTTACCTCGTAAAATATTTGTATCTGAAATTTCTGCTCGCTTCTTATCGATTGCTGCTTCTAATTCTTCAATTTCTATTTCTAGCTTTTCATATTCATCTTTAATATTATCGTATTGCTTGTTTGTCTCATCAAGATTATCACTTGCAATTTTATTCTTATCCTGAACGCTTTGTAACTGGCCCTTGATCCGTTCCGTTTCCATAAGAAACATGTTTACATCCAGGGTTTTTAGTTCTTCCTTTTTTTTCAGATAGACTTTGGCCACTTCTGATTGCTTTTCCAAAGGTTCTACCTGCTTTTCCAACTCCCCTAAAATATCATTCACACGAACAAGATTGTTTCTTTCATCTTCCAGCTTTTTCTGTGCGGTTGCTTTTCTTCTCTTATATTTTACAATACCAGCAGCCTCATCAAACAATTCTCTACGATCTTCTGGTTTACCAGAAAGGATTTTATCAATCTGCCCCTGACCAATAATAGAGTATCCCTCTTTACCAATCCCTGTATCGTAAAATAATTCATTTACATCTTTTAATCTGCAGTTTGTCCCATTAATTAAATATTCACTTTCTCCAGACCGATAGACACGTCTGGTTATCGTCACCTCTTCATAATCAATGACTAACTGATGGTCTGAATTATCAAGTGTAATAGCCACATATGCATAACCAAGAGGTTTTCGATTCTCTGTACCTGAAAAAATAACATCCTGCATGCTGGCACCACGCAACTGTTTTGCACTTTGCTCACCAAGTACCCAGCGAACGGCATCTGCCACATTACTTTTTCCACTTCCATTTGGTCCTACAATACCAGTAATTCCATTGTGAAACTGAAAATTTATTTTATTTGCAAAAGATTTAAAACCATGAACTTCTATACTTTTTAAATACATGAATTTAGAATTCCCCCATATTATTTCTTATTCATCTTTATTAGCACTGCATATGCTGCCTGTTGCTCTGCAGCTTTTTTTGTTCTGCCTTTACCAATCTCTGACTGTTTCCCATCAATAAGCGCTTCTACAACATATTCTTTATCATGATCTGGACCATGTTCCTCTATCACCTGATAAGAAAGTACTTTCCCATTTTCCTGTATCTTTTCTTGTAAGATAGTCTTACTATCATAAAAGAGAATTTTATGTTCCATATCTGTCAAAACATATTTTTGAATAAACTCTTTTGCATTAGTAAAACCACCATCCAGATAAATTGCTCCTATGATTGCCTCAAAAACATCCGAAACAATAGAATCTCTGTTTCTTCCACCTGCACTGTCTTCTCCTTTTCCTAGAAGAATAAAATCTCCAAGTGCGAAAGCAGATGCACAAAATGCCAATGTCGGCTCACATACCAAACTTGCTCTCGTTTTTGTCATATTTCCTTCCTGCATCGTAGGATGGTTATGATATAAATAATCACTAACTGTCACTTCAAGAACTGCATCTCCTAAAAACTCTAATCGTTCATAATTATCTAGTTTATTAATACGCAACTCATTTGCAAAAGAGCTATGAGTTAATGCCTGTTTTAGTAGTGTTCGATTTTGAAATGTATATCCTATTCTTTTTTCTAATTCATCTAAAGAATACTTATTATTCATTTGATCCCCATTCCTGTGCATTCCAATGCACACTGAAAAGAAAAAGCCCTTTCCAGGGCTTTTTCTAAATCCAAACTAATTAATTGCGTTCTTAATCTGATTTACAGCATCACCAACGGTAACAATTTTTTCTGCATCTTCAGTTGCTATTTCAATGTCAAATTCTTCTTCTATTCCCATAACGATCTGAAAAACATCTAAAGAATCAGCTCCCAAATCATCTGTAAATGTAGTTTCCATCTTAATCTCATCCACATCAACATTTAATACCTCAGCGATAATTTTTTGCAATTTCTCAAATTCCATAACTTTCATCCTTTCCCGAACCTTTTAGGTCTTTTACTCATTTTTTAGATTGATTTTTTCTTCAATTTTTTGATTTATTTTTTGTTCTTTAAAAGTAACACACTGGTAAATAGAGTTTGTTACTTCTTTTGCCTTTGAGCTTCCGTGCGTTTTAACAACAAGCCCATTTAATCCTAATAATGGTGCTCCACCATACTCACTGGCAGTAAATCTTTTTAAAGTTTTTTTCAAATCCTTCTTTATTAGAATTGCCCCTATTTTACTCTTTAAAGTTGCAGTAATCCCTTTCTTCACTTCACTGATAAGAACTGCTCCTACACCTTCATACATCTTAAGCGCCACATTACCTACAAAAGCCTCACACACGATGACATCTACATCACCCTTAGGAATATCTCTAGCTTCCACACTACCTACAAAGTTAATATCTGGACAATTTTTTAATAAAGGAAAGGTCTCCTTTACTAACATATTCCCTTTTTCTTCTTCTGCTCCTATATTTAAGATTGCAACCTTAGGATTTTTTACTCCAATTATGTTTTCCATGTAAATAGAACCCATCTTCGCAAACTGAACTAAATGAGATGGTCTTGCATCTACATTTGCTCCACAGTCAATAAGTAAGGAAACTCCTACCGCGGTAGGAATCAATGGCGCAAGTGGCGGTCTCTCCACACCTTTGATACGACCTACAATAAATTGTCCTCCGACTAAAATAGCCCCCGAGCTTCCAGCTGATACAAACGCATCACAAGTCCCATTTTTAATTAGGTTCTGACCAACTACAATCGATGAATCCTTTTTTTTGCGAATTGCTAAAACTGGTGGTTCACAGGTTTCTATTATTTCGGACGCTGGCACTACCTGCACACGCTCTTTTGCATAAGAATATTTGTTTAGTTCATTAGTAACTTTTTTTTCATCGCCCACTAAAAAAACTTTAATATTGCTTTTGCCATTCACAGCATCTACTGCACCTTTTACTATTTCAACGGGTGCATAATCTCCACCCATTGCATCAACTGCAACATTTACTAATTCTTGCATGATGACCTCCTAATTCGGCAGTTTAATATATGTTTTTTTATAAATGCCATATATCATTAATTACTATACAAGACATGATTATAAAAATCAACCACTTTCTCCGAAATCGAAAAAGGCTTCTCGGTTTACCCGAAAAGCCCATCTTTCTTAATCTACAGAAATGATTTCTTTCTTATTATAACTTCCGCATGCCTTGCATACTCTATGTGGCATCATTAATTCTCCACATTTGCTACATTTCACTAAGTTAGGAGCACTCATTTTCCAGTTTGCTCTTCTCTTATCTCTTCTACCTTTAGAAGATTTATTTTTTGGACAGATAGACATCGTTACACCTCCTTAATATTGCGAAAAAATATCTTTAATGGCCGCCATCCTGGGATCTAATTCTACCGTATCACAGTCACAGGCTCCCTCATTTAGATTTTGACCACACTTCTTACAAATCCCCTTACAGTCTTCTTTGCATAATACCTTCAAGGGCCAATTCATCAAAATCTCATTGAACAAAAGCTTATCTACATTCAGGTCAAACCCTTCGATAAAATCCTTTTCTTCTAACTCATTTCTCAGTTCATCTTCAGTCTTTTCTAAATCAGCTTCATGTGTAAAAGATAAATCTAATATAGTTGGTACTGGATCTAAACATCGATCGCAGGGAATACGAATCGTCAGTTTACACGTTCCCTTTATCTGAACCTTTTGAATTCCGATATTGCTAAGTGTTAACTTCAATGGTGTCTTCTCAATGATTTCAAATTCACCTAACGGACTCTTGAAAAAACTTGATTCCATTTCTACTTGAGTATCCGTAACTTTTCCCTCCGCCGAACTAACACCTGTTAAATGAATAAGCATAACGGACTCCTTTTGTACATTTCATACCTAACGAATTATACACATTTTACTACAAGTTGTCAACGGTAATTTTAGAATAATTATACAAGTTGTGCCTGCACAGCTGTTAAAGCCACAACACCTACAATATCATCTGCATGGCATCCTCTTGATAAATCATTCACTGGTCTGGAAAGTCCCTGAAGCATCGGTCCATACGCTTCTGCTTTTGCAAGTCTCTCAACCAATTTATATGCAATATTTCCACAATCAAGATTCGGAAAAACAAGGATATTGGCATTTCCTGCCACTGGACTTAACGGAGCTTTCGATTTTGCAACAGATGGAACAATCGCCGCATCTGTCTGAAGTTCTCCATCAAGACATAAATGAGGATATTTTTCATGTGCAATTCTCACTGCTTCTGTTACCTTATCAACGAGTGGATGCTTTGCACTACCCATAGTAGAATGAGATAACATTGCTATGATAGGTTTTGCTCCAACTAAACTCTTAAAGCTCCTTGAACTAGTATCTGCGATTGCAGCCAGTTCTTGTGGATTAGGATCTTGATTCAATCCGCAATCAGCAAACAGAAATGTTCCATTTTCTCCCATGTCGCAATCTGGAATATCCATGATAAAAAATCCTGACACCATTTCTACTCCTGGTGCTGTTCGCAATATTTGTAAAGATGGTCTGAGTACATCTGCGGTTGCATGACACGCACCTGCTACCATTCCATCTGCATCCGAACATTTTACCATCAAAACCCCGAACATCAGATAGTTTTCAAGCAGTGTTTCCCTTGCCATTTCTAATGTCATTCCCTTTGCTTTTCTTAAATCGAAAAGAGTCTCTGCATAGTAATTAAGCTTGTCCGTTTTCTTGGGATCAATAATCTCAATTCCTTCCAGATTTACTTCAAGCCACCTGGCACCATCTGTGATTTTTTCTTCTTCTCCAATCATTATGATGTTTGCAATCCCCTGCTCTAAAATCTTCGAAGCAGCAATTAATGTCCTTCTGTCATTTGATTCTGGTAATACGATTGTTTTCTTATCATTTCTTGCTCTTTCTTTAATTGTATCTATGAATGACATATTCTATTCCTTTCTATTCTCTAATTAATATAAATCATATAACTCGTACAACCATAATTTCCCTTATAGATTTTTTGCCAGACTGCCCATGTATACTCCAACGTCATAAAGGGTCTATCAATCTTTGACATATCCTGTATTGCTGAAACTTCTTGGTACAACTGCTTTGTAAACTTACTATCAAACTCGATTTTTCCTATACTAGACATAAATTTTAACTCCAAAATCGTAAAATATATCAAATTATACACTTTGCATAATTTCTTTTCAAGTGTTAATATGGATATATTATGAACAATTATGTATATTTTCAAATACAATTTTTCACACGTAACTTTATACCTGCGGCTCAAAGTATGCAGGTTACGCAAAGGGCATGGTAATTAATATGAAAGTTCTTGGTATCATAACTGAATATAATCCTTTTCATAAAGGTCACCAATACCATATTGAAGAAGCAAAACGCATCACTGGTGCAGACTATGTGATAGCTGTAATGAGTGGCGATTTTATGCAACGTGGCATTCCTGCTATCATTGATAAATACACAAGAACTGAAATGGCTTTATCCTGTGGCGTAGACCTGGTTTTAGAGCTCCCTGTATGCTATTCCACCTCGAGTGCCGAGTATTTTGCCTCTTCCTCCATTGCGATACTAGATAAATTAGGCATTATTTCCTCCATTTGTTTTGGAAGTGAATGTGCTGATATTTCTATATTAAAACAGATTGCTTCTGTTCTAATTGAAGAGCCAAAAGAATATAAAGAGTGTCTTCTTACTTTGCTTAAACAGGGATATAACTACCCACTTGCCAGAAACCGTGCACTTGATCTTTTTTTTCATAATCAAAAAGAGGAATTGGATGTTTTAAATTCTCCCAATAATATATTAGGAATTGAATATATTAAGGCCCTGCTTCGTAGAAATAGCAGCATCGTTCCTGCCACAATAAAGAGGGTGGGTTCCGACTATCATAGCAAAGATCTTTCTCACGTATTCGCCTCGGCTCTCTCTATTCGTAAAGCAATGCAGGCAGGACAAGATTTATCCATTATAAAGGAGCAGGTTCCCAATTACGTATATCAAATCCTAGAGAAAGAGGTTTTTAATACCTTTCCTGTTTTCCGAAATGATTTTTCAGCCCTTCTTCAATATAAAATACTCATCAATCAAAAGGATGGATTTGCATCCTTTTCCGATGTTACAAGTGACCTGTCAGATCGGATTCTGAATCAGTCTGATAACTATACGACCTATTCGGAGTTTTGTGATTTGCTTAAAACAAAAGAAATTACGTATTCCAGAATCAGCCGTATGCTGTTGCATATTTTATTAGACATGAAATCAGATTGTCTTCTTAATTATGTTCAACATGATTATCTTAATTATGCCCGCATTTTAGGATTTCGAAAGAATGCATCCGATTTATTAACAGCAATTAAAAAGAACAGCTCTCTCACTCTGCTTTCAAAAACTGCTGATGCAAAAAAGCTGCTCTCTCCATTAGATTATTCTATTTTTGAAGAAACGATTATGGCATCTCATATTTATCAATCCGTTGCCGCGAAAAAATTTAATCGTCCTATGAAAAATGAATATACACAACAAATTATTATTTCTAATTCTTAAAGCTATGGATTGGAGCTGGAATTCTACCACCACGATTCACAAATGCATCACAGGAAAATTGATTAACAGGCATAATCGGAGCATATCCAAATAGACCACCAAACTCAACTGTTTCACCAACTCCTTTTCCCTTAACAGGGATGAGACGTACTGCTGTGGTTTTTTGATTAATCATACCGATTGCCATCTCATCTGCAATCATACCAGAAATTGTTGTTGCTTTTGTATCACCTGGGATTGCAATCATATCAAGGCCAACAGAACATACGCAAGTCATTGCCTCTAATTTTTCAAGAGTCAGTGCACCTGCTACCACCGCGTCAATCATTCCTTGATCTTCACTAATAGGAATAAAGGCTCCACTTAACCCACCAACATAAGAAGATGCCATAACACCACCCTTTTTCACCTGGTCGTTTAAAAGTGCTAACGCTGCCGTTGTTCCTGGAGCTCCTGCATATTCTAGTCCGATTTCACAAAGAATATCTGCCACACTATCCCCGATTGCTGGTGTAGGTGCCAAAGATAAATCTACAATACCAAATGGAATATTTAAGCGTTTTGACGCTTCCTGTGCTACTAACTGTCCTACTCTTGTTACCTTAAATGCCGTTTTCTTTATTGTTTCACATAGAATTTCAAAATTCTCACCACGTACCTTTGATAATGCTGTCTTGACAACCCCCGGACCGCTAACTCCAACATTAATAATTGCATCTGCTTCGGTTACACCATGGAAAGCCCCTGCCATAAATGGATTATCATCTGGTGCATTACAAAATACTACTAATTTCATACAGGCAAGAGAATCATTTTCTTTTGTTAATTCCGCAGTCTCTAAGATAATTTCTCCCATTAATTTGACCGCATCCATATTAATTCCCGTTTTTGTAGATCCAAGGTTTACAGAGCTACACACTCGATCGGTTTTGGCTAATGCCTCAGGGATGGAACGAATTAATAATTCATCTGCGTGTGTCATTCCTTTCGAAACGAGTGCTGAATAACCACCAATTAAATTAACTCCCACCTCTTTTGCTGCACGGTCTAGCGTATCTGCAATTGTTGTAAAATCCTTCGGTGTTTTACATGCAGTGCCACCTACTAGAGCAATTGGTGTAACTGAAATTCTTTTATTAACAATTGGAATTCCATATTCATTTTCAATGTCACGGCCAATTTTAACTAAATCCTTAGCTACTCTTGTTATTTTCTCATAAATATTATCATTTAGTTTTTTCAAATCCGAGTCAATACAATCTAATAAACTAATTCCTAGTGTAATTGTTCTGACATCAAGATTTTCTTTTTGAATCATTTCATTAGTTTCAATTACTTCGAACATATTAATCATGATGACATCTCCTTAGATTCTGTGCATTTTATCAAAAATATCTTCTCTTTGACATTTAATCATAACACCAATTTCTTCACCGATCTGCTCTAGTTCATGAGCGATATCTCCAAATGGTTTTGTAGCATTTTCACGATCTACAATCATCATCATATTAAAATAATCTTTTACAATAGTCTGTGAAATATCAAGAATATTTATTTGATTATTTGCTAGATATGTGCATACCTTTGCAATGATTCCTACAGTGTCCTTCCCTACTACGGTAATAATTGTTTTTTTCATATCTTTAGCCTCCCTGACTGCTTTTACAGTCATAATTTACTGGTTAAGTATTTTTATTTAACCATCTCTTCTATTTTATCTTTCACTTAATAGATAACATTATGAAACTATACGTAAATAATATCTGATCTCTCACTTCTTTTTGCTACTGACATATTGAAATCACCAAATTTATATTTTCTTTCATCCATGGTGATTTCCAGACGTACCGTCTCATAAGCTAATTCTGCCAAATTATTTTCAGCACTCAGATGCCCTAATACGATTTGTTTTAGATTATCATGTAATAGTTTACAAAGCAAGCGTCCTGAGCTCTCATTTGATAAATGCCCTCGGTCCCCAAGGATTCTTTGTTTTAAATAATAAGGATATCTTCCAACCTGTAACATATTAATATCGTGGTTTGCTTCTAGCAGTAAAGCATCACAATCCTGCAAGCTGTTGATAATATAATCATCATATTTTCCAAGGTCTGTCATAACAGCAACCGATTTGTTTTCACTATAAAAACGATATGCAACTGGTTGCGCTGCATCATGTGAAATCTTAATCGGATGAATATTCAGATCACATATATTAAATCTTTCATCTTCTACGATTTCATGAAATAAGTCATCTGGGATATCCCCCACCGTCTTAGATTTTTTAATTGCTTCAATTGTTTTCCCTGTTGCATAGATAGGCAGTTCGTATCTTCTTGAAAGTACACCTAAGCCTCCGATATGATCCGAATGCTCATGTGTAATTAAAATACCATTCATTTCCGATGTCTTTAAACCAATTCCATTTAAGCCTGCTTCGATTCGCTTTCCACTAATTCCTGCGTCAATAATGACATGACTGTCATTATTTCCAACATAAATACAATTACCCGAGCTTCCACTTGCAATACTGCATAAATTCATTTTTTTCACCTTTCAAACATGCCACCTTATTGTATCCAATAAATCTCTATCACATCTCCATTGTGTAACAGCTCTGTATAATCCGCTTTCCTACCATTAATAAGAGTAGCTACCGCTTTTCCTTTTGATACAGATAAGTCAAAATTGATTTGATCAAATATATCTACATAAATATAACTTTGTTTGCCAGTCATCCTTACCGGTGATCCATTTACTATAACTGAAATATCTGTTATTAGATTTTCTTGTGTACTCTCAATTACATTTTCAATATTCACTGGCACATTGACAGCTTCTTCTATAATATCCTCTTCTGGTAAATCATCATAGGATTCTAATTCTATTTCTTCTACAACCTCTGATAGTTTTAATTCTTCCATTGTCCAAATCACTGAAAAATTTTCAAAAACTCTATCTTCTAAGGTAGCCTTTTTATTATTTACATAAAGATTCATATCTTTTTTTAAGATAACATCCATAAATTCTGCAATCTGACCTACCGTATAATAATTTAATAATTTGATGTTATCTCCATCTTTTATATCATAGTAACCAGATTGTAATTGTCCATTCACTTCCGCGAATTTAGGTAAAACTACTTTTTTCTCATTTACAACTACCGTAATGGAACTATCATATTCTACTAATTGATTAATTTCAAGAGTAGCCTCTGCACCTATTGTAGATTCCTTAATTATAACCTTATCCCCTGCATGAATCGGCGTATTAATTCCTGCTGTCTCTCCATTTAAGGTAATTACCGCTGCCTCACCCAATTCTCCACGCTGCATTTTGTGCTTCCCATTTATGGTATAGTTTAATTCCTTACCTCTTCTTGGGAACAAGGCCTCATTCGGAAAGTTTGCCTGCATCGCACAATCAACAATTGCTAATTTATTGTTATCATATAATTTAATTTGTTCCCGATTAAAATTGACAAAAATAAAATTGTTCTTTTGATCGTAGAAATTCAAACAAATACCAATCGGTGTTACTAATAAAGAGTCCTTCTTTACTCCTGGCACCTCAAAATCGATTTCCTTAAGTACCTCTTCTCCTCGAATTGCTACACGATCACTATGAATGGAAAGCTCCTTTGCAAGTGACTCTGTGAAGCCTGGGATTTTTCCTCCGCCTCCTACTACAAAGACTGCACTCACTGATTTTTCCCCATTTAGTTCCTTCATCTTATCTGAAATTTCTTTTGTCATATGAGCAACAACTGGCTTTACCATCTCCACTACTTGTGCTGGAGTGATTTTTTGAGCAATGCCCATGATATCTTTATACTTTATAACGGCTTTTTTACCTGCTGCTGTCTTGATTTTCTCAGCCTGTGCAAAATCCACAAGACATTCTCTTGCAATGAGTTCTGTTATTTCGTCACCTGCACTTGGAATCATCCCATATGCTACAACACTTCCATCTCTGGTAATACAAATATCACTCGTGCCTGCTCCTACATCCACAAGCGCAATATTCAGCATACGATACATTTGTGGAATTGCAACCTGTATTGCTGCAATAGGCTCAAGTGTAAGATTGGCTACCTGAAGTCCTGCAAGCTGCACGGCTTTATAAAGTCCATCTACTACTTCATCTGGTAGAAATGTTGCAATTAACTGTGCTCCAATCATCTTTGCCTTATGATTTTCAAGATTTGTAATTGGATAATCGTTTAAAAAATATTTGACAATGGTATATCCTACACAATAAAACTTTATCTGGGATTGATTTTCTTCCTGAAATTCCTCATATGCTTTTTCAACCCCTTGCAAATCTAGGGAATAAATCATTTCCGGTGTTATCAATGTCTCTTCTGACAATCTTCTTTCCACTTTTGTGTCGATTGTTTTTAACACACGACCTGCAGCGGCGATACACACTTCCTTTAATCGTCTTCCACCTAGTTGTTTTTCAAGTTCATCCTTTACAAGCTTAATTGTCTCTGAAACCTTCACAATATCATGGATTTGACCGTCAAGCATGGCTCTCGTTTCATGTTCTTTCACCTTATGGGCAACTACATGAAATGTATTGTGTTCATAATACCCAACAGTCCCCACAATGCTTCTGGTACCTATATCTAAACCAAATACTAATTGTCCTGGATATTGTTTCATCTCTCCCACACTAAAGTTCCTCCAATTTCGCCTTTATCTGTTCATAAGATTTTTCTATTTCTCCACTATTGTCAATCACTACTTTACAGTATCTGCGGAATTCTTCCTCACTTCTCTGCATCTTTATGATCTGTGCTATTTTTTCTTCTGAATACCCTCTGCTTAAAATAAGTCTCTGTTTTCTGATTTCTTCTCTTGCGAATATATACCATAATTCATCACAAATTTTATCATAACCATCTTCAATGAGCAATGCAGCTTCAATAAAATATATGGAAATTTTCCCCTGTACCTTTTCATCCTCTATATCATTAACAATATACTCTTTCACCGCCGGATGAATAATTCCATTAACAGTATCTAATGTATCCGGATTTGAAAAGATGCATTCCGCCATCCGATTTTTATTAATCGTTCCATCTGGATTAAGAATTTTATCACCAAGCAATTCAATCAAAGGTTGGTAGCAAATCATTCCTGGTTCCTTTACAAGATTACCAACCTCATCTGCAAATACTATTTTGCAATTACAGTGTTCCTTTATATACTTTAGTATTTGTGACTTCCCTGCTCCTACGCCACCAGTAATTCCTATAATCTTCATTTATTTAGCCTCGTACCAGTTTTTCCCTGCATGGATATCAATTTCTAAACGAACTGCCAGATTTGCAGCCTCCATCATTTCATCGTGAAGTATCTTTCTCACCTGCTCTTCTTCCTCTATTGCAGTTTCTATTAATAATTCATCATGAACCTGAAGAATCAGTTTTGATTTCATATGATTTCTTATGAATGCTTCCTCCACATGTAGCATTGCCAATTTCATAATATCTGCTGCGGTTCCCTGAATGGGTGCATTCATAGCTACTCTTTCGCCAAAAGAACGTTGCATAAAATTAGAAGAAGAAAGTTCTGGTACTGGTCGTCTTCTACCATACATCGTTGTAACATATCCATCTTCTTTCGCCTTAGCTACCAGTTCTTCTAAAAACACTTTTACCCTTGGATAAGTTTCAAAATACTTATTAATATACTCTGAAGCCTCTTTCCTTGAAATACTAAGGTCCTGGCTAAGTCCAAATGAACTGATTCCATAAACAATACCAAAATTAACAGCTTTTGCATTTCTTCTCTGTAAATCTGTTACTTCCTCAAACGGAGTATGGAAAACCTCTGATGCCGTAATTCGGTGAATATCCTGATCCCTGTTATAAGCTTCAATTAATCTTTGATCTCCTGACATATGTGCAAGAATCCTTAATTCAATTTGAGAATAGTCTGCATCTACAAATAGAAATCCATCTTTTGGTACGAATACCTTTCGGATTAACCGTCCCAATTCCATCCTAATCGGAATATTTTGAAGATTCGGTTCTGTACTACTAATCCGTCCAGTTGCCGTAATTGTCTGATTAAAGGTGGAATGAATTCTCTCATCCTCTGTAATATAGGTAGCTAATCCATCGGCATAGGTGGATTTTAATTTTGTTAATCCGCGATATTCTAATATTTCTGCAACAAATGGATATTCTGTTGATAATTTTTCTAGCACATCAGCAGCTGTCGAATAGCCTGTCTTTGTTTTCTTACCACCTGGAAGTTTCATCTTTTCAAAAAGAATCTCTCCTAGCTGTTTTGGAGAATTAATATTAAATTTTTCAGAAGCCTCTTCTTGAATATGTGCTTCTAATTCTTCTATCCTGCCAACAAGCTGTCCACCATATTCTTTTAATTCAGAAGGTCTGATACCGATTCCCTCCTGCTCCATATGAAAAAGACAATATACCAGCGGTAATTCTATATTTAAATAGAGCTTCTCCATCTGCGTCTGCTGTAATTTTTCTTGCAAAACAGAAACGGATTTCATGCATACATAGGATAAAAAGCAAACATAGTTTAGAAAGTCTTCTGGTTTTTTCTCCTCTGCCTCCAGCAAGGAGGTTTTAGGAAATAATTGATTTCTCCCCTCAATCATTAAGCCAAGATGTTCTCTTGCAATATCTTCGATATCATAATCATTTTTCAAAGGATTTAGCAGATATGCCATAAGCTGTATGTCAAATAGATTCTTTACAAACTCCATTTGTAAATATGGCAATTCTTGTTTTAAATAAAAGGTTCCAAAAATTCCGCTTCCCTCTTGTATTAATTTTTTTACAGATCCCAGCAAATAATCTTTAGTTAAAAAACCTTCCGCCTTAATAAAATAAATATCCTTTTCTGAAAAAGAGATAGAAATTCCTTGAAATATCTCTTCTCCTATGATCTGAATTCCAATAAATGCAGCTCTTTTTGCATTTGCCACAATCTCTTCATATTCATCAAGTTGTGTGATTTTTTTAAAATTATCTTTCTGCTCATTCTCATTCACTACATCCCTTTCATAGCGATTAAGCAGATTTTTAAATTCTAATTTTTTCATGTATTCATAAGATTCTTTTGTATAAAGATTTCCAATTTTCCCTTGTTCATACTGATAAGAAATATCTGCATCAATGTTTATTGTTGCTAACACCTTGCTAAGTTCTGCTAAATCAAAATGATTTGTAAGCGTCTCTTTAATACTTTTCTTTGCTATTTCATCAATATGCTCTTTTAGATTTTCGATATTCCCATATTTGATAATTAATTCGGTTGCCGTTTTTTCTCCTATCTTAGGCACTCCTGGAATATTGTCTGAGCTATCTCCCATCAATGCCTTCAGCTCAATAATCTGAATAGGAGAAACCTGATATTTCTCTAGCACATCGTTTTCATAAAAATCTTCTACTTCTGTCCTGCCTTTGCTTGTTTTTGGCATACGAATTTTAATGTGTTCAGAAGCCAATTGTAATAAATCCCGATCTCCTGAAACAACAACAACCTCTAGACCCTTCTTCTCCGAACGTTTTGCCATAGTCCCTAAGATATCATCTGCTTCTAAGCCTGCCTGTTCCATAACCTTAATGCCCATGGATTTTAACAAGTCTTTCATCACCGGAACCTGCTGTCTTAATTCTTCAGGCATGGGCTTTCTGGTTCCTTTATATGCATTGTAAATTTCATGACGGAAAGTAGGTGCCTTCACATCAAAAGCAACCATTAAATACTGGGCTTTTTCATCTTCTAGCACCTTAAATAAAATATTTAAAAATCCATAAATTGCATTTGTATGGAACCCTTCGGAATTTGTCAAATCAGGTACCCCGTAAAATGCTCGGTTTAAGATACTGTGCCCATCTATTAAAACTAACTTCTCATTCATATATATACTCCATTCTTTACCTGATTTTATAGAAAAGAAAATAGAATTGCAGTACAAACGGCCAGGACGATTCCAACCATCATCTCTAAAATATAGATAGAGATCCGAATCTTATCGATAATAGCCACTACTTTTCTGGAATGTTCCAATTTTTTTTGTAATTCCTTTGTTAAGTCAAAGGTCTCCCCCTCTTCTAAACTCTGTAGACCTTCTTTTACAAGAAATCCGATTTCTAACTCATCTTGGCAGTTTCGGCAGGTATCCATGTGTTGCAAGAGCGTCTGTAGGGATTCTAAATCTATCGTTTCATCTATATATAATTTTATCAATTGTTCCATTTTTTTGCATTCCATGGTTTACCTCATTTTTATTAGTTGAATATACTATACACTAATTGCTATGACATTTAAAGATTTTTGTCATTATTTTTCTTTGCTTTTCGGCTCATTTTCTGTATAATCATAAAGATAAATCACAATTTGGAGGTAACATATGAGCATCTTAAATGTAGAGCATCTTTCACACGGTTTTGGCGATCGAGCCATCTTTAATGACGTGTCTTTTCGTCTTTTAAAAGGCGAGCACATCGGATTGATCGGTGCAAATGGGGAAGGAAAATCCACATTCATGAATATAATTACTGGTAAATTACAACCTGATGATGGGAAAGTTGAATGGTCAAAGAATATAAAAGTAGGTTACTTAGACCAGCATGCCGCCCTCGAAAAAGGAATGACGATTCGTGACGTTTTAAAGGATGCTTTTTTAGATTTATTTACTATGGAGTCACGAATGAACGAAATATGTGATGCAATGGGTGATGCGGATGAAGACACTCTTACAGAAATGATGGATGAGCTTGGAGAAATTCAGGACTTATTAACCGTACATGACTTTTATGTCATAGATGCTAAGGTAGATGAGGTTGGACGCGCTCTTGGATTAATGGATATTGGACTAGACAAAGATGTTACTGATTTGAGCGGCGGTCAGCGTACAAAAGTTTTATTAGGAAAGCTATTACTTGAAAAACCAGATATTCTTTTATTAGATGAGCCTACGAACTATTTAGATGAACAACACATTGAATGGCTAAAACGTTACTTACTTGATTACGAGAATGCCTTTATTCTCATTTCTCATGATATTCCTTTCTTAAATAGCGTCATCAATTTAATTTATCATATGGAAAACCAAGCTCTTGACCGTTATGTCGGTGATTATGACAAATTTATGGAAGTCTATGAAATGAAAAAGTCTCAATTAGAGTCTGCATATAAAAGACAGCAGCAGGAAATCAATGATTTAGAGGATTTTGTCGCACGTAATAAAGCAAGAGTTTCTACCAGAAATATGGCTATGTCCAGACAGAAGAAATTAGATAAAATGGATAAAATAGAGTTAGCTGCCGAACGTCCAAAACCAGAATTTCGTTTTAAAGAAGCCAGAACTCCAGGAAAATATATTTTTGAGGTTAAAGACCTTGTAATCGGTTATGATGAGCCCCTCTCAAAATCATTAACCCTAGCCATGGAACGAAAAGAAAAAATCGCTCTGATTGGTGCAAATGGGATTGGTAAAACAACACTTTTAAAAAGTATTTTAGGTATTATCAAACCTATTTCCGGAAATGTAAAACTTGGGGACTACTTATCCATTGGATACTTTGAACAGGAAATGACACCTGGTAATACAACCACCTGTATCGAAGAAATCTGGAAAGAATTCCCCTCTCTCTCTCAATACGAAGTGCGTTCTGCACTTGCAAAATGTGGATTGACAACCAAGCATATCGAGAGTCAGGTCCGTGTGCTAAGTGGTGGAGAACAAGCAAAAGTAAGATTATGTAAACTAATAAATCGTGAAACAAATATCCTTCTCCTCGATGAGCCTACGAATCATTTAGATGTCGATGCAAAGGAAGAGTTAAAACGTGCACTCAAAGAATATAAAGGTAGTCTTCTACTAATCTGCCATGAACCTGAGTTTTATCGTGATGTGGTAACACAAGTCTGGGATTGCTCTGAATGGACAACAAAAGTACTATAAAACTAAGAGGAGCAATATGAGGATAAAGAAATTTGAAATAGATACAAAATTCTATAAGAAAACATTACTAATTGTGTTACCAATTGTGATTCAGAATCTCCTGAGTGCTGCTGTGGGCTCGGCAGATGTTATCATGCTTAATTATGTAGGACAGTCCTCCATATCAGCTGCCTCATTGGCCACACAATATGCTTCCATTATTTTTACAATTTATTTTGGAATCGGAACCGGAGTCACCATGCTTTCGGCTCAATATTTTGGAAAGGGTGACATTCAGACAATTGAAAAAGTAGAAGGAATTGCACTTCGCTTTGCACTTGGTGCTGCACTGATTTTCACAACTGGTTCTCTGTTTATTCCTGATATCATGATGAAAGTCTATACCAATGATACAGAGCTAATTGGCTTGGGAGCTTCTTACTTAAGAGTTGTAGCAATTAGTTTTTTATGCTGGGCAATTGGTGAAGTTTATCTTGCAACCCTGCGTAGTATTGGTAGAGTCACCATCAGTACCATAATCAGTAGTGCAACACTTATCACGAATGTTTTATTAAATGGGGTATTCATCTTCGGTATCTTTGGTGCGCCAAAGCTTGGTATCATTGGTGTTGCTCTGGCAACCACCATTTCCCGCGTATTAGAATTAATACTTTGTATCATCGTGTCCATTTATTCAGAGAATGTAAAAATTCGTCTTAAATATGTATTTCAGAAACAAGGCATCTTATTTAAGGATTTTATACAAATGTCACTTCCTGCATTACTCAATGATGTCTCCTGGGGATTAGCATTTTCTATGTATTCTGTTATTATGGGGCATATGGGTTCTGATGTAGTTGCAGCAAATTCCATTGTAAGCGTTGTACGAAATTTTGGTTCTGTTTTCTGCTTTGGAATTGCGAGTGCAAGCAATATTGTATTAGGTCAGATGCTTGGTGAAAACCGTTTAACGGACGCCCGAAATGGGGGACGCAGATTTATCATCCTTACGGTAATTGCAGGTGCTATTGGTGGATTACTTGTATTCTTCTCGATTCCCTTCGTAGTAGCGAATGTATCTCTCTCTGGTACGGCTTTAAAATATCTTAAATTTATGCTTTATATAAATACCTATTATATCGTGGGTGCCGCGGTCAATACGACTCTCATTGCAGGTATCTTTCGAGCTGGTGGAGACAGCCGGTTCGGATTTGTATGTGATACCATCGATATGTGGCTCTATGCTGTACCTCTTGGCCTTTTATCTGCCTTTGTATTAAAACTTCCTGTAGAAGTCGTATATTTTTTATTACTAACCGATGAATTTGTAAAGTGGCCATGGGTGTTTAAACACTATGCAAGCTACAAATGGGTACGAAATATAACAAGAGAAGAAATAAAATAAGAACAAAAAAAAACTGAAATCATCAATGAGATTTCAGTTTTTTACTGCCGGCAGCGGGACTTGAACCCGCACGTGGTTGCCCACAACAGATTTTGAGTCTGCCTCGTCTGCCATTCCGACACGCCGGCATTTGGCTCGTTTTTACGATCCGAGATTTATTCTACCATACGGTTTCTAAAAACACAATAGTTTTTAGAAAATATTCTGAAACTGAAA
>JAQUUB010000004.1 GCA_028694115.1 Lachnospiraceae bacterium
TAAATACAGAATGCTTAAAGACATGCATGTTACCTATAAATACTCAAAATTTCAAGTTGGCTTCTATTTTGAAGATGGGAAACTTTATAGTAACCAGTATAATGAGACATATATTAAGCAATAGCAAAGAAGTATCAAATAATTAGATGGATAACAAAAATCCCAGCGTTGGTATGATGGCACGTTGGGATTTTCTGACAATAAGTAGTGTATATTAAGAGTTCATTATCGAACACATAATAACAAACTTATTTTCAATTTCTTTTAATGTTATATATTGAGATACAGGTATTTCAACCATGTTTTCATTAATTGGGGAGGAAACCAGTTTTCCATTTTTCATGTCTTCTTTAACTTCCACACCAAATTTTGAAATCCACATGGACAACGCACTTTTTGATACGCCATGCATAAGCGCAAATCTCATATATCCAATCCCAGATTCATAATAGGCTCTTACCATCGCTTCACGTTCTGTATCATTCAAACGTTTGCGAGGCACATAGTTATTATTATACTTATTTCCCATAATCATATCTCCTTTAACTGTCTTAATTATAGCAAACGCAGGCAAAATAATCCATTGACATACCACCTGAAAATCCAGTGTTTTCAGAGGGTTGAACGATTTTGAATAGAGAAAAATCTGCTCGTATATGAGTGGATTATTTTTTTTTAAAAATAAAACTAACAGATTATAGCAGGGAAGAGCTTGTCGCTCAGATAGGGATCCTAAATTCTAGTTTTATCGTGCATCGCATAGGTAGTAAGAATTGAAATATAATAAAGTTAAGATAGAATTGAAGTTGAAAAATAAAGCCAACTTCAATTCTATTTTTTAATTTTGGAGACGATAATCATGTGGGGTTATATGATACTTTTTTTTGAAAAGCTTAGAAAAATAGCTGTTGTCGTCAAAACCACAGCCCTCGGCGACTTCTTGTATGCTTTTTTCAGTATTAATAAGCATATGAGCAGCTCTTTGTAACCGATAACTATTAAGATAACTAATAGGAGACAGTCCCATTATTGCTTTAAAACAGTGAAGCACTTCTGTTTTACTGATTGAAGCAGTTTTTGCGAGTTCTTCAATCGTTATTTTGTCTTGATAATGAGTATGGATATAATCAAGTAAAACTTGAACTCGTTTTTCTGGTAGATAATTTGGCGTTTTGGGGGAAATTGTTTCTTTTATATTTTTCTGAAATTGATTCAAAATGCAAAACAGGGTGGAAAGCTCATTTCGGACTTTTATTTCATAATCAGAATCTTCGGAATATACTAGGTTCCATACTTTATCATGGGTTTGTTGGGATGTGCTGTTTGTGGATTTTCTGTCGGTATTATGTGGCCGGGGTCTATTAGTATATCTTCGAAAGTAATCCCAAGAGGCGGCACTGCTATGTTTGCACTACTTGCATTAGCCGGAGATTTGGGTGGTGCTGTTGGTCCTGCGATTATAGGCAATGTATCTCAGGGGGCAGGAGATAACTTACAGGCAGGTGTCCTTGCGGGAATCGGATTTCCAATTGGTCTAGTAGTATGCGTGTTAGCGATAAGAAAGAGATATAAAGAACAGTTATTTATAATTTAGATGAAGAAATGAACAAGTTATTTGAACAGATTGATTTCTTGGGAGGAATGTTCTGGAAAAAGGAAGAATGACAAATTTACAGACTAATTGGACTAAGTTCTATTTAATTTGACAAATTCTGGTTGTCATTATTACACATTAGCAATACAATTACCTTAGTAGTTTAAATATAAAAATCAGATTGCTTGTGGAATAATATTACGAAATTGATGAAAACACCATTTGACAAGAATATGAGCTTTGTCAACCTGTTTAATAGGAGAGGGCGGGTTGAGATTGTTTGGAGGTGAGGTTTATTATATGGGGAAGATAAATTTACATAAGGTTAATGTGGATAATAGAGAAGATATTTTAGAAAAAGAAAAATCGACAAACAGAATTTGTAAGAGCAAGATTATATTAAAATCTGGAGACTAGTAATATGAGATGTAAGAAAAAGAAATATACAATTTTATCTGAGAATGATGAGTTGGATTTGACCTCAAGTGGTGACTTTATCATAAAAAAAGATTTAGTTAAAAATTATGAAATTATTGATTTTCATTGTCATTTATATGAAGGCCTTTTTCAACTATTTCCCCCTTTTTTGCAAAAGAAGAAAACAGATTTCAATAAATCCTTAATGGATTTGAGCTGTTTTCCGTTTTCTATAAAATTATTTGATTTGAATAAAGTGTATTTTTCGAATTATCCTAAAAAATTATATAGTATAGATGGATTTAAAACAAAGATAAAGCTATTTACAGGAGCACTCGTTTTAAATTATGGAACAAAAGAAAAGTTATTGAAGGATATGGATAATAATAGTATTAACAAATCAGTTGTTCTACAAATAAATCCACCCAATAAAAACAGTGCAGACATTATGGAGAATATAGTAACACAAAATGAGCGGATATATACTTTTGGGTCAGTTCATCCATTTGACGAAAATATCGATAGTAAAATAAACTATTATATGAATTTACATATAAAAGGTTGGAAGCTAAATCCTCATGTATGTGGATTTTCTATTGATTGTAAAGAGTCGTTAGCACTTATTGAAAAATTATCTGAGACAGGTTTGCCAATCTTATGTTGTAGTGGATTGGGACTACCTCAAGATATGCTTACAACAAATATTCCGTCTAAGCAAACAAAGAAAGATGTGTTAAATCAAAAATTAGATAAATTTGAGATTGTATTAGATACTTTTCCTAATACCACATTTGTTTTAGCTCATAGTGGATGCTTTGAATTTGAAAATATAGTAAATCTATTGAAAAATCACCAAAATGTATATACAGATATTAGCGTTCAACCCACAGAACATATTAAAATTCTTATTGAGGAAATAGGAGCTGAAAGAATATTATTTGGAACAGATTATCCATTTGTAACACAAGCTTTTTCTATTTTGTCTGTACTAAGAGCAACCCAAAACGAGAATGAAAGAAAATTAATATTTTCTGGAAATGCAAAGAGATTGCTCAGAGATTGACTGTATTGCACAACATATTTATGTCAGGGGCGTGGTATGCCCCCACTACTTAGAATTGGAAATAAAGAATTTGAACGAGAAGATTCCTTTGTAGAAATGAATTAAATAAATCAGAGAAAGTAAAATCATATTGACCGTATATTGAGAAAATACTATAATCAAGGATGTATTCTAACACCAAATGAACAGAGAGATGCTGGACAGATGAGTAAGAGAGAGACAGCCGGTGCAGATAAAGGACCAGATGTGAATAAGATGAATAAGGTTAATATTGTTAATAAGAAAAAACCATTGAAATATATTATATATGCAATCAGTTTATGCCTGATAATCTGCTATATTAGTATTCTGGCTATTTCCATTCACCCCCAAATAACGATTATGTATTATCTTTCTTATATTGATAGTGTTAAGACTATTACGGATATGGATCACAGAGAAGAGCTCAAGGAATGCCTGGATGGCAGTAGGGTGGAATACCAGATTGGGACAGAGGAAATACTTACTTACTCGCAGCTTCCAGAAGACCGGTATGGAAGAATAGCAAGTGGCTGGGGTGTTCCCAGCGAAGAAGGAGTATGGTGTATCCCAGAGGGTGGATATCTCTTTTACAAATTGGATGAACTTGATCGGAATAAAGATATTCTTCTGAGACTTAATATTTTTTCATTTGACGGATATGAAGATGTTTTGGTGAGTGCAAATGGGCTGGAGGTAGGAAGACTGGAACCGCAGACAGGAAATTGTCAGATTACCATACCTGCAAAGTCACTTCAGGATGCCTATCTCTACTTATATTTTCAACCGGAAAAGACAGATGGGTATGAAGGCGATATGTCTTTTTGTCTTACAACGGCAAGCCTTCATCAGTAATGAAAAGGAAATATGACGGGTAAAAATAATGCAAATGGATATGATTTTTCGTTTTCAGGAAAGAAAAAAAGCATATGTTGAACAAGTAACTGGCAAGATGACAAAAAAAGCAAATTTTTTTCTGGCAGTATATACAGTTTTAGCTATGGTGTTTTCCAGGATTGTTATGTACATATCTTACCTTAATGGAAAAGAGGGAGAGGAGACTTTTTTGAGGAGCATCCGATCTTTCCTGGATGCACTTAATATATGGGATGCAGTCTGGTATCGGGATATGATAGAGACAGGATATTATATAAAACCTATTCTGTCAGGAATCAACTACTCAAGTACAGCTTTTTTTCCTGTTATGCCATATTTTTACAAAACAATTCATACTGTTCTGGGGAGTGATATCAATACGATATATTACTGGGGAAGTATCATAAATTCCTTTATTTTTGCAATGGCACTTTTTGTTTCTGGTAAGTATATTATCCTTACTAGAAAAAGCCAGTGGCAGGCATTGGTATTTATTACAATAATGACTTTTGGAGTATACAGCTTTTATTATTCCATTTTTTATACAGAGGCTATTTTTTTCTTTTTACTTGTTCTGAATTTCTATTTTATGTATACAAGAAGGTATATTCTGGCAGGTGTTGCAGCTTTTTTGTGTGCAGCGACAAGAAATCTTGGAGTATTTCTTGCATTCCCAATGCTGATCCAGTTTTTGATGCAATATCATGAGTCTGGAGTATTTCAGAAAATAGCAAAGCAGAAAGAAAACGAGAAAGACACGGTGGGCGGTCGAGTAGCAATCTGGCTTCAGGGAGCTTTTCGGTATCTGTTTCAAGAGGAGCGTTTTATGCTGGGTTTGTGCCTTGCACCGGGAGGATTTTTTGCCTATATGATATATCTTAAGCTTCGCTTTGGAGATGGATTTGCTTTTTTACATGTTCAGAAAGCATGGTTTAGAGGAAACACTGGGATTTGGGATACGATAAAGGGATCAATTTCTCTGGAAGGAAGTAATCTATATTATTTTTGTATCCTTTTTTTCATGTTTCTTAGTATTTATATGTTGCTCTATAAAAAGAAATATAATGAGTTCATTTTTGCAGCCATATATGCTTATATACCATTATCCTTTGGAGGAATGTATTCTCTGGCACGCTTCTTGTCAGCGGGATTTGTATTTATTCTTGGATTTACCGACTTGTTGGAAAAAATCGATAACAAAGTAATTACTGTTTTTACTTTGATTGCACTGGCAATGTTTGAGTATCATTTTATTCAGCTCTGGTGTTTTGGTGGTGGAGCAATTTTAAATTAAAATCAGTTTAAAACAGTCTGAATAAGGCTGCTTTTTTTTTGCCAAAAGTGTTATAATAACAAAGTATTTGTAAAATCTGGCATATCAGAATGAGGGAGGTAAGAGCTTGAGCAAAAAAAATCGGTTTTGTAAAATACGTCGTGCAAAAATTGCTGCAATTACCTTTTTGCTAGGCGCCTATTTTATAACCAACCTCATCTCCATTGTAGAAATACAGGGTACAAAATCTGGCAAGGAGCAAATTACATTAGCATATGTGCTAAGTGAAGTGATGGTCTCGCGATTTTTTGAGCAGATTGAAAAAGAAATAAAGCCAATCCAAAAAACGTATCGAATACGTTTACAGTTCTTTGATCAAATCCTTTATTCACTGGAAAATCGATGGAGATTGAGTAACCATCGGGTGAATGTGATACCGCTGTATTTAGCAGGCTTATGGGGGAGTCTTGAACTGATTCTATTTATTCATGATTCAGATGGTAAAAAGCGCGAGAATAGATGCAACACTGAAAGTGATATATAATAGAAAATAGCGAAAAGAGGTAACAATGTGAAAGCAAGTAAACAAATGTTTGCAATGATCCTGGTGATTATTGCAGGACTTACAGCGCTCGCTTATTTTGGTGCGGGAGAAGATTTCAAAAGTATTCGCGAAATGCGATATGGAATAGATATTAGAGGTGGAGTAGAAGCAGTTTTTGAACCGGAAGGACTTGACCGTGAAGCAACGGATAGTGAACTTGAAAGCGCTCGTAATATTATTGAAAAGCGTTTGGATGTATTAAATATTACAGACCGTGAAGTAACCATTGATAAAGATGGTAATTATATTATTGTACGTTTTCCATGGAAATCAGAAGAAAGTGACTTCAACCCAGAAGATGCAATTTCTGAACTTGGAAAAATGGCAAAACTTTCTTTTAGAGATCCACAGGGGAATATATTGCTTGAAGGAAAAGATGTTATAAGCAGTACACCAGGACAAAACAAATCCGATGTGGAAACAAATTATATGGTTGAGCTGGTATTCAGTGATGCGGGTGCCAAACTATTTGAAGATGCAACGGGCAAATTAGTGGGACAGGAAATGGGAATTTACATGGACGAGAATGAAATTTCCAGCCCAACTGTACAAAGCCAGATTTCAGGTGGACAGGCCGTTATTGATCATTTAGACAGTTTTGAAGAAGCGAAATATCTGGCTGAAACTATTGAGGCAGGTGCCTTACCATTTGCATTAAAGACGACCAATTTTAGCACAATCAGCCCGTCTTTAGGAAATAATGCGCTGAATATTATGGTAATAGCAGGTGTTATCGCATTTGTACTAATCTGTATCTTTATGATTTCCATGTATAAATTGCCAGGCGTCGTTACTTGTTTGACGTTGCTGATGCAGACTGTGATTCAGTTGTTAGCATTATCTGTTCCACAATATACGCTGACGCTGCCAGGTATTGCAGGTATTATTTTATCCATTGGTATGGCAGTGGACACCAATATTATTGTTGGAGAGCGTATTACCGATGAAATCGGAAAAGGGAAAACCATTAAAACATCAATTGCCAATGGTTACAAAAATGCATTTTCTGCAGTATTGGATGGAAATGTAACAACAGCAGTGGTTGCTGGAATTTTGATGATCTTTGGATCGGGAGCAATGTTAAGTTTTGGATATACATTAATTGTTGGTATGGTTGTAAACCTTTTTGTCGGAGTTACGATTTCGAGGCTATTGCTTCAATCAACGGTTGAATTTAGCGGACTTCGTCAGGAAAAATTCTTTAAAAAATTCAAAGAACGTAAAACCTTTAAATTTATGGAAAAGAAGAAAATTTACTTTGCGATTTCAGCAGTTCTAATGATGGTTGGAATTGGAGCCTGCTTTATTAATGGAATAAAATTAGACACTCAGTTTAAGGGTGGTGTTGTACTAAAATATTCTACACAGGATACTTATTCTACAGAAGAGTTGACGAACGCAGTAGCTCCTGTAGTGGATCGACCTGTAACGGTACAAATCACAGAGGAAAATATAACCAAAAAGAATAATATTGTCGTTACTATGGCTGGAAATGAAGGAATTTCTCCAGAAGAACAGAAGGCGGTTGAAGTTGCAATTGATGGAATCGATGCATCAAAATCTGCAGAATTATCGGAGACTTATGTTGTGGAACCGTATATTGGTGCAAAGGCATTAAAAAATTCGATGATTGCGATTGTATTATCCATTCTATTTATCATAGCTTATATCTGGATTCGTTTTTCAGAACTTTCCGCAGGGTTGGCTTCGATTTTGGCACTTGTTCATGATGTGCTGATTGTGTTCTTTGTATTTGTTGTATTTGGAATTCCGCTTAATGATGCATTTGTAGCAGTTGTTCTGACGATTATTGGATATTCGATTAATGATACCATAGTAATGTTTGACCGAGTGCGTGAAAACAAAGCTGCAAATCCTAATATGGAAGTGTATGAATTATTTAATATCAGTACAACGGAAACCTTTACTAGATCCATTAATACATCCATAACAACAGGAATTTGTACATTGGTAATTTTAGTTTCGGCGATTCTATTTAATATTGAATCCATCAGAGTATTTGCACTTCCTATGTTCTTTGGTTTGATTAGTGGTGCATACTCATCGGTATGTCTTGCCAATGTAGCATGGGCAATGTGGGAAAAGAGAAAAGCAAGCAAAATAGTCCAAAACCCAAAAGATTCACTTTAAAGTAAATCGCCAGGGAGTTTGAATAACAGGAAGAAACACTACAGCCCATTTATATTAGGGTTGTAGCGTTTTTTGCGAGTGATTCTAAATTGATTCAAATATTCTATAATAACGGAGCAATTGAAGGCATACGACCAGATAAAATAAAGGCAAATCAGACAGTATAAAAAGTATACTAAGTCAGAATATTTTGCGTACTTGAACAATATTTTGTCTTTGCTATACTTACTATATCAGCAATGAGAAAACCGGTTTCAAGTTGAAAGATAGAATAAATAAGTTAAACTGGAAAGGGAATTATGATTATGAATATGAAAGAAATCAATTTAGGACAGTCTACGGAATTAACATCCCCAAACCCTCTTACTATGATATGTACAGAAAACGAAGATGGAACAACAAATATGGCACCTGTGTGCTTTGTAAGCTATCTTTCTTTTAACCCTCCGATGGTAGGCTTTGCAATGGGTAAGGCAACCCATTCTGTGGAGAATGCAAAAAGAACAGAAAAAGCAACAATAGTATTTCCAGGTAAAGGCATGGAGAAGGAAATCATTGGGTGTGGAACTTCTACTGGAAAAGACACAGCAAAGACAGAGAAATTTGCTATTAAGCTACAGGAAGTAACAGAAAGCAAGATTCAGATACCAGAAAATTCTAGAGTTGCTTTTGTCACAGATATAAAGCAAATTATTGAGACTGGAGATCATTTCCTTCATATCTGTGAAGTGAAAAAAATCTATGGTAATGAATCAGTAGAAGGTGTTTATGCTTGGAATGGATTCGCAAAACTTGCAGGTGCACAGGAAAAGTAAGAAGATTTTCAGATACCCTGAGTGAATCAGATTTGCTCAGGGTATTTTACACAACTAATAGTATAAAAAATGTACTAAGTAGGGAAAGAGTGGTAGAATGGTTAAGTGTAAAAATGTAAACCAATGTTAATCAATTACTTGTTTCATGAAGAAGTAAGAGGCTCAGAAAACAAAGGAACAAGAAAAAAGTGAGGAAGATATCATGAATCAGGAATTTCAAATGAGCTATGAGGAATATAAAGAAAAAGTTGGCGGAATCATTTTGACAGAAAATGGGAACTGCCCCGTAATTCCATTAATTTCCATGTTGCAGGGAAAGTGGAAAATGCAGATCATATATGAACTGTGTATTAAAAAACCAATGCGTTTTGGGGAGCTTCGGAAAGTCATACCTGATATTACAAATACAATGCTGACGAATGCTTTACGAGAATTAGAGAATGACGGTCTGGTTTCTAGGATTCAGTTCAATGAAATTCCTCCTCATGTGGAATACTCATTAACAAATAAAGGCGAAGATTTATTGCCTGTGTTTTATACAATGACAAAATGGGGATTTAAATATGTGGAATAGAAATAAAATAAAAGTTTTACCACTACTTAAGAGTTATACAAGGAGAGAAAAGAAATGCCAGGATTTGGGACAATTATAAATACAGCAGCAGTCATTGTGGGTGGAATTTTGGGAATGGGATTGGGAGGCAGATTAAATAAGCGTTTTCAGGATACGTTGATGATGGCAAATGCAGTTGCAGTTCTGTTCGTTGGAATGGGTGGTGCTTTTCAACATATGCTTGTAATACGGAATGGAGCATTGGAGACATCGGGAACAATGATGGTGATTGGTTCGCTGGCGATTGGAGCAATCACAGGTGAATTGCTCAATATTGAGCGTCAGATGGAATTATTTGGAGAATGGATCAAGCAAAAGACAGGAAATACAAGGGACGCTTATTTTGTAGAGGCATTTGTAACCTGTTCCCTGACAATCTGTATTGGAGCGATGGCAATTGTCGGTGCTATTGAGGATGGAATCAGCGGTAATCATTCCATATTATTCGCAAAGGCTGTGCTTGACCTGATTATTGTTGCTGTGATGACAGCATCCATGGGAAAAGGATGTATGTTTGCAGCAATTCCAATTTTACTGTTTCAGGGAATCATTACGATAATGGCAGGTTTCATCGCACCTTACATAACAGATGGTGCGATGGCAAATCTCTCTTATATTGGGTCAATCCTGATATTTTGTGTAGGCGTCAACCTGATGTGGGGAAAAAAGATTCGTGTTGCAAATCTGCTGCCGTCTCTAATTGTGGCAGTGGTGTGGAGCGCATTCATGTAATCGGAAAAGTTGACCTATAAAGAAAATTTGTAACAGAAATTAGCGCACTTGGGCACTTTCCATATTGACAAACTAACACTGTTAGCAATATAATAACTAACAGTGTTAGTTTGAAGGGAGCAGATGATAAATGTCAGCAAAAGGATTATCGAAGCAGGTTATAGTTAATCAAGCAATTAAATATATTGCAGAGACTGAAAAATCAGAAATTTCATTGCGCGAGGTAGCGCGCCGGCTTGGTGTAAAAGCTCCATCTTTATATAATCACATTAAGAACACGGAAGAACTGCAATATGCGGTTTATCAGCATGCGATTGATCTGTTTGTTCAGAATCAGCAGGCTGCCACATCAGGAAAAACACAAGACGATGCAATAAAAGTGTTTGCTGAGGCGTATCATACTTTTGCAATTGAGAACAAAGGTTTATATCAGGTGATCATGTCCATTCCGTCTGAAGAGGATGAAACAGGAAAAGAAATAGCATTGCCGTTGCTGAAGACAGTTGTTTTTATCCTTTCTGATTATGGTCTGCCGGAAGAATCGATAGCACACTGGCAGCGAGTGTTTCGAGCTATTCTTCATGGATTTGTTTCGCAGGAATATCTTGGATACTTTTATTTTTACAGAGATGTAGATTTAAAAAAGAGCCGTGATATTGCCCTACAGTGTTTCCTTGACGGGTTACATGCAGAGAAAAAGAATGGAACACAAAGAGATCTAACGGTTAAAGGAGTGAATTAAGAAAGCTTGAAAAGAATAACAAAAACGGAAGAAACACCAGCAGAAAAGCAGTACCAATTGATGACGCAGACCCCGATTCCTGCCCTTGTGACAAGACTCGGTATTCCGACGACAATCAGCATGTTGGTTTCAAACATTTACAATATGGCTGACACTTATTTTGTCGGCAGGGAGGGAACGAGCGCCAGTGGTGCAATCGGCATTGTCTTCGGGCTCATGGCTATTATACAAGCATTTGGCTTTATGCTGGGGCATGGATCGGGAGTAATCATTGCCCGTAAACTTGGAGCGAAGGATGATAGAAGTGCCACCCGCTTTGCGTCCATCTCGTTTTTTGCATCCTTGGCTGCAGGACTGGCTGTTTCTTTTCTGGGATTCCTGTTTCTGAATCCGCTGATGTACCTGCTTGGAAGCACGGAAACGATTCTTCCCTATGCACGTACTTATGCGGTATTTATTCTTTTGGGCGCGCCGTTCATGTGCACAAGCTGTGTGCTGAACAATATTCTCCGTTATGAGGGAAGAGCCATCTTTGCCATGATTGGAATTACTCTGGGTGGCGTGCTGAACATATTTGGGGACTGGTATTTTATGCGCATCCTTCATATGGGAGTGGAAGGCGCGGGGCTGTCAACTGCTCTTTCTCAGATAATCAGTTTTGCAGTACTGCTTGTTCCGTTAATGCGGGGCATAACGCAGAGTCGCATATCAGCGAAGAGTATTGGCAAGGGGAAGAGTGACTTGCTGCTGATCTGTAAGACCGGCTTTCCGAGTCTGATCAGACAGGGGTTGAATAGTGCTTCCACGATGGTATTGAATAATTCCGTGGGTACATACGGAGATGCAGCTGTAGCTGCGATGTCAATTGTGGGAAGAATACAGTTCTTTCTGTTTGCAGTCGCTCTGGGCATCGGACAGGGTTTTCAGCCTGTGTCAGCGTTTAACTATGGCGCAAAAAAATATAAGCGTGTAAGGCAGGCATTTTGGTTCACCTTTACGGTTGCTGAAATTCTTCTTGCGTCATCAGCGTTTATTATTTCATTTTATACCGCTGATCTTATTCGGATTTTCCGTGATGATCCGCAGGTGATACATATCGGCACTCCTGCACTGTATTTCATCCTGATTGCGCTGATTTTTGAACCGCTGTGTGTCTGTGCAACCATGCTGTTTCAGAGTATCGGCAAGACGACAGTTGCATCTTTCCTGTCAATGCTGAGAAGCGGACTGTATTTTATTCCGGTGCTGATAATTCTTCCAAGACTGATTGGATTGAGGGGAGCTCAGATGGCAAGCATGGTGGGTGATATTCTGACATGGGGCACCACAATTCCATTTCTGGTAAGTTTCTTCCGGAAACTGCCGAAAGCAGATGAAACATTCGGAAAATTGTAAAATAAATGCATTCAGGGGTATTTGCAGACCCCAGGTAAAGTAAATGATTAGAAAAGGAGAAAACATGAAAAGTAAAAATAAGATAGCATTGAGACTTTTATTCTATTTTGGCGGTTTGATTATTATGACGTTAGGGGTTGCTGTTTCTGTAAAATCAGATTTAGGTGTGACGCCAATCAGTTCTATTCCGTATACAATGACAGTTGTAACCGGAATGGATTTAGGTATTGCAACCATGATATTCTCTGTCATTGTAGTACTGCTTCAGATACTTCTGCTTCGGAAAGACTATGAGCCGATCAATCTGCTGCAGATTCCAATAGGAATTCTCTTCGGTGCTTTTCTAACGGTTGGCGGCAAGGCGATGAATTTTTCCCGAATCCTGCAAACTTTACGTTGCGATTTATTATTATGCTGCTCAGTACTGTATTTGTAGCACTTGGAGTTTTCCTATATGTACCTGCGGGCTTTATTCCGCTGGCACCGGAAGGTTTTCTGCTTGCAGCTTCCAGACTGACGAAAATAAAGTTTTCTACAGTTAAGGTTGTTTGTGATATAGCTATGGTTATTATCTCATTTTTTACGTGTCTTGCAGCAATTCATTCTCTGGGCAGTGTCGGGATCGGAACAATCGTCGCAGCTGTGCTTGTGGGTACAGAAGTTAAACTAATGACAAAATACTGGGGAGAATCAAGAGATAAGATATTACATTCAGGTGATTAAAATAAAATATCCCCTCGCCCATTGAATATATGGATTGAGCTTCAAGAAAACCCAATTTCATCCCGTAACAGATTCTCACACAAATGCTCTCAACACCCAAAACAATACCATACAGACAAAAAGAGCAAATAGCGCACTTCCAAACACGGATAACAGTTTTTGGTAAGGGCGCTTTCCGTATTCTTGGTTTTTCTCAAGTTCATCCAGACGTTTTCCTTCGGTAAAGGATACAATTTCCTTATAAGTCTGAATATTATTATCTTTTTTACATTTCTCTACTTTTAAAGCATAATACATGGTTACTGCAAATATCATAGCCCAGATAATTAGCCCATAATAATTCAAAAATATGGCTAGCGGAACACAAGAGAATATGGTTAGCAGTAGTAGTAGAGTAAAAATGGTTCCATAATGATTAAATTTTTGAAGTTCAGATTCCTTAATTTCTTCTTTCATAACGTCAATATCTCCTTTGATTAATAGATCAAGAGATATGTTAAATAAGGAACTTAGCAATAACAGACTATGAATATCGGGGTAGTTCTTGCTATTTTCCCAATTAGAAATAGTCTGCCTTGTTACATAGATTTTTTCAGCTAATTCTTCTTGAGATAAATTCATATTTGTGCGGTATTTCTTTATTTGATTATGAAGTTCCAATGTAGAATGCCTCCTCGTAATGTAGGGGTTCTCTTGACCTGAACCTATGATAGGACATTTATGAAGTGCATGCTATCAAATAGATTTGACAATACCTCAAAAAGGTATGTAAAATGTATTTGACAGTATCATTCAACGTATTATTAACAGCTTTATTATACACAGAAGGAAGAATAGAAATCAAATGTATTTATCGACGAGTCTTTTAAGTGTAAAGGCTCATTTTTTCTTTTTCTTATAATATCCTCAGGTACTGGAACTGTTGGAAAAATACCAATCCCAGAATGGAGAGACAAACGATGAAACGAAATAGTAAATTATTTGGTGCTTACATAATAACGGCTATCCTTGCAGTAGTACTTTCTTTATCCCTCACCGGCTGTGGCAGGGCGGGTAAAGCAGCGCGAAGCGCCGATATTGCCGTACTCTATACGGGTGATGTTCACTGTGCAGTAGATGAAAACATCGGTTACGCGGGGCTGGCCGCCTTTCAAAATGAACTGGAGACGCAGGGCGCGCAGGTGCTGCTGGTGGACACCGGCGACGCCATTCAGGGAGGCCCGATTGGTTCGCTGACAGAGGGCTCCCTGCCCATTGAAATCATGAACCGGATGGGATACTGCGTCATGGCATTGGGCAATCATGAATTTGACTATGGACAGGAGGAGTTGCATACGCTGTCAGAGCAGGCAATCTTTCCATTTCTATCTTTGAATTTTGTAGATGAGGTGAGTAAAAAGCCAATTTATCAGCCCTATACCATTGTGGAGCGCGATGGGATTAAGATTGCCTTTGTGGGTGTTACCACACCAAAGACAATCACTTCCAGTCGTCCCACCTATTTCGTGGATGAGAATGGAAATTACAAGTATTCTTTTTTGCAGGATGAAAGCGGAAAGGCACTCTGGGATGCAACCCAGCAGATTGTGGATTCGGCCAAAGAGGAAGGCGCGGACTATGTGATTGCGCTAGCCCATCTGGGGATTGACGCGGCTGCCACTCCCTACCTCTCCACCGAGCTGATTGCCAATACCAGCGGTATAGACGTGGTGCTGGACGGCCATTCCCACAGTGTTGTAGAGTGCGAACGCGTTCAGAATAAGGAGGGCAAACGCATTTTGCTTTCTTCCACCGGAACAGGTCTTACCCACATCGGTTATTTGCTGATTGACCAGGATGGCAACCTCTCTACCGGTCTTGTTTCCGACTACACGCAGAAGGACACGGATGTTGCCATATACATCGACGGCCTGAAAACTGAGTTTGAGCAGCAACTGAAGCAGTCCGTGGCAACAGTCAAGGACGATCTGGTGACGGACGACCCAGCGACTAGCGTACGCATTGTCCGTAGCGCGGAAACCAATCTGGGAAATCTTTGCGCTGACGCGATTCGGACTGCGGCGAGCACCGATGTTGCCATAATGAATGGCGGAGGAATTCGGGCGGGAATTGCGACAGGTGAAATTACCTACGGTGATGTACTGAACGTATTTCCATTTGGCAACCATTTGCGCACGATTGAGGTGACGGGGCAGCAGCTCCTAGATGCACTGGAGCTTTCCGTTAGTATGCTTCCGGAAGAGAATGGCGGATTTCTTCAGGTTTCTGGGCTGACATTTACCTTTCACACCGACATTCCATCTCCAATCACGCAGGATGACGCTGGGATGTTCACTGGCGTGGATGGCAATCGACGGGTGCAGAACGTTCTGGTGGGGGGCAAGCCGTTAGAGCTTAACAAAACCTATTCTCTGGCAGGCACCGACTACACTCTACGCGACGGCGGCGACGGCTATTCCATGTTTGCTGACTGCCCTGTATTGGAGTCTGATGTGGAGCTTGACTTTGATGCTCTACTGAATTTTCTGACGGACGACTACTTGGAAAATACGGACTTGTATGCACAGCCTTATGGCGATGGGCGCATTGTGGCGATTCCATAATCAACAATTTGGTACTAATTGGTAAAGTAAATACGTATAGGGGAATTTGAAATGAGTAGTAATATAATGAAAAAATTGAAAAAAATGCACTTGAAAATAGTCATGTGGTTGAAATAATATTTCAAAGGTGTTATATTTATCTGAAATAAGATAAGTAATAACGAGAGGGAAGACCTTGAGCGAAGCAAAAGGAATGGAGACAATATATGATAGCTGGAAATTGCAAGGAAAAAATTTGGGGGAAATTACCACAACTTACGAGTACCGAGGCAAAGGTTGCAAACTATGTTCTAGACCATTATGAGGCGGTGCTACAGTATAATGTATCGGTACTGGCGAAAAAAGCTGGTGTTTCAGATGCGACCATCGTCAGATTCTGCAGAAGCATTGGTTACAAAGGTTTTCAGGATTTCAAAATGAATGCGGCAAGGGATATTCTTCCACGGGCGAAACAGTTTGACCCGATTTTGGAACAGGAGGATGATTCAGAAACGGTATGTAATAAGATTTTCACATCCGAAATCAATGTGTTGAACAGAACCATGCTGGGGTTGGATATGGCGGTGATCAATAAGGTTGTGGACAAAATCTACAAGGCCAGACAGGTGGTAATCTTTGGAACAGGTGGAAGTTATATTGTGGCAAGGGATGCGCAACATAAGTTTTTGAAAATTGGTGTCAAGACCATGGTTTATGATGACATTGATATGCAGATGATGGCTTCCTCATTGATGGATAAAAATGATGTGGCAATTTGCATTTCCTTTTCCGGCAGCAATTATTTATCCATTGAGTGCATGCAGAAAGCTAAGAGCTGCGGGGCATACTGTGTTGGTATTATTAGTCAGGGAAAATCTCCGATGTCTAAAATTGTTAATGCAACAATATATTCAGCATATGATGAAACACTTTTTCAGTCAGAATCTGTTAGCACCAGAATTGCACAGCTTGCAATTATTGATGCAATTGTGAGCAATGTTGCATTTAAAGATTATGATGGAGCGTATAATGCAATTCAATTGACAAGAGAAGCAACTTCACAGAACAAATATTAAAAATCTATTACTGAAATTCTATGTCTAAACAATAGAAAATATATTTCAAAGAACAGAGCTGTCGAATGGTCATAAAAACCAATTGATAGCCCTTTTTTTGTATAATTTAGACAAAAATTGGGAAACATAAAGCACAGTTGTTATTTTTATTACAGAAAATAACTAAAAAAGCATGAAATAGAATGAAATAAATTTACAAAATATTCAGAAATAACTTGAAATATTATTTCAAAGATGGTATAGTGCAATTACAGATAAAAAAAATAGTGCAACAAACATTGCACATACAATAGGAAGGGAGAAGAACGATGAAAGCAGTTGTATTACATGGACCTGAAAATTATCCAAATAATTATGAGGTCACAGAAATTGCGAAACCAGTATGTGGTGAAAATGACATCTTGTTAGAGATGAAAGCTGCTGCACTTTGCGGTACTGACAAACGTATCTTTACAGGTGCTAAAACAAAAGGCGTTCGTCGGGACTCTGTTATTGGTCATGAAATGTGTGGTCTGATTGCTGAGGTAGGCAAGAATGTAACTGGCTATGCGGTAGGAGACAGAGTTGCAATTGCAAACGTTATTCCATGTGGACATTGCGCAGCATGTCTTTCGGGTAGAGAAAATGCTTGTATGGAACGTAAAGCAATTGGTTATGAATTTAACGGAGGATTTGAAGAATACATTTTGGTTCCAGAAGTTTGTATCAAGAGTGGCAACGTTGTAAAACTTCCAGAAGATGTAAGCTTTGCAGCAGGTGCCTGTATCGAGCCTCTGGCATGCTGTATCCGTGGTCTGAAGAATACAGGCACAGGATTCAATGACACAGTACTGATTATTGGCGCAGGCCCAATCGGTTTAATGCATCTTCAGTTATCTAAAATTGCAGGCGCAAAGAAAGTGATCGTCAGCGAGTTAGATGCAGGCAAGAGACAGATTGCAAAAGACCTTGGCGCAGAAGTAGTTGTTGACTCTGCAAACGAAGATCTCGAAAAGATTGTTATGGCAGAAACAAATGGGGAAGGTGTTGACAGAATCGTTATGGCAATCGGCGTAACAGCACTTGTTAATTCAACATTAAAGCTTGCTAAAAAGGGAGGTACCGTTTGTTTATTCGCTGGATTCCCAACAGGAAAAACAAGTGATATTGATCCAAGTATTATTCACTACAATGAACTGTTTGTAACAGGCAGTACCGCTTATAAGAGAGAAGATTACTTGCAGGCAGCAGATATGGTGATAACTAAAAAAATAGATCTTGACGCTATCGTGTCTGACATATTTAAGCTAGATGACTTCAGAGCAGCACTTGACTTGCATATGGCTGGTACAGCACTAAAAATCGTAATCCAACCATAATCATGTAACCATATAATAAAGAAACAAAAAACATAAAATATTTATTTCATAAAGGAGATTAAAACAATGGCAAACGTAGATCCAATGATGGCAATGGGTAAAGCAGTAAGACTTTCAAGAATGGTAGACAAAGAATCGAACAAAATGATGGCAATCACAGTTGACCATGCAATTTCTAGAGGTATTGCACCATTGACTGGTATCCACGATATTCAAACAGCAATTGACAAAATCGTAGCTGGTCGTCCAAATGCTATGACAATGACAGGTGGTATTCAAAAAAGATGTTGGGGTCCTCACACTGGATCAGGCATTTCTGTTCTTCAAAAACTTTCTAACTACGCTCCTACATCACCAACAAACGATGTTGTTTTCGGTTCTGTAGATGCAGCAGTTCGCATGGGCGCTGATGCAGTATCCATGGGTGCTATGACTCTTGGTGATTTCCAGAACGAGCAGTTTGAGAGAATCGGTGAGATTTCAGAGTATTGCGACAAAATCGGAATGCCTTTAATCGGACATGTTTATCCAAAGGGAGAAAGCGTAGCACCTGATAAAATGACAGCTTGGGAAAATATCGCTTACTGTGTAAGAAGTGCATGCGAACTTGGTATGGACGTAGTTAAAACAACCTACACAGGTGATCCAGAAAGTATGGCAAAAGCAATCGCTTGTGTTCCATCATCTTTCCGAGTAGTTATCCAGGGCGGTGACTCTTGCAAGACTCTTGATGATTACCTTCAGATGACAAGAGACGCAATGGATTGTGGTGTTGGCGGTGTTACAATGGGTAGATTTGTTTGGGATTACGATGATGTTACCGCACTTGTTGTTGCACTTCGTTACATCATCCACAAAGGATACAGTGTAAAACAAGCGAAAGAACTTTTAGCACAGCTTGAGAACGATAAAAACTACGATCAGTTCTAATTCAATAGAGATGGGGACCGAATATGGCAAAGTATTTATTGGGAGTTGATATTGGTACAACAAGTTTAAAGGTTGCCGTAATTGACGAAAATGCAAATGTATTGGGAATTAGTAGCAGTAGATATCGTCTGATTACACCAAAACAGAATTACGTTCAAATTGATGCAGAAAGTATGTGGGAAGCATTTTTGACATGTGTTCGTCTTCTTAGAGATGGTAAGGAAATTGACACGTCAAAGGTTGCAGGAATAAGTATTTCTTCACTCTGTCCAGGGCTTATTGCTCTAGGCGAGAATGGAGAAGTGCTGGTTGATCCTATCATCTACTCAGATAGACGTAGTACAGAAGAAGCAGATATGATCCTTGATGCGGTAGGCGTAGATAAACTCTTAGAAATTACAGCAAATAGTTCTATGGCAGGAGCTTTTTCCGGATCGTCCATGTTATGGATTAAAAGAAATTTACCGGAAGAATATGCAAAGACGAAGTATTTTGGTCATTTAAATACGTTCTTCACTAACCGAATGACAGGAGCATTTGCAATTGATTATTCGAATGCATCCTATACAAATTTGTTCGAAACAACGGGTGGCAAAAAGTGGTCAGCGTTTTTATGTGAGAAGCTTGGCATAGATATGGAAAAACTTCCAGAGCTTCATGACTCAACAGATGTTGTAGGCGGACTTATTCGGAAAGATGTAATTGAACTTGGTATTCCAGAAGGGATTCCAGTGGTAATTGGTGGTGCTGATACACCTTGTGCAACACTTGCAGCAGGCGTTACCAAGGCCGGGGATGTATGTGAATCAGTAGGAACAACCGATGTTCTTACAATCTGTATTGACAAACCAGTATTTGACAGAGGTTTTATCAATCGATGTCATGTGGTTCCAGGAACTTGGATTTATCAGGGTGCAATGTCCTTTACAGGAGCAGCAAATGAATGGTTTTTAAATCAGTTCTGTGGTGACTTAATTGAACAGTCAGAGAGTAGCATAAAAGCTTTTACATTGATGAACATGGAAGCAGAAAAGGCAAATCCCGGATGTGATGGTGTGGTATTTCTTCCATATATGCTTGGAGAGAGAAGCCCAATATGGGACTCTTATGCAAGAGGAGTATTCTTTGGAATTTCCTTACAGACAACGAGAAAAGAAATGAATCGTGCGGTATTGGAAGGCTGTGGATATGGACTGAGACAATTGGCTAGTATTGCTGAACGGATTACAGGTAATGAAATAACGGAATTCATATCAATCGGCGGTGGTGCTAAGAGTGAAACTTGGGCACAGATCAAAGCAGATATCATAGGAAAAGACTTAAAGATACTTGATATGAGTGATATGGCGCCAGTAGGAGCGGCCCTTCTGGCAGGTGTTGGAGCAGGCGTATTTAAGGATGTATATGAGGCATCAGACAAGGTTGAAAAGAAGGTTTACAAAGTAATCAAGAGTAACCATGATCATGATGAGGTATATACAAAGAGATACGAAGTATACAAGAGCTTGTATCCAGCATTGAAAGATATTTATAGACAGAATGTCTAAAATATAAAAGGAAACTATAAATTTGATAATGTATAAGGAGAAGAATATGAAAAAGAAAATCGTAGCACTTACATGTGCAATGGCAATGGTTTGTACAACACTTGCTGGATGCGGATCCGCAAGCAAAACACCTGAAGCAACACCAGAAGTAACATCAGATGCAGCAGCTGAAACAACAGAAGAAACATCAGCAACAGAAGATGCAACGGTAACACCAGCAGCAGATGCAGTAGAAATTACGATTGCTGTTCCAGATCCAGAAGCTTCTTATATTTACGAAGCAGCAACAGAATTTGCAAACCGTGCAATGGAATATTCCAATGGCACATTAAATATCAAAGTAGCTGGTAATGGTTCTCTGTACGGCGGAGATACAGCTGCTGGTATCAAACAGCTTGGCGCTGGTTCCCTAAAAATGTTGATTCTTGCATCTTCTGTATATGCAAGCTTTGAACCTGGCTACAACGTAATCTCTGTTCCTTATATGTTTGATGATCAGGCACAGCTATTGGATTACTTAAATAGTGACACAGGTAAAGAACTAATGGGTAGAGCAGACAAAATGGGTATCACAACAGTTGGTAGCTGGACAAGATCTTTCCGTGAAATCACAAACTCCAAATTGCCAATCACAAAGCCAGAAGACTTAAAAGGTGTAGTACTTCGTGTTCCTAACAACTCTTTATATGTTGAATTCTTTAACGCATGTGGTGCTGTTACAACACCTATGAACTTCTCTGAAGTTTACAATGCATTACAGTTGAACACATTAGATGGTCAGGAAAACCCAGTTGACGTTCCTTATTCAAACAAATTCTACGAAGTACAGAAATATATCTCTTTCACAAACCATATGGCGGATGCTTGGTTAGTAGGTGTTAACTCTAATTTCTACAATGGTTTAACACAGGAACAGCAGGATGCAATCACAAAAGCTGGTCAGGAAGTACAGCAGTGGAATGTAGATATGATGGCTGAAAAGAATCAGGATGCATTAAAGACTCTGACAGACAATGGTATGGTATCTAACGAACTTACAGAGGAAGCTCGTGAAGCATTCGTTGCAGTATCCCAGTCTTGCTATCCAAAATTCAAAGAACTCATCGCTGATGATACATTATTTGATGCAACAGCAGAGTTCTGTGGAAAAGCTGTAAAATAATCAATAGTTCAAAGAGCAGATTTGAAAGTATAAAAATATGCGCCCTGCCTTCTGGGCAAGGTGCATATTTTGTCTATTTATGATATCAGTCTGCATAAGACATAAATAATAGTTGGAGGGAAAAATGGAAAGAAAACAATCTAAACTTTCAGGGTTCTTTAATGTAATTAATAAACTTGAAGATATTATATTAGCTATTCTGGTCATTGGTATGGTAATTGTTATCATACTCCAGATTGTTGGCCGCGTAACAGGACGTCCTTTTCCATGGACAGAGGAAACCAGTAGATATCTGTTCCTGTGGATGATGTTCGTTGCCTTGGCATCAGGCTTTAATAGGTGTGAGTCTTCTAGAGTTACGCTGCTTTTGCAGATTGGACCAAGATGGCTGAAGAAATTCAGTGAAGTATTATATGCAGTAGTAGTTTTAGGATTTTTTGCTTTTATGTTTGTTTACGGTTTACAGGTAGTACAGCAGCAGGTTCAGTTCCGTGAAATGGGAACAGCTCTTCGTATTCCAATGTACTTCATTGGAATTTGCCAGCCTGTTGGCGCATTACTTGGTTTTATCGGTACGATCCAGAGCTTTTTGGAATATCACAAAAAAATTGCTATTGGAGATAAAGAAATAGAGAAGCAGAAAGAATTGGAGAAAGAGGGGTGATTAGACGATGAATATGAGTTTGGTTATTATTTTACTTTTTATGATATTTATGTTTTTGGGTGTACCAATCGCTGTTTCTCTTGGTGCAGCATCTGTAATCGTCATGGCACTTATGACAGATTTGCCGCTTAATATGGCAACGCAGTCTATGTTTACAGCAATGAACTCCTTCATCATGGTAGCAGTTCCACTCTTTATTTTATGTGGTTCATTGATGGACGAGGGTGGTATTGCAGATCGTATCTATGATCTTGCGGAGGCGCTTGTTGGATGGATGTATGGTGGTCTAGGTCATGTGTCCGTAGTAGTTAATATGTTATTCGCAGGTATGTCCGGTTCTTCCGTTGCAGCGATTGCTTCCATCGGTAAGATGAGTATTAATGCTCTAGATAAAAAAGGTTATCCAAAGGATTATGCTACAGCAATAAACTTATCAGGTTCCATGCTGGCATCTGTTATTCCTCCTAGTATCCTGATGATCAATGCAGCAGCAACAGGCAACGTATCGATTGGACGTGCATTGCTTGCAGGTATGATTCCTGGTGTTCTTATTGGTTTGATCTTTATGGCTTACAATTATTACTATTGTAGAAAACACAACATTGGTGACCGTATTCCTTTCTCTGGAAAGAAATTAGGGAAAGCCTTAGTAAGATCTATTCCTGCATTATTAACACCAGTTATTCTTTTGGGTGGTGTTTACACAGGTATTTATACACCTACAGAAGGTGCAGCAATTGCCGTTGTTTATACATGTATCGTATCCATTTATGTATTCAAAAATCTTAAATGGAGAGATATTCCTAGAATAATGATTAAGAACGCTCGTTCTACAGGAACCATCCTGTTTGTGGCTATCGCTGCGAAACCAGCATCTTTATTATTTGAGATTGATGGTCTTCCTAGCACAGTAGCTAACATGATTACAGGTATTTCTGATAATCGTATTGTTATTTTATTCGTATTGTATGCATTCTTGATTGTTGTTGGTATGTTCATGGATGCAACAGCTGCAATCTTTATCCTTGTACCAATTATGCTTCCAGCAGTTCAGGCAGTTGGCGTATCACCATTGTTCTTTACCGTATTCCTTGTAATTACACTGTCCTTCGGTCTGATTACACCTCCTGTTGGTGTATGTCTGTATGCGGCTGAAAATGTTACAGGATTACCGCTTGAGAAGATTATAAAAGCATCCATACCATGGATTCTGTTGATTGCAATATCTATCTGCATCTTCATTATCTTCCCACAGCTGATTGAAGTACCAGTTTCACTCGTATTCGGAAGCTAATAAATGGTTTACCTCTCTACCTCCTGGAATACCCTGAAAGGATTTCGGGGGGTATTGCTACTTTAAAATCAATGCGCTTACGACCGTTTAAATGGTCAGAAAGGATAAAAATATGAAAATTGTAGTACTTGATGGATACACAGAAAATCCTGGCGATTTAAGCTGGGAAGGTTTGGAGAAGATTGGAGAATTAAAGGTTTATGACCGGATCTCTTATGTTGAGGCACCTGTTATTGCAGAGACAATCGGTGACGCAGAGATTGTAATTACAAACAAAACACCAATCTCTAAAGAAACCATTGACAAATGCCCTAATATGAAGTTGATTGCCATGCTTGCAACAGGCTACAATGTAGTAGATTACAATTATGCAAAAGAAAAAGGGATTCCTGTAGTAAACGTTCCAACCTATGGGACACAGATTGTTGGACAGTTTGCAGTTGGTCTTCTTCTTGAAATCTGTTCTCATTATCAGTATCATTCAGATACTGTAAAGGCGGGAAAATGGGAAAATAATCAGGATTGGTGCTATTGGGATTTCCCGATGATCGAGCTATATGGCAAGACAGCAGGTGTAATCGGTCTTGGCAGAATTGGCCAGTCTACGGCTAAAATTTGCAAGAGCATGGATATGCGTGTTCTTGGATTTGACAAGTTCGAGAGTGAATCAGGAAAGGCGGTTGCAGAGTATGTTGATCTGGATACGTTACTTGCAGAGTCAGATGTTATTTTCCTACATTGCCCACTTTTTGCGGACACGGAGGGCCTCATTAACAAAGAAAATATAGAGAAAATGAAAGATGGTGTTATCATTATTAATAACTCACGTGGTCAGTTAGTGGTTGAACAGGATCTTGCAGATGCATTAAACAGCGGTAAAGTTTATGCAGCAGGTCTTGATGTTGTTTCTTCAGAACCAATCAAAAAAGATAACCCACTTTTAACAGCAAAGAACTGCCTCATTACCCCTCATATTTCCTGGGCTGCTCAGGCTGCACGTCAAAGAATCATGGATACCGTTGTTGATAATGTGAAAGCATTTATCAGTGGCAATCCGGTCAATGTAGTAAATAAATAACATGATAGTTTTATTATTGTTACAAAAAATAGTATCCTTGTTTATTATGATATTTGTAGGAGTGGTACTAGTGAAAAGCCGGATGCTGAAAGCAGAGGACAGTAAAACATTGTCTGTGTTGGCACTGTATCTCATCATGCCCTGTGTTATTTTGATGGCTTTTCAGGTGGACTACACAAAAGAGGTAAGGAATGGTCTGATATTAGCCATCTTTGCCTCTGTGGTCATTCACATAGGGCTGATTCTATTAAATGAACTTCTAAAGCGGGTGTTCCATCTGAACAGTGTAGAGCAAGCTTCTGTAATCTATTCCAATGCAGGCAATCTGATTATTCCACTGGTCACCTCCATGTTGGGAAAAGAATGGGTAATCTATTCCAGTGCCTTTGTATCTGTACAGCTTTTTCTAATGTGGAGTCATGGAAAGGCTGTGCTCTGCGGAGAGCGTAAATTTGAAATATGGAAGGTTCTCACCAATGTAAATATGGTTTCAATTATTGTAGGTATGATTCTGTTTATTACTGGAATCCGCTTTCCAACGCCACTAGTCGATGCGCTAAACTCTATTGGCACAATGATAGGACCTACGGCAATGCTGGTAATGGGTATGTTGATTAGCAGAACCAATATTCATAAGATAATGGAATATAAAAGACTGTGGCTGATTGCTGTGCTGCGTCTTGTGGGAATGCCACTTTTATGTCTGCTGTTTTTAAAGTACAGCGGTATTGCCTCCTTCGTACCAAATGGGGAAAAAATTCTGCTAATTACGCTACTCGCCACCATGACGCCATCCGCATCTACCATCACACAGATGGCACAGGTATATGACAAGGATGCAGATTATGCAAGTGCGATTAATGTGGTTACAACAATTTTGTGTATTGTAACAATGCCAGGTATCGTTTCACTGTACTTATTGTAATATTGTCTATTTGTAATTATATTTCAAAAAGTGTTGAAACAATGAAAATAATATTTTATTATCTATAGCAAAAGCGTGTATTATAATCATATTGCATAGAAGAATAGGAGCGATTACCTATGAAAAGAAGCATGTGGAACATGAATCATACATTTAAGGATGTAAATAGCGGTGATAAGAATGATAAGGAACCGTCAAATCGGGGAATGCTAATAGGCATTGGCATTGGTGTATTCCTGTACGTATTCACAGGTAGAATGGAAATGGTCCTTGTTGGACTGTTCCTCGGACTAATGATCGGTGCAGCACTTAAAAGAAAATAAGATCTAAAAAATGCTCCCACCTATGGATTAAAGCTATAAGTGGGAGCATTTTTAGGGGGATTAATAAAGAAACAAGTAGTTATTTTGTTGCAAACCAGAGTCGGAAGACCTGCTCTGCGGTTGCGGATAAGTTGAATTTAGCAACTTCCGGTTTCATGGCTTCCTCTAGCGTGGTGATGCCACGAACAATGGGAAAGAAAGCGTCAATGCCGTTTTTGTTACACTCAGTTGCATCAACCGTAACACTTCCTGCAAAAGCAATTACCGGCTTTCCATATTTTTTTGCAAGCTTAGCAACACCTACAGGAGCTTTGCCCATAGAGGTCTGGAAATCAAGACGCCCTTCGCCGGTGATGACAAGGTCTGCATCTGCGATATATTTTTCGAGATTCGTTTCTTTTAAAACAATATCAATACCAGATTCCAATACGGCATTTGTGAAGGTGAGAAAGGCAAAGCCCATACCACCAGCTGCACCGGTGCCAGGATATTCTGCGTCAGCATTTGCAAATTGTGCTTTTGCCAGATCTGCGTAATGAGCAAGCCACATATCCATGTCTTCAATCATTTTTGCATCAGCACCCTTTTGAGGTCCATAGACAGCACTGCAACCATTAACTCCACAAAGGGGATTTGTAACATCGCAGGCAATATGGAAAGAACATTCTGCTAATTCTGGTAAAACACGATTGCTCTTGATCTCAAATAAATCTTTGAGACCTTTTGCACCGAAAGATATAGGATTCCCATTACAATCCAAGAAATCATATCCCAGGGCTTGCAGCATGCCCACGCCGCCATCATTTGTAGCACTTCCACCAATACCAATAAGGAATCTTTTGCATCCTTTTGAAATGGCATCACATAATAATTCTCCAACACCATAGGTAGTTGTGTACAGAGGATTTCTCGAGGAATCAGGAATCAGTGTTATGCCGGCAGCACTTGACATCTCTACAATTGCTGTTTTTGTTTCAGGGATAATCCCGTACTGACAGGTTAATGGATCTCCCAAGGGACCAGTCACGGTTGCTTTTTCAAAACGTCCATTCATACCAAGGACAAGGGCATCAACGGTACCTTCCCCACCATCTGCAAGAGGTCTGATTTCCACGGATGAAGAAGAGTCAACAGCAGCTAAAGCATTTGCCACAGCCTGGCCGGCATCGAGAGAAGTCATACTTCCTTTAAAAGAGTCGATTGCAGTTACTATTTTCATATGTTCCTCCTATTAAAAAATAAAAAAAATCTACAATTGAAATAAAATTTCAGAATATATATTGAATTATACAGTATTTTTTGGTATAAGTACATATGAAAACATTTTTTTCTGAAAAAAAAATTCAGAAAATATCAAAGGAGAAAAATATTATGGAAAAATGGGTTTACTTATTTACAGAAGGTAATGCGGGTATGCGTAACCTTCTTGGTGGCAAGGGAGCAAACTTAGCAGAGATGACAAATCTGGGACTTCCTGTACCACAAGGCTTCACAATCACAACAGAGGCATGTACACAGTATTATGAAGATGGACAGAAGATCAATGACGAAATTATGGGTCAGATTATGGATAATGTCGAAAAGATGGAAGCAATTACCGGTAAGAAATTTGGTGATAAAGAGAATCCACTTCTAGTTTCGGTTCGTTCTGGTTCCAGAGCATCCATGCCTGGTATGATGGACACCATCTTAAACCTTGGCTTAAATGAAGAAGTAGTAGAAGTATTGGGAGTAAAATCGGGTAATCCCCGTTGGGCTTGGGACTGCTACAGAAGATTTATCCAGATGTTCTCTGATGTTGTTATGGAAGTTGGTAAGAAGTATTTTGAAGCTCTGATTGACCAGATGAAAGAGAAAAAAGGCGTTACGCAGGACGTTGACTTAACAGCAGAAGACCTGAAAGAATTAGCAAATCAGTTTAAAGCAGAATATAAATCGAAGATTGGATCTGATTTTCCATCGAATCCTAAGGAACAGTTAATGGAATCAATCAAAGCCGTATTTCGCTCATGGGACAACCCTCGTGCAAACATCTACCGTCGTGACAATGATATTCCTTATTCATGGGGAACGGCCGTTAACGTACAGATGATGGCGTTTGGTAACATGGGTGAAACATCCGGTACAGGTGTTGCATTTACACGTAATCCAGCTACTGGTGAGAAGAAACTGATGGGCGAGTTCTTGATCAATGCACAGGGTGAAGATGTTGTTGCAGGCGTTCGTACTCCTCAGAAGATAGATCAGTTAAAAGAAGTTATGCCAGAAGTATATGCTCAGTTCATGGACATTTGTGACAAACTGGAAGATCACTATAGAGATATGCAGGATATGGAATTCACAATCGAAGACAAACACCTATATATGCTACAGACACGTAATGGGAAGAGAACAGCTCAGGCAGCTCTGAAAATCGCTTGTGACCTTGTAGATGAAGGTATGATTTCAGAAGAAAAAGCAATAGCTATGATTGATCCTAGAAACTTAGATACTTTATTACACCCACAGTTTGATGCAGAAGCAATCAAGAAAGCAACTCCCATTGCAAAAGCCCTTGCAGCAGCTCCTGGTGCAGCATGTGGTAAAATTGTGTTTACAGCAGAAGATGCAAAAACATGGGATCTGAAAGGTGAAAAAGTAGTTCTTGTACGTCTCGAGACATCTCCAGAAGATATCGAAGGTATGAAATCTGCTCAGGGTATCCTAACAGTTCGTGGTGGAATGACAAGCCATGCAGCAGTAGTTGCCCGTGGAATGGGTACCTGCTGTGTATCCGGTTGTTCCGAAATTATTATGGATGAAGAGAAAAAAGTATTCAAACTTGCTGGAAAAGAATATCAGGAAGGTGATATAATCTCCTTTGATGGTTCTACGGGAAACATTTATGATGGTGCAATTCCAACAGTAGAGGCTGCTATCGCTGGTGAATTTGGTAGAATTATGGGATGGGCTGATAAATACAGAAGACTCAAAGTTAGAACCAATGCAGATACACCAGCTGATGCAAAAAAAGCAAGAGAACTTGGTGCAGAAGGGATCGGTCTTTGCCGTACCGAGCATATGTTCTTCGAAGCAGACAGAATTGGAGCTTTCCGTGAGATGATCTGTGCAGATACCGTTGAAGAGAGAGAAGCAGCACTTGCTAAGATTCTTCCTGTACAGCAGCATGACTTCGAACAGTTATACGAAGCACTGGAAGGATGTCCAGTTACTATCAGATTCTTAGATCCACCTCTTCATGAGTTTGTACCTACAGAAGAAGCTGATATTGAGAAATTGGCAAGTGTACAGGGCAAAACAGTTGAGACAATCAAAGATATCATCAACTCCTTACACGAATTCAACCCTATGATGGGTCATCGTGGATGTCGTCTTACTGTCACATATCCTGAAATTGCAAAGATGCAGACAGCAGCGGTTATCCGTGCTGCTATTAAAGTAAACAAAGAACATCCGAACTGGAAACTTGTACCAGAAATTATGATTCCTCTAATCGGTGACAGCAAGGAATTAAAATATGTTAAGAAAGAAGTTGTTGAGACAGCAGATGCTGAAATCAAAGCAGCTGGTTCTGACATGAAATATTCGGTTGGTACAATGATCGAGATTCCTAGAGCGGCCCTCACAGCGGATGAAATCGCTAAAGAAGCGGAATTTTTCTGCTTCGGCACAAATGATTTAACGCAGATGACATACGGCTTCTCACGTGATGATGCAGGTAAGTTCTTATCCGCATACTATGACGCTAAGATTTTTGAGAATGACCCATTTGCAAAACTTGACCAGAATGGGGTAGGTAAGCTGATGGAAATGGCAATCAAACTAGGGAAAGAAGTTCGTCCTGAACTCCACATAGGGATCTGTGGTGAGCACGGAGGAGATCCATCTTCTGTTGAATACTGCCATAAGATTGGTCTGGACTATGTTTCATGTTCACCATTCCGTGTCCCAATCGCAAGACTTGCAGCAGCACAGGTAGCTATCGCTAATAAATAATATCGAAGGGAATAAATATATGGAAAAATTAATCATGCTTGGAACAGGCAATGCAACGGTCACCAGATGCTATAATACATGTTTTGCTTTGCAGAGAGGAACGGAATATTTTCTGGTAGATACAGGTGGTGGAAATGGCATTTTGACACAGCTAGAAAAAGCAGAAATTCCACTCAAGGGGATTCATGAAATCTTCATCAGCCATGAGCATACAGATCACCTGCTTGGTATCGTATGGCTGATCAGAATGATTGCAACACAGATGAAAAAGGACAAATATGAAGGAAATCTTTCTATTTATTGTCATAAAGAACTGGTTGATACCATTATGACCATTGCAAAACTGACCGTTCAGCCTAAATTTTTCAAGATGATTGGAGAGAGAATTTTCCTGGTTAGTGTTGGAAATGGAGAACAGAAAGAAATTTTCGGACATAATCTGACCTTCTTTGATATTGGATCTGAAAAAGCAAAACAGTTTGGGTTCGTAACAGTTCTAGATAATGGAAAAAAATTCTCCTTCCTTGGAGATGAACCTTACAGAGAGTGTGAATATGAATATGCTCTGGATGCAGACTGGCTTTTGCATGAAGCTTTTTGCCTTTATAAAGACAGAGATATTTATAAACCTTACGAAAAATTTCACACAACCGTCAAGGAAGCCTGCGAATATGCAACCATGCTGCATGCGAAAAATGTGATTTTATATCATACCGAAGACCGTAATCTGACAGAACGTAAAAAACTTTACACAGAAGAAGGGAAAGCATACTACAGAGGGAATCTTTTGGTTCCTGATGATTTAGAGGTAATTGAGTTATAAGTCATGTTGATAAAGATAAGATGTCCGAAGAGTGCTTGCACTCATGAGGACATCTTTTATTTTCTATTTTTTGAATAGTATATCATCTGATTTTTTAAACCATGAATTGTTTCTGTAATTATATTTATCAGGGTCTTTCATCAGTTTATCAGCGTCTTCAATTGAGTATCCTCCTATTATTGGAAACATCTTGTATGCAAACATTAATATTTTTTTAAAGAATTTCAATACTTTTTTCATAAACATTTCTCCTCGAATGATTTTTTGCAATACTTTGCACTACTATTAATATATCACTTTACAATAAGTTATATCAATTTAAATCTGGAATGGAACAAAAGTTTATTTGTTGACATTTCTATATTTTATATTATAATTTAATTGAACTATAGGTTTAATTAAATTAAGAGGGGAAGAATATGGGAAGACGAACCAAAGAGGAACCATATATTCATAGAAGACACATTGCAGAAGCAGCAGGTGAACTTTTTGAAGTAAAAGGGATCGATACGACCTCAATGAATGAAATAGCCGTGAAAGCTGGCTATAGTAAGGCTACCTTGTATGTTTATTTTCATAACAAAGAGGAAATCGTTGGATATCTTGTCTTAAACAGTATGATAAAACTAAAAGAATATCTTACGTCTGCACTTGAAAGTGAAAAAGATTTTAAGAATAAATATTTGGATTTATGTCAGGCAATGGTTCTATATCAAGAAGAGTATCCATTTTATTTTTCTATGGCATTAGATCAGATTAATATTGATTTTGAACATTCTGATTGTGAAGAGTCGGAGCGTGAAACATTTCAGGTAGGAGAGGAAATTAATACCCTATTATCTTTATTTGCTAGGAGTGGTATTGAACAAGGTGCATTTAAAAGCCAGCTTAATATAAAATCAGTTCTATTCAGCATTTGGGGAATGCTTTCAGGATTTATTCAACTTGCAACCAATAAGCAGGAGTATATTAGTCAGGAAATCCATATGACGAAAAAAGAATTTTTAGAAAATGGATTCTTATTCTTATATGATGCAATTGAGAAGAAATAGAACATGAGGGAGATTTTAAAACATGGGTATTATTACAGGATATATCAGTTTAATCAGTTTTTTACTGCTTGCTGCGAAATTTGCGATGCGAAAAATGAAAATTCAAAAAATGAATCAATTTTTTAAAAGACTACATAAACCAGTAAGTTGTGTATTTCTTTTATCATGCATCATCCATTTGATTCTTGTTATTCCAGTATTGAAAACGAGAAATTTGCTAGTTACATTTTCAGGTTACCTTGGTTTTGGAATTGCAATTCTAATAATTCTCCTTTGTCATATGATAAAGGATGGGAAGAAGAAAATGTTCTGGCATCGTACGTTGACGTTAGCACTTTTAACAGCTGTTGTCTGCCATGTCATAGTATACTATATGGATTTTATACACTATAAGGATAGCATTCAAGGGATAGAGATTACAGAAATAGATATTTCCACAATTCCAGATGGAAACTATGTGGGTGATTACAATGCAGGATACATCTATGCAAAAGTACAGGTTTCTGTGGACAAAGGACAAATATCAGATATTAAAATTATAGAACACAGAAACGAACGTGGCCAAAAGGCAGAGAGCATTATAAGCAAAATTGTAGACGAACAGAAACTTAATGTTGATGCAGTTTCAAGTGCAACAAATTCTAGCTTGGTAATAAAAAAGGCTTGTGAGAATGCCCTACGTCAATGATAGCATTTCTTTCCTACAATTTCCGAAGTGATGAACATTAAGATGGTAAATATAATCAAAAATAGTGGTAAGATTGAAAATCCAGTTTTAGTGGCAATGAAACCAAAAAATGGAGGCATAAAAGTACTTCCTACATAGGCAACAGCCATTTGGATACCCATAATACCCTGTGAGCGCTCTGCTCCAAACCTTATTGGTGTCTCATGCAACATTGCTGGATAAATGGGTGCGCATCCAAGACCTATTAAAATCAGGCCTATCATTTGAAAGTAAATAGAAAAGGGAATGATCATCATAATAACGCCGGCGGCAATCATCAGCTGTCCCATACGAATCATCTTTTTATTATCCAAATACATAGAAATAAAACCGGTTAAGAATCGCCCGATTGTTATTCCAAGATAGAAGGTAGCAATCCATCTTGCTGCTGTCTCTGCTGATACATGCTTGTACATTACCAAATAGGTACTTCCCCAAAGTCCGGTTGTTGATTCTACGGCACAATAGCATAAAAAAGATAGCAGTGATGGTGTTGCTCCCTTTAATTTTAGTAAAGTGCTAATTTTTGTATCTGCTTCTACCTCTTTTTCCTTTTCCTGGCTAGTACTCATTTTTTTCCATAGTGGCAATGACAAGATTAAGCAAATTACTAATAGAATCTGCATGATTCCTATCGTACCATATCCTTTACGCCAACCATTCTCTCTTGTAAGGAATAAGGACATAATCATAGGCCCGGTAGTAGCTCCAATGCCCCAAAATCCATGAAGCCAGTTCATATGCCTTGCTTCATAGTGAAGCGCAACAAAGTTATTCAATGCAGAATCTACAGAACCAGCTCCTAATCCCATCGGGATACCAAGTAAGCAGATCCATACGTAATTTGGTGCAAAACAAATCCCAAGAAGTGACACGGCAGTCATTGCCACACTAATAGCAGTTATTTTTCCAGTACCAAAAAAACGAATTAACTTTTCACTAAAGAAACTAGAGAGTATCGTTCCTCCTGAAACAATCATCGTAAAAACACCGGCATATGAGATTGGTACCTGTAAATCCTGATAAATCATTGGCCAGGCAGAACCCATTATTGTATCGGGAAGCCCCAGACTAATGAAAGCGATATAAATAATTACTAATAATACTGTTACCATCCTACGTAATCCTCCTCTTGTCTACTTTCAAAAACACATATTCAAAATACTTTATAAAGTATCTTTATTATATAACATAAAAAAAATTCTGCAAGTAATTTGCAGAATTTTAATCTTTTATCCATAATTAAAGTCGGGCAGTCTCCTACCCGACTCTTACTTTATAAATTAATGTGTAAGGTCGTAAGCTGCATGAAGTTCCGCACAGGTATGTTTATGAATAAAGTATTCAGTCTGTCCTGTATAACTCCATAGGGAATCAAAATAAGCCCATTCAGCTGCAGTGAAGGTAGTTGATGCTCCATTCTTATCCGTGTATGGAATAGTTCCGGCAGCGGAAGGAGCGGGTGCAGCAGGAGTAGTCACTGCTGGAGTAGTCACAGCAGGGGTAGTTGCAGCTGGAACAGTCGCAGCTGAAACAGTTGCAGCAGGTGTTACAGTAGTGGCAGTGGTTTCTGCTGCTTTCTTTGCGGCAGCTTCCTCTTCTTTTTTCTTTTCTTCTTCCACTTTTGCAGCTTCTTCTTTTGCTGTTTTAATTTCTTCTTCTGTTGTTACCTGTAGATATTCGGATTTCATATAGGCTTCGGTACCATTATAATCAATCTTACTCCATCCGTCTTCGGTTTCCTCATATCTGGTAAAGGAATCATATTTCTTGCATACGGTTAGAATTTCACCATCTGTGCTGGGTGTTGCACGAACTTTAACGCTATCCGTTGCCATTACAAGCTCGGTAACATCTGCAACAGGTGCTTCTTCTGTAACCGCTTGTGTTTCTGCTTCGGCGGCAGCCTGTGCCTCTGCTTCAGCGGTAGCTTGTGCCTCAGCAGCAGCTTGTGCAGATTTATCAACAATACTGAAGGTCAGGTAATTACTTTCGATATCAGACTTCTTTACACAAATTGTAACAGTTCCTTCTGAAGTAGTATGTAACACTGCCTTGCCATCTTTGTTACCGGAAGCAGCAAATGTTGCTGAAGTATTATCAACAACATAATCAAGAGATTTCAAACTGGTACTTGTTGGATCTGCAACGATAGTAAATGCATAATCTTTATTGATATCAAGTTCCTGTTCGGAAAAATCTGGTGAAATTGCAAGGGATTTTAATCCTGTTAAGGATTTGACTAAGAGAACCCCGGCTCCAGCCAAGACAAGTACAATAGCTGCAATAACAACTAAAACAGTGATTCTAGCTTTTTTTCTTTTTTTCATGATATTCACGCTCCAATTTTATTAAAATACTAATTTTTACATAATACCATAAAAAAGCAGAAAAAAATAGTTATATTTATCTTAAGATTATTTTAAATCAGTTTTTCAAATAATCCATAGACATCTAGAGCTCCATACCCCCATGATTTATTTGGATATTCCATCTTTTCGGAACGATAAGCGCCACGAATGAATAAGTTTTTAATATTAGATCCAGTAATAGACGTGTAGCGGCCTTTTACTACGCCCCATTCCAAAGCCATGGCAATGGCACCAGTGGAATGAGCAGCTGCGGCACCGGTTCCAGTAATCTGAGTATATTTGTTATCAGGAATGGGACATAGAATATTAGTCCCAGGTGCTGCTAAATTAGGGTTAATGATATTAGTTCTTGTATAACCTCTGCTAGAATTAATATTAATATTGCCTGTTTCACCACTATAATTGCCGACTGTCAGTGGAGCATCCGCATTTCCAGGTGAAGTAATGGTTGTGTCAGGATTCGAATTTAAAAAATAAGTTTCTTCGGAGATGAGGTGTGCAGAAGGAAGCCAACAATGAAAAGTAATAGGTTTTTCATCAATACTGGTAATGCGAAAACGCCAGATGCCATTGAGTGCGTTTTCAAAACGTAGCATAATCTTCTGATCACCAGTATCGAATTCTGTAATAATATTATTGAGCCATATCGTACTAGGGGTAAAGACAAAAGTCAGTTTTCTGCATTCATTAATTTGAGGATACAAACTTGCAAAGACTTCTCCGGTTGGTGTAGTAATATCAAGACCCATTCGGTAAGGCGTAGAAGACCAGATTTCAAAAGAAAATAATGGGTCTTTTTCAGAGACATTCAGCTCAAAATCGTGGAAATAAGGTTGAGTGATATCCCCAAAATAATGTCTTCGATTATTTCCTTCATTGCCACCAGAGACGGCAATACCAATTTGTGGGGAATTGGAAAGATAGTTGACATAGGAAGTGGCGGGCCCAACCTCGTCATGCCCGCCCTGAGTGGTTCCCATGGCAATGCATATGGCAAGTGGACGCTTTACGCTTTGTGCTGTTTCTGTTACATAGGTTAGTCCGCTGATAAGATCCGTTGCTTCATAACATAACTTATCGTTTGGAATACAAAAAATCTTTTTGTTTAAATTTTTCGCAGGTTTTAACTTTACAATAATAAACTCACATTGAGGCACGACACCACTAAATTCCATACTTTTGTCAGGAGAACCACCAGCGATACCAGCCATCATAGTACCATGACCTATTTCATCAACAGAGGGAACGATATTACTTGGATTCATACTTTTTAATGCAATATTGATAATATCTTTGTTGTATTCCGATCCATAGTAAAATCCTTTTGGTGGAGTATTATTTTCATTAATTGTCTGATCCCATAGAGAAAGGATTCGTGTGCTGCCATCTGCATATTGAAAAGCTTTATGATGATAATCAATTCCAGTATCAATGATAGCCACAAGAACGCCCTGCCCGAACAAGGCAAGGTTTGGATTTGACTGTACTTTATCAATATTAGAGTTCGTGGATATTTCGGAAGTGAGTGTAAAGAGTGCTGGGAAAGATGCAAAAGGGAAAGTATCCATAGCACACATATTAAATTGAGATTCGTTAATAAGCAGAAGGGATAGTCTTGAATTGATTTTAAAAATAGAGTCTTTCTCCCCATTTTTTAATGATTGAGCAGTATTATTGTCTATAATCAAATCGAAATAACTTTCATCAACTATTTTATTCATAAATCCCCCTTATTATATTAGCTTTTCAAATACGCCATAAATATCAATTAAACCATACCCCCAAATAGTGTTTGGATATTCTATATTTTGATAGGTAAAAGCTCCACGTATTAGCAGTTTATGGATATTGGAACCTGTTATGGAGGTATAGTTACCTTTTACCACAGCCCACTCCAGAAGCATGGCAATGATTCCTGTGGAATGAGCGGCTGCAGCACCGGTTCCCGTAAGCTGCGTATACTTGTTCGATGGGGCAGGACAGAGGAGATTAGTTCCCGGTGCTGCTAAATCAGGCTTTATTACATTTCTTCGAGAAAACCCTCTGCTGGAAGTTAGAAAAATATTCCCTGTAACAGCATCATAATTGCTAACAGTCAATGGAACAACAGAATTTCCAGGAGAAGTAATGGTGGTGTCAGGGTTGGAATTTAAAAAAAAGGTTTCATCGGAAATGAGGTCGCCAGCAGGCAGCCAGCAGTGAAAAACAAGAGGTTCTTCATCAATACTGGTAACACGGAAACGCCATATCCCACGAAATGCATTTTCAAAGCGAAGGAGGATTAACTGGTCGCTGGTTTCGGCCTCAGCAGAAATATTGTTGAACCAGATGGTAGTAGGTGTAAAAATAAAATTCAGCTTTCTGCATTCACTAATCTGGGGAGTTAGATTTGTTCGTACTTCACCAGTTGGCGTAGTGATATCAAGGGACATGCGAAAAGGTGAAGAACCCCAGATTTCAAAAGAAAAAGAGGGATCTTTTTCGGAAATATTTAACTCGAAATCAGAATAAAAAGGTTGAGTTATTTGTCCGAGATAATGTCTTCGATTATTTCCTTCATTGCCTCCAGAGACTGAAATCCCAATATGTGGAAACGTTGAAAGATAAGTAAGATAGGCACTGGCTGCACCCAGCCCGGTGTGACCACCCTGACTGCTTCCTAGAGCAATACAGAGGGCAAGAGGGCGCTGTATTTTTTTAGCTATGTTTATTACATAGGTTAGACCGGCAATAAGATCTGTTTCTTCATAACATAACTTATCGTTTGGAATAGAAAAAATTTGTTTATTCATTCTTTTGGCAGGTTTTAGCTTAACAATTACAAATTCACATTGTGGTACAACACCACTAAAATCATTATTTCTATCAGGAGAACCACCGATGATACCAGCAATCATAGTTCCGTGTCCTATTTCATCAAAGGAGGGAACGACATTAAGTGGATCCGCGCTTTCTAATGCAGTATTGATTTGTTCTGTGTTATATTCCGCTCCATAATAAAATCCAGACGGTGGATTATTATTTTCATTAATCGTCTGATCCCATATGGAAAAGATACGGGTGGTACCATCGGAAAATTGAAAAGCTTTATGCTGATAATCAATTCCAGTATCGATAACAGCTACAAGAACACCCTGCCCGAACAAAGCAAGATTCGGGTTGGACTGCACTTTTTCTATATTCGAATTTGTGGATATTTCGGCAGTGAGCGTATAAATGGTTGGGAAAGCATCATAGGAATAGCGACCTAGTGCACACATGTCAAATTGAGACTCACTGGCAAGAAGAAGCGAAAATTTTTCATTTATGTTAAAAATGTATTCTTCCTCTTGCTCTGGAAATGTACTAATTAACGAGTTGTCGATAATCAAATCAAAATATTGCTCATTAACGATTCTGTTCATAAGTATCCCCATAATTGCTTTTTACATATTATTCAAAAATAAATAGAAATATGTTGGAAATCTGTCATAAGAATTCAGATGAGTTTTTCAAACAATCCATAAATATCGATAGCACCATAACCCCACACATTATTTGGATATGATAGATTTGGAGAACGATAAGCACCACGTATTAGCATTTTATTGATAATGACACCTGTTATAGAGGAATACGCTCCTTTTACCACGGCCCATTCCAGAACCATTGCAATGATTCCTGTGGAATGGGCAGCAGAAGCACCAGTTCCGGTAATTTGTGTATATTTATTAGAGGGCATGGGACAGATAATATCGGTTCCAGGTGCTGCTAAATCAGGCTTTATGATACCAAGGCGCGTATATCCTCTGCTGGAATTAAGTGTAATATTACCTGTATTACCATTATAATTGGAAACTGTTAGTGGAGAATCGGCATTTCCAGGAGATGTGATGGTTATGTCAGGGTTGGAATTTAAAAAGTACGTTTCTTCGGAAATGAGGTCTCCAGTAGGTAGCCAGGCATGGAAATTAATAGGCTCTTTATCAATACTAGTTATGCGGAAACGCCATGTACCGCTGAGTGCATTTTCAAAACGTAGCAGGATTAACTGGTCACCCGTACTGGATTCTGCAACGATATTATTAAACCATATAGTACTAGGGGTAATGATAAAACCAAGTTTTCTGCATTCACTAATTCTAGGATAGAGATTAGTTATGGTTTCTCCAACTGGTGTAGTGATATCAAGGCCCATTCGAAAAGGTGAGGAACCCCAGATTTCAAAAGAAAAAGAGGAATCTTTTTCGGAAATGTTAAGCTCAAAATCATTGAAAAAGGGCTGTGTAATTTTTCCAAGATAATGTCTTCGATTATTCCCTTCATTGCCGCCAGAAACACAAATATCAATACTAGGAGTGTTGGTTATATAGTTAAGATATCCGCTGGTTTGACCAATACCACTGTGGCCAGCCTGACTGGTTCCCATGGCGATGCAGATTGCAAGTGGGCGTTGCATTTTTCGTGCGACATCCGTCACATAGGTTAATCCAGCAACAACGTCCGATTCCTCATAACATAGCTTATCGCTTGGAATAGAGAAAATTTGTTTGTTTAGTTTTTTGGCAGGCTTTAACTTAACGATTACAAATTCACACTGTGGCACAACACCACTGAATTGCGCGCTTTTGTCAGGAGTTCCACCGGCAATACCAGCAATCATGGTACCATGCCCTACTTCATCGACCGAAGGAACAATACTAAGTGGAACCACATTTTTTAATGCGAGATTAATGAGCTCTTTATTATATTCGGAGCCATAGAAAAGTCCTTCTGGTGGATTATTATTTTCATTAACTGTCTGATCCCATATGGAAACAATTCGAGTGCTACCATCTGCATTTTGAAAAGCTTTGTGTTGGTAATCAATTCCAGTATCGATAATAGCTACAAGAACACCTTGACCAAACAATGCAAAATTGGGGTTTGATTGTACTTTTTCGATATTAGAATTGGTGGAAATTTCAGAACTGAGTGTAAAGATTGATGGGAAAAAATCATAAGGAAAAGTGCCTAGGGAACACATATTAAATTGTTCTTTGCTAACAGTAACAAGGGAAAATTTTGGATTTATTCTAAAAATATTACCGTAATTATTAATTGGATAGGAGTCAATAATTGCATTGTCTATTACCAAATCAAAATAATCTTCATCAACTATATTATTCATATTTTTACCAGATTTTTTTATATATATTATTCAAAAAAGGATCTGGATATGAATAGAAAGAAATTCGCTTTCATATTTTTAATAAATAAGTAAGAGGAGAATGATGATGGATCAAAGAATAGAAAATCTTTTAAATATGAGTCTTAGTGTGACCCCGCAGGAACGCGAAAAATCACCAGATCTTGAAAGTGGATATAACAAAACGGAAGAAACATGGGAGATTATTGTAAAATATATTGGAAATATAGAGGATTTGAAATTAAAGTATCCGGAAATAAAGATTACCAGGCTGCTCAATCAGTATGCGGTGATTGTGACACCAGAAAGATATGTGGAAGAGATTTCGAAAGAACCCTATATTGAGTTTGTGGAAAAGCCTAAGAGAATGTATTTTGAAATAATAAATGGAAAGAGGGAATCTTGTATTACTTCGGTGCAGACAAGAACGGATAATCGACAAGGGCTGTTTGGAAAGGGAGTCATTGTTGCAGTAATTGATACGGGAATTGATGCAACCAGTCAGGAATTTAGAAATAAGGATGGAACCACCAGAATTCTTAATATATGGGATCAATCTACGAATATAGAATACGACAGGACACAGATTAATAACGCACTAAAAGAAGGACGGTTCCTTGATATACCAGGAAGAGATTTCGTGGGTCATGGAACGGATGTCTCGATTATTGCATGCGGAGGTAGTGGTGTTGCAAGTCAGTCTGATATCATTGTAGTAAAAATGGGATTAGCACAGAAAGATTCGTTTCCAAGGACGACACAGCTTATGGAAGCAGTTGACTATGTGGTACGTAAAGGAATTGAATATGATATGCCAGTAGCAATCAATATAAGCTTTGGCAATAATTACGGTGATCACACGGGAAGTACATTCATTGAAACCTTTATGAATGACATATCAAGAAATTGGAAAACTTCGATTTGCGTTGGTAGTGGGAATGAAGGACTCGGGGCAACACATGCCGGTGGGTCTCTTAAAAGTTATGATGAAAAGATTGTTGAGGTGGCAATCAGTAGTTATGAAACATCCGTAAATATCCAAATTTGGAAAGATTACTGGGACGATTTGAATGTTGAAATTATTACGCCATCGGGCAAAAATCTTGGGAAGATTGACTTTTATAACCGTATCGAAAGAAAGACTGCCGAGGGGACTATTATTTTATCACTGTATGGGGAACCATCGCCATATAGTTTAAGACAAGAAATCTATATTGATATGATACCTAAGGATGAGTATATTGCAGAAGGAATCTGGAAAATCAAAATTACATCAGGAAAGGTTGTCAGTGGGAGATATGATATGTGGCTTCCCGCAATTGGTGCATTGAATAAAGGAACCGGATTTACACAGCCAGATAGTAGTATGTCTATTACCATTCCATCCACGGCGGAAAAAGTCATAACAGTGGGGGCATATAACTCAAAAACTGACACAGCGGCTCCATTCTCAGGACGCGGTTTTGTAGCAATGATAGGGGGAACAACGATAGCAAAGCCAGAGATAGTGGCCCCTGGAGTAGATATTTTTACAACAGAATTTAATAGGAGTACGGGGACGTCCTTTGCAACACCGTTTGTTACTGGCAGCGCAGCTTTATTAATGGAGTGGGGAATAATAAAAGGAAATGATCCATATTTGTATGGTGATAAAGTGAAGGCATACCTGATAAAGGGAGCAAGACAGTTGCCAGGATATGAAATGTGGCCTAATCCGCAGCTGGGATGGGGGGCTTTGTGTGTGAAGGATTCACTACCGCTATAGTAATTGACAGATCGTAATTTGAATATTAAAAGAATTAAAAGGATTTCAATTATGAAATCCTTTTTTATATAAAAAATTAATGGTATTCAATAGAAGATGATGGATGAGAGGAATATCTAGATTGAATTGAAAGAATAATAAAGATATGATGTGAATTTTTATTGTGCACTATTACTAAAAAGATCAAACAAAATATAATAATAAAAGTAAAAAAATTGTGCAAAATGAAATAAGATGAAAGAAAATGAAATAATATGACAAAAATAGATTGCAAAATGAAAATATCATAATATAATATGAAATATAGTGAAAAGAAATGAAAAGTAATGAAATAAAATGGAAAATAGAAAAGGAGTTGAGAAATTGGGTTGTTTTAAGTTTGCTGGAAGATTTAATTCCTTTATTTTTAAAGGAAACGATGTATATGATGCAATAAAGTCATATTCAAATATGAATGGAATAACGCATTTGGAGTTTAATTATCCAGAGCATATTGAAGGTTATGATTTGAATAAAATCAAAGATCTAATGGGTAGTTTAGAAGTAAACGGTTTAGCGGTGAGATGGAGAAAAGATTATATCAATGGAAATTTCACCAATCCAGATGTTTTAATAAGAAATAAGGTGATTCAAACTGCAAAAAATGCATGTGATGTATGCAGAGAACTAGGTGGAAAAGTAGTTACACTTTGGCTGGAAAATGATGGATTTGATTATGCATTTCAAATTAATTATGAAAATTGCTGGGATTTAATTGTTTCCGGAATACAAGAAGTTGCAGATTATGCACCAGATATAAAAATCAGTATTGAATATAAGCCTTACGAAGAACGCAATTTTGCAATGGTTGACAGTACAGGAATGACGCTCTATTTGATAGAGGAAGTAAAACGTGAGAATGTTGGATGTACATTAGATTTTTGCCATATGCTTATGAAACATGATAGCCCATCGTATGGATTAGCACTTGCAGCTAAGAAAGGAAAGCTATTCGGACTGCATATGAATGATGGTTACGGATTTCAAGATAGTGGTATGATTTTTGGCTCCATTAATCATGCACTTACTGCAGAGTTTGTCTACTATTTAAAAAAATATGATTATCAGGGTGTGGTATTCTTTGATACATTTCCAATTAGAGAAGATTCCATGCAAGAGGCACAAGCGAATATTAATGCATTTGTTAAATATTCAAAAATTATTGATGAAATTGGCTTAGAAGAAATTGAAAAAGTTGTATCAAAGCAAAACGGTATCGATGCCCAACAATTAGTACTAAGTATGCTGAAATAACAAGCGTGTAACTTACACAAGAAAGGGATGGAAAACTATGAAAGTAAAAAAATTATTAACAGTATTATTATCAACCGTAATGATTACAGCAGTATTAACTGGCTGTGGAACATCAAAAACAGCAGAGGACAAAACAAACGAAACAACAACAGAAGATGAGGTTAAGGTAGAAACTGAGGCAACGACAGAAGCTGATACATCGACAGAAGCTGAGGCAACGACAGATGCAGAGACTCCAGATGCAGAATTTAACCCAGATGAAGAAAATGGAGTTTCTATTGAAGAAATTAGAGAGTCAAATGGTGCCGTTCCAGTAAAAAGCGGAACAAAAGCAGGTATTGTTGCAAAAGCATTTGAAAATGAATATTGGCGTACGTTAAAAGAAGGATATGAAGCAGGCGCAAAATATATTAGTGATCAAGGATTTGAAGTAACAGTTGACGTACAAGCTCCACAAGGAGAAACCGATGAGCAAGGACAGCTTGCAATTGTAAATAATATGATTAATCAAAGCTATGACATGTTATTACTTTCACCAATTTCAGATGCAAATCTTACTCCAGCAGTTGAAGTTGCAAATGAAGACGGAATTCCAGTATTAAATGTAAACGATGGATTAATTGCAAAAGCACCATATTTTGTAGGACCAAAAGCTTATCAAAATGGAGAATTGGCTGCAGAATGGATTTCAAACAAGTTAGGTGGACAAGGACAAGTAGCAATTGTAATTGGAATGCCAAAAGCCTTTGCAGCACGTCAAAGAACAGCAGGATTTGAAGATTGGATGGGAAGTAACGCATCTGGTATTGAAATTGTTGCAAAGCAAAACGCAGATTGGGATAGACAAGCATCGAAAGAACTTGCAGAAACATGGATGCAACAATATCCAGATTTGAAGGCTATTTTCTGTAACAATGATACAATGGCATTAGGAGTAGTAGAAGCAGTAGAAGAACAAGGTGCAGACATTATTGTTGTTGGAGTTGACGGAATTGGGGAAGCATACGATTCTATTAAAGAAGGAAAACTAGATGCAACAATTGATTCCTTCCCTTATTATAAAGCACAAATCGCTTTGGAATGTGGATTGCGTGCAGTGGCAGGACAAGAAATTCCACGTGTTGTATGGACACCACAAGCATTAATTGATAATACAAATGTAGATCAAAAAGCTGCAGATATTATTCAATGGACAGATGCAGAATATGTAGCAGAATAAATAAATAAATAGGGCATCGGTTTTGTAAAGATATACACAGGGGCGTTCTTAAAGAGTCTATGCTCTTATGCTCCTGTGTAACTATATAGGGCAGAAAGGAATAATTATGGGTAATGCAGTCGAGTTTAAAAAGATTAATAAACATTTTCCAGGTGCACATGTATTGAAAGATGTTTCTTTTACAGTCAAAGATGGGGAGGTACATGCACTACTTGGTGAAAATGGAGCAGGAAAATCAACACTATTAAATATTCTTCATGGAGTATATTCGGAATATGAAGGAGATGTGTTGCTACAAGGTAAAAAAGTTGATTTTAAAAATCCCAATGAAGCAATTGTAAAAGGAAAAATTTCCAAAGTTCACCAAGAAACAAATGTTGTGAAGGACTTAACGGTAGGACAAAATATTACGTTAGGATATGAACCCAAAAAAGGATTATTTATTAATTATAAGGAACTAAATGACAGAGTTGATGCGATACTAACCCAATTGAAGTGTAGATTTAAATCTTCAGATGTAGCTGAAAATCTTTCAGCAGGTGAGATGCAGATGATGGCAATTGCCAAGGCATTGTTTCATCATTCAAAAATAATTTCTTTAGATGAACCAACAACTTCTTTAACATTGAAGGAAACAGAAGCGTTGTTTGAAGTGATTCGTCAATTAAAAAAAGATGGAATTACAATACTATATGTTAGTCATAGATTAGAAGAGATATTTCAAATTTGTGATAGCGCATCTATATTACGAGATGGAAAATATATAAAGTCATTGAACATTGCAGATACAAATAGAGCAGAATTAATTAGAAACATGGTTGGTAGAGATGTTTCAGCAGTAGCAGGAAGAATAAAAACGAACATAATACAAAAAGAAATTCTGTTAAAAGTTGAAAAGCTTTCTTCTGGAAGAAAATTTCAAGATATTTCTTTTGATTTGCATAGAGGAGAAATTTTAGGGTTTTTTGGTCTGGTTGGAGCTGGCAGAACAGAAGTCATGAGAGCACTATTTGGTGCGGATAAGAAAACATCAGGTAAAGTAATCTTAAGTGGAGAAGAAATTACTATTAAAAATACTCATCAAGGATTAAAGGCAGGCATTGGTTTAATACCAGAAGAGAGAAAAACGCAGGGATTCATTAATTTACAATCCAATATCAATAATGTTGCATTGTCCTCTTTAGAACAATATATGAAAGGCCCATTTGTTGATGATAAAAAGAGAAAAGATAATTGTGAGAAATATATAAAAGAATTAGATATCCATCCAGCAAAAGCAGATTTCCTTACCCTAAATATGTCGGGTGGTAATCAACAAAAAGTAATTTTAGCAAAATGGATGTCCACCAATGTGGATGTATTAATATTTGATGAACCGACCAAAGGTGTTGATGTTGGGGCAAAAGTAGAAATATATCGTATTATGGAAGAAATCGCAGAGCTAGGGAAAGGTGTTATCTTGATTTCCTCTGAACTACCAGAGGTAATGGGAATGAGTGACAGAATTATAATAATGAGCGAAGGAAAAATCACTGGCGAATTAAATAGAGATGAATACTATGAAGATGATATATTAAACTTAGCAATTGGAGGAAATGATAATGAATAACTTTATTAAGAGTAAAAAACGTGAATTAGTAGTTATTGTTGCAATAGCAATTATGACTTTTATTTTCACAGTATTAAATCCAATATATTTTACAGGAAAGAACTTTTTATCAATTATGCAACAAGCAACTATTAATGGAATTCTTGCAACAGGTATGACATATGCAATTATTTCAGGAGGAATTGATTTATCTATTGGATGTACATTTGCAATTGTAATTGTAACAGTAGGAAAATTAACTGTAACTGGTATTAATCCATTTGCTGCAATTATATTGGGTCTTTTACTTGGCGCAGCGATGGGTGTAATAAATGGACTATTGATTACTAAAATGAAACTCCAACCATTTATTGCTACATTAGGAACTATGTCTGTATACAGAGGGATTGCATATGTTGTTACAGGTGGATGGCCAGTATTAAATATTCCAGATACGTATCGTAATTTATTAAGCAAGAGAATTCCAACACTTGGTGGAGTAAACATTTATATGTTCATATTCTTTATAGTAGCAATTATTGCAGGAATTGTATTGGCTAAAACAAAGTTTGGAAATTATATTTATGCAGTTGGTGGTAATGAAGAAGCAGCAAAATTATCAGGTGTAAATGTTGATCTGACTAAGATTAGAGCTTATGCAGTAACAGGTGCGTGTGCAGCAATTGCAGGTATGATTCAGCTTGCATCCTTAGGAACTGGAGAACCAACAGCAGGTTCTGGATATGAACTAGACGCAATTGCAGCAGCTGCAATAGGTGGAACAAGAATGGCTGGTGGAAAAGGTACTATCTTAGGAACCGTATTTGGAGCAATTTTATTAGCAGCTTTAAAGGTTGGACTAATTGTATTAAATGTAGATACTTTTTGGCAATATATTGTAACTGGTATTATTATTATTATTGCAGCATATTTTGAATTTATTCAAGAAAAATTTGCTGGCATTGTTGCTAAAAGAGAGATGAAATAAGAGGAAAATCATATATGAGAAAAAAGATAGTAGTAATTGGTAGCTTAAATTATGATATTATTTTGAAACAAAATAGATTACCAAGTGAAGGAGAAACGTATGCAGTAGAGAGTGCAATGTTCTGTGGCGGGGGTAAAGGTGCCAATCAAGCAGTACAAAGTGCTAAGCTTGGTGCAGATGTTTACATGGTAGGTGCAGTTGGAAATGATGCAATGGGCCATTACTTGAGAGAAAGCTTAGTACAGTATGGCGTGAAGACAGACTATCTAAAAACAACACAGACAGCTAGTGGCATGGGTATTGTGAACAGTTTGGAAGATGGTACAGTTTATGCAAACATAATTAGAGGAGCAAATTACGAAATCACAAAAGAAGATATAGATCATCTGGATTCTATTTTAGATGATGTTAAAGTAATGATACTACAATTGGAGATACCGGTTTCAATTGTAGAATATGCGATTGAAAAAGTACACAGTAAAGGAATAAAAGTAGTTTTGAATGCAGCTCCGGCAATACCAGTTTCAGAGAATTTGTTTAAAAATTGTGATTATGTGATTGTAAATGAAGTAGAATCAAGTTATTATTGCAATATAGAAATAAATAGTGTTGATACTGCAAAAAAAGAAATTGTTGAATTTTCTGAAAAGTACCATGTAAAAAGTATTTTTACTTTGGGAAAAGATGGAGCGGTAATCTATGATGGTGAAAATGTGAAATATCTTCCGGCGCATAAAGTAAATGCTGTTGAAACAACAGGTGCAGGAGATTCCTTTGTTGGAGCCTTGGGGTACGGTATTGTAGAGGATATGGATTTATTGGATACGGCTGAATTTGCTACTTGTTGTAGTGCATTAACTGTATGTAAAGTAGGAGCACAACCGTCTATGCCAACACTTAAAGAAGTAGAAGATTTTAGGAATTCTATAGATAAATAAAGAGGTATAATATGGTACCATACGAGCGAAGAAAAGAAATCATACGATTGTTGGAAGCAAAAGAAATAGTTACACTAGAAGATTTTTGCGAACTATTTTTAGGAGTATCAGAATCTACAATTCGTAGAGACTTAAAGGCTTTGGAAAATGAAGGACGTATTGATTTATTAAGAGGTGGAGCTGCTAAATTAAAAGGCGGATATTATGACACAACAGTAGAATCAAGAAACCAGTTAAATGTTGAGGAAAAAGAAAGAATTGCCAAGACAGCAGCGGAAATGGTAAAAGATGGAGATGTTGTATATATTGATGCAGGAAGTACACCATTACTGATGGTGAAATATTTAGTGGATAAACGTATTACAATTGTTTCGACAAACACAGGAATTGCATCTGCATTGCAAAATAGTGATATAGAATGTATCCTACTTGGAGGCCAACTAAATGCGAAAACTGCTTCCGTATATGGCGGAATGACAGATTCATTTTTAAGAAACTTACATTTCGACAAGTCATTTTTAGGTGCTTCTGGATTCTCTAAAAATGTAGGTATTAATACACCGGATTTAAGTGAAGCAAGGAAAAAGCAAATTGTAAGAGATAATTCTAGAAAAACTTATGTTTTAGCAGATAGTTCAAAAGACGGAAAAGAAACAATGTGTAAAATATTTGATGTTGGAGAAGTAACAATTATTTGCGATCAAGAAACAGATACCTTAATAGAATGTGGTAATTATAAAATAGCTGGAGAAATATAATGCCTGAGTATTGGGATTTGGTAGATAATCAAGGAAAATATATCGGGGAACATATGCTTCGAGGAACGGAGCAACCACAAAACACATGGCATTGCGTTGTTGGAATTATTATTCAAAATAATATAGGAGAAATTCTATTTATTAAACGCGCCCATACAAAAAAACAGTATCCAAACATGTGGGAACATATAGGCGGTTGCGTTGTTTCAGGAGAAACGCCGATTGAAGCAGCATGCAGGGAAGTTTATGAAGAAGTTGGCATTTCGCTTACAGAAGAAAAGTTAATGCTAGTAGATACATTTTTTGAAAAAACTGCTTATGTTTATACTTTTTATATACAAAAAGAAATAAGTATCGACAAATTTCTATTGCAAGAAAATGAAGTAAGCGATATTAAATGGGTAGAAGCAGAAAATATATTAAAGTATCCGGAAAAGAATCAAGTATCGCCAGCGGCTTACCGTAGATTGAAAAGAGCGATTTTTAGAATGAAAGTTATTAATGAAAAAGATGCTATCTGATAAAGGAAAAATACGCTGGATAACTAATAACCAGCGTATTTTATGTTATGACATATCATAATACTATTTATTTACTATCAGTAATCAGATTTTTCAAACGGTTTGCAATATCTAATGAACTTTGTACTGTAGCAGATAGTTCTTCCATCGCTGCTGATTGGTCCTCAATACTTGCTAATGTTTTTTCTGAATTATGTTCCGTAGTGCCGATTTTTTCATTAATGGCATTATTCAGCTTATTAATCTGCAACGTAGTATTTTTTGTATCCTCAGAAAGCTTCTGGATTTCACCTGAAACAATGGTAAATCCTCTTCCGGCATTTCCTAGTCTGGCTGCTTCAATAGAAGAATTCAAGCCAATTAATTTTGTCTTATTTGCTACCTTTGTAATAAAATCAAGGACTTGATTAATTTCTTTTGTCAGAGAGCCGATTTCTGATATCTCATTTGTTAAATCATGCTGATTCCCTGTAATCGTTTGGGCAGATTCAGCAAGTAATTCGACGGTCTGGGAAATTTCATAAAAATTACTAGCCAGATTCTTAGACAATATTTCAATCTCAATTCTTTTATATCCGTCCATAGCCATGGTATTAGCAACGATAAATAAAACTTCTGCTGCTGCTTCAATATTTTTAGAGTCAACAAGATCAATTTTCTTAGCAGCATTTAACAACCTATCTTCTGGGAGATGCAAATCGGCTGCCACTTTGCTTACTTCCCTGTCTGACATTGGTTCTTCCAGTATCTGTCCGCCAAGAACCGTTCCTAAATGCTCGCCATCTATAATAATTGGAGCAGCAAAATCAATCAGACCTGCATGACACTTACTGATATAAGGTTTTCCTATCCTTATTGATTCCTCTCCCATTTCATTATGACATTTTGCACAGCGGGAATCTCCAAGTGCTGTAGAATGGATAAAATCAGCACAAAAAGGGCGATAGTAACTGGGCCTTGTAACTTCTTCTCCTGCTCTATTAACAGATACAGCGGCACAATTCATTCCAATTGCAAAATTATCCAGGAACTTTTGCAAAGCGGAGATATCAATAACATCTTCAATTTCCAGAGTTTTTAAATTTACTTTTCCATTTACAATTTCAATCATAGGTAGCCTCCTTAGTGGGTTTGAACCGTTTAAAATATTGTTTCAGACTCTCTACATATAAGGCATTTATGTGTTGTGCATAACCTATCATTCCGGTCTGCTTGGGTGGCCATTATATTTAAAGGACTTGTTTAATAATATATCACAGTTACACATTTTTTTCAATTATTATTCAAGTTTATGACAAAACTTGGTATATCATTTATTCCTATATTTATATGCCTATTTTAGCAATGATTTTGAGTAAAAATTAATTATTTGTTCAATAAAATCTCGTATAGAGAAAAAAAAATGGGAGATAATGAAAAAGAAGTTTATTTTTGTCATGTTTTAGAGAAAAAATGCAAGATGGAGGAAACGGTTATGAAAAGCAAGTGTTTTTTAATGGTTTTGTTGGTAGCTACAGTTTTTTCTATCACAGCCTGTGACTTAAACAAATCAAATGATACCACAGATCAGACAACGGAGGATACACCTGTAATTGGTGATGAGGGAATCACAGAACAAACAGTTGAAGATACAACAATAGGTTATTTAGATAATTATCAGTCTGTATTACAAAAGGCTACAAGCTCAGAAGAGCTATATACATTTTTTGAACAGAATATTGAATCTGGACAGCCAGAGGAAATTGATCAGGTTGTTAATGATATCATTGGCTATGAAGAGGATATTAATAAAGTAGATTTTGCAAGAATAGCAGCAAAATCTTCCTATTTGTCAGAAGAAATGCAGAGCTATATTGGATTTATGGCAACAGAGCAAGAAAACCCTAGTTATAATACTGAAGGATTACATGTTACATTAGCAGATTTACTTGAGAAATGTTATCAATTAGAAATGCATATGAAGAGTTATCCAGAAGGCATAACATTCAATCGTACTTATGAAATATATAGCAAATATATGACAGCAGCGATTACCGGTGGATATAATGAGACGAGTAAGGTGGAAAGCATCTTCCTAGGAGAAGACAAGCAGCATATTAGTGATGATGCAATTGGTCAATATGCTTCTTTTGTTGAAAAACATCCAGACACCCAAACAGCCGTAATAATTAGTGAATATTTAAAACTTGTAATGGATACGGACAAGGAATTTCACTCGGGTCTTGTTGATTACTATCATAATTTAGAAACGGTATATGCCACAAGTATTCTTGATTTTATTTCAAATGATAGTGTGAGTGGAAATGATATTGTGAGTGGAAATGATATTTCACAAAATGAGGTTCAAGCCCAATAATCCCAATAATAAAGTACAATTAAGAACCCAGCAGAGATGCTGGGCTCTTATTATGCAACTCAGTTTTATGTAGGTTGTGAAAAACTGAAAAGAGTGTTACAATATCATAGATTGTGGAAACTTATTACATATCTTCCACGAAAGAGGTGTATGTTGAAAAAACGAGAGAATATGGGGAAAATTTCATATGCGATTGTTTTAGGACTAATCGTACTAGCTTCTTCTTTTTTTGTTTTTCTAGCAGGAAAAGGAGCAGAATTAATAACAGAGAAGGCAAATGACTATTATATGCCCTATTATCAATCGGGAGAAAAAGGATTTAGCTCTCCATGGTATAGGAACGGCTTACATATTGTTGATGAAGGTTTTATTAATGAATTAACAATATTGAAAGAACATGAAAACAATATCATAACCATAGGCTCCTCTCTTTCTGTAATTTCGTTGAGAACAGATTGTATCAACCTTGATAAAGATTATCAATATGTCATGCTGGCATGTGGTAATGGCAGCTGGCGTTCGGACCGTGTATTAGATAGTCTTGCACAAAGCAGTAAAGGCTATAGTAAGGATGATATTGTAAAATTTGAAGTATCGTTTTCTACATTCCGAGATATGGAAAAATCGATAACGGAGTCAACGCTCGATAAATGGGGAGAATATTCTGTAAATGACAATTTACAGGTGAAGAAAAATACAGTTTTAATAACGCCCGTCTACAATTTGAATCTTGAGTTATTAAAAATTCAAAATGCTTGGGAATTGGGACAATCCTATTTAGACCAGATATCTGTGAAAGAACCAAAAGGGATAGGAAATTTTAAAAATAATTATTTTAACTATGAAACTGTGGCGAATTCTTGTAATATGGACCAAGAAATGATTCAGTCTGTAGAAAATCAAATTTTGGGACTATCCAAGGATGCAAATTTAGTAGTGGAATTATCTTATATTCCAGAAGGACTAACAAAAACTGAATTTGGAAAAGAATTTATGGAATATATTGACGAACAGTTAATTCCTTATTTGGATGTAAATCAGATTCCTTATTTCGATTATAGAGATGATTTTACAGAGGAAGAATATGCAGATGGAGTTCATTTATCCTATGAAGCATCAAAGAAATATACCGAGCAATTGAATGAAGATTTAAATGCATTGATTAATAGATGAGAAAGGCATGATTATTTATTATGAATCAAAAACTTGATATATCATCAATTATGAATCTGGTTCTAGAATCACAAGTACAGAATCTGGAAACATACGATGTAACAATTCTAATGAAATTAGCAAATCGATTAAAAAAACAGAAAGCAGATCATTCGGGAGCAAAGCTAAGGATAGCAGTTTTAGGATCTTACAGTATTCAGCACTTTGTGAGTGTTTTAGATGTATTCTTGTATAATTATGGATTTACTACGGATATCTATGAAGGGGAATACGATGGTATCAATATGGATGTTCTCGACAGTAAATCAAAGCTATACCAATTTCAACCAGATATTATTATTCTTATGATACATGATAAAGATATAAAAGTATTACCAGAATTATTGGATTCAAAAGAGAATATCAGTCAGCTTTTGAGGAAACAAATAGATTATTACAAGAATCTGTGGAAGTGCCTAGAACAGATAAAAGGCTGCCATATCCTACAGACAAATTTTGTGATTCCAGTGCATAGAGAAATCGGTAATATGTCAGCAAATTATGTATTCTCCGAAAGATCCTATCTGACGATGCTCAATTTAGAGCTTGCAAGACAGAGATCAAAGAATGTAACGATTATGGATATGGATTATCTTGCTTCCTTTGTCGGTAAAAAAGATTGGTTTGATTATTCTGCTTATTTTCTTACAAAAACAGGATTTAATATCAATTACTTGGGGAATGTTGCGAAATTATTTGCCGATGAAATCAAGGTGATGCAGGGTCAGACAAAAAAATGCTTGGTACTTGATTTAGATAATACGATCTGGGGTGGAGTAGTAGGAGATGATGGCTGCGACGGAATTCAGATTGATCCTCATAATGCAATTGGAGAAGCCTATCGCTATTTTCAATCCTATGTCCTAAGATTAAAGGAAAGAGGGATTATTCTAGCTGTTTGCAGTAAAAATGAGGAGGATATTGCAAAGCTTCCTTTCCAAAAAAATGAAAATATGATACTTCAATTATCCGATATTGCCTGCTTTAAGGCGAATTGGAATAATAAAGCAGACAATATAAAGATGATTGCAAAAGAGCTGAACATTGGAATTGATAGCTTAGTATTTGTGGATGATAATCCTGCGGAGAGAGAAATTGTGAAAACGTATCTGCCAGAGGTAACGGTTATCGATTTGCCAGAAGATCCTGCACTTTATGCAAATGCATTAGAAGAAGCAAATCCTTTTGAGTGGATGGAAATAACAAAAGAGGATTTAGTTCGTTCTGATTCCTACCAGGATAATAAAAAACGATGTGAAATGGAAAGCAGTTTTGTAAATTATGATGAGTATTTAAAAGCGTTAAATATGCAGGCAAAGATGGGAAAAATAGAATCTACGCATGTGGAAAGATTTGCTCAGTTAATTAATAAATCAAATCAATTTAATTTGAGAACGAAAAGATATTCCGAGTCACAAATAGAAAGTATGAGAAATGACAAGGATATTTCCTTGCTCTATGTAGATTTAAAAGATAAGTTTACAACTTATGGTATTATTAGTTGTATTATTTTGAAAAAGATAAATGATGTTTGTTTTATCGATACATGGCTTATGAGCTGCAGGGTCTTAAAACGTGGTGTTGAAAATTTGACTTTTCAGATGGTAAATCAATATGCAGACAGTATGGGATGCCATACAATTATTGGAGAATATATTGAAAGCAAAAAGAATGGAATGGTAAAAGACTTCTATTTAGATTTAGGATTTAAAGAAGTAAAAGATTCAAAGTATCAAACATGTGAAGAATCAAAAATATATACATTTCAAACTACAAAGAATATTGAAAAAGAATTATTTATAGAACAGATATAAAGGAGAATAATGATGGGAACACAAGAAAAATTACAAGAAGTATTTCGTGATGTATTTGATGATGAGGAAATAATAATTGATGCGGATACTACTGCTGATACTATTGATGCATGGGATTCTTTGACACATGTTCAATTAATTGTAGCAGTGGAAAAAGAATTTTCTGTTAAATTTTCTACTGTAGAAATTATGAAAATGAAAAATGTAGGAGAATTTATTGACCTTATTAATAAGAAATTAGCTTAAGTCAGGAGTTTCTATGTTTGAATTATCAGTAGGGTCACTTGTCTTTGCTCTCTTTATGATAATGGCCCCTTTTCTTTTAAGAAACAATTTTAAATATCGAAATATTTTATTTCTGTGTATGAATCTCTTCTTATATATAGGAGGAATCAAGGCTTGGCAGCAGGCAATAGTAGCAGGTGTATGGATCGTGCTCCCTTACATTTTCGTTAAGAGGAAAATGCAGTGGAAGGCTCCTGTGATTATTGTTATGCTTATTTGCTTTGCCTATTTGATGCAATATGATTGGATTTTTGGATTGTTACATATCCCATATTTATTTGCCTTAAAACTTTTGGGTCTTTCTTATTTTTTATTCAGACAGATTGATTTTATTATGCAGTATGAATACATGAAGGAAACAAAGGTTCGAATTACTTTTTTAGATTATAGTAATTATCTATTATCCTTTTGGACCTTACTTGCCGGCCCGATTTTGCGCTATGAAGATTTTGTCACTGATTTTTATGAAGAAAAGGAACTAATTCAAAAAGAAGAAATATTTTTTTGCTTGAATCGTGCTTTAAATGGATATTTGAAGGTTTTTGTAGTTTCTTCCATGATTATGTACTATGCTACAAAGTGGTTTGATGGATTAGGTACACACGGCTCAGCGATAAAGGAAGTTCTTGCTTTTGTAATCTTTGCATTTCTTAATGGATGGTATATTTATTTTAATTTTTCGGGGTATTGCGATATTGTAATTTCACTATCAAAATTATCAGGGTTTACGGTAAGAGAAAACTTTAATCAGCCGTATTTATCAAGAAGTGTTGTGGAGTTTTGGAATCGACATCATATCACTCTTTCTGAATGGATTCGAGACTACATTTATTCCCCCCTCTTTAAGAATTTAATTTCTGGTCCTTGTCAGAAGAATATTCGTTTAGGACAATATCTTGCACTATTTATAACATTTACAATAGCCGGAATCTGGCACGGTACCAATAGCAATTATCTCGTATATGGTATTTTTCAGGGACTTGGAATTGTTGGATCTATGCTATATAAGGAAATACTAAAAAAGAAACTCGGTAAGCAGAAATTCAAAAAGTACGAAGAGAATCGATTTGTTAAAATTGTTGAAACCTGCGTGACATGGATGTATATCTGTCTTACTTTTTCATTTGTTGGATTTGATGTAGTAGGATTATTAAAGGGATAAGAATAGAGGACTGAATGAAAAAACACTTTGCAAAAATGCCAGAGGGCTTAAAAATAATATGGCTTGCTTTAAAACTAGCAATTGTTTTGTTTGCAATTTTTCAGGCAAGTAATGCAACAATCTTATATCAAGGCTTTTAATGCAACATTATTACATGACAAAGCAACATTGTTTTATTGCAGATACTGAATATAATACCTATACTAGAAATGTAATGAAACAAAAGTATAGGTGTAGAAAAAGAGGAAAAATAAATGAACAAACCTATATTAGTAATTATGGCAGCTGGAATGGGAAGTCGTTACGGCGGACTAAAGCAAATCGATCCGGTAGATCAAGAGGGAAACAAAATTATTGATTTTTCTATTTATGATGCGGTTCGTGCAGGATTTGAAAAAGTAGTATTCATTATTAAAAAAGAAAATGAACAAGATTTTAGAACTTGTATAGGGGATAAGGTCAAAAACCACATTCAGGTGGAATATGTATATCAGGAATTATCCAATATACCAAATGGATTTACGGTACCTAAAGATAGAACAAAGCCTTGGGGGACTGCACATGCAATTCTAAGCTGTAAAGACATCATCGATGGGCCTTTTGCTGTTATTAATGCAGATGATTATTATGGAAAGGAAGCATTCCAGGTCATTTACGAATATCTTGAAAACCATGAAGATGATGAAAAGTACCGCTTTACAATGGTGGGATATGAACTGTCAAATACGTTAACGGAGAATGGTTTTGTAAGCCGTGGCGTCTGTGAGACAGATCAGGGAGATTATTTAACAGATATCGTAGAAAGAACTCATATTGAAAAAAGAGGCGATAAAGCAGTCTATACAGAAGATGGTACAACATTTATTGAAATATCGGAAAAGTCTACCGTTTCAATGAATTTGTGGGGGTTCACGAAAGGAATTATGCCGGAGTTAGAGCGCTCCTTTCAGGAGTTCTTTGAGTTCGAAGTACCTAAAAACCCTTTAAAAGCAGAATGCTATTTACCTTTTGTAGTAGACGAACTAATTAAGCAAGATAAGGCAACCGTAAAAGTTCTGACTTCGGGTGACAGATGGTTTGGTGTTACTTATAAGGAAGATAAACCATATGTGATGGAGTCCATAGCAAAATTAAAACAAAAAGGTTTCTATCCAGATGTCCTTTGGTAAGGACAAAAAGAAGGAGGTAGTGATATGTCAATATTAGTAACAGGTGGTGCTGGTTATATTGGTAGTCATACATTAGTAGAATTATTAAATGCGAATTATGAAGTTGTGGTAATGGATAATCTGACAAATTCCAGTATAAAATCATTAGAGCGTGTAGAAAAAATAACAGGTAAAAAAATAAAATTCTATGAGGCAGATATTAGGGATCGAGAGGCTCTTGAAAAGATTTTTGCTGCAGAAGAGATTGATTCCTGCATCAATTTTGCAAGTTTAAAAGCAGTCGGAGAATCCGTTTCAAAACCTTGGGAATATTATAATAACAACATAGCGGGGACATTGACACTTCTGGATGTTATGAGAAAGCATGGAGCTAAGAATTTTGTATTTTCTTCTTCCGCAACTGTTTATGGAAATCCAGCAATGATTCCTATTACAGAGGAGTGCCCAAAAGGAGAGTGTACAAATCCTTATGGATCAACGAAATCTATGTTGGAACAAATCTTAATAGACATGCAGAAAGCAGACCCTGAATGGAATATGGTGATCCTTCGTTATTTTAATCCAATTGGTGCACATAAGAGTGGATTGATTGGGGAAAACCCAAACGGAAAACCTAATAATTTAATGCCATATATTACACAAGTAGCAGTTGGAAAATTAGAAGAGTTAGGTGTATTTGGAAATGATTATGATACACATGATGGTACAGGAGTGAGAGATTATATTCATGTAGTAGATTTAGCGGTAGGACATGTAAAAGCAATTGAAAAATTAGAACAGAATCCTGGATTGTTTATCTGTAATCTTGGAACAGGAGTAGGCTATAGCGTACTTGATTTAGTGAAAAATTTTGAAACTGCTTCTGGAGTGAAAATCCCTTACAGAATAATGGAACGACGTCCAGGCGACATTGCAATATGCTATTCAGATGCAGCCAAAGCGAAAAAGGAATTAGGATGGCAAGCCAAAAGAGGCATTCTTGAAATGTGTGAAGATTCCTGGAGATGGCAGTCGCAGAATCCAAATGGATATGACGATTAAAACAATATGAGGCAAATCATAAAAGACGATAGAAAAATCTATCGTCTTTTTGTATGGGGTACCAACAATGGTACCCCATAATAAATTTTTATTTATGATATGCAACCGCCGCCGCAACAAGTCCATTAAAGAGAGGATGTGGACGGTTAGGTCTAGATTTGAGTTCTGGGTGAGCTTGTGTGGCAATAAAGAATGGATGATCGATAACCTCACACATTTCCACAATTCTTCCATCAGGAGAAAGACCTACAAGCTTCATTCCGTTTTCTATTAAGCCATTGCGGTAATCGTTATTTACTTCATAACGATGACGATGTCTCTCGTGAATGACTTCCGCACCATAAAGAGCATAAGATTTTGAAGTCTTATCCAAGGCACAGGGGTAGGAACCAAGTCTTAAGGTGCCACCAATATCTTCAACATCTGTTTGATCAGGCATTAAGGCGATCACAGGGTGACAAGTATTAGGATTTAGTTCAATGCTGTTAGCATCTTCGAAGCCTAACACATTTCTTGCATATTCTACTATTGAAAGTTGCATTCCAAGACATAATCCTAAAAATGGGATTTTGTTCGTACGAGCATAATGGATAGCTTCTACCATACCTTCTATTCCACGACTTCCAAATCCTCCAGGAACCAGAATTCCATCGACGCCGTCTAGAGCTTGTGCAACATTATCTTTATGAATCGTCTCTGAATCAATCCAACGAATATTCACAGTAGCACTATTATTAATTCCACCATGTTTAAGGGCTTCCACAACACTGATATAAGCGTCATGTAGCTGCGTATATTTTCCTACAAGTGCAATTTCTACTTCTTTCGTAGGATGTTTTAGCAATTCTACCATGTTAGTCCATTCTGTTAAATCAGGTTCTCTCTTTTCTAAATGAAGGCATTCGCAGACAACCTGAGCGAGATTTTCCTTTTCCATGGCAAGAGGAGCTTCATAAAGATATTCGACATCTAGATTTTGTAGCACATGCGTTCTTGGAACATTACAAAATAGTGCAATTTTATCTTTCATTCCATTATCTAAAGCATGCTCACTTCGACAAACGATGACATCTGGTTGGATGCCCATACCCTGCAATTCTTTTACACTAGCCTGTGTAGGCTTCGTTTTCATTTCTTCAGAAACACGTAGATAAGGAATTAATGTTACATGAATCAGAATTGCATTCTCACGTCCAACCTCATGCTGAAACTGTCGAATGGATTCTAAGAAAGGCTGACTTTCAATATCACCAACAGTCCCACCTACTTCGATAATGGCAATTCGAGTCTCTGTATCGGTGAAATTTCTATAAAAACGGCCTTTGATTTCATTTGTGATATGAGGAATTACCTGTACAGTACCTCCACCATAATCTCCACGACGTTCTTTTTGAAGAACGGACCAATAAATTTTTCCTGTTGTTACATTTGAATTCTTATCGAGATTCTCATCAATAAAACGTTCATAATGACCTAAATCCAAATCAGTTTCGGTACCATCCTCTGTAACAAAAACCTCACCATGCTGAATAGGATTCATTGTTCCGGGATCAATGTTGATATAGGGATCAAACTTTTGCATGGTTACTTTATAACCCCTTGCTTTTAAAAGACGCCCAAGGGATGCAGCAGTGATTCCTTTTCCAAGTCCTGAGACAACACCTCCGGTTACAAATACATACTTTACTGCCATACTGTGCTCCTTCCTTAATAAAAATAAGGGCACCACCGCCCTTGTAAAAGTCGTTTATTAACGACATAATATATATAAAAACAATAATCTATTATACAACGCAATCTCCTTAAAATCCATATTTATTTTAAGAATATTATAAAAAAGTTTAGAAATCCTTTATAATCTAGCCAACTATTTCATAAAGTATAGGTTGATTTCTATACACACAATCTCTATAATGATTAAATAATGTGAACAAATTTTTTGTATCAAAAAGAATAGCATGAATTTGCAGATAGGAGATTTATGGATAATAACCAGATGAACGGAAATAATTCCAATAATCAGAATAAAGATGAAAAAAACAAAGGAGGGGGACCAACAGGAAATCCTAAAAATAAGCAGACAATCATTATCCTATTGATTACTTCACTGGTCACCTTTTTTTGCATTAGTTATATGAATAAACTAGTCACCGATGGATCAAATAAGGAGATTACTTATAATCAATTTATGGAAATGGTGGATGATGGTAAGGTTGAAAGTGTTGAATTAGATTCCAATCAGATTATCATTACGCCAATCCAGGATGACAAGCAGATGCTTCCTATGACTTATTATACAGGACTTGTGGATGATCCAAATTTGGCGGACCATCTTCTAAAAGCAAAGGTTGATTTTAAAGAAAAAATACCTGATAATTCACAGATGATTATTGGAATCTTATTTAGTTATGTACTTCCTATCCTATTAGTATGGCTGCTTTTAAGCTTCGCCATGAAGAGAATGGGAAAAGGTGGCGGAATGATGGGCGTTGGTAAATCAAATGCCAAAGTCTATGTTCAAAAGGAGACAGGAGTTACATTTAAAAATGTAGCAGGTCAGGATGAGGCAAAGGAATCACTTCAAGAGGTGGTTGATTTTCTTCATAATCCAGGAAAATACGTACAAATTGGAGCAAAACTTCCAAAGGGAGCTTTACTCGTTGGACCTCCTGGAACAGGAAAGACGCTTCTTGCAAAAGCAGTTGCAGGAGAGGCTAAAGTACCATTCTTTTCCTTGGCGGGTTCTGATTTTGTAGAGATGTTCGTTGGTGTTGGTGCATCAAGAGTACGTGATTTATTTAAGGAAGCACAGAAAAATGCTCCATGTATTATTTTCATTGATGAAATTGATGCGATTGGTAAAAGTAGGGATAGCCGTATGGGCGGTAATGATGAGAGAGAACAAACCTTGAATCAGCTATTATCAGAAATGGACGGATTTGATACATCAAAAGGATTGCTCATATTAGCTGCAACGAACAGACCAGAGATTTTGGATAAGGCACTTCTTCGTCCGGGACGTTTTGATCGAAGAGTTATTGTAGATAAACCTGATTTAAAGGGTAGAATTGATACCTTAAAGGTTCATTCCAAAGATGTGAAAATGGAAGATTCGGTTGACTTAGAAGCAATCGCACTTGCCACTTCAGGAGCAGTGGGATCCGATCTTGCCAACATGGTGAATGAGGCTGCGATTAATGCAGTAAAAAATGGAAGAGAATTTGTAAATCAAAAGGATTTATTTGATGCAGTGGAAGTGGTATTGGTAGGTAAAGAAAAGAAAGACCGCATTATGAGTAAAGAAGAGAGAAAAATTGTCTCTTACCACGAAGTTGGTCATGCTCTTGTAAGTGCCCTCCAAAAGAACTCTGAACCAGTACAGAAAATTACAATCGTACCAAGAACAATGGGAGCACTGGGATATGTTATGCATGTGCCAGAAGAAGAAAAGTATTTAAATACAGAGGCAGAAATGAGAGATATGCTGGTTGGCTTTTTAGCAGGCCGTGCAGCTGAGGAAATTGTATTTGATACGGTAACAACAGGAGCGTCCAATGATATTGAGCGGGCTACGAATATAGCAAGAGCAATGGTGACCCGATATGGTATGAGTAAAAAGTTTGGACTCATTGGCCTAGAATCCGTAGAAAGTGAATATTTAGATCGAAGAGCTTACTTGAATTGCTCTGATGTAACTGCAGCAGAAATTGACACAGAAGTAATGAAGATTTTGAAAGAAAGTTATAAAGAAGCGAAGAAGCTATTAAGAGAAAATCGAAAGATTATGGATAAATTAGCAGAATTCCTAATTGAAAAGGAAACTATTACAGGTAGTGAATTTATGAAAATATACTGTAAGGAAAAGGGGATTCCTGTACCAGTTAAAAAGGATAAAGAGAAGGAAGAAACTCAAGATACATTAAAAGAAAGCGAATCAGAAGAAAGTAAATTGATTGAAACAGAAACAAAAGAAAGTGCACCTGAAGTAAGTGAAGTGGCTGAAACAGAACCAAAAGAAAGCGTATCGGAAGAAAGCGATTCAGTTCAAACAGAACCAGTAAAAATTGAACCATCTGAATCAGAAGAATAATAGGAGAGACTGCAAAAAATGCAGTCTCTTTTTCTTGACAGATATCGAAATTAGATGTATGATAGACACATAGATGTGCACGGGCACGGAATCGGCAAAAATTATTAAAGGAGGTATTGTTTTTTATGGTTATATATAAAGTGACAGACCCTGAATTCAGAAAGTACGGCAGGGTACTCAAGGGCCTTGATGTAGTGGAATTAGTGGAAAAGATGCAGGAAACACCACTACCAGAAGACGTGATTTATGAGCCAAGTGTAGAAAGTTTAGAAAAGCTTTCTATTTATAAGACCTTTCAGGATGTTGTATATGGGGAACTTCCTATTCAAATTGGATTCTGTAATGGTCATAACAATAAATTAAATGCTGTAGAATATCATCGTTCATCAGAAATCAATGTTGGTGCTACAGATATGATACTCCTTTTGGGCTGCCAACAGGATATAAAGGAAGATTTTACGTATGAAACTTCACAGATTGAAGCATTCTTAGTTCCAAAGGGATGTGCCGTTGAAATCTATGCAACAACACTTCACTATGCACCATGCGGAATTGATGGAGCTGGATTTAGGGGTGTTGTAGTATTACCAAAAGATACGAATCTTCCACTTGATACAAAACACAGCAACGGAGAGGACCAGTTGATTACTGCAAAAAACAAATGGTTAATCGCTCACAAGGATGGTGGCTGTGGAGAAGGTGCTTTCGTAGGATTAGTAGGAGAAAATATTACATTATAACAACATTTTACAAATCAAATCTAAGGAGGATTTAAACATGAACAATTTACCAAAAGCAAAGATAGGAATCGTTGCTGTCAGCCGTGACTGCTTCCCAGAGGAACTTTCCGTTAACAGAAGAAAAGCATTAGTAGATGCTTACAAAGCAAAATATGATGCAGCTGATATTTACGAGTGTCCTATTTGTATCGTTGAAAGTGAAATTCATATGGTACAGGCTCTAGAGGATGTAAAAAAAGCAGAATGTAACGCAATCGTTGTATATTTAGGAAACTTTGGACCTGAAATTTCTGAAACATTGCTTGCTAAGCATTTCGACGGACCAGCTATGTTTATTGCAGCAGCAGAAGAAACACAGGGTAATTTAATTCAAGGACGTGGAGATGCTTATTGTGGTATGTTAAATGCAAGCTACAACTTGAAGCTTAGAAATATTAAAGCATATATTCCTGAATATCCAGTAGGAACAGCAGAGGAATGTGCAGATATGATTCATGAATTTGCACCTATTGTTCGTGGTATTGTAGGATTGAAAGATTTAAAAATTATTAGCTTTGGACCTCGTCCATTGAATTTCTTAGCTTGTAATGCTCCTATCAAACAGCTTTATAATCTTGATGTTGAAATTGAAGAGAATTCTGAGCTTGACTTATTCGAAGCATTTAATAAACATGCAGGAGATCCACGTATTGCGGATGTTGTAAAAGACATGGAAGCAGAATTAGGAAAGGGTAATATGAAACCTGAAATCCTTCCAAAACTTGCACAATACGAAATCACTTTACTTGATTGGGTAAAAGAGCATAAAGGTTATAGAAAATATGTTGCAATTGCAGGAAAATGCTGGCCAGCTTTCCAAACACAGTTTGGATTTGTACCTTGTTATGTAAACAGCAGATTAACGGGAATGGGCATTCCAGTATCCTGTGAAGTTGATATTTATGGATGTCTGTCAGAATATATTGGTACTTGCGTTAGTGATGATACGGTTACTTTACTTGACATTAACAATACTGTTCCAGCTGATATGTATAAAGAGTCTATCGAAGGAAATTATCCATATACTCATAACGATACATTTATGGGATTCCATTGTGGAAATACAAACGCTAAGAAACTTGCAGCATGTTCTATGAAGTATCAGATGATTATGGCAAGAGCTCTTCCAGAAGAAGTAACACAAGGAACTTTAGAGGGAGATATTGTACCAGGAGATATCACATTCTTCAGAATTCAGAGCACAGCAGATGCTAAAATCCGTGCATATATTGCAAACGGTGAGGTTCTTCCTGTAGCTACAAAATCATTTGGATCAATTGGCGTATTTGCTATCAAAGAAATGGGAAGATTTTATCGTCATGTATTGATTGAGAAAAATTATCCACATCATGGCGCTGTTGCTTTTGGACATCATGGAAAGGCACTTTATGAAATCTTTAAATACATTGGTGTACCAGTAGAGGAAATAGGTTATAATCAGCCTAAAGAAGCAAGGTATCCATCAGAAAATCCATTTGCATAATGATCAAGAGATGGCGGTATCGAGGTACCGCCATTTTTTATAAAGGAGTATAAATTGTGGCAGTTACGATCAAAGAAATTGCTGAAAAGAGTGGTGTATCAAGAGGTACAGTAGACAGAGTTTTAAATCATCGTGGGAATGTCAGTGAAGAAACTGAAAAAATAATTACGAAGGTGGCAGAAGAACTCGGATATCGGCCTAATATTGCGGGAAAGGCATTAGCGGCCAGAAAGAAAAAATTTAATATTGGAGTCATTTTATGTTCAGATGGAAATGAGTTTTTCGATGAAGTTCTACATGGAATTCATAGAGCAGAGGCAGAAGCGACAGACTATGGGGTTTCTGTACTTCTTAGAACAACGAAGGGATATGATGTCGAAAAGCAATTACGTCTGATTGAAGAATTAAAGCCGTGTATCCATTTCCTAATACTAAATGCAATCCATGATAATCGCATTATAAAGAAAATAAGTGAACTTGTAGATGGTGGGATACAGGTAATTACAGTAAATACGGATGTGGAATTTGGTAAGCGCCTTTGTCATGTCGGGGCAGATTATCATAAGAGCGGAGAAACAGCTGGCGGAATGATGGGACTTTTAACAAATGGGAATGCAAAAGTTCTAATTACCACAGGATACAAGAGAGTTCTTGCGCATAATCAAAGAATCGAAGGATTTACAAAGATAATTAAGGAACGATATCCTAAGATTGAAGTAGTAGACATTATTGAAACAGAGGATGATAAGGAAACAGCATATAACAATACAAAAAACAGTTTGAAAAAACATCCTGATATTACTGCAATTTATATCGTTGCAGCTGGAGCGGTGGGAGTGTGTCTTGCGATAGAGGAATGTCAAAGAGAAGATATCTTAGTGATTGCATGCGACTGCACAAAATCCATGGAGAAATTAATTGAAAAGGGAATTGTGAAGGCTACCATTTGTCAACAACCCTTTACACAGGGCTATAAATCTTTACAAACTGCAGTTCAGTATCTAGTTAATGGAACGAATCCTTATAAAGATGTTTATGCTATGAAAAATGAGATAAAAATTTACGAAAATATGTAAGAATACCAAAAAAGTCTAGTTATATCAAGTGAGATATGACTGGCTTTTTAAGTTTAATTGATTTAAAATAGAGTTGCTTAATGTTTGTAGGAGTTAAATCAATGGGGATAAAAGAGAAAAATAGAAAAATACTTAACATAATGATCTGCTGTTGCATTCTGGTAATGATTATAATTACCGTAGCAAGTTTAGTCTATTTTAAACAACAGGTTCATAATGTTGCAATATTAAAATCGGAGTCTGATGTATATGAAAATCATTATGCATTTATTACTTCCGATAGTGATAACCTGTTTTTTCAGGCAGTATACGATGCTGCAAAAGAGCAGGGGAAAACAACGGGCGATTATATAGAGTTCATGGGTAAAAATTTAACAGCTGATTATTCAAAGCAAGAACTTATTAAAATTGCAATTTATTCAAAAGTCGATGGAATTATTGTAGAAGCTGATGAGAGTCAGGAAACAGTAGAATTAATAAATCAGGCAGTGGAACAAGGAATTCCAGTAATTACGGTAGGCAGTGACTGTACCGGAAGTACAAGACAGAGTTATGTGGGAATTGGAAACTACAATATGGGTCAGGAGTATGGGAAACAAATTTTAAAATTAGTAAAGGATGAGGTTCAAACAGTATTAGTTTTGATGAGCCCCAATGCAGATGACAGCAGTCAAAATATTATCTATTCTGGAATAAAGGAAACAATTGCACAAAGTAAAGAAAAAAATAAGTTTATTATGGAAACGGTTGCTATTAGTGATGAATCTAATTTCGGAGCAGAGGAATCTGTAAGAAATATTATTATGAGAGAACGAGAGACTCCTGATATTATGATTTGTCTTAATGAATTAAATACGAATTGTGCTTACCAGGCGATTGTCGATTACAATAAAGTAGGAGCTGTCAATATTTTCGGATATTATGAAAACAAATCTATTTTAGATGCTATTAGGAAAAGAATCATAACAAGTACTATTTCAATTGATACAAAGCAAATGGGTGAATACTGTGTAGAGGCTTTAGATGAATATAGAAATTCTGGATATGTAAATGAGTATTTACCGGTTGATATTATTTTAATTACTTCAGAAAATGTAGGAGAATTTATATCTGATGAAGATGCAGAAATTATGGAATAGGGAAAAACAATCAATTTCTATTCAAATGAAACTGATAATGCTCTTTATAATGACTTCAATTATTTTTTTTGGAGTTAATCTGTTTATGTATATCAATATTAACAGTGAAATTGGAAAGATTGATCAGGTATATATGAGTAATGTCATGTTAAATGAGCTGACAGATTCTTTAAGTGATGTACAAGGACATATGGTGGAATATCTAAATACTAAGAGCTCAGATGCAATTGAAGATTACTACAGAAGTGAACAAGAATATAGAAAAAAATTAGAAAATTTAAATAGCGAAGCTACCGATAGTAGTATGGGGCTAATGGAGAAAAATATCCGAAATCTGTCGGAAAGCTACATGGAGCTCACGGAAGAAACTGTTCAAGGTAAGCGCGGACGTATGATCGAAAAGTATAAGGTATCTTATGAGAATGCCACTTCTGTGTTTGAATATATTAATACCTACATTTATAGCCTAAATAATGAACAGTTCAAATATAATTCAGGCAATTATAATGCTCTGCTTTTATCATTTAAATCGTTAGAAATTGTTACATTTACCGTGTTAATTATCGTGACAATCACAAATGTCATATTATCCATTCTCTTGACAAAAAGCATTACAAGGCCACTAAGCATTTTGTCAGAGGCAGCAAATGAAATAGGAGCTGGAAATTTTTCGATAGGACTAATTGAAGTAAATTCGCGTGACGAAATCGGTGTTGTATCCATGGCGTTTAACAAAATGATTGTGAGTATTCAGGAGTACATCGAAAAACTAAAAGAACGTATGGAAATAGAAAGTGCAATGAAGGAAAAAGAACTAATGATGGAGACTCATCTGAAGGATGCCGAGTTAAGATATCTACAGGCACAGATAAATCCACATTTTTTATTCAATACCTTAAATGCGGGCGCTCAGTTAGCTATGCTTGAGGAGGCAGACCGCACCTATAAATTCATTCAGAATATGGCAGCATTTTTCCGGTATAGTATAAAAAAAGATAAAAATGGAACCACGTTAGCTGATGAAATACGTCTTGTAGATAATTATATTTACATTTTGAATGTTCGTTTTTCAGGAGATATTCATTTTCAAAAGGAGATTGAAGAAGAATACATAAAAACACAGGTTCCAAGTATGATTTTACAACCAATAGTAGAAAATGCAATTAATTACGGAGTCAGAGATATTTCCTGGTCTAGTTTAATTAAATTAAAAGTGTATCAGGAAGGTATAAATATCTGTGTAAGCATTAGTGACAATGGAATTGGAATGTCACAGGAAAAAATTGAAGAGGTAATGAAGGGACAAATAAAGGAAGAGATAGTAGGAGACTCAAACGGCGTGGGTCTGAACAATGTGATAAATCGTTTACGTTTATTTTATGATAAAGAACATGTATTAGAAATATTTAGTGAAGGAAAAAATAAAGGTACTCAGGTTGTCATTTATTTACCAATGAACTAGGAGAAGGTGGACATATGTATAAGATTATGCTAGCAGATGACGAGGGAATAGTAATTGACTCATTAAAATATATTATTGAAAAAAATTTCGGAACATCGTGTGCTGTTGAATTTGCAAAGACTGGTAGAAGTGTGATTGAGCTTGCTGAAAATTTCAGACCAGATATTGCAATTATGGATATACAAATGCCAGGAATCAACGGAATCGATGCTATGAAGGAAATTAAAAAGATTAATTCCTCTACCATTTTTATTGTAGCGAGTGCTTATGATAAATTTGATTATGCAAAGGAAGCAATTAATTTAGGGGTTCTTGATTATTTAAACAAACCGATAGAAAAAGATAACTTTGTGTCTGTTTTAAGAAAAGCAATGGGTATCATAGATAAGGAAAGAGAAAAAAGAAGCAACGATTTAATGATTCGCGAGAAGATGGAGACGGTAGTACCCATTATTGAGAGTGGATTGATCTATACCGTTCTTTTTAAAGAAAATTATTCAGAAGATACAGAGAATTATAAAACACTTTTGGGAATTGAACAGGAATATGGATATTTGATGGTAATTGAGTGTGGAGATGGGCAAGAGGGTGATCGCCTTACGAATGCAGTTGGTGCAGGAGTAAAGATACAATCTCACTATTTAGAAATAAGAGAAATTGTAAAAACATATTGTCATTGTGTTGTAGGAGCGGTTATGGCAAACAGAATTATTGCATTAGTACCTTGCCAAAGTTCGGAAATGGATTATAATACGCGTATTCACATTATAGAAAATGTCAGGGAAATTGTACATAAATTAAGAAGTAAGACGGAAATGGAATTTCGTATAGGAATTGGCTCGGTTAAACCGCTGCTTGAATTAGCTGATTCCTATCGTGAAGCATTGAACTCCATGAAAGTATCGAAGGGTTCTGTTGCGCATGTGAAAGATTTACCTATCGTGTGTGAGTATGAAAAAGATTATCCTATAGAAACAGAGAAGGCAATTTTTGAATACACATGCAAGGGAGATGTAAATCGTGTAAGGGAAGAAGCAAATCACTTTTTTAATTGGATGCTTGAAAAATATTCTAGTAATTTAATTGGAATCAAGTTAAAAACTTTGGAGTTTATTCTATGGTCAGAGCATTTAGCATATGAAAGTGGCGGTATGACTTACCATTTTGAATCGAGAAATGATTATTTACCAACACTTATGGCATTTGAAGATTATGAAGAATTAAGACAATGGTTTGTAAATAAAATTAGTGAAGCGACAAGAAATGTAATTGCAAAAAAGTACGAACAGTCTACAGGAGTTATTACAAAGGCTAAACTCTTTATTGATACCAATTTTCAGACAGATCTGTCACTTGATGATGTGTCAAGAGAAGTTGATATTAGCCCATATTATTTCAGCAAATTATTTAAAGAGGAGACAGGTGTTAATTTTATTGAGTATTTAACAAACTCCCGAATGAACAAAGCAAGACAATTACTGGCAGAAACAGAATTAAGTATGAAAGAAGTCTGCAGTGAAATTGGTTACCAAGATCCAAATTATTTTAGTCGAATCTTTAAAAAGAATGTGGGGGTTACTCCTACAGAATTTAAAGAAGGGAGAATGAAATGAAGGCAAAGTATGGGATGATTCTCTTAATACTATTAAGCATTTGCTTGTGTGGGTGTAGCGAAAAAGTAAAGGAAGAGCAAACCCAGGAAGAGCATGAAGAAATTAGTGCCATTCAAATTGGAATCACATTTGATTCCTTTGTAATTGAAAGATGGCAGCGAGATCGGGATGTTTTTGTTTCTACAGCAAAAGAGCTAGGAGCAGATGTTATTGTGCAGAATGCGAATGGAGATGTAGAAGAACAAAAATCTCAAATCCAATATTTTATTAATAAAAAAGTAGATGTAATCGTAATTGTTGCTGTTGATTCAGAAAGCCTTTCGGATGAGGTGGAAAAAGCACATAAAGCGGGAATAAAAGTAATCGGATATGATCGACTATTGTTAAATGCGCAGGAAGATTTATATATTTCATTTGATAATGAAGCGGTCGGAACGCTTATGGCAGAAACAATCATACAAGGAATGCCAAGTGGTGGTAAAATAATAAAAATAAATGGTCCAACAAAAGATTATAACGTATATTTGGTAAATCAAGGATTTAATAAAGCAATGGAGGATGCGAATATAGAAGTCATAGGATCTATGAATGCGTCGGAATGGAAAGGGGAAGAGGCCTTTAATTACCTGAATGAAAATACAAGTAAATTGTTTCAGGCAGGCGCTATTATGTGTGGAAATGATTGTCTTGCAGGCCAAACAATAAGGGCATTGTCAGAGAGACGTTTGGCGGGAAAGGTGATTGTAGTGGGTCAGGATGCTGATTTAGATGCATGCCAAAGGATAGTAGAAGGTACGCAGACTATGACGGTTTATAAGCCAATTGAAAAATTAGCTAAGCAGGCAGCAGAATGTGCGGTTTCTCTAGCACAGGGCAAAGAATTCGAAACCGAGAAGATTAGCGATGGCAAGCATGAAATCCCATATGTTAAAATAGAACCAATTAAAGTAACGAAAGATAATATTGATTTTGTAATTATTAATACAGGATTCCATCTAAAGGAAGATGTTTACGCAAATGTTCCATATTAGAATAGGATAATTTTGTCTTATGCTAGTGCCGAAGAAAAAAATGTGCTAGCATAAGATTTTTTAATTATTTATAGTAAAAAAGTACAGAAATTCACAAACATGTACTATTTCTTATGTACAATGTGTATGATATAGTGACATTGTAACAAGTACATAGTGTACAAAACGTTTTTTAAATTCATAAGGGAGGATTTTTAAATGAAAAGAAAGTTACTTAGTGCAATCCTTTGCACAACAATGGTTGCTACATTACTAGTTGGATGCGGAAGCACTGCAGCAGATAGTAAAGAAGCAGCTCCAGCAGCAACAGAAGAAGCAGCACCTGCAGAAGAAGAGGCTCCAGCAGCAACAGAAGAAGCAGCTCCAGCAGCAACAGATAAAGGCGGTATTACAGTTGGTGTAGCAATGCCTACAAAAGATCTGCAGAGATGGAACCAAGATGGTGAAAATATGCAGAAACAATTAGAAGAAGATGGATATAAAGTTGACCTTCAGTATGCTTCTAATGACGTTGCAACACAGGTTTCACAGATTGAAAATATGATTTCTAGTGGAGATCAGATATTAGTTATCGCTTCTATCGATGGTTCAGCACTTGGATCAGTTTTAGATCAGGCAAAAGCAGCTAATATTCCAGTAATTGCTTATGATCGTTTAATTATGAATACAGATGCAGTTTCCTATTACTGTTCATTTGATAACTACAAAGTTGGTGTTACTCAGGGACAATACGTTGTAGATTCTCTTGACTTAGACAATGCAGCAGGACCTTTCAATGTTGAGTTCTGTGCAGGTGATCCAGCAGATAACAATGCATTATTATTCTACAATGGTGCTATGGATACATTAAAACCTTATATTGAATCAGGTAAATTAGTTGTAACTTCAGGTCAGACAGAATTTGCTGATGTTGCTACAGCAGCTTGGTCAACAGAAACATGTCAGGCTAGAGTTCAGAACATCATTTCTTCTTACTATGCAGATGGAACAAAACTTGATGCTATCGTATGTTCAAATGACTCTACAGCACTTGGTGCTTGCAATGCAATTGATTCTGATTACAATGGAGATCAGCCTATCGTAACAGGCCAGGATTGTGATATTTCAAATATGCCTAACCTGATTGCTGGAAAACAGTCTATGTCAATCTACAAAGATACTCGTGAATTAGCAGCAAAATGTGTTGAAATGGTAGATGCTCTTATGTCAGGTTCTGAATGTGAAGTTAATGATACAAAAACATATGATAATGGTGTAATGGTTGTTCCTTCTTACTTATGTGATGTTAAATTCGCAGACAAAGATAATTACAAAGAATTATTGATTGATTCAGGATATTATACAGAGGATCAGCTAAGTTCAGCAAAGTAATCCGACGTGTATGAAGTAAATGAGTAAATAATACAGGCGGGACTAGTGACCCGCCTGTAATTTTCTTGAAGAGATGGAATTAGTGCAAGATAGCTATTTCATACACAAGTTTTATGAAGCTTGCAGTCTTGGGAAAGAATGGAGATTAACTATGAAAAAAGTGATTCAAGGAATTAGAGATAATGCAATGATAATAGTACTAGCCTTGGTTGTAATTTTTTTCAGTGTTCAAACACAGGGAAAAATGATGCTTCCAGCAAACTTCAATAATCTGATTGCACAAAACTCATACGTTTTCTTTTTAGGAGCAGGTATGTTGGTGTGTATGCTAACAGGTGGTAATATCGATTTGTCAGCAGGATCTGTTGTTGCTTTAGTTGGTTCTGTAGGTGGTACTCTCATGGTAACAAAGGGATGGCCAATTTGGGCATCTATTCTGGTTTTGATTTTATTAGGATTGGTAATTGGTGTCTGGCAAGGATTTTGGATATCCTATATGAATATCCCACCTTGGATTGTAACTCTTGCTGGTTTCTTGTCTTTTCGAGGATTAAGTACAGCGATACTGCAGGGTCTTACAATTGCTCCAATCCCACAGAATTATGTAAATGTATTTAACGGTGCAGTTCCTGATATTCAGGTAGGAAAAATAAAAATTATTTGTATGATCGTAGGTATTTTGGTTTGTGTTATTTTTGTGGTTTTACAGATTAAAAACAGAGCAACAAGAGTAAAGAAAAATTATGAAGTAGGTTCTCTTAGCGCTATGATTGGAAAATGCGTATTAATTTGTGCTATTATTTTAGTCTATACATATAAGCTGGCAAGCTACATGGGACTTCCATATATTTTAATCTGGCTGGTAGCAGTGTTATTAACTTATAATTTCATTTTATCAAAAACTACACTTGGAAGAAGCTACTATGCAATGGGTGGAAATAGGGAAGCTGCAAGACTTTCCGGTATTGATACGAAAAAAATATACTTTATGGCTTATGTAAATATGGCGTTGTTATCTATGTTTACAGGTATGGTAGTCATGGCTCGATTAACCTCAGCTACTCCTACAGCTGGTACCAACTTTGAAATGGATGCAATTAGTGCATGTATGGTCGGTGGTGTTTCTGCTTATGGTGGATCTGGAACAATTGCAGGTATGGTTGTCGGTGGTACTTTAGTAGGTGTTATCAATTTAGGTATGTCCATTATGGGCGTTGATGCAAACTGGCAGAAGGTTGTAAAAGGTGTGGTTCTCCTGGCGGCTGTTGTATTTGATATTTTAAATAAAAAAGATTCGAGAAAATCATAAGCTGGTTATTGCGAGAATAGCACTAGTAAAAGGAGGTAAATGATTTGGCAAACGTAATATTAGAGATGAAAAATATCACCAAGACTTTCCCAGGCGTAAAGGCACTTGATAATGTTAACTTAAAAGTAGAAGAGGGCGAAATACATGCACTTGTTGGAGAGAACGGTGCTGGAAAATCCACCTTAATGAATGTCTTAAGTGGAATTTATGGATACGGAACATATGAAGGCGACATTATTTATAAGGGTGATGTATGTAAATTTGAGAAAATCAGAGATAGTGAAGATAAGGGAATTGTAATTATACACCAGGAGTTAGCTCTGGTACCATACATGACCATAGGGGAAAATATGTTCCTTGGAAATGAATGCGGAAAGAAGATGGCGATTGATTGGGATGAAACATACGGTAAGTCTGATAAATATTTAAAAACAGTTGGACTAATGGATTCATCTAAAACACTAATTAAAGATATTGGAGTTGGAAAACAGCAATTAGTTGAGATCGCAAAAGCATTATCGAAAAATGCGAAGCTCCTTATTTTGGATGAACCAACCTCTTCACTGAATGAAACAGATTCAAAGGCTTTATTAGATTTACTTTTAAAATTCAAAGAACAGGGAATGACATCGATTATTATATCTCATAAATTAAATGAGGTTTCATATGTTGCTGATAAGATAACGGTGCTTAGAGATGGTTCTACAATTGAGACAATTGATAAAACCGTGAATGAAATAAATGAAGACCGTATCATAAAGGGAATGGTAGGTAGAGATCTTACGGATCGATTCCCGAAAAGAACTAAGAAAGAAATCGGGGACGTAAATCTTGAAGTAAAGAATTGGTCCGTTTACCATCCTATTTATACGGATAAGAAAATAGTAGATTCTGTTTCTATGAAAGTACAAAAAGGAGAAGTAGTTGGTATTTCTGGACTAATGGGTGCAGGAAGAACGGAACTTGCTATGAGTATTTTTGGTAAGAGCTATGGACATAACATAACAGGTGAATTATATCTAAATGGAAAAAAAGAAGAGTTAAAATCAGTACAGGATGCAATCAATAAGAAAATCGCCTATGTAACCGAGGATAGAAAAGGAAATGGTCTTGTACTATCAAATTCCATTCGAGAGAATACATCCATGGCGAATCTAGAAGGAGTAAGCAACAAAGGCATCATTGATAAAGATTTAGAGTACAAAATTGCAAGGGATTATGTACAAAAATTGAGAACAAAGTGTCCTTCGGTAGAACAGAATGTTGGAAACCTAAGTGGTGGAAATCAGCAGAAAGTTTTGCTTGGTAAATGGATGTTTGCTGATCCAGATGTTTTAATATTAGATGAACCAACTAGGGGAATTGATGTTGGAGCTAAATATGAAATCTATTGCATCATAAATGATTTAGTGTCAGCTGGGAAGTCAGTAATTATGATATCATCAGAATTACCAGAAGTTTTAGGAATGTGTGACCGCATTTATATCATGAATGAAGGAAAGATGGTTGGAGAAGTTAGCGGAGAAGAAGCATCGCAAGAATTGATCATGTCACATATTTTGAAATCTAGCAAAGGAGCGTAATTAATATGAACGTTAAAAAGACATTAACAAATAATGCAATGATTATCATTACTGTGCTTGTCATTATTCTATTATCTGTTTTGACTGGTGGGAAACTTCTGTTACCTCAAAATGTTAACAACCTGATTGCACAGAATGCCTATGTTTTTATTTTAGGAACTGGTATGTTGTTGTGTATCTTAACAGGCGGTAATATTGATTTATCAGTAGGATCCGTTGTTGCATTTATTGGCGGAATTGGTGGAGCCTTAATTGTAAATAAACATTGGTCAATACCATTGGTTATGTTGATCATGATTTTGGTAGGTATTGCAGTGGGGTTATTTCAAGGTTATTTTGTAGCATACGTACGTGTACCACCGTTTATTGTAACCTTGGCAGGTATGTTAGCTTTTCGTGGGCTGGCAAATGTCGTGCTAAATGGAATGACAATATCTCCACTTCCTGATAATTACTTAAATATTTTTAATAGTTACATACCTGATTTTCTGGGAGGAAATGAAGGTTTTAATCTCACCTGTTTTGTAGCTGGGATTGTAGCTTGTATTATTTTTGTATTATTACAGTTAAAAAGTAGAATTAATAAGGCAAGAAAAGGTTACGAGACAGGATCTACAATTGGTATGTTAATGAAATGTGTATTAACTTGTGCAGTTATCATTGCATTTATGTATAAACTTGCATTGTACAAAGGAATACCAGTCATTCTTGTATGGGTAGTTGCCATTTTACTGATTTATAACTACATAGCAACGAAAACAACAATTGGTCGATATTTCTATGCCGTTGGTGGTAATGAAAAAGCAACCAAACTATCAGGAATTAATACAAACAGCGTATATTTTATAGCATATATTAATATGGCATTTTTAACAGCAGTTACTTCCATGGTATGTATTGCACGTTTGAATTCAGCAAATCCAACCGCAGGTAACTTATATGAAATGGATGCAATTGGTGCCTGCTTTATTGGTGGAGCATCTGCATATGGTGGAGTTGGTACAGTTGGAGGAATTGTAACAGGTGCTGTATTAGTAGGTGTATTGAATCTAGGAATGTCAATCATTGGTGTTGATGCAAACTGGCAGAAAGTAGTAAAAGGATGCGTTGTACTATTTGCAGTAATATTTGATATTTTTTCTAAAAAGAAACAACAGTAAAAACAATAGAAACACTAGATGGGGCTGTCTAAAGACAGCCCTATTATATATTTGAAAAGGAATTATACATTGCAGAATTTAAGATTTCTGATAAAATGAAACTATGTTTGATATTAATGAAGAATTAAAAAAACTTCCAGCAAAGCCTGGAGTTTATATTATGCATGATAAGAAGGATGCAATTATTTATGTTGGGAAGGCAATCAGTTTAAAGAATCGAGTGCGTTCCTACTTTCGTGAGAGTACAAAAAAGACTGCTAAAATTCAGCAAATGGTTGAAAGAATTAATTATTTTGAATACATCGTAACGGATTCTGAATTAGAAGCACTTGTTCTAGAATGTAATTTGATTAAAGAACATAGACCTAAGTACAATACCATGTTAAAGGATGACAAGGCATATCCTTATATAAAAGTTACGGTAAGAGATGATTTTCCAAGAGTTTTATTTGCAAGAGAGATGAAGAAAGACAAATGTAAATATTTTGGACCCTTTACAAGTGCTACGGGTGTAAAAGATACCATTGACTTAATTAATAAGATTTATGGATTACGAACATGTAATAGAGACCTCCCAAAGGATATTGGGAAAGATCGGGCATGTCTAAATTATCATATTAAAAAGTGTCTGGGTCCTTGTCAGGGATATATATCCAAAGAGGAGTATGAAAAGAATATTGCAGGAGCCCTTGATTTTCTTAGTGGAAATTATAATGTTCTTTTGAAAGATCTCGAAAATAAGATGCAGGAAGCCTCTGATAAAATGGAATTTGAAGAGGCAATTCAATATAGAGAACTATTAACAAGTGTCCGAACAGTTGCACAAAAACAGAAAATCACACACAGTGATGGTGAAGATAAGGATATCGTTGCACTGGCAACAGAAAATGATGACAGCGTGGTCCAGGTTTTCTTTGTTAGAGATGGAAGATTAATTGGAAGAGAACATTTCTATATGACAAAGGTATCAGAAAATAGCAATAGTCAGATTTTACAAAGCTTTGTAAAACAGTTTTATGCTGGTACGCCATTTATTCCTAAGGAATTGATGCTTCAAGAAGATATTGAAGATGCAAATGTAATTGCAGAATGGTTATCTGAGAAAAGAGGCAATAAAGTAAGCATTCGTATACCTAAAAAGGGAATGAAGGAAAAGCTTGTGGAATTAGCAAGAAAAAATGCTGAAATGGTATTGAGTCAGGATAAAGATAAGATAAAAAGAGAAGAAGGAAGAACGTTAGGGGCAGTCAAAGAGATAGGGGATTTATTGAATATTCCAGGTATTGTTCGCATGGAAGCTTTTGATATTTCGAATATTAGCGGTTTTGAATCTGTGGGTTCGATGGTAGTTTATGAAAAGGGGAAGCCAAGACGAAGCGATTACAGAAAGTTTAAAATCAAGACGGTTGTCGGACCCAATGACTATGCAAGTATGGAGGAAGTGCTCACAAGAAGGTTTTTGCATGGAATGGAAGAGAGAAACGAAAGAGAAAGAAAGAATCTCGATTACGATTTCGGAAGTTTTACTAAATTTCCAGATATAATTATGATGGATGGTGGAAAAGGTCAGGCAAAAATTGCAGAGCAAGTATTGGAGAAATTGAAAATAAGTATTCCAGTCTGTGGGATGGTGAAAGATGATAATCATAGAACAAGGGGTCTGTTTTATCAAAATCAAGAAATACCAATCGATCGGAATACAGAAGGATTCAAATTGATTACACGTATTCAAGATGAGGCTCATCGTTTTGCAATTGAATACCATAGATCGCTAAGAAGTAAGGAACAAGTACATTCCATTTTGGATGATATTGAAGGAATAGGACCTACGAGACGAAAGACATTAATGAAACATTTTGAATCGATTGAGAATATTAAGAGTGCCACTGAGGAAGAGTTGAAAGATATTCCTTCCATGAACGAAAAGAGTGCAAAGGCAGTGTTTGATTTCTTTCATTGATGTTACATTTATTCTATGTTAGAATTAAAAATATGGCTTAAAACGCATAGAGTTCGAAAGGTAAAAGGAGAAATAATATGGCTGCAGTTGAATTAACACAAGTAATTGAAAAGATGCATTTGAAGAATTTAACCCCGGATATTGATATTTCACATATCAAAATTAATCAACCGGATATTAACAGACCTGCTTTACAGCTTGCAGGATTTTTTGAGCATTTTGAGACAACTCGTGTTCAAATAATCGGTTTTGTAGAATTCACATACATGGAGAAGATGAAAGATGACAGAAAAGAAGAAATTTATAGTCAGCTTTTAACGCATGATATTCCATGTATTATATATTGTAGAGATTTAGAACCAGATGCTATTTTTTTAAGAATTGCGGGTGAAAAAGGCGTTCCTGTTCTGAATACGCCAAAGGCAACATCTTCTTTTACAGCGGAAATTATTCGCTGGCTAAATGTGAAATTGGCTCCATGCATTTCCATTCACGGCGTTTTAGTTGATGTATTTGGTGAAGGACTATTGATTACAGGAGAGAGTGGAATTGGTAAAAGTGAGGCTGCTCTTGAATTAATAAAGAGAGGTCATCGTCTGGTAACTGATGATGTTGTGGAAATAAGAAAAGTAAGTGATGATACCTTAATTGGTAGTGCACCAGATATAACAAGGCACTTTATTGAACTTAGAGGTATTGGAATTGTAGATGTTAAAACGTTATTTGGCGTATCTAGTGTAAAGGATACTCAATCGATTGATTTAGTTATCCGCCTTGAAGATTGGGATAAGGATAAAGAATATGACCGTTTGGGATTAGAGGAAGAATATACAGAGTATCTTGGAAACAAAGTGGTCTGCCACAATATTCCAATTCGTCCAGGTAGAAATTTGGCTGTAATCTGTGAATCAGCAGCTGTTAATCATCGACAAAAGAAAATGGGATATAATGCTGCCCAGGAATTATATAAGAGAGTACAGGAAAATCTTGCAAAAAAGAGAGATGATGACTAAAGGAGAGAATAGATGAGCAGATATTGTTTTGGAGTTGATGTAGGTGGAACAACAATTAAAATGGGATTATTTGAAAGTAATGGCACGATGATCGATAAGTGGGAAATAGTAACTAGATCAGAGGAAAACGGAAAAAATATTATTTCAGATATCGCAGATGCTATAGAAGAAAAAATAAGGAAAGAGAATCTCTCAAAGTCTGATATCGATGGTGTTGGAATTGGCGTACCAGGTGCGGTAGACAGCGAGGGAGTTGTACGTCAGGCAGTAAATATTGGATGGGGTGTAACAGAAGTAGAAAAAGATTTAAACATGAAAATCGGCATTCAGGTTAAAGCAGGAAATGATGCAAATGTTGCAGCACTTGGTGAAATGTGGAAAGGCGGTGGACAAGGCTATAAGAGTATTGTCATGGTCACATTAGGCACAGGAGTAGGTGGTGGCATCATTGTTAATGGTAAAATTGTTGCTGGGGCAACAGGTTCAGGTGGAGAAATAGGACATATTCATGTTGAGGATCAAGAAGAAGAAGCATGCAATTGTGGTAATTATGGATGCTTGGAGCAATACACATCTGCAACAGGAATCGTTCGATTAGCGAATAGAAAATTAAGTGAAACAAACAAAGAAAGTGTACTTCGCAATAGTGAAGTTACCGCAAAAGCAGTTTTTGATGCTGTGAAAGCAGGCGATGAACTGGCAATGGAAATTGCAGAGCAATTTGGTGAATATTTAGGGAAAGCGCTTGCTGGAATTGCGGGTGTATGTAATCCGGAGGCATTTGTAATTGGTGGTGGAGTATCAAATGCTGGAAATGTTCTTCTTGATTATGTCAAAAAATATTATAAACCATATGTATTTAAGGGAAGCCGTGGTACGGATTTCGTTTTGGCTACATTGGGTAATGATGCCGGAATCTTTGGTTCTGCCAAATTAGTGTTAGAATAGAATAGAAGAAAAGGCTTTGGTACAAAATATGAGTTCGTTTTTTTATAATCATTTAAAGGAAATTGTTCAGCAGGGAGAAATTTTGGTCGAGGAACCTATGGAGAAACACACAACGTTTCGCGTAGGAGGTCCTGCAAAATATTTTGTAAAACCACACACAATGGATGAGATAGCGGAAATGATTCGTTATTTTCATTTAATTGACAGGGAATATTATATACTTGGAAATGGCAGTAATTTATTAGTAAGCGATAAAGGTTATGATGGAGTAATCATTCAATTGTATCATAATATGAGTAATATTAAGGTAGAAGGACATAGAATCATTTGCCAAGGCGGAGCAATGCTATCTAAAGTTTCTGCAGCAGCATTACAAGAAGGATTGACTGGTCTGGAATTTGCATCTGGTATTCCAGGAACGATTGGCGGAGCGATGGTGATGAATGCAGGCGCCTATGGTGGAGAAATGAAAAATATTGTAGAGTCTGTGAAGGTAGTAACAGAGGATGGAAGTCTGTTAACATTATCGAATGAAGAAATGGAATTTGGCTACCGTACCAGTGTTTGTAAGAAAAAATCCTTAGTATGTGTTGAGGTGGTTTTAAAACTACAAGGTGGCGATGCTTCATCAATTAAGTCACGTATGGAAGAATTACGAGAATTAAGAATCATGAAACAACCCTTGGAATTTCCGAGTGCTGGAAGTACCTTCAAAAGACCTGAGGGATTTTTTGCAGGAAAACTAATTATGGATGCGGGACTGAGTGGATTTTGCATTGGTGGTGCTAAAGTATCGGAAAAACATTGTGGTTTTGTAATTAATACTGGAAAAGCAACAGCCGCTGATGTAAAAGATCTCATTGATGAGGTCAGAGATAAAGTCTATGAGCGATTTGGTGTAATGTTAGAACCGGAAGTGTGTATGCTGGGAGAATTTTGATATGAAATTTGTTATAGTAACAGGTATGTCAGGTGCAGGAAAAAGTACAACATTAAAAATGCTAGAAGATTTAGGCTATTTTTGCGTTGATAATTTGCCGATCCCATTAATTGAGAAATTTGCTGAATTAACTTATAATCCCAATAGCGAGCTTTCAAAAGTCGCTATTGGAATTGATATACGAACAGGCCTGAAAAAAGTTGAACAGGCATTAACTGCTTTGGAAAAAGCAGGATGTATTTATGAGATTCTTTTTATGGATGCAAATGACGAGATATTAGTCAAAAGATTTAAAGAAACCAGAAGAAATCATCCCTATGTTAGTAATGGAAGAGTCGAGGATGGAATTCATAAAGAACGTCAAGAACTCGAATACTTAAAAAAGAATGCAACTTATATTTTTGATACAAGCCAATTACTTACAAGAGAATTAAAAGCAGAAATTGATAAGGTTTTTTCGAAGAATAAAGGTTTTAATAATCTTTTTATTACTATTTTATCGTTTGGCTATAAATATGGAATTCCCAATGATGCAGATCTAGTATTTGATGTTCGATTTCTACCTAATCCATATTATATTGATGAATTAAAAACGAAGACTGGAAATGACAGTGAAGTCCAAGACTATGTAATGTCTTTTAAGGAAGCAGGGACTTTTTTAGATAAATTAGAGGATATGTTACTATTTCTTATTCCAAATTATGTTTTGGAAGGTAAAAACCAGTTGGTAATAGCGATTGGATGTACTGGTGGAAAACATAGAAGCGTAACACTTGCTAATAAAATTAGCGAGCGACTAAAGAGTAAGGAACAATATGGTATTCGTGTAGAGCATAAAGATATTCAAAAAGATGCATTAAGAGGAAAATAGGAGGTGGCAGATGTCTTTTTCCGGAGAGGTAAAGGAAGAACTTTCTTGTCAGATGAGCTCTTCTAGACATTGCCAGATAGCTGAGTTGTCAGCAATTGTGATGCTTTGCGGACAAATCATACAAAGACCATCAAGCAACATATTTCTCAAAATTCAGACAGAAAATTTGTCGGTTGCTAGAAAATACTTTACATTATTGAAAAAAACATTTAATATAGAGGCTGATGTTTTGATAAAAGGAAATGTATTATCTTCTAATTCGAGAGGATACTTTATTATTATCAAAAAGCAATCAGATGTAGAAAAAGTTTTTGGTGCTTTAAAGCTACATGAGAAAACGGTAAGTATTAATAGTCTTATTACGGGGAAATCGTGTTGTAAACGAGCATTTATCAGAGGAGCATTTTTGGCTTCAGGCTCTATTAGTGACCCAAAGAAGTTTTATCATTTTGAAATTGCTTGCAATTCACAAACACAAGCAAATCAGATGAAGGAAATTATTAACAGCTTTTACATGGATGCAAAAGTAGTATCTAGGAAAAAATACTTTGTAGTATATTTAAAAGAAGGCGCACAAGTTGTTGATATATTGAATGTTATGGAAGCACATGTGGCTTTAATGAATCTAGAAAATCTTAGAATAGTTAAGGAAATGAGAAATTCCGTTAATCGACGAGTTAATTGTGAGACAGCCAATATTAATAAAACGGTTTCTGCTGCGGTAAAACAATTAGAGGATATTAAGTATATTAAATCACATATGGATTTTTCGGAATTAAGTGATTCATTAATAGAAATCGCAGAGATGAGGTTGATAAATCCAGAAGCTACTTTGTTAGAATTAGGTGAAATGCTTGATCCACCTGTTGGTAAATCAGGTGTTAATCATAGATTAAGGAAATTAAGCGATTTAGCGGATAAGTTGCGTGGGTAGTTTTTCTTCATAATGGAGAGCAGATAAAAAGGAGGAGCAACTATGAAAAAAAAATCAATAACCATCCAATTAGATAGTGGGTTGGATGCAAGACCTGTAGCAATGCTAGTACAGGTGGCAAGTCAATATGATAGCAGTATTCATATTGAGAGTGGTGAGAAATATGTGAATGCAAAGAGTATTATGGGAATGATGACATTGGTTCTTGATGCGGGTAAAAAAATCGATGTTGTAGCAGATGGCGTTGATGAAGATCGAGCAATCAATAGTATAGAAAAGTATTTAAGTGGTAAAGAATAATAATAAAAAGAAGCTCTTTGAGCTTCTTTTTTGTTGAGTATCAATAAAAATTAGAGTAAAATAAAGGTAATATTGTAGTATGAAAGTAGTAGGTGACATAATTTGAAAAAAAGGATGTTCTTTATTTATAATCCCCATGCAGGAAAAGCCAGAATTCGAAGTAATTTGTTAGATATTATTGATATTTTCGCCAAAGCAGATTATGAGGTGACAGTTTATCCAACACAGCGACAAGGAGATGCTACAAAGGCTACAATGGAGCGACTTGAAGGATATGATATCGTAGTATGTAGTGGAGGTGATGGAACTTTAGATGAAGTTGTGAGTGGTATGCTTAAAAGTAATGAGCGAATTCCTATTGGCTATGTTCCGGCAGGAAGTACAAATGACTTTGCAAATAGTTTGATGATACCACGAAATATGTTAAAAGCAGCAGATGTTGTGGTCAAGGGAAATCAATTTGCCTGCGATATGGGATCATTCAATAGTGATTATTTTGTATATGTAGCTGCATTTGGTCTGTTTACAGATGTATCCTATGAAACAAAGCAAGAAATGAAAAATGCTTTAGGACATGCCGCATATGTTTTAGAAGGAACCAAAAGACTAACATCAGTAAAAGCTTATCAAATGGAAATAGAGTATGATGGAAATGTAATAAAGGATGAGTTTCTGTTTGGAATGATTAGTAATTCCTTATCAGTAGGTGGACTTAAAAATTTTACGGGTAAAAATGTGAAGCTAGATGATGGGCTTTTTGAAGTAACATTAATAAAAGAACCTAAAATTTTAGTCGATTTTCAAAGTATTGCAAAAGATATTTTAAGGGGAGAAAGTGACTCTAGATATATCTATGCTTTCAAAACGAAACACCTGAAAATCAAGTCTGAGGAGTCGATACCATGGACTTTGGATGGAGAATATGGTGGTACTCATAAGGAAGTTGATTTAATGAATTTACAACAAGTTTTAAAGATGATCGTACCATAACCTATCAATTTCTATTAATTTAGAATTTTTTGTTTCATTTTTGGATAAAGTAGAGTATAATGATTTCGGAATAGAATTACAAAAATACGGAGGTAATGAATATGTTAGTTTCAGCAGCAGAAATGCTTAAAAAAGCAAAAGCAGGCCACTATGCAGTAGGTCAGTTTAACATCAACAACTTAGAGTGGACAAAAGCCATTTTATTAACCGCACAGGAAAACAACGCTCCTGTAATCTTAGGTGTATCTGAAGGTGCAGGTAAATACATGGGTGGATATGATGTAGTCGTAGGAATGGTAAATGCTTTAATTAAAGACCAGAATATTACAGTTCCTGTAGCTTTACACTTAGATCATGGTTCATATGATCATTGCTATAAATGTATTGAAGCTGGATTTTCTTCAGTTATGTTTGATGGTTCTCATTATCCAATCGATGAGAACGTAGCAAAAACAACTGAATTAGTAAAAGCAGCTCATGATAAAGGAATCTCTATTGAAGCGGAAGTTGGTTCTATCGGTGGAGAAGAAGATGGTGTTGTAGGAATGGGCGAATGTGCTGATCCTCAGGAATGTAAATCTGTAGCTGATTTAGGTGTAGATTTCTTAGCAGCTGGTATTGGTAATATCCATGGAAAATATCCTGCAAACTGGGCTGGTCTTTCATTTGAAACACTTGATGCAATTCAGAAGTTAACAGGAGATATGCCATTAGTTCTTCATGGTGGTACAGGTATCCCAACAGATATGATTACAAAAGCTATTTCATTAGGTGTTGCTAAAATCAATGTAAATACAGAATGTCAGTTAGCATTTGCAGCAGCAACTCGTAAATATATTGAAGCTGGAAAAGATTTAGAAGGTAAAGGATTTGATCCTCGTAAACTATTAAATCCAGGTTTCGAAGCAATCAAAGCTACCGTTAAAGAAAAAATGGAAATCTTTGGTTCAATAAACAAAGCATAATAGAATTAGCAAAGCTCCACACTATCAAAGTGTGGAGCTTTTTTTATTTTTAAAACCCCTTAAAAGGGAGGATGCCAAGTGGTTATCCACTTGGCATTATTATGAAAAAGTTTATTTATAGTATTTAGCGTGTAACTGTTTTATCGATTTCATATTAATAGTATAAGTCAGAGAAATGTCTAAATGATGATATGTAAGTGAAAGATTTTTAAATTATATATGAACAAAATGTAAACGCATCAAAAAAAACCGCATTTTGTGCGGTTTTTTGTATAATATTACTTAATTATTTTTTGAAAAGATATTATAATTTTTCTGGTTCCTCATAGGTAATACCAAATGTGTCAACGGAAACTTTTTTCATGATCTGAGGTTCCAAGGGGCGGTCGGAATAATCCGTTGCGATGGAAGCTATTTTATTTACGATATCCATTCCCTCGGTAATTTTGCCAAATGCTGCATAAGAACCATCTAAATGAGGAGATACTTTGTGCATAATGAAAAACTGAGAACCTGCTGAATTAGGATGTGCACTCCTTGCCATAGAGAGAACACCCTCCGTATGTTTCAATTGATTGATAAACCCATTTTGATTAAATTCGCCTTTGATTCCGTATCCAGGACCTCCCATTCCAGAACCTTCGGGACAGCCACCTTGAAGCATAAAGTTTTCGATTACTCTGTGAAAAATAAGTCCATCATAGTAACCCTTGTTAATTAGACTAATAAAATTGTTTACTGTATTGGGTGCAGTTTCAGGAAAAAGTTCAGCTTTCATGATATCGCCATTTTCCATTTCGATTGTTACAATTGGATTTTGTGCCATTTGTTTGTCCTTCTTTCTTTTAATAATAATATATAACTATTTTATATGAAAAAGTAAATATAGTAAAGAATGTATTGTAGTAAGGGGCTAGCCATTGTACCAACGGCTTGTTATAATAAAAGTATGTTAAAGCAAATAATTATACTTATAAAACAAAAAAAAGAAATAGAGTACCTAGAGAATTTACTTTCTGAAAGCAAAATTCATGGGGTATCCTGTATTATGTCAAAACAAGATGATTTCATGCAAAATCCAATTAGTGATGAGGATAGTATACTTATTACAGACTGTGCAGAGGCGGTATCTTGGGCAGATGAAAATAAGATAGGCTATTTGATATATGAAACACAAGAAAATAGAAACTTGTGCTTTCGTAATGCTTTATGTATCATACAAGGATTTGACGAAATAGATTATGAATTTATGAATCACATGTATGAGAGAAGTAAGAAGATTCCTTGGGAAATCCTTAGAACGAAACGTTGCATTATAAGGGAAATAACGGTTCAGGATGTGAAAGCTCTATATGAAATTTATCAAGATCCTAGTATCACCTTATTTATGGAGGGATTATATGAAAATATAGAGGATGAGATTGAATTTACGAAGGCATACATTGAAAATATGTATGGGTTTTATGGTTATGGTATGTGGATTATAGAAGAAATAAGAACAGGTACTATCATTGGCAGGGCGGGAATTACAAATAGAGAAGGATTTGATGATTTAGAGATTGGATATCTCATCGATAGGAGGCACCAAAGAATGGGATATGCAGAAGAAGTATGCAGAGCTATTATTACTTATGCATATGAGAAACTTGGTGCAGAGAAGCTTAATAGCTTTATTCAGGAAGGTAACATAGCGTCCATTCAATTGTGTAAGAAAATGGGATTCGATTGGATAGAAGAGGTGATAATTGAACAAAAAAGAATGCAAAGATATTTACTCTTTTATAAATATGTTACAAATAGTTAAAAAATGTTTGACATAATAATAGTGTCGTGTATAATAAAAGACATAAAACAAAGGTGTTTGCGGAGATTTCCGGAAGCACCTTTTTCTTTTATGTATATATAAAGGAACGGGATTGCTAAAAAAATAAGGAGGGTTTGTTATGAAGAAATTGGAAATCATTATTAGGCCAGAAAAGCTAGAAGATTTAAGAGCTGTACTCGATGAGAGTGAAGTTAACGGTTTAAATATTGTTAACATTATGGGATACGGTAATCAAAAAGGTGTTGTCAAGAAATATCGTGGAGCGGAATATAGCGTTAATTTATTACCTAAAATCAAGGTGGAAACAGTTGTTGTAGCAGAAGTGGCGGAAGATTTGATAAATAAAATCGAAAAAGAAATCAAAACTGGTAATTTTGGAGATGGTAAAATATTTATATACGATGTTGAAGATGCTGTCAGAATACGTACGGGAGAACGCGGTGTGAATGCATTGTAGAATCACTAGGAGTAATAATTATATAATATGAAAAAATTTATCAATGGAGATAACAGGACTGGTTGAGGAGCCGGGATGTTATCTCTTTTATATTGGAGAGAAGCAACATATAAAAGAGGAGGAATGATTATGTATTTATCAGATTTATTAGCATCAGGAATGGAACTCGCGGATGCTACACAATTATTATTAAATATTGTTTGGACGTTAGTAGCTGCATTTTTAGTATTTTTTATGCAGGCTGGATTTGCAATTGTTGAAGCAGGATTTACCAGAGCAAAAAATGCCGGTAACATTATTATGAAAAACTTAATGGACTTTGTTTTGGGAAGTATCTTTTTCTTTATTCTTGGTTTTGCAATTATGTTTGGAAATGATGTTGGTGGGATTGGAATTATCGGTAGTTCGGGATTTTTTAATCCATATTCATTAGCAGATGCAGATGGATTGTTTAATGGTCTTCCAATCGGAGTGTTTATGATTTTTCATACGGTATTTTGTGCAACAGCAGCAACGATTGTATCAGGTGCTATGGCTGAAAGAACAAAATTTTCTACTTACTTAATTTATAGTGCATGTATTTCTATTTTCATTTATCCAGTTACAGGACATTGGATTTGGGGTGGCGGCTGGCTATCATCAATAGGTTTCCATGATTTCGCAGGATCCACGGCAGTACATATGGTAGGTGGTATTTGTGCATTGATTGGAGCAGCAATTGAAGGTCCACGTATTGGTAAATTTGGTAAGGATGGAAAAGCACATGCAATTCCAGGTCATAATATCGTAATGGGTGCACTTGGAGTATTTATCCTTTGGTTCTGTTGGTTTGGATTTAACTGTGGTTCTACAACTGGTGCTACTACAAACCTAGGCGATATTGCAATGACAACAAATCTAGCTGCAGTAGCAGCAACGGTAACTGTACTATTTGTTACATGGAAGAGATATGGAAAACCTGATGTTTCCATGACTTTAAATGGTACGTTGGCAGGTCTTGTAGCTATTACAGCAGGTTGTGATGTGGTATCAAATTATAGTGCATTAGCAATCGGCGTGATTGCAGGATTTATTGTAGTATTTGTTGTTGAACTTTTAGATAAAGTATTAAAAGTGGATGATCCAGTTGGTGCTGTTGCAGTACATGGTGGATGTGGTCTTGCTGGAACAATTATGACTGGAATCTTTTGTAAGAGCTCAGTACTTGCAGATATGGGAATGAGCAGATTACAGTTTGTAGGAACACAAGTAATAGGTGTTGCAAGTGTTATTGCATATGTTGGTGCTTGTGCCTTTATCCTATTTACTGTTCTTAATAAAACAATCGGATTGCATGTTGAACCAGTTGTTGAAATAGAAGGTCTTGATATACACGAACATAATATGAGTGCTTATGCGAACTTTAGAATGCATAATGACAGATAATATGTTATTAATTTGCTTTTATCTTAGTCGGCATAGCCGACTCTATCCCCTTAGTTAGTATATATAAAAGCGGGCTCCTGGCGTTAAAGTCTTACAGTGCTTCCACCACTATAAGAATCAGCCGGGAGCTTGCTTTTTGTATCTCTATATTTTATTATTATTAAATTGACTTAAACCATTGATAGTGGTATTTTCTAAAGTAGTAATATAAAATAGGAAGTCCAGCAGGTGATTTTAATAACTGGATTAAAACAGGTAATGCATGGGATGGGTGGAAAACTAGCTAGGAGTATTTGAGGGAATATATGCTGATAAATGAGATTGCGAAGGGCTCAAGTATAGAACTAAAAGTTATGATTGGGAATAATACTTTAGAATTTAATACTGAGGTAGTTGAAATTGATGATAAGCAGTATCTAAAGGCAATTGAAAAGCTGACTTCAGGATATCTATATTTGATTGTAAGAGCCATTATGAAAGAAGATAAAATAATATCCTTTCCAGCATCTGGACCAGCTTATCGATTAATGGTGGTTAATAAAGAAGATGATAAGGCATATGAATGGATTACGATTCAAATTCGTCAAATTAAATTAAAAGACGGTTCTGCATATCATCTATTTTTAACCAATAAGGACGTGAAAGAGGTAAATAGAAGAAACCGGTATCGAGTATGGCTTGGAGTAGATGGAATTGTACAAATTGGATTTAACAAAATGACTTTTGACGTTATTGTAAAAGACATAAGCTCTACGGGAGTTTCTTTTATTCTTAGAAACGATTTATTAAAAGGAAAGACAATCAGTGCTGATACAAATACAATGATTGCATTAACATTTTATGAAGAAAAAACAGAAACGAATTTTCGTTTAACAGCTACGATTGTACGATGCGAAGCAATCGATGAAAATAGAACATTATATGGATGTAAATTTGCATCCGAACATAGAGGCATTTCTAAGTATGTAAATGAAAAGCAGATAGAGAAAATGAGATTAGGCAAATGTGAAAAGAATTTCTAAAGAAGCGAAAAAACCGCTTCTAAGAAATGCTAAGTTTTCACATTGTGAGAAGTAATTCTAAGGAGCAAAAATACTGCTCCTAAGAATCACTAAATCTCACATGGAAGAAGTCGCAAGCGCCTTCTTCTCCTTAATTCTTTGTGACGCTAAAAGCGGGTTACCACAGTAGAGGTAGCCCGCTTTTTGGTGTGCGCCTGGCGGCGCACGTTTCTAACGGGTGAAAGTCCCAAATCCGCCCTAGTAGTGGGAAGGATACAGCCAAGACCAAGGGTGTCCATCGTGAGGTGGAATCTGAAGGAAGGAGGAGGCAAATCTCTGGTCTGACGAACAGAAATCACATCAGGCTATAGTTAAGGATAAGATTGCATTACAAATCGAAGTCCAATAACTACTCGGAATTAACTATAGTAAATGTGGCAGATATATGGAGAGAAAGAAACGTGTGGTACCCAGGGAGGTCTCGTCAGCGATTGGAAACAGTGTAAGAAAATCGTGAGTAACAACGAATGACGAGAAGTCAGCAGAAGCCATAGTAAACCGATGGTTGCAACCATCGGCAAAGGGCTGAACTTTAGGAGATACAAGCAATGAATGTAACTGAAAGTAGATTTAAGAACAGACAACTTCATATTGAAGACTATCAGCAAATGGTATCTGCGGAACAGAAAGAGTATGCAGAAGTGTTCGACTACGGGAAGATTACTGAAAAGAGCGGTATCATCACAGACTATTGGACGAACAATCTTTTGGATTTAATTTTGCGCAAAGATAACCTTAATAAGGCTTATAGAAAAGTGAAATCAAACAAGGGCAAAGGTGGAATCGATGGTATGCAGGTAGATGAACTTCTACCCTTCCTAAGAGAAAATCAAGAAACCTTAATTCAAGGGATAATGGATGGTAAATATAAGCCAAACCCAGTTCGAAGGGTAGAAATACCCAAAGAAACAAAAGGTGAGTTTAGAAAGCTTGGAGTTCCAACGGTAGTTGACAGAGTTATTCAACAGGCAATTACACAGGAACTAACACCAATCTATGAGGAGCAATTCTCAGAAAACAGTTTTGGTTTTCGACCCAAAAGAGGGGCACACAATGCCCTAAAACAATGCCAAAAGAACATAAATGATGGCTATGTATATGTGGTGGATATGGACTTGGAAAAGTTCTTTGATACCGTATGCCAGAGTAAGCTGATTGAGGTATTGGGAAGAACCATTAAAGATGGTAGATTAATTTCTTTAATACACAAATATCTGAATGCGGGAGCTATTGCAAAGGGGATGTTTGAAAAATCAGAAATAGGAATGCCACAAGGCGGACCACTTAGTCCACTGCTTAGTAATGTAATGCTCAATGAGTTAGACAAGGAACTTGAGCGTAGAGGACATAGGTTTGTCCGATATGCAGATGATTGTATGATTTTTTGCAAGAGCAAGAAAAGTGCAGAGAGAACCTTGGAAAACATACTTCCATTTATTGAGGGGAAACTTTTCCTAAAAGTAAATAGGAAGAAAACAAAAGTGGCTCATATTAGTAAGGTCAAGTATCTGGGTTATAGCTTCTATAGATACAAGGGCAAATGCAGATTCAGAGTCCATCCAAAATCAGTTTCTAAGATGAAAGATAAAATCAGAGAGCTAACAGATAGAAATAACGGAATGAGCAATGCAAAAAGAGAAGAAAAATATCAACAGTATGTACGAGGTTGGGTGGAATACTTCCGACTTGCAGATATGAAAAATCTTCTCAAAACCACAGATGAATGGGCAAGACGAAGAATAAGAGCAGTCTACTGGAAACAATGGAAGAAAATCAGAACGAGATACCGAATGCTAAAAGCATTGGGAATGGAACATTGGAAAGCATTAGAACTCGCGCGGAGTAGAAAAGGTTATTGGCGTATGGCACAAGTGCTTAACCAAGTCTTTTCAAATAAAATAATAGCCAAGTTGGGATATACATCCTTACTCGACCATTATCTGATAGTTTATGAAAACTAAGGAACCGCCGTATACGGAACCGTACGTACGGTGGTGTGGGAGGACGGTAAATAAAATAATTATTTACCTCCTACCCGATTATGTGTAGGTTAGACATCTTTCTATTTAATGAGTTCAGGAACGTTTTCTTCAGAAAAGGTAAAGTAGCCACTATTATTTTCGTAGTTACTCATATTTTTGTAGACAATGTTAACATCATATGTAGCAGGTCCCATTAATCCAGAGTTTGTATAAATTGCATCATAGGGAATGGCATATTCCATAATTGTTTTAATGTCATTTTGGGAGGTGTATTCCTTTTGTGATGTATTTTCTTTTTCTTCTTGATTTGAATAGTCAAATACAGTAATAGATTTTATATTCGAAGGATCATAGCAGGAGTATAAATCGACATTATGTGATTCAAGTAAGGCAATTGTCTTTTTAAATGAAGGGTAAATGAAACATTCATTTGAATCCCAATAATTAGTGGGGTCAGTCGCATTAAAAACTCTTGTAAAGAGATAACCAAGTGGAACTTCATCATAAATCTCATTACCATCCTGTGCTAATAATTCTTTTTGATAGGTATGAATTAATTCAACGAGCTCTTCCTGCGTGAAATGATCTAGCTTTTTACTGTCTAAAGGATTTGAATAATATACATTTTTAATAGCAGAGTCCTTCATTGTTAAGACAGGGTAAACAGCTTCTTTATATTCCTTGGTAGCATAGATTTTTGCAAATAAATCTTTGGCTTCCTTCATATTAATATCATAACATCGATAGATTTCTTTATTGTTTGCTAATGTGAATTTATAGTTAACACGGCTGTAATCAGTATTTTGCTCATCTTCAGGATTCATGTTATGATTGCTATTTCTGCTTATCATAGCATTTGATACCCCTATTTTGGCAAGTTGTAAGGCGGCCGAATTATTAACTAGCTTCATATGTTCCAATCGATAAACAATGGAATCAATATAGAAATCCTGGTACGGATCTAAAGAGTTATATGTTTCAGAAGAACCAAAATCATAATAATTGATATTTCCTGAAAGATCATAAGAAGCAATGGCTATGTTTGCCACAGAAGATTCAGCAGGAAGATAACTATCATATTTAAAAAAGTCAAAATAGAAAGTGCAGACGATAATTGTAATGATTGCACCACCTATTAGTAAATGGTGTAAGTTTTTAATGGCAGCTTTAAAGTCGAATTGAAAAATAATTTCTATTATGGCGTGTGATAGTATCAAAATAATGATGAGTCCAAAAATAAGCCAGAACACGGAATTTGAATAGGCAACACTCTTAAAAAATAGGCCGCCTATTAAGGATAAGGGGACGATTAAGCCTATTTTTATGAATGGCTTGATACGTGGAAAGGCAATTGACTGGTTTGCGGACTCTGATGGGCGCTTTTTGTATGTTACGATGCCTGCTATCATAAATATAGCAGTACCAATTATCATTTTTAGTATACAACCAAAATCATAAGAGGGGTTTTCTGGAGTATAGGAAGTAAGTGTTTGAAAGAGTAAGGCAATTGGTGAAAAAAAGTTATCTGGAGTATTAGGACTATAGTATGTTTTGAAAAATACTTCGCAGCAATAGGAATATAAGCCTATGATTATGGGTCCATATCCTAGGAAAACTCCGCTTGCTAATACAGAAACAAAGATATTACCTGTTAGTAAAACAGCAAATATTGTTACGGAATAAGTAAATAAAAACCCCAAAAAATTAACAAATAAAGTGCTAAATGTGAAAGCAAGAGATTGGCTATTTAAAAGATGATAGGACTGGCCAATGAAAAGAGTAATCACTAATGAAATAACATAGGGAATGATATAAAAAAGGATTCCATTAATGTAGCATGTAAAAAATAAAGTTTCTCTTCGTATGGGGCTGCTATGGTATAAATCCACTTTTGCTTTTGAAAATAGAAAGCTGAAGCCACTAATACCAAAGGTGATTGCTATAACAATTGTAATAAAAAGAAGAAAGTAGTTAGTACTACCAAGGATACCAAACTGAAATTGTTCTATTATTTCAGGGAAAGTAGTCATGCCTCGCTCTAGTCGGTTCATCCAATTTCCGATAGCCATAAAGGAATAGATAGGAAGAACAAAGAAAAATGCAAGAATAGAAATGGAAAGGCTCCATAATCTTCTTTTCATATTTTGTTTTGTTAAATTAGAAAATAAGTTTTTTAATATCATAACCAACAACCCCCGTTTCACTAATGAATATTTCTTCTAAAGAGAGAGGAAGAACTTCTAAAAAGATTGGATTCCCAATTGCTATTTTATTCATTATTTCTTCTCTTTCACCTTTTACAGTAAGCGTAATCAAAGAACCACGATGTTCTGTCTTCAATACATTAAGTCCTGTCAAAATTTCAGCTTCTATATCGCGATTTTCTAGAACACATTGGACCTTATGAATATTACCTTTTAGATCAATTAGATCCTTTGATAATAAAATACCACCCTTATGAAGTAATCCAATATGATCACAAATATCTTCTAATTCCCTAAGATTATGAGAAGCAATGACAGGGGTGAAATCTCTTGATTCCATCTCTCCTGCAAAAATACTTTTTACACCTTGCCTCATTACGGGATCTAAGCCATCAAATGTTTCATCACAAAACAGGTATTTGGTTCCAGAACAAATTCCATAGATAATCGATAATTGCTTTTTCATACCTTTAGAAAATGTATTGATCTTTCGATCTTTTTGTAGCTCAAAGCGTTGTAAATAATCATAGAATCTCTTGTCATCAAAATGTTCATATAACATTTTATAGTATTTCATCATGTCAACCGGAGTTGAATTAGAAAAGAAGTATTGTTCGTCTGATATGTAAAAAAACTTCTTTTTTGCTTCCATATTTTCAAAAACTTCGATTCCATCAATGGTAATTAGGCCAGTATCAGGTTTTAAAATTCCTGCTAGCATACGAAGAAAAGTACTTTTACCTGCACCATTGGTACCAATAAGACCAAATACACTTCCTTCCTTTATTGTAGAAGTAATATTATCTACCGCTTTAATGTTTGTAAAACTTTTCGTAATATTATAGGTTTCTATCATATTGCACCTCTCTATTCTTATAAAATTCTTTTATAAATGAAATAAGGTCCTCTTCGCACAACTTAATCTGTGTGGATTTTTCTAATAATGTATTTAAATCCGACAAAAATTCTTTTTGCTTAAGAGGAATCATGTGCTTAATGTCAGCAACGAAGCTTCCTTTTCCTTTTATGGAGTAACAGTATCCTTTCCGCTCAAGCTCTCCGTAAGCTCTTTGTATCGTATTAGGATTGATTGATAAATCCATTGCCAGGTTACGAACAGAGGGAAGTTTGGAATCTACTTCTAAAATAGATTTTGTAATCAAATCTTCAAAACGTTCACAAATTTGTTCATATAAAGGTCGTCTATCCTTATAGTCAATCAAAATCATAGGCAGTTCCTTTCCATACTAACTGTATTGTTTGTATTAATACAGTTAGTATAACAAGGAAAAAAAAGGATGTCAATTAAAGACATGCCATAATATATTAATATTATATAAAGATTTATTGAAAATTGGAATTAGTGAAATTTGACAATTTTATTCTTTTGAGATAGACTAAGGAAGAATTATCAGTTTCATTAAAATCATCAGAACGTCTATATATGCGAGTATGGAGGGAGAATTGTTATGGCAGTTATGAAAAAATCAGGATTACCAACAGCAGAAGCTTCTACAGAGAAGAAGATGGCTGAAACAAAAGTTACAGACAATACGGTTAAAACAGTTGGAGCAAAGAACGTAAAAAAACCATTACAAGCAAAAAAAGAAACTAAGGATACGGAAGAAGTAGCAGGCAAGCTTGATAAAAAGGTAGAAGTCAAAAAGCCAGCAGTCAAAAAGCCTGCAGCAAAAAAGGCAACAGGTAAAAAAGCGGCAACTACTAAAAATACGGCTGTGAAAGAATCTTTTGTTCTTCAATTTATGGGAAGAGAATGTACAAAAGAGGATATGATAGCTCGTCTTCATGAGATCTGGACAAAAGATTTTGAAAGAAATATAAATGAAATAAGTGATATGGTTTTTTATGTCAAACCTGAGGAGTCAGCTGTATATTACGTTGTGAATAAAGATATTACAGGAAAGTTTGATATATAATACAAAGGAAGAATAAACAGGAAGTCTAGAAAACGCTTGGTATGTAATTATCAGGCGTTTTTATGGTTCAATAGATAGTTCTAATAGAAATTGAAATAATAGATATTGCGTGTTATGATGATTAGCAGTAATAAAAGAGTTAATAGAAGCAAATACAGAAAGTACTGTTAGGATGGAGTAGCGAATGAAAGAACATTTTAATAAGAAGAACTTAATCATAAATTTATTTGCAGTGCCATTAATTATTTATACGATTTATTTACTTTGTACTATGCTATCATCTACCGTCTTGACGTCACAATATCCAAATGAATATAGAGAGGCTGCCAATATTCAAATGACACGTTCCATTTTAGCAGGTGATAATCCATATTCATTGGATAGTCTTTCAGACGAGACGCCAGGAGTATTTTATCTGTATGGTCCTTTGATGTCGCTGATTGCTGCTTTTATTGCATGGATAGTTCCAGTGGATGTTGTAATCATACACTATGCCATTGCTTTTGCAGCCATGGTAATATCGGGAATGCTGATTGGAAAGATTATTTATGATCATTGTAATAGTATTACAGCGCCTATTGCCGGTTTCCTTTTTACAATTATGTGTCATTGGCGATATGGATATATCTTTGCGGCACCTGACTCCTTAGGATTAATGATATTAATTTTGATATTATTTATACTTACGAGACCTAAGTTTCAATATAAAGCATTTACCTGTGCGGCTTTGACGGTAGCAGTTTTTTTTACTAAACAATACTATTTTATGATTTTTGGTACTACTTTTGCATATTTTCTATTTCTGTCAAAGAAAGAAACAATGAAATATGTGATATCTACTATTTTGATATTTATGACATGTGGAATTTTAATAGCATGGAAATTCCCTTTATTTTTTACTTATGCAATTTATTTTGTTAAAGGGCCAGGGGCAGGAGTATCGAGCGGAAAAGCAGGAACAACCCATAATACTATGCAGATTACTTATCTGGGCGGAATGTTTATAGCATTCTTTATCGTAGGAGCCTATGACATTATTAGAACGGTTGTTTTTAAGAGAAATATAGCAATCAAATGGAAATGGAAGAAGCCAGATCTTCCGCTGTTTAAAATAGAGGTAAAAGAAGAGGAAAAGGTATATGGAAAAAGAAAGATCGTGTGCGATCTTCTGTTTTGGGGTCAAATGGCAGCAGGAGCACTGGTTTTACAATATATTGGTAAGAATGATGGGGCCTTTTTATCATACTATTTACAGCTGTTTTTACCGGCACTTATCGTTGTATCATTGACTGCAATCGATAATTATAAGTTTAAAAAAGCCGGGAATTATATTCTGTATATTTGTTATGCTTTACTACTTCTTTTTACAATAGTAAAAACAGATTCAAGATTAATTGTAAATCAATATTCTAATGAAGATATGAAAGCATGGGAACAGGCATACACAATTATGGATGAGTATGCAGATCAGGAAGTATATGAAATACCAGCGGTTGCGTATAAAGGATTTGAACAAAACAAGTATGTTTATAATAATGGACAGCCATTTGTTATTACAGATAGTTATTTAGAACAATATAAAAAAAATGAACTTGCACAAACATTATTCCCCTATGCAGGTCAAATTATGGAACAACATTTAAACTATCGTCAGGAAGTATTGAGAAAAGTGAGAAATGGAGAATATGCATTAGTCACAGATTTAAAGGATGCGGATGTTATATTTACAGAGGAAGATTTGCAATGCTATTATAAGAAAAGAGATACGCTGTCATTGAAAACAGGCAATTGGTCGTGGGATATTGATTTTTGGGTAAAAAAAGGGCAATAGCTCTTTTTTTATTATATTTTTTTATAAATTGTTTATAATTTTATTAAGTTAGCTATGTTGACAAATGAAATATCTAGTGATATCTTAAGAATGTAAGTGTTAGCACTCTATTAAGATGAGTGCTAACAGAAGCTTTGCAGAGAGGAAGTGACTTATGGAACTAGATGATAGAAAGTTAAAAATCTTGCAAGCTATTATTAGAAATTATTTAGAAACTGGAGAACCAGTGGGATCTAGAACAATTTCAAAGTATACAGATTTAAATCTAAGTTCTGCCACTATCCGAAATGAAATGTCAGACTTGGAAGAATTGGGCTATATTTTACAACCACATACTTCAGCAGGCAGAATCCCTTCCGACAAAGGTTATCGTTTATATGTAGATACTATGATGAATGAACGGGAACGTGAAGTTGAGGAAATGAAAGAAATTGTATTGCAAAAGGCAGATAAAATTGAGCAGGTATTAAAACAAGTTGCCAAATTATTAGCTACAAATACGAATTATACTGCTATGATTTCATCACCCAAATATCATCATAATAAACTTAAATTTATTCAATTATCCAGAATAGATAAAAGTCAGATCGTTGCAGTAATAGTTGTGGAAGGAAATATTATCAAAAATAAAATTATTCCCATAGAAGAGGAAATGGATGATGAAACACTTCTTAAATTGAATATTTTATTAAATACGAATTTAAATGGACTTACATTGGAAGAAATTAATCTTGGAATGATCACGTTGATGAAGGAACAGGCGGGTATTCACAGTGATTTAGTAAGCAGTGTCATTGATGCTGTAGCAGATGCAATCCGTGCAGATCAAGATTTGGAGATTTACACGAGTGGAACTACAAATATTCTAAAGTATCCAGAACTAAACGATCATGAGAGGGCAAGCGAAATAATTAATGTTTTCGAAGAAAAGATACAGCTTACAGATTTTATGAATGATACATTGTCAAAAGATGATGGTAATAAAGGAATACAAGTATATATTGGAAATGAAACACCAGTTCAAATAATGAAAGATTGCAGTGTTGTAACTGCTACTTACGAATTGGAAGAGGGCATGCAGGGAACGATAGGAATTATAGGTCCAAAACGTATGGACTATGATAAAGTAGTGGGAACGCTAAAAAAACTTATGGATCAACTAGACTCCCTATATAAGAAAACATAAAGGAGGCATCTTAAGTGACAGAAAATGAAACATTGAAAGAGGATGAAATGAAAGAATTACAGGAGGATAAAGAGGAAGAATCTTGTGAAAAGAAGGAAACTTCATCACAGGAAGAGGAAGAAAATGTATTAGAAAAGGAAGAAAAAAAAGAGTCAAAACTTCTGAGAAAGAAAGATAAAAAAGATAAAAAAGATGAAAAGATAGCAGAATTGGAAGACCGCGTGAAGCGTCAAATGGCAGAATTTGATAATTTTAGAAAAAGAAGTGAAAAAGAAAAATCAGCCATGTATGAAATCGGTGCAAAAAGTGTGATTGAAAAAATCCTTCCTGTTGTAGACAATTTTGAAAGAGGGTTAGGAGCTGTTTCGGAAGATAATAAATCAGATCCTTTTGTTGAAGGAATGGATAAAATATATAAACAGTTTATCAACGAATTAGAACAGATTGGCGTAAAACCAATCGAAGCAGTTGGAACAGAATTCAACCCAGAAAAACATAATGCTGTTATGCAGGTAGAAAGTGAAGAATATGAATCCGGAATTGTAGCATCGGAGCTTCAAAAAGGTTATATGTACCGTGAAAGTGTTGTAAGACATAGCATGGTTGGAGTTGTACAATAATTTAACGCAAACAAATAATATGATATCATTTAGGAGGAATTAAAATGGGTAAGATCATTGGTATTGATTTAGGAACAACGAACAGTTGTGTAGCAGTTATGGAAGGTGGAAAACCAACCGTTATAGCAAATACAGAAGGCGCAAGAACAACACCATCTGTTGTTGCATTTACAAAAACAGGAGAAAGACTTGTAGGTGAACCAGCAAAACGTCAGGCAGTAACCAATTCAGAAAAAACAATATCTTCTATTAAAAGAGAAATGGGTACTGATCATGGTAGAACAATTGATGATAAAAAATATTCACCACAGCAGATTTCTGCAATGATCCTTCAGAAATTAAAAGCAGATGCTGAGAGTTACTTAGGAGAAAAAGTATCCGATGCAGTTATTACGGTTCCAGCATACTTTAATGACGCACAAAGACAGGCAACTAAGGATGCTGGTAAAATTGCTGGTCTTGATGTAAAGAGAATTATCAATGAGCCTACAGCTGCTGCACTTGCATATGGTCTTGATAATGAACATGAACAAAAAATCATGGTATACGATTTAGGTGGTGGTACATTTGATGTTTCAATCATTGAGATTGGTGATGGAGTAATTGAAGTACTTTCTACATCAGGTGACAATAGACTTGGTGGAGATGATTTTGACCAGAAAATCACGGATTATATGTTGGCAGAATTTAAAAAAGCAGAAGGTGTAGATTTATCAAATGATAAAATGGCACTTCAAAGATTAAAAGAAGCAGCTGAAAAAGCGAAGAAAGAATTATCATCGGCTACAACTACAAATATTAATCTTCCTTTTATTACTGCAACAGCGGAAGGTCCAAAACATTTTGACATGAATTTAACAAGAGCAAAATTTGATGAATTAACTCATGACTTAGTTGAACGAACAGCAACTCCAGTGCAGAATGCATTGAAAGACGCTGGATTGACTCCTTCAGAGTTAGGTCAGGTTTTATTAGTAGGTGGATCTACAAGAATACCTGCTGTTCAGGATAAAGTAAAACAGCTCACAGGAAAAGAACCATCTAAGAGCTTGAATCCAGATGAATGTGTTGCACTTGGTGCATCAATTCAGGGTGGTAAACTTGCTGGAGATGCTGGTGCAGGCGAAATATTACTTCTTGATGTAACTCCTCTTTCCTTGTCAATTGAGACTATGGGCGGTGTTGCGACGAGATTGATTGAAAGAAACACTACAATTCCTACAAAGAAGAGTCAGATTTTCTCAACAGCTGCAGATAATCAGACAGCAGTAGACATCAATGTAGTTCAAGGTGAAAGACAGTTTGCAAAAGATAATAAATCACTTGGACAATTTAGATTGGACGGTATTCCACCAGCAAGAAGAGGAGTTCCTCAGATTGAAGTAACGTTTGATATTGATGCAAATGGTATTGTTAATGTATCTGCAAAGGATTTAGGAACAGGAAAAGAGCAGCATATTACGATTACAGCTGGTTCTAATATGTCAGATAGTGATATTGATAAAGCAGTAAAAGAAGCAGCTGAATATGAAGCTCAGGACAAGAAACGTAAAGAAGCAATTGATACAAAAAATGAGGCAGATTCTTTTGTTTTCCAGACTGAAAAAGCATTAGAGGAAGTTGGAGATAAAATTGATGCAAATGATAAGACTGCAGTTGAAGCAGAATTAAATGCTATGAAAGAATTACTAGCAAAATATCCAGATGCAGATAATATGACAGAAGATCAGGTAGCAGAAATCAAAGCCGCACAAGAGAAAATGATGGAGAGCGCACAGAAACTGTTTTCTAAAGTATACGAGCAGGCACAGGCTAATGGAGCAGGACCAGATATGAGTAATATGGGAGGTCAGGCAGAACCAGATACAGGAGCCGATGATGTAGTTGACGGAGATTACCGTGAAGTATAGTATATAAATAGCAAAATAATACCTTCAATTAGCTGAGAGTTTTGCTCTCAGCTAATCTGAAGTGAAATAAAAGTAAAATCATAATAAGTTAAATAAGCAAATCTATGTGTTCAGCTATGCAATTCTGTGATAGGATTTTATAGCTGAATACAGAGAATAATTGGAGGATAATACGGATGGCAGAACAAAAAAGAGATTATTATGAGGTACTCGGTATAGACAAAAGTGCGGATGATGCTACTATTAAAAAGGCATATAGAGTATTAGCAAAAAAATATCATCCAGATATGAACCCAGGTGACGCGGAAGCAGAGAAAAAATTTAAAGAAGCGTCTGAAGCATATGCGGTATTAAGTGATCCGGATAAAAAGCGTCAGTACGATCAATTTGGTCATGCAGCATTTGAAGGCGGAGCTGGCGGTGCAGGTGGCTTTGGTGGATTTGACTTTAACGGTGGAGATTTTGGAGATATTTTTGGGGATATCTTTGGAGATTTGTTTGGTGGTGGAAGAACAAGAAGTGGTGGCAGTACAGGACCGATGAAAGGTGCAAATTTAAGAACTCAGGTTCGCATTACATTTGAAGAGGCTGTGTTTGGAGTTGATAAAGAGATTGAATTGACTTTGAAGGATGAATGTAGCAAATGCCACGGAACAGGTGCAAAAGCTGGTAGCAGTCCTGAGACATGTTCGAAGTGTGGTGGTAAAGGTCAGGTGGTGTTCACTTCTCAATCCTTGTTTGGTACAGTTAGAAATGTGCAGACATGTCCTGATTGTGGTGGCAGCGGAAAAGTGGTAAAGGATAAATGTCCTGATTGCTATGGAACTGGTTACATTGCAAATAAAAAGAAAATTCAGGTATCTATCCCAGCGGGAATAGATAATGGACAGAGCGTTCGTATTCGAGAAAAAGGAGAACCAGGCAGAAATGGCGGACCAAGAGGTGACCTACTTGTAGAAGTTGTAGTTAGCAGACATCCGATTTTCCAAAGACAGGAATACAATATTTTTTCTACAGCACCAATTTCTTATGCTCAGGCAGTTCTTGGTGGTGAAGTAATGATTGATACCGTAGATGGAAAAATTATTTATGATATAAAACCAGGTACACAGACAGATACCAAGGTACGTCTGAAAGGCAAGGGTGTTCCATCACTTCGTAATAAGCAGATACGTGGAGATCATTATGTGACATTAGTTGTTCAAGTACCTGATAAAATTAGTCCGGAGGCAAAAGACTTATTAAAGAAATTTGATGAGATGACAGGGGATTCTCTTAATTATGTGAAAAAACATGAAGGAGAAGCTAGTAAAACTGATTCCGAAGGAAATAGTAAGAAGAAAAAAGGATTTTTTAAATAGAAATAAGGAGTTGTACATCGCGTACAGCTCCTTTTAATATAGTGATTAAATTAGAATTTTCAAAACTATATATATTCATTTCTATTACATACTTTAAGGTTTTCTAAGACTTTTTTAATATCAGCCGTGCAGCCTTTATCACAGATCAGAGTTGCATCATCTGTGTCAACAATTACTAAATCTTCTAAGCCAACGGTAGCAATTAACTTCTTGCTGCCTTGTATAATACAATTTTTGGTTTGAATTGTAATGATATTTCCTTCCACAATATTACCAAACTCGTTGGATTGACGAATACGCTCTACCGCAAGCCAGCCACCAACATCATCCCAGCCAAAGGTTCCTGGAATCGTGTAGATATTATTTGACTTTTCCATAATTCCATAATCAATCGATATAGAAGGAAAGGTCGGAAAGATCTTTTCAAGTATTTCATGCTCAGCAGATGTTTTTACGGCATCTCGAATGATCATTAAACCGTCATAGGTATCAGGCATTAATTGTTCGAAACGCTGCAAAATGGAGGATACCTTCCAGATAAACATTCCACTATTCCAAAGATACTCATTACTCGAGACATATTCCTTGGCAAGCTCTAAAGTTGGTTTCTCAGCAAAATGAGCTACTTCGTAGCCACGTCTGTTAGTAATATCTGAATTAAATTTAATATAACCATATCCAATTTCTGGATAGTCAGGAGTAATGCCAACGGTCACAAGATTGTCACCGGCTTCGGCAATTTCACACGCATCTAACAGAGTACTGACAAACATTTTATTATATTTAATTAAGTGGTCAGATGGAAGTACAATCATCAGAGCATCAGAATATTTTTTTGATATGTGCGCAGCACCTAAACCAATACAAGGTGCAGTATTACGTCCAATGGGTTCACACAGTATGTTTTCTAGTGGAACATTAGGCAACTGCTCCGTTACAAGCGGCATATAGTCTTTGTTTGTAGATATATAGATATCTTCCACAGCGACAAGAGGAAGAATTCGTTCAACGGTAAGTTGAATGAGAGTTTTTCCATCATCGGTTAGTGATAGAAATTGTTTTGGTAAATTTTTTCTACTTCTTGGCCAAAAACGTTCGCCACGTCCACCGGCCATAATTAATGCAGTAGTTTTCATAGAAGTCCCCTTTCAAAGTGTAACTATAAAAATATCAGGTAATACTAATTATACACTAAAAGAAAGGAAAATAGCAATAAAACTTGTGAAAGATGGGGTTTTATGATAATATTCAAGTTTAGAGACTTCACCGTTAACTCTTGAATTTGCAAAGAGTAGGCGCTTTTAACAATATGGAGAATTATACATTTAGTATAGAGATAGAGGAAAACATTTATGAAGTGGAATAAATATACTATAAAAACAGTATCCGACGCAGAGGACATGATAATCAGTATGCTGTCAGATTTGGAAATTGAGGGAGCCGAAATAGAAGATAAGGTTCCACTCACAGAAGAAGAAAAAAAACAAATGTTTGTAGATATTTTACCAGACGCTCCAGATGATGATGGAGTAGCTTATGTAAGTTTTTATCTGGACGATGAAATTGATAATGCTTCTAAGTTGGAGGAAGTAAAAACGGAATTAGAGAATCTGCGAAGCTTTATGATAATTGGAGATGGCACGATTTCTTTTTCAGAAACGGAAGATAAGGATTGGATTAATAACTGGAAAGAATTTTTTAAACAATTTTATATTGATGATATTCTAATTGTACCTTCCTGGGAAGAGGTTAAAAGGGAAGATGAGGAAAAAATGATTATCCACATTGATCCTGGAACAGCATTTGGGACGGGCATGCATGAAACGACGCAGTTATGTATTAGGCAATTGCGTAAATATGTAAAAGAGGACACTGCATTACTTGATATTGGTACAGGAAGTAGTATCTTATCTATTATGGCCCTTAAATTTGGTGCAAAATCAGCACTAGGTACAGATCTTGATATCTGTGCGATTGATGCTTGCAAAGAAAATATGGAGGTCAACGGATTAGCAAATGCAGATTTTCAATTAGTAATCGGGAATATTATTGATGATAAAGAAATTCAGAACAAAGTAGGATATCAGAAATATGATGTTGTAGTAGCAAATATCTTAGCTGAGGTATTAGTGCCACTTACCCCTGTAATTAAAAATCATTTAAAACCGGGTGGAATTTACATCACATCTGGCATCATTGATGATAAAGAAGAAACGGTTGTAAATGCTGTGAAAAAAGCTGGAATGGAAATAGAAGAGATTACGTATCAAGGTGAATGGGTTTCGGTAACAGCTAAGTTACCTGAATAATAAGGAGTCTTATGTATCAGTTTTTTGTGGATAACAATCAGATAAGTAATCATCAGATAGTTATTACTGGGTCTGATGTAAATCATATAAAAAATGTTTTGCGCATGAAGGTTGGAGACGAAGTAGCAATAAGTAATGGAAAAGATGGAAACGAATACCGGTGTATGATAGAAGAAATTCAGGATAACGAAGTGTTATGTAAACTTCAATTTGTTAAGCAGGCAGGGGTTGAATTACCATCAAAGATTTATCTCTTCCAAGGACTCCCTAAAGGGGATAAAATGGAATTAATCGTGCAAAAGGCAGTCGAATTAGGTGCTTTCCAGGTGATTCCGGTTGCATGTAAACGCTCGGTCGTAAAACTTGATAATAAAAAGGAAAAAAGTAAAATTCAAAGATGGAATGGAATTGCAGAAGCTGCAGCAAAGCAATCAAAGCGGATGATGATACCAGAAGTAAGTCAAGTAATGACAATGAAACAAGCAGTTCAATATGTAAAGGACTTTGATATAAAGCTTATCCCATATGAATTGGCGGAAGATATGAGTCATACCAAACAAATCTTCGAACATATAAAAACAGATCAAAAGATTGCTGTCTTTATAGGGCCAGAAGGGGGATTTGATGAGGATGAGGTTGATTTGGCAAAGGCGAATGGGATTTTACCAATCACATTAGGAAAAAGAATCTTAAGGACTGAGACAGCTGGTATAGCGGTTCTTTCATGGATTATGTATTTACTAGAAAGTTAGGGTTAGTGATGGAAGTATATTTAGATAATTCGGCAACAACACCTTGTTTACCAGAAGTAACAGAATTGATGGTAAAGTTGATGACTATGGATTATGGAAATCCAAGTAGTATGCATGGAAAAGGGTTTGAAGCTGAAAAATATATTAAAGAATCAAAAGACATATTTGCTAAGAATTTAAAAGTTCTTGAAAAGGAAATATTTTTTACTTCAGGCGGTACAGAGTCAGATAATATGGCAGTACTAGGTGCGGCTTATGCAAATCAAAGAAGTGGGAAACATTTAATAACAACAAAAATAGAACATCCAGGAATCAAAAGTCCTATGAATTATTTGAAAGAACAGGGATTTGAGGTTTCCTATTTATCAGTTGACAAACAGGGAATTATTTCTCTTGAGGAATTAAAAAATCTTATCAGAAAAGATACAATTCTTGTTTCTATTATGCATGTGAACAATGAAATTGGTTCTGTGCAACCGATAGATTCTGCTGGTAGAATTATTAAAGAATGCAATCCAAAATGTTTGTTCCATGTTGATGATATTCAAGGATTTGGAAAATATAGAATATATCCAAAGAAAAGCATGATTGACTTACTTTCCATTAGTGGTCATAAGATTCATGGACCCAAAGGAATCGGAGTGCTGTATGTTGAGCAAAAGGTAAAAATGCAGCCGATTATTTGGGGAGGCGGCCAACAAAAAGGGTATCGATCAGGAACTGAAAATGTACCAGGTATTGCGGGTATCGGAAAAGCAGCAGAAATGTTGTACAAAGATCTTGAGAAAAAAATAGAGTCACTTTATTTATTGAAAGACTTTTTTATTGAAAAATTAGAGCAAATACCAGATGTAAAAGTGAATTCACAAAAGGGAAAAGATAGTGCACCACATATTGTCAGTTTGTCAGTAAGAGGAATAAGAAGTGAAGTGCTTCTTCATACTCTAGAAGAAAGCGGAATTTATGTATCGGCAGGTTCCGCATGTGCATCGAATAAGCCAGCTGTAAGTGAAACACTTAAGGCAATTAAGTTGGAAAAAGAGCTGTTAGAATCGACCATTCGATTTAGTTTTTCGACTTTTACAACAAAAGAAGAATTAGATTATACAGCACAAGTATGTGCAAAAGTAATACCATTATTGAGAAAATATACAAGACATTAATGTCGGTAAGGAGAAAACATGTTTTCAGCTTTTTTAATCAAGTATGCCGAAATAGGTATAAAAGGCAAAAATAGATATTTATTTGAGGATGCATTAGTAAGGCAGATAAGATACGCCTTAAAAAAGGCAGAAGGTATTTTCCAGGTATCAAAGACTCAAGGACGTATTTATGTGGAATGCCTTAGTGAGTTTGACATGGATGAAGTAGTTGAAAAATTAAAACATGTTTTTGGCATTTCTGGTATTTGCCCGGTCGTTCATGTAGAAGATTTGGGATTTGAAGAATTATCAAAAGAAATTGTAAATTATATGACAAGAGTTTATCCTGAAGCAAACTATACATTCAAAGTAAATGCAAGAAGATCAAGAAAAAATTATCCTATGGATTCTATGGAACTTAACCGTGCAATTGGTGGATTGATTTTGGATGCATTTCCACAAACATCTGTAGATGTTCACAAACCAGAAGTTATGTTAACCGTGGAAATAAGAGAAAAAATATATATTTATTCAAAAGTGATTCCGGGACCAGGAGGAATGCCTGTAGGGACAAATGGAAAAGCGATGCTGCTTCTTTCGGGTGGAATTGACAGCCCGGTAGCTGGGTATATGATAGCAAAAAGGGGAGTAAAGATTGATGCTGTTTATTTTCATGCCCCACCATATACAAGCGAAAGAGCAAAGCAAAAAGTCGTAGATTTGGCAAAAGAAGTATCTGAATTTACTGGTCCAATTTATTTGCACGTTATTAATTTTACCGATATTCAACTTTATATTTATGAGAAATGTCCTCACGAGGAATTAACAATTATTATGAGACGCTATATGATGAAAATTGCGGAGCATATAGCAAAAGAAACGGATTGCTTAGGTTTAATCACAGGTGAGAGCATTGGACAAGTTGCTAGTCAGACGATGACAAGTCTTGCTGCAACAAATGAGGTTTGTACAATGCCAGTTTATCGTCCTCTGATCGGATTTGACAAGCAGGAAATAGTTGAAATTTCAGAAAAAATTGGTACTTATGAAACATCGATTCTTCCTTATGAAGATTGTTGTACTATTTTTGTTGCGAAACATCCGGTTACAAAACCAAATTTAAATATAATTAAACGTTCAGAAAGACATCTGGAAGAAAAAATTGATGAATTAGTTAAAGCTGCACTTGATTCAGATGAACTAATTATCGTGAGTTAATGCATGTCTATTTTGCGACTTGAAGCACAAACGTGATAGGTGTACAAATAGTGCGGAAATCAGGTAATTTATGAAAACAACGAATAAAAATAATAAAATGGTAGAATTAAGATTTCTGTTTTTATGGGGATTGCTGGCAGGATTCTTATGCTTTGTCATTACGTATGGAATACAGGTTTTAAATGTTACGTATGATGCATGGATTTTCCATGGTGATACAGACTTAAAGCAGCATTATCTGGGATGGTGCCATTATAGAATCACGCCTTGGCACTTTCCGTTAGGAATGATTGATAGTTTGTCTTATCCTACATCTGTTTCTATGCTTTGGACAGATTCCATTCCAATCTTTTCGATTGTGTTCAAACTATTTCGAAGTGTTTTACCAGAAACATTTCAATTTTTCGGTTTGTTTGCATGCTTATCCTTTGGATTACAGGGAGGAATTGCTACATTATTAATCAGAAAATTTACGGATAATCTTTATGTGTGTCTTGTTATGAGTTTTGTATTTATATGGAGCTTTCCTATATTACAGAGAACGTTTTATCATACATCTCTTTGTGCTCAATGGATTATTTTGCTATCATTATTATTGTGGTTTTCCGATATTTATAAGAGAAGTACCGTGTCAAAAGCAATGATATGGGGAGCTATGGGGATGCTGTGTGTGTTTATTCATTCCTATTTTTTACCTATGGTGGCATGCATCATGTGCGGAAGTTTACTGGAAGAGTTGATTATTAAGAAAAAAATCACACCAATCATTGTGAGTATAGGTAGTTTTGGACTATGCTCCCTTTTATCCTTATATGTGATAGGGGCATTTGCGGGAAATGTATCACCCGACTATGGAATCGGACAATTTGAAATGAATTTGAACAGCTTATTGAACTCTTTGGGAGAAGGCCGGTTACTGAAAGGGTTACCTCTCTATTTTGATACACAATATGAGGGATTTGGCTATTTAGGGGCTGGAATGATTGTATTAGGTTTTATTTTTCTGGGTATTATCCTATATAAAATGTGCAATTGTTTCAAGCAGAAGATTCCTGTTGTAGAGCTTGTAAAAATGCATCCACGAAAGAGCATTGTATTTCTAGTGTGCACGATATTTTTGCTTGTGGCAGCATGTCCTAATATTTCCTTAGGAAATATTTTGATTGTGCATATTCCATATCCAAGATTTGTGAATTCAATTCTGGGAATATTCAGGTCAAATGGAAGATTTGTTTGGCCCATTATGTATTTAATTATCATAGCTTCCGTGGCAGTAATTAGTAAGAAATTCAAAAAGCAAACAGTAAGTTTATTAATTACATTTTGTCTTATATTGCAACTAATCGATTTATCGTCTATGATTTCTAAAAAGAGGGACATCTATTCAGATGGAAATCAGAGCTATACATCAATATGGAATATAGAGGAAATTAACCAGGTGATTGATCATTATGACCATTTTGTTTTGATGCTAAATGATAATGAACTTGTTATGACCACTGCATATTATGCCTATGCAAATGACATGACATTAAACCGTTATTATTATGCAAGAGATATCGATAAGCAAATTGAAAAAAACTTAGAGGTTTATGTGGAAGGGTTACATAATCAAAAACCAGAAGAAAACTGTATTTACCTTTTTGATGAAGCAACAGTAAAAGATTATAAAGATAGTGGTTTACATTTTTATGAAATAAGTCGTTGGATATTTGGTACAAAAGATAGCGTAGAAGGGTTAACAGAATTAAAAATATCATAAAAAATAAGGCAAATGCAATTGCATTTGCCCCCCCAGAATACTATGACAATTAGATGATATATGGCTTTAATACATTAAAAACGTCTTCTGAACTATCCTCAGCATGGATATTTAAGTCGATGGGTTTAGATAAATCTAAACTGAAGATACCCATGATTGATTTTGCATCAATTACGTATCTTCCAGAAACTAAATCAAAGTCATAATCAAATTTAGTAATATCATTAACGAATGATTTTACCTTGTCAATAGAATTTAAAGAAATTTGTACAGTTTTCATTTTAGAAACCTCCTTTTATAATTATCTTCAATATTTATATTAATGGCAAGGGTCTTAAAAGTCAATATACAAACATCACGAAAAAAACAGGAGTTTATAATGAAAAAAGTAGCATTACACAATCTTGGCTGCAAAGTCAATTCATATGAAACAGAAGTTATGCAACAGAAGTTAAAGGAAAACGGTTTCCTCATTGTGCCTTTTGAACAAAAAGCGGATGTCTATATCATTAATACTTGCTCGGTAACAAATATGGCTGATAGAAAATCAAGGCAGATGCTCCATAAGGCAAAAAAGAATAATCCCGAATCTGTAGTGGTTGCAGTAGGGTGCTATGTTCAGACCCGGGAAGAAGAGGAAATATTAGAAGATGGAGTAGATCTTGTAATTGGTAATAACAAAAAGAAAGAATTAATTTCGATTCTTAATCATTATTTCGATGGATTAAAAGAAGAAACAGTGATAGATATTAATCACACAAATGAATATGAGGAAATGAAACTTACAGATACAACGGAACATACGAGAGCATATATAAAAGTACAGGATGGATGTAATCAATTCTGTAGCTATTGCATTATTCCTTATGCCAGAGGAAGAGTTCGCAGCAGGAAGCGAGAGGATGTACTTGCGGAGGTAAAAGGTTTGTCAGTCAAGGGGTATAGTGAGGTTGTTTTGACTGGGATACACTTAAGTTCTTACGGAATTGATATAGAGGATACTTTATTGTCTTTAATAACAGCGATTCACGAGATAGAAGGAATTAAAAGAATCAGGTTAGGATCTTTGGAGCCAAGAATTATCACGGAAGAATTTGTTCAAAAATTAATAGAGCTCCCCAAAATATGTCCTCATTTTCACTTGTCTTTACAGAGCGGATGTAACGAGACACTAAAGAGGATGAACAGAAAGTATTCAGCGGAAGAATTTCTTGAAAAGGTAGAACTGCTTAGAAAATATTTTGATCGGCCAGCACTTACGACAGATGTCATTGTAGGATTCCCTGGTGAAACACAAGAAGAATTTGAACAGACGGTGGAATTCCTTAAAAAAGTACACTTTTATGAAATGCATATTTTTAAATATTCAAAAAGAAAAGGGACGAAAGCAGCTGTAATGGAAGAACAGATTGGTGAGGAAGTAAAATCGGAGAGAAGCAATGAATTATTAGAACTAAATAGCCAAAATAAATCTGATTTTGAGAAGCAATTAATAGGTAAAGAAATGGAAATGCTTGTTGAAGAGAGGATCATAATATCTGGAGAAAACTTTCTGACAGGTTATACAAAAGAATATGTGAAAGTGGGATTTTTTGATAAAGAGGATCATACAAATAAGATTTTAAAAGGGAAATTGGATATTCGAAAAGAGGGGGATATCATTCTGTTTCAAAAGAATACGTTGAATTTTGGGATGGAATAGAGTAAAATAGAAGTAGTGTCTAAATACGGAAAAGATGGAAAAGAAAGACAAGGATCTATAAGGCAGATAAGGAGGGTCAAATGAAAGATTTAGGTAATACTCAATATTTTAAAGTCGATACAGAGCCAGAAACAGGAGTTAAGGTGATTTTGTCTACAGTATACGAAGCACTTACTGAAAAAGGATACAATCCTATTAACCAGATCGTTGGCTATGTAATGTCGGGAGACCCCACATATATTACAAGCCATAATAATGCAAGAAGTTTAATTATGAAAGTGGAACGCGATGAATTAGTAGAAGAATTGTTAACGGAGTATATAAAAAATAATGGTTGGAGATAGAATATTAGGATTAGACTTTGGATCCAAAACAGTAGGAGTTGCAGTCAGTGATTCTTTATTGATTACTGCTCAGGGTGTGGAAATTGTTCGTCGTAAGTCAGAAAACAAATTGCGTCAGACGATTGCCAGAATAGAAGAAATAATAGTTGAATACCAAGTGAAAACAATTGTTCTGGGGCTTCCTAAGAATATGAATAATTCCGAGGGTGAGCGTGCTGAGAAGACAAAGGAATTTAAAGAAGCATTAGAAAGAAGAACAGGACTACCAATCATACTTTGGGATGAAAGACTAACAACAGTAGCGGCGGACAAGGCTATGATTGAAACTGGAATAAGGCGTGAAGATAGAAAAAAATATGTAGATGAAATCGCAGCTATCTTTATTTTACAAGGATATCTTGATTATTTGAAAAATCAAAAGGATATTGAGTAGTAATTTGCATGAAATGGAATGGAGTTTAAATAATATGGATAAGGTTTCTTTTATTTTAAAAGATTCAGATACAAAAGTAGATTTTTTTGTTTTAGACCAAACAAGAATCAATAATACAAATTATATTTTAGTTACAGATTGTGAAGAGGGCGATGCAGAGGCATTGATCTTAAAGGACTTATCAAAAGAGGATTCTCCGGAAAGTCTTTACGAAATTGTAGAAGAGGATAATGAATTGATGGCTGTAGCAAAGGTATTTGAAGAGATGCTAGAGGATATACGATTTGAAAGATGATATAAAGGATTTATTAAAGCAGAGAGGTTTAAAGGTTACTAATCAACGAGTCTTGGTGTTAGGCGCTTTATGCAAAAACAGAGACAAACATATGACAGCAGAAGAAATATATGATTTGGTTAAGCCTGATTATCCAGAAATAGGTTTGGCAACAGTTTACAGAACGATACAACTGTTATCTGAATTAAATTTGGTGGATCGGGTTAATTTAGATGATGGGTACACTAGATATGAGCTTGCTACTCAAAATGGTAGTGAAACCAGACATCATCATCACCATTTGATATGTCTTTCTTGTGGTGGAGTTTTTTCTTTTCAGGATGATTTGCTAGAGAACCTGGAAGATAAAATTGAAGATACAGAAGAATTTCAAGTAGTTGACCATGAAGTCAAACTATATGGATATTGTAAAAACTGTAGAGAAAAAAAGAAATTACTATAACAAAATAGAACGAAAAAAATAAAATATGGAGGTATAATTGTTTGAAAAAGAACAATGTAACAGATTCAAAGCTTAAAATTATTCCCCTGGGTGGATTAGAACAGATCGGGTTGAATATGACAGCCTTTGAGTTTGAAGATAGTATTATTGTAGTAGATTGTGGGTTAGCATTCCCAGAGGACGATATGCTTGGGATTGATTTAGTTATTCCAGATGTAACTTATTTAAAAGATAATATCGATAAAGTAAAAGGCTATGTAATAACTCATGGACATGAGGATCATATTGGCGCATTACCATATATATTAAAAGAGGTCAATGCACCTATCTATGCAACCAAGCTTACGGTAGGGCTAATTGATCATAAATTGAAAGAGCACGATTTATTAAAAGGTACAAAAAGAAAAATTATTAAACACGGACAATCCATTAATTTAGGACAGTTTAGAATTGAATTTATTAAAACAAACCATAGTATAGCAGATGCATCGGCACTAGCTATTTTCTCACCAGCTGGAACCATTGTTCATACGGGTGACTTTAAAGTGGATTATACGCCGGTATTTGGCGATACCATTGATTTACAGAGATTTGGTGAAATAGGGAAGAAGGGCGTTTTGGCATTAATGTGTGATAGTACGAATGCGGAAAGACCTGGATTTACTAATTCTGAAAAAACAGTTGGAAAAGCTTTTGATAATATATTTGCTGAGCATAAAAACACAAGAATTATAGTTGCTACATTTGCTTCTAATGTAGATCGAGTTCAACAGATTATTAATTCAGCTTATAAGTTTGACAGAAAAGTTGTTGTTGAAGGCAGAAGTATGGTAAATGTAATTCAGACAGCTCAAGAATTAGGGTATATTAATATTCCAGAAAATACGCTGATTGACATTGAAATGTTAAAAAATTATCCTGACGAAAAAACAGTCATAATTACAACAGGTAGTCAGGGAGAATCTATGGCAGCATTAAGTAGAATGTCTGCAAATATTCATAGAAAAATTACGATTAAGCCTAATGATACGATCATATTCAGCTCAAGTCCTATACCAGGAAATGAAAAGGCTGTTTCTAAGGTAATTAATGAACTATCAATGAAGGGTGCTGATGTAATCTTTCAGGACGCCCATGTTTCGGGACATGCCTGCAGAGAAGAGATTAAGCTTATTTATTCTTTGGTAAGACCTAAATATGCAATTCCAATTCATGGGGAGTACAAGCATAGAAAGGCACAGGTGGGAATCGCGCAAGAACTTGGTATTCCGAAAGAAAATATTTTCATGTTATCTTCTGGAGATGTTTTCGAAGTAAATGAAGAGCAGGCAAAGGTTACAGGAAAAGTGCAGGCAGGGGCAATTTTTGTAGATGGTTTAGGTGTTGGTGACGTTGGAAATATTGTATTAAGAGACAGACAACATTTGGCGGAAGATGGAATTGTGATTGTAGTATTAACGTTAGAGAAGGGTTCAGTACAGATTGTAGCGGGTCCTGATATTGTGTCAAGAGGATTTGTTTATGTAAGAGAATCTGATGAATTAATGGAGGAAGCAACAAAAATTGTAACGGATGAGCTAGACAAATTGCTCGGACGTGGAATTACGGATTGGGGCAAAATGAAAACCGTAATTAGAGAATCGCTTGGTGATTACTTGTGGAAGAAAACAAAGAGGAGACCTATGATACTTCCTATCATTATGGAAGTGTAATTTAGGAGGTAATTGATTGTGAATACTTTAGATGTGGCTGTAGATGGATTAATTGATACAATCCAGTCGACAGAAGAATATAAAGACTATCAGGCTACCAAGGAAAAGATGTGTGAATGGCCTGAATTAAAGAAAAAAATAGATGAATTCAGAATTCGGAATTTTGAAATCCAACAGATGACGGATGATAAACAACTGTTTGAGGAAGTAGAAAAATTCGAGCAGGAATATGAAACATTTCGTGAAGATAGCAGAGTTCATGATTTTCTTAAAAAGGAATTAGCTTTTTGCAGAATGATGCAGGAAGTGAATTATAAAATTACTGAGAGCTTAGAATTTGATTAAGCCTTTTCAGGAGGTTATCACATGAACAGTAGAAAAGTCGCATTTGGTATAATAGGTTTGTCGGTAAGGGTAATTGTAATGGCATTAATTATTATTTATGTTTACCGTACCAGCATAACAGCATATGATTTTGGATTTCGAGTGTTTGCTGAGCCCGCTATTAGTATTGGAGAGGGTAAAGATGTCGACGTTACAATACCATTAGGGAAAAGTGTTATGGAAATAGGCGAGATTTTAGAAGAAAAAGGTCTTATACGAGATGCAAAATTATTCTATTTTCAGGAGATTTTATCTGCATATCGTGGGAAAATGCAGCCAGGATTTTATACACTAAATACTTCTATGACAGCAAACGAGATGATGGCTACTATGTCTGCTAGTGCTGAGGAGGAAGAAGAAGAGGATCAGAAACAATGATTGTAGATGAAAGGCTTGTTTCTTATATTAATTCTTTGGATAAAGGCAACACTCCATTACTAAATGCAATAGAAAAAGAAGCATTGGTAGACGGGGTACCTATTATTCGAAGGGAAACACAGAATCTTTTGAAATTCTTACTAGCACTAAAACAGCCGGAAAATATATTAGAAGTTGGTACCGCTGTTGGGTTTTCCGCTCTTTTAATGGAAGAATATTGTCCAAACTCAGTAAAAATCACAACGATTGAAAAATATGAGAAACGAATACCAATTGCAAGAGCAAATTTTGAGAAAGCTGATAAGAGTGATTGTATTACACTATTAGAGGGTGATGCAATGGAAGTAATGAAACAGTTGGAGCAACCTTTTGATTTTATCTTTATGGATGCAGCAAAAGCTCAGTATATTTATTTTCTCCCTGAGATGTTGCGTCTCCTTTCAAAAGGAGGTATTCTCGTATCAGATAATGTACTACAGGATGGAGATATCATGGAATCGAAATTTGCAGTTACAAGAAGAAATCGCACCATTCATAAGAGAATGCGTGATTATTTATATGAGTTGACAAATCATAAGGAATTACAGACGACTGTATTGCCTGTTGGCGATGGAGTAACGTTAAGCATAAAAAAGTAAGGAGTATTGCTATAAATGAAAAAACCGGAATTGTTGATTCCTGCGAGTAGTCTGGAAGTATTAAAAACAGCTGTAATATTTGGAGCAGATGCCGTTTACATTGGTGGAGAAGCGTTTGGGCTTCGAGCAAGAGCAAAGAATTTTAGCAAAGAAGATATGATTGCTGGAATTGCATTTGCACATCAACATGGGGTGAAGGTATATGTAACAGCCAATATTTTGGCTCATAATAATGACTTAGATGAAGCAGAGGAATATTTCAAAGAATTAGAAAAGATAAAGCCAGATGCACTTATTATTTCTGATCCGGGAATGTTTAGTATTGCAAAAGAAATATGTAAAGATATAGATATTCATATAAGTACACAAGCAAATAATACAAATTATCGAACGTATCAGTTTTGGCAAAATCAAGGCGCGACACGTGTTGTGACTGCCAGAGAACTTTCTCTAAAGGAAATAAAGGAAATCAGAGAGCATATCTCAGATGAGATGGAAATAGAGACTTTCGTGCATGGCGCGATGTGTATTTCTTATTCGGGACGTTGTCTTTTGAGCAACTTTTTTACTGGAAGAGATGCAAATCAGGGAGCTTGTACGCATCCCTGCAGATGGAAATATTCAGTTGTAGAAGAAAAGAGACCAGGAGAATTCTTCCCCGTTTATGAAAATGAAAGAGGCACCTATATCTTTAATTCCAAGGATCTTTGTATGATTGAATATATTCCCGAAATATTAGATGCAGGAATTGATAGCTTGAAAATTGAAGGACGCATGAAGACAGCGCTTTATGTAGCAACAGTTGCCAGAACGTATCGCAAGGCAATTGATGATTGTCTAGAATCTAAGGACAAGTATCTAGAACACATGAAATGGTATAAAGAAGAAATATCAAAATGTACGTATCGTCAGTTTACAACTGGTTTTTTCTTTGGAAAACCAACAGAGGAAACACAGATATATGATAGTAACACCTATGAGAAAGAATATACGTACTTGGGAATTGTTGAGGAAATAGATAGTAATAACCGGTGCCTTATAGAACAGAAAAATAAATTTTCTGTGGGTGAAACCATAGAAATAATGAAACCAAGCGGTGAAAATATTTTTGTATCCGTGAATAAAATTGAAACAGTTGATGGAGTAGAGCAGGACAGTGCTCCGCATCCGCAGCAGATGTTATGGATAACATTAGATGAACTGCCAACTGTTTATGATATACTAAGAAGAAAAGAGTAGATAAAAGTAAGTCTTAGGGATAGGAGATTCTATGATACTATTAACAGCAATTGTACCTTGCTATAATGAAGAGCAAGCAATTCCTTTTTTTTATGAGGAAATGAAAATAACAATAGAAACTTTTCGAAAAAGATGGCCAGAAGTAGAGTTTGAATTGTTATTTGTGGATGATGGATCAAAAGATAAAACAATGACTGTTTTAAAAGATCTTCATAAAAGAGATGAACGAGTGAAGTATATTTCCTTTTCTAGAAATTTTGGAAAAGAAGCTGGAATATTTGCTGGTTTAGAAAAAAGCAAAGGTGATTATGTAGTTATCATGGATGCAGATCTTCAAGATCCCCCAAGCTTATTACCAGAAATGTTTCAAGCAGTATATGAGGAAGGGTTCGATTCATCAGCTACAAGAAGGGTTTCAAGAAAAGGGGAACCGCCTATCCGATCATTCTTTGCCAGGTTATTTTATAAATTAATTAATAGAATGTCAAAAACAGAAATTGTTGATGGAGCCAGAGACTATAGAATTATGAGTAGGCAAATGGTAAATGCAATTACGAGTATTAAAGAGTATAATCGATTTACAAAAGGGATTTATGGATGGGTCGGATTTGAAACAAAGTGGCTGGAATACGAAAATATAGAAAGAGTTGCAGGGGAGACAAAATGGTCGTTTTGGAAACTTGTATTATATGCATTGGAAGGAATTATCGCTTATAGTACAACGCCTCTTTCACTCGCTACATTTGTAGGGTTATTGCTTTCTGTGTGCTCGGCATTCCTTATTATTTTTGTGATTATTCGAAAATTGGTATTTGGAGATCCGACAAATGGATGGTCATCAACCGTATGTATCATGTTATTTATTGGAGGGCTGCAACTGTTTTGTACTGGAATCGTAGGTCAGTATCTAGCAAAAACTTATCTTGAAACAAAGAATCGACCAATTTATATAACGAAGGAAGAGACGGAGTAGAAAGGAAATAATTAAAATGAAACTTATTATTCAAATTCCATGTCTAAATGAGGCAGAAACTCTAGAAATTGCATTAAATGATCTGCCTAAAAAGATAGATGGGATTGATGAAATTGAATATTTGATTATTAATGATGGAAGTCAGGATAATACGGTCGAGGTTGCTAAAAACTGGGGTGTACATTATGTAGTAAATTTTCCACAGAATAAAGGGCTTGCCAAGGGCTTTATGGCTGGACTTGATGCATGCTTACGTAATGGTGCTGACATTATTGTGAATACGGATGCAGATAATCAATATTGTGGAGAAGATATCGTAAAGTTAGTGGAGCCAATCCTTCAGGGAAAAGCGGAAGTTGTTATAGGAGAAAGACCGATTGATAATACAGAGCATTTTTCTCCTTTAAAGAAAAAATTGCAGCATTTAGGCAGCTATGTAGTAAGAAAAGCTTCTAAAACGGAAATTCCGGATGCTCCAAGTGGATTTCGAGCATATAGTCGGGAAGCTGCTCTTCATATTAATGTTATTAATAATTACACCTACACATTAGAAACAATCGTACAGGCTGGAAGAAATCGGATGGCTATTACATCCGTTCCTATTCGTACGAATGGAGAACTTAGAAAATCAAGACTTTTTCACAGTATGTTTGGATATGTAAAAAAGTCAATGCTTACAATTATGAGAGCATACATGATGTATCGCCCATTGGTATTTTTCTGTATTCTTGGTGCTATTCCGTTTTTTTGCGGGTTAGGATTAGGAATTCGATTTTTAGCTTATTTTTACAAAGGCTTAGGAAATGGTCATATTCAGTCATTGATTTTTGCTAGTACTTTAATGCTCTTGGGATTTACGACATTCATAATGGGACTTCAAGCAGATATTATAGCTGCAAACCGTAAACTTCTTGAGGATATTCAATATAGAATTAGAAGAATGGAAGTGAATGAGGGAATTCATGGAAATGAAGAACAAGAATAAAAAGAAAATTGTTTTGGTTGGACCTGTGTATCCTTTTAAAGGAGGAATTTCTCATTACACAGGTCTATTATATAGGGCATTAAATGAAAAATATGATGTAAAGATGTTATCCTATCGGATGCAGTATCCAAAAGTTCTTTTTCGAAAAGAACAAAGAGATTACACAAATGATAGTTTTAAGGTTGAGTCTACCGAGTATGGGATTCATACGGCGAATCCCTTTAATATTATCTCAACTGCTGGTAGAATTAATAAGTATGCGCCTGATTTAATTATTATTCAGTGGTGGCATCCTTATTTTTCACCATGTTATTATCTTTTGTCTAAATGTACCAAAGCAAAAATCCTTTTTACTTGTCATAATGTTTTCCCTCATGAAAGATTTCCTTTTGATCGATTCCTGACAAAATTAGCTCTTAAGCAAGGGGATTTTTATATACTTCATTCTAAAACGGAAGCAAAAGAATTATTAAGTATCGATTCAAAGGCAAGGTATAAAATCAATGTACACCCAACATATAACGCATTTAAATTCCATGATATAACAAAGACAGACGCTAAAAAGAAACTTGAAATAAGTGAAGATGACAAAGTTTTATTGTTTTTTGGATTTGTAAGACCTTATAAAGGACTTGCCTATTTATTACAGGCATTAGAAAAATTAAAGAAGAACAAGTACAAGGTGAAACTACTAATTGTTGGCGATTTTGGCAACAAAAAAGAGGAATATATGCAAATGATTCGTGAATATCAAATTGAAGATTACATTGAAATTCATGATGGCTATTTGCCGGATAAGGAAGTAGAAAAATATTTTCAGGCCTCTGATCTTGTAGTACTTCCATATGAATCAGCTACCCAAAGTGGGATTGTTCAAATTGCATATGGTTTTGACAGACCTGTAATTGTAACAAATGTAGGAGGCTTGCCAGAAGTTGTAGAGGATGGGAAAACAGGATATATTGTAGAACCTAAAAATCCAGATGCACTTGCAGAGGCCATTCAAAAGTTTTATATTGAAAACAGAGATTTTACAAAAGAAATTAGGGATGCGCAGTATAAGTTCTCGTGGGAGAGAATGGTAGAGACAATAGAAGAATTGCAGGGATGGTAAAAAATAAAGGGATTTCTAATGAAAGAAAATCCCTTTCAGATTATTTATAAGATCATATAGTTTGCGCTCTAAATATGCAAAAAAATAGGCAATTCGGAATACAATATTTTGGAAAGAAGAAGTGTGTAGATATTCTTTATTATATAGTTCGAAACTGTGTTTAAAGTGATGGAATGCTTTTGCTTTTGAAGATTTATATTCTTTTTTTATACTGACTGAATGAAAATGATCGTAGGTTTCATGAGGTAAAACACCTACTTTTAATCCTACTTTATTTAGACGATAAGAAAGCATAATTTCTTCGCCATATAAAAAGGTACGTTCATCTAGTCCACCAATTTGCCGGTAGGCGAATTGGGTGATACAGAAAAGAGACCCCTCTACAACGCCCACTTGTTCATATTTATTTTTTGAAAGAAGAAGCTTCTTTTTTATCCGCTTTTTATCAAGCGTGAACCAGATTAAAAAAAGGCTTTCTATAACACCTAAAAAATCAGGAAGGTTCCAAATATTATAGCCCTGATTTACCATTGCCGTCATAACGCCTAGGCTGGAATCGGAAGCTAAAACATTCATTATACTGAAACAAGTTGATTCTTTAATGAAGATATCAGGGTTTGCAACAAAAATATAATCAGGATTAAATATTTTAATTGCATGCTGAATTCCAAAATTATTGCCCTTTGCGTAACCACCATTCTGATTGGTTTTTATAACTTCGATTTTATCACTGCTCATCTTTTGCAATTCCTGAAAAGAATGATCGGTTGAGCAATTATCTACCAGAATTATTTTTTGAAAGCAAGAGTAAGAACGGATTTGTTCTGCTAATTTTATTGTATGCAGACTATCGTTATAGTTTAAAATAACAATGACGGATGTCATAGGATATCTCCTTTTCTCAAATTCTTGTTTATTATACCTTATCATCCTTTGATTGTATAGGGGGAGGAAATTAATGAAATTTGTAACTCTTTTTTTAAAAACTCAAAATGTTCATTTATTAAAGGATGTTGGAATGGTTCCTTATCTGCTCTACAAACAGTATGGGTATGATTCTGAAATTGTAACCTATAAAAATGAGAAGAATTATTCTTACTTAAATAATGAAGTAAAAGGATTAAAACTTCATTTTGTAAAAAAAGTCTTTCCAGGTAAAATAATGAATGGGATTTTATACTTAATTGGACATGCAAAGTCGATTGGTGTTTTAAATCTGTATCATCTGAATTTGTCATCTTTTATCTGGTTGATTTTCTTTCGAATTTTAAAAGACAAACAGGCAATTACCTATCTTAAATTAGATATGGATCAAAGAGGTTACCATGATGCTCTACGTAAGAATCTAATAGGATTTATTAAAAGATTTACAATTAGGATGGCGGATGTCGTTTCAGTAGAAACTAAAACCTTACAAAAAGGGCTTAGTGAACAATTTGGAGATAAAATAATTTATATTCCCAATGGTTATTTCTTACCAGAGGAAAAGGAACCATTACAGAAAAAAAACATATTATTGACTGTCGGCAATTTAGGAACAAGAGCAAAAGCCACAGATACGTTATTGGAATCGTTTGCAAAAACAATAGAACAGCACGCATATGAATTACGCCTTATAGGACCAATAGAACCACAATTTACGACCTACATTGAAGATTATTTTAAACGTCATCCTAAATGTAAGGAAAGAGTAATCTTCACTGGTCCTATCAGAGAAAAGGAATTATTATCAAAAGAGTATGAACAAGCAAAAATTTTTGTATTTCCATCTAGAAGTGAAAGCTTTGGTATCGTATTAGTAGAAGCTATTAGCAAGGGATGCTATGTCATTACTACAGATGGTGTATTAGCAGGTCTTGATGTATATGGGGATGGTAACTATGGTAGGATAGTAAAGGTAGATGATGAAGCTGGGTTAAGCAGAGAAATCGTAAATTCTTGTAATGAGGAGATTGATTGGGAGAGTCGTGCAAAAGAAATCAGAGAATATGCAAGAAATCATTTTTTGTGGGAACCTATTATTGAAAGACTGCACGATGCCCTTAATGCTGACAGATGACGTGTGAATTAGACAATTGGATATATATGTGTTATTATCAGAAAAAAGTTTGCTATAATTCTCTAATGAAAATACGAATTTCGTATACAAAACGGAGGGGAAATGAGCGTAAAACCTATAGTTACAGTTGTAACAGTATGCTATAATGCAGAAAAATTAATAGAGAATGTAATCAAATCTGTTTTAAGTCAGACTTTTACTGATTTTGAATATATTATAAAAGATGGTGGATCAACAGATCAAACGAATGACATTATACGTTCTTATCAAGAAACATTTGAAAATAAAGGAATTAAACTTACCCATATTTCGCAAAGAGATAGGGGTCTTTATGATGCAATGAATATTGCAGTTCAAAACAGTTGTGGTGAATGGATTAATTTCATGAATGCAGATGATTGCTTTTATGATAAAGATGTATTGAAAAATATTTTTGGAAAACAAAGATTCGAGTCTTCCGATTTGCTTTATGGAGATGCCTTAGAATGTGAATTTGGAGATTATTATTATTATAAAAAATGTCCAGAATTGATCGAGAGAAGGATGCCATTTAATCATCAAACAGTGTTTGCAAGACGAAGGGTATTACTAAAATATCCTTTTGAGTTAAAATACAAAATTGGTGCTGACTATAATTTTTTATTAACTGCCTACAAAGAAGGGCTTGTTTTTACTGATGTTAATCAAATTGTGAGTGTAATAGCCAAGGAGGGCGTCTCGACAATCCGATTAAAGGATACTTTTTTAGAGAGTATAGAAATCAGAAGAAGTCATGGGATTAAGCAGATGTCAGATGAGGAATTAAAAAAAGCTCTTCGATTTGTGAAATTAAAACAATTTGGTATGGACTATTTTCCGAAGTGGCTGAAATATTTGATTAGAAAGTTACAAAGAATTTTACGAAAACAAAATCAAAAAGTGGAAAGGCATGGCTATTAATATGTTTTTAAGAAAAATAGATGAAATAGGGTCTTTTCTATATCGTACATTTCTATTTCCATTTGTACGAATCAAAATGGAAATAATAACAAAAAGCATTATGAAACAAAAATCCTATATAAAAAACTCGAGGCTATGTGGTAGAAATTATATTGGTAAAAAAGTTTATCTTAATAATACGGAGGTTGGATATGGTTCCTATATCAATGATAATGGTAACTTTACCAATACTCAAATAGGGAAATATACTTCGATTGGTACAGGCTGCTGTAGTGTAATAGGAAGGCATCCAATCGAAAAACAAGTTGCGATGCACCCAGCATTTTATTCGAAAGATGCATCTATGGGATTTTCTTATACAAAAACAACAACATTTGAGGAGTTTCAATTTCTTTCATCAAAAGATCGTATTCAGATCGTAATAGGAAATGATGTATGGATAGGAAATGATGTTAGGATTCTAGAAGGGGTTACCATCGGAGATGGAGCAGTTGTAGGGACTGGAGCAGTTGTAACAAAGAATTTAGAGCCTTACAGTATTAATGTTGGAATTCCAGCAAAACCAATTAAGTATCGATTTTCAAAAGATAAAATAGAAAAACTTTTGGCAAATCCATGGTGGGAGAAGAGCGAAGAGTTTATGAAAGAGCATATACAGGAATTTAGTGATATTGATCATTTAACATTTATTTAAATCTTTTTAAACAATGGATAAGGACGGTAACAGCATCATGAAGCCAGCTATTGTAGTAATTGCCTATAATAGGCCACGATCGTTAAACAGAATATTGAATTCTTTGGCTGATGCAGAATATACAGATGTGGATATTCCTCTTTTAATCAGCATTGATAAGAGTGATAATGTGGAAGTAGCGAAAATTGCAGAAGCATTTTGCTGGAAATTTGGAAAGAAGGAAGTCCGCTATTTTGATGAAAATCAAGGTTTAAAAAAACATGTTCTATCTTGCGGCGATTTGACAGAGAAGTATGGAAGTTTGATTATGCTTGAAGATGATTTGTTTGTATCATCACAATTCTACCAATTTGCCAAGGCATCATTGGATTTTACTGACTTAAAGGATGAGATTGGCGGTGTTTCACTCTATAATCATCTTTTTAATGTTCATAAAAGGGAACCTTTTGAGGCAGTTAATGATGGATATGATAATTGGTATTTTCAGTTTGCTTCCTCTTGGGGACAGGCATTTACCAAGAATCAATGGAAGGGATTTCGTAGCTGGCTAAAAGAAAATGATAATAAGGACTTATCTGATATTACCGTTCCTTGTAACGTAAGCCAGTGGTCAGATAAATCATGGTTAAAATATTATATTAAGTATTTAATAGAGGAAAATAAATATTTTTTATATCCAAGAATTTCCTACACTACTAATTTTTTTGATGTAGGTACACATAGTGAAAAGGCACAAACGGATTTTCAGGTTCCCTTATGCTTTGGGATGCAAAGAGCATTCGTATTTTCTAATATTTGTGAATCACAGTCAGTCTATGATTCTTTTTTTGAGAATCGTAATTTGGCTCCTTATTTACCAGTAGAAGGAAAAGTGGAAATTGATTTATATGGACTGAAAAGATACAACACGAAATACTGCCTGACATCAAAACGCATTCCTTTTCATGTAATAAAGAGTTTCGGAATGAAATTACGTCCATTAGATGCAAATATTATAAAACAAATACCCGGAAATGAAATATTTCTCTATGATCTAGAAAAAAAGGAACAAAAACCTCAGGGAAAAGATTCGGGAAGAATTTTATATCATTTTAGAGGTTTTAAGATTTCGTATATACTGAAAATTATAGAAATTCGATGGAAGGAAAGAAAATTATAAATGTGTGGAATTTTTGGTGCTATGAATGTCCGCTTAGATAAAGAAACGGCAGAGAAATGTTTAAATAAATTACTGCATAGGGGGCCAGATGCATTTGGTCTATGGCAGGAAAATGGTGTAACGCTAGGTCATAGAAGACTATCAATTTTAGATCTTTCAGAAAATGGAAGACAGCCGATGTCTTATGCCGATGGCAGATATCAGATTTTATATAATGGAGAGGTCTATAATTTTATTGAAATCAGGAAGGAACTTGAGAAAAAAGGATATACTTTCCGTAGTGATTCAGATACGGAGGTAGTATTAGCTTCCTATATTGAATGGAAAGAAAAATGTCTTAATAAATTCAATGGTATGTGGTCCATTGCTATTTGGGACCGAGAAAAAAAGGAAATGTTTATTGCCAGAGACCGTTTTGGCATCAAGCCGTTTTATTATACACAGCTTCCGGGAACGGAGTATAGTTTTGCTTTTGCTTCAGAAATGAAGGCTTTACTTCCAATCATGAGTGACATAAAGCCAAATGTTGATATTGTTACGAATCCTAAGATGATGGTTCGTTATGAGCAAACAGAAGAATGCGTAATAGAAGGAATAAAGCGTCTGCCAGCAGCACATTATGCGTATGTTGATGGAAAAGGAATGAGATGCGTTAAATATTATCAGACATTAGAGCACCTTGTAGAAGTTCCGAATAGCTATGAAGAACAGGTGGAACAGTTTCGAGAACTATTTTTAGATTCCTGTAAGCTTCGCATGAGAAGTGATGTGACAATTGGAACCGCTTTGAGCGGAGGCCTTGATTCGAGTGCAACAATATGTGCAATGTCACATCTTGCGAAAACAGATCATGATGTAAGAATGAACCATGATTGGCAGCATGCTTATGTAGCTACATTTCCAGGTACTACTATGGATGAAAGTATTTATGCAAAAAAAGTAACCGATTATCTTGGAATTCAAAGTACCTTTGTTGAGATAGATCCAACTAAGGTAATTAATCAGTTTGAAGATTTTCTCTATATGTTTGAGGATGTGTATTTAACGAGTCCAATTCCCATGATGCTACTTTATCGTACACTGCGAGAGAATGGAACATTAGTTACGATAGACGGTCATGGTGCAGATGAATTATTTGGTGGTTATACATTTGATTTTTTACATGCATTAGATGATGCAAAAACCAAGCAGGAACGAGAATTAATCTGTAACACCTATTTGGATAGTTTCCCTAAAGATGGTTCTAATATGGCACAAGGTGATAATACTGTTTCGAAGATTATAACAAAACATTTATATAGGAAAGTAAAAGGAACAATCTTAGGAACCAATCAAAAATCTATTTATTCACATGATGAGAAGTTTAAGAAACTAGATCACTTAAATCAAATATTGTATTCTTCTACACATGAAAATATCTTACCCACTCTTTTGAGAAATTACGATAAATATAGTATGGCAAGTGGGGTGGAAATTCGTATGCCTTTTATGGATTACCGAATCGCACAATTTGCATTTTCTATCGGATGGAAATCAAAATTGCATGGTGGTTATTCAAAATCAATTATTCGAGATGCAATGGCACCATTTATGCCAGAAGAAATTGCTTATCGTAAGAGTAAGATAGGATTTAATACTCCAATCGTTGAGTGGATGAAAGGTCCTATGAAAGAATACTTTTTAGATGTAATCCATTCAAGTGATTTCAACTCATGTAGTTTGATTCATTCGACATCAGTAAAAAAACAGGTGGAAGATGTTATTTGTAATAAAGATGTATCATTTGCTGAGGGTGAAGAAGCATTTAGCGCGCTCTATCCCTATTTATGGCAAAAAGCAATGCTTGGGAGAAAATAACCATGGATATCATAAAAAAAATGAACTATATATTTGATAAGAGCCAAAAAATAAAACTCATTTTCTTATTAGTTGCTTTATTTTTAGGTGCGATACTCGAGTTAGTAGGCGTTTCCTTGATAATGCCTTTGATATCTTTGATATCGAATCCGGAAATTATTCAAAAAAATAAGCTTATGAATTATGTTTATTTAACATTCCATGTGCACTCTGTCGATGATTTCTTTGTACTTTTGGTTTGGGCGATTATTATCCTTTATATCGTGAAGAATATTTTTCTGGTCGCTATGTATTACGCACAGTATAGCTATATTTATAATAATCAGTTGAAGGTAGCAGGAAAATTAATTAATTGTTATTTAAAGAAACCATACACATATCATTTAGATAATAATTCTTCGGAGATGGTAAGAAATATTATGCTTGATACAGAGAGACTTTTTCAGTTGATTCTTTCTGTTCTAAGTGTTATTTCGGAAGCACTTTTATCCTTATTATTAGGTGTTTATTTATTAATCAGTGATCCTACAATGACGATTACAGTTGTGCTTGTTATGCTTATCTGTATGGGCACTTATCAGATGATAGTAAAAAAGAAAGTCAATGAGTATGGCAGGATTAATCAGCAGTATGATGGGAAAATGCATCAATCGATTAATCAGGCACTCGGTGCAGTAAAAGATATTAAAATTCTTCACAGAGAGAAATACTTCGTAAATGCTTTTGTTAATTGTGGAAAAAAGAAGATGAAAGCGTTAGTAAATACAAACTTTTTTGGTCAGGTTCCGAAATATTTGATTGAAACGGTATGTATTACTACTATTATGCTGGTTATCGTATTCAAATTACGAACAGGAACTGATTTGTCTACGATTCTGCCTCAGCTTGCAGCATTTGCAGTTGCAGCATTTAAATTACTTCCATCTGTTGGTAAAATTAGTAATTACTTAAATTTAATAAATTTTTTGCGGCCATCCATTGATTTAATCTATCGTGATCTAAAGGAAACGGAAGATGTTGCTCATATTGAGCTTGTGGATAAAGGAGAAGAATTAGCACATGAAAAGGGAATTTCATCTATTAAGATAGAAAAATTAAGTTATAGTTATCCTAATACCCATGAAACCGTATTAAAAGAGGTTGATTTTGAAATACCACTTGGATCATCGGTAGGATTAATCGGACCATCGGGGGCAGGAAAATCAACAATGGCAGACGTGATTCTGGGAATTTTATTTCCTAAATCAGGTCAGGTTATGTATGGACATATGAATGTTCATGAATACCCGCTTGCATGGTCAAAGAAATTAGCCTATATTCCTCAGGCAATCTATCTTGCAGATGAGACAATTCGAAATAATGTAGCTTTTGGAATTCCAGAAGAGGAAATTAATGAAGATAAAGTATGGGCTGCATTGGAAGAAGCACAATTAAAAACTTTTGTAGAAAGTCTGGAAGAAGGGCTTAATACCGAAGTTGGAGAACGAGGTGTCAGGTTGTCAGGCGGACAGAGACAGCGAATTGGTATTGCGAGAGCACTTTATGGTAATCCGGAAATTTTAGTACTGGATGAAGCAACTTCAGCACTCGATAATGAAACGGAAAAAGCCGTAATGGAAGCCATTGAACGTTTACATGGTAAAAAAACATTGATTATTATTGCACATAGATTGACCACCATTAAAAATTGTGAATATGTTTACAAAGTCGAAGATGGGAAAGTATTTTCAGTAAAGGATGATGAAATCAATGGATAATTTTTTATTAAGTGTAGTTTTTATTACCTATAATCATGAACCATTTCTACGAGAAGCGTTGGATAGTGTAATAAATCAAAAAGTGAATTTTGCATATGAGATTGTGGTGGGGGAGGACTGCTCCACAGATCATACAAGAGATATCCTTGTTGAATATAAAAATAAATACCCGGAGAAGATTAAATTATTGTTTCGTGAAAAAAACTTTGGACGTCCTACGCAGAATGTCTATGAAACCATTATGGAATGTAAAGGAAAGTATTTGGCCTTTTTAGAAGGGGATGATTATTATACAGATGACTCCAAACTTCAACAACAGGTGGATTTTTTGGAACAGCATTCAGAGTTTATTGGAGTGACACATACCTGTAAGGTTGTTGGGAGATCTGGCGAAGAAGTTTTTGATCAAGAGGCATTATCCCTTTATGAATGGAGCGGGGTTTATACATTAGAGGATTATAAGTATCAAACCAAATGGCCAGGACAAACAGCTACTGTTGTATGTAGAAATATCTTTAAAGAGCATAAATACGATTATAGTATTTTGTATAAGGCGCATGATTTTATAGATGATGCAGTTATTTTATTATTTCTCTTGCTTCAAGGAGATATCTATCGCATGGATAAAACCATGAGTGCATGGCGATTTGTTAAAAAAGAAGGTGAGGGAAACTGGAATTCCCTAAAGCTAAAAAGAAATATTATGGCGGAAGAATGCTATACAAAGCAGAAGTTACTCATGTGGTGTGAAGATAATTTTGGACTTTCCGAATATGGAAGACAGGTTGCAGCAAAGGATTTTACGACCGCATTATCCATGTTAATTAAAAAACCTTCAAAAGAAAATTACACGTTGGTAAAAACGATGTATTCTTATAATATTAAACACGTTGTGAAACAAGACAAGCGGGCAACGTTATTTACTTATTCGATTCAGACAATCATAAAAGAATTATATAAAAAATTAAAGAAAGCAGGTTCCTAATGGAAAAACAAGATAAACCGATTTTAGTGACGAGATCTTCCATGCCACCTTTTGAAGAATTTGTGGACGCAATTCGCCCATTATGGGATTCCGCATGGCTGACAAATTTTGGTGTTAACCATGAAAAGTTAAAAGAAGAATTAATGAATTATATGCAAGTCGAAAATGTATCTTTGTTTGTAAATGGACATACTGCGTTAGAATTATGCCTTCAAGCAATGGAATTATCCGGAGAGGTGATTACGACTCCCTATACATTTGCTTCTACGACACATGCAATTATTAGAAGCGGCTTAACACCTGTTTTTTGTGATATTGATCCAGTTACCTATACGATAGATGCTGACAAAATTGAGGGATTAATAACAGAAAAGACGACTGCAATCCTTCCAGTTCATGTTTATGGAAATATTTGTAATGTGAAAAAAATTGAGCAGATTGCAAAGAAACATCATTTAAAAGTTATCTATGATGCGGCCCATACTTTTGGAGAGACTTATAAGGGAATGGGAATCGGTAATTACGGAGATGCTTCTATGTTCAGCTTTCACGCAACAAAGGTATTTAATACCATTGAAGGGGGAGCAATTACAACATCGGATGCAGAATTGGATAAGAGTCTTTACCGACTAAAGGATTTCGGTATCAAAAATGAAAAAGAAATTGATCGAGTGGGTGCAAATGGAAAAATGAATGAATTCCAGGCAGTTATGGGACTTTGTAATTTGAAGCATGTTGATGACGAAATAGAAAAGAGAAGAAAAGTAGTAGAACAGTATCGTTCGAATTTGAAGGATATTGAGGGCTTACAGTTGAATGTAATACAAGAAGATGTGGTTTCTAATTATGCCTATTTTCCAGTTGTTTTCTGGGAAGAATATGGGGAAAATAGGGATTCTGTATTTGAACGATTAAAAGAGCATCATATTTTTTCAAGAAAATATTTTTATCCAATTACGAATTCTTATGAATGTTTTGAAGGAAAATACGATGTTAATAAAACACCGATTGCAAAACAAATTTCAGAGAATGTGTTAACCTTACCTATGTCGGCAAGCCTGGAACTTGAGGATGTGGACCGGATTTGCGAAGTTATTTTGCAAGGACATAACAAATAAGTCAGAGGTAGATGAATGATTGTAGTAAGATTTACAAGTGGTTTGGGGAATCAAATGTTTCAATATTCCTTATACAGCATGCTAAAAAAACGTTATAAAGGAATAGCGGTAAAGGCTGACTTAACATGGTTTTATGCAAACAGTGAGCACCAAGGATATGAATTATCGAATATATTTGATCAAAATGAATTTTTTAACCTGGATCAAGCGAGTATTTTAGATGTTTTTAGAGTAACTGGTCTGATTCCCTGTTTTATAAAAGGAAAGGGAGCAAAAAAATTAGAAAAGTTTTTATATTACCCCAATCGTTTGATTCGTTTATTTTCGGAGAAGCATTTTAAGGATTTTAGGATAGTGCAAACTGGATTTGAAGATAATAACGATATATGGAATAGAATCAATCAAATAGATCCTAATAAAAACTGGTATATTACAGGATTTTTTATTGAGGAAGTATATTATAAAGATCGATTAGATGAATTAAGAGTAGAATTACAATTCCCTAATATTTCAGATTGTGACAATAGGAATTTACTAGATGCAATTCGAAATACAAATTCTGTGAGTATTCATGTACGTAGGGGTGATTACCTTGATGAGAAATATAATAGTAGTTTTAAAAGCCTTTCTAGTGAATATTATAAAAAAGCAGTACAATATATTAAGGGAAAGGTAGAAGAACCTGTTTTCTACATTTTTTCGGATGATAAAGAATTTATAGAAAAAGAATTTGATTGGTTAGAATCAAAAAGAATGGTAAACCAGAATGTAGGGAAACAAAGCTATATTGATATGCAGCTGATGAGTGAGTGCAAGCATAATATCATTGCTAATTCCACTTTTAGTGTGTGGGGTGCTTTACTAAATAGAAATAAGGATAGGCTTGTGATTTATCCCCAGATATATATGAAGGAAAAGGATAGTGAAGTGAAAAATATTGAAGGATGGATTCGTCTATAGACAGAAAAATAGATATTCGTTATAATGAATTGGGAAATGACCCTTATTGATATAAAAATAATTCTTGTAATTTATACTTGCATTTTTTGGGGTTTTAGGTTATGTTAGTAAACAAGAAATAAATTATATTGTAAACAATGTAGAACAAGGGTGTTCCTAGGGTAGGAATGCCCTTTTTGTGTATACCTTTGAAGAAAAAAGTGGAAAGGAAGTATTTATTTATGAGCGAAAACATGAATGTAGCAGCAATTTTCGGAGAAGATGTATTTAACGATACGGTAATGCAGGAACGTCTCCCGAAAAAAGTCTACAAAGAGTTAAGAAAAACAATTGACGAGGGGAAAGAATTAGATTCTATGATTGCTGAGGTTGTTGCAAGTGCAATGAAAGATTGGGCAATCGAAAAAGGAGCAACACATTATACACATTGGTTTCAGCCATTAACAGGGGTAACAGCTGAAAAGCATGACTCCTTTATTTCAGCACCAAATAAAGAAGGTAAAATTCTTATGGAGTTTTCCGGAAAAGAATTAATCAAGGGAGAACCTGATGCGTCTTCATTTCCATCAGGAGGTTTACGAGCTACCTTTGAAGCAAGAGGTTATACCGCTTGGGACTGTACATCACCAGCATTTGTAAGACATGATGCTGCAGGTGCAATTCTTTGCATCCCAACTGCTTTCTGTTCTTATACTGGAGAGGCTCTTGATAAAAAGACACCTTTATTAAGATCTATGGAAGCTATTAATGTTCAATCATTAAGATTATTAAAATTATTTGGTAATGAAACATCTAAGAGAGTTACATCTTCTGTAGGAGCGGAGCAGGAATACTTCATCGTAGATAGACAGAAATACTTACAGAGAAAAGATTTAATTTATACAGGACGTACTTTATTCGGTGCTATGCCACCAAAAGGTCAGGAGCTTGATGATCATTATTTTGGAAGCATTAGAGAAAGAATCGCTGCATTTATGAAAGAAGTTAATGAAGAGCTTTGGAGACTCGGTGTTTCAGCAAAAACACAGCATAATGAAGTTGCTCCAGCACAGCACGAGTTAGCTCCGATTTATGCAGAAGCAAATATTGCAGTTGACCATAACCAGCTTGTAATGGAAACTCTTAAAAAAGTTGCAGGACGTCAAGGATTAACCTGTTTACTACATGAGAAGCCATTTGCAGGTGTAAATGGTTCTGGTAAACATGATAACTGGTCTATCGTAACAGATGATGGAATCAATTTATTAGAGCCAGGTAAGACACCTCATGATAATATTCAGTTCTTGTTAGTTTTATCATGTATCTTAAAAGCAGTAGATACCCATGCAGATTTATTAAGAGAATCAGCAGCAGATGTTGGAAATGATCATAGACTTGGTGCAAATGAAGCACCTCCAGCTATTATTTCTATTTTCTTAGGAGAACAGTTAGAGGATGTATTATCTCAATTAATTAGTACAGGTACAGCAACAAGTTCAAAACAGGGTGGAAGACTTGCAACAGGTGTAAAAACTTTACCTGATTTCAAAAAGGATGCAACCGATCGAAATAGAACATCACCATTTGCATTTACAGGAAATAAGTTTGAATTCCGTATGGTTGGTTCTTCTGATTCTATTGCAAGCCCAAATACAGTACTGAATGCAATTGTTGCAGAAGCATTTGACGAAGCATGTAATATTTTGGAAAAAGCAGATGATTTTGATGGAGCAGTTCATGATTTGATTAAGAAATATACTTCAGAACATGAGAGAATCGTATTCAATGGAAATGGATATTCAGAGGACTGGGTAAAAGAAGCAGAGCGAAGAGGACTTCCAAACATTAAATCTATGGTGGATGCGATACCAGCACTTACAACTGAAAAGTCTGTTAACTTATTCGAAAAATTCGGTATATTCTCAAAGATTGAATTAGAATCTCGCGCAGAAATACAGTACGAGGGTTATGCAAAAGCGATTAACATAGAAGCAAGAACTATGATTGATATGGCAAGCAAATCTCTAATTCCATCAGTTATTAAATATACAAAGAGCCTTGCAGACACTGTTAATGCTGTTATTGCAGCAGGTGCAGATGCAACTGTTTCAAAGGAAATACTTGAAGAAACGACAGCTTTATTAGCAGATGCTAAGGTTGCTTTATCAAAATTAATTGATTTGACAGCAAAAGGATCAACCTTGAATGAGGGCAAAGATCAAGCGGTGTTCTTTAGAGATGAAGTTAAAATTGCAATGAATGAGTTAAGAGCTCCTATTGATGCATTAGAAATGATAGTAGACAAAGATTTCTGGCCAATGCCTTCTTATGGTGATTTGATTTTTGAAGTTTAATTAGATATTTTTTAAAGGGTTCGCCATTTGGTGGACCCTTTGTT